>NZ_CP129884.1:2648045-3310057 GCF_030490285.1 Methylomonas montana | reverse complement strand
GCAGCAGCAAGTCGCGGCTGAACAAAGACAAGCGGAAGCGTTGGAAAGACAGGCTCGGCAATATGGCAATCCGGCTGTGATTATTGCCACGCCACCGACAGCACCTAGGATGACGCCGCCGGATATCATGGCGCCTAGGCGGCGCTAATGCTTGGGTTTTGGGGCGCCGGCGTTGGCTGTCTTTATTGCACAATCAACATTAATCCCGCCTTCATGAGCGTGTAACTGTTAATTTCATGCGTCTCAAAAAAGGAACGTCATGCTTTGGTTAAAAGCCTTACATTTGATTTTCATGGTAACTTGGTTTGCCGGTCTGTTTTATTTGCCCAGACTGTTTGTTTACCACGCGATGAGTGAAGACGATATTGGCCGTGAGCGTTTCAAGGTGATGGAACGCAAGCTGTATTTTGGCATTATGACGCCAGGCATGATTTGTACTTTTATCTTCGGCGTCTGGATGTTGGCCGATTATGCCTGGATGCTGTATTCCGGCAGCGGTTGGCTGCATCTGAAATTAGCCCTGTTGGGGCTGCTGGTGGTTTATCACTTGTGTTGCGGGAAATGGCTGCTGGATTTTAAGCATGACCGTAACCGGCATTCGCATGTCTATTTCCGTTGGATCAACGAGATCCCGGTGTTGTTTCTGTTTGCCATCGTCTTATTGGCGGTGGTTAAGCCGTTCTAATTCAATCGGGGCCACTTGGCGTAAAGTGGCGGTCAAAGCGCCATTTCCGTCTCCGAGCGGTCGCGGATTAGGGCTGCCAACGTCTCTAACCGTTCCGCCGTACCAATATCCATCCACAGACCGGAATATTTCTCGCCGCTGATGCGTTGTTGCCTTATGGCTTGATTCAGTACCGGCCGCAGTTTTAACGGCGCGACCGGGATGCCCTCGAACAAATCCGGATGATAAACGCCGATACCGCTGAAGGTGAGTTTTTGCTCGCCTTGCTCGGATAACAGTCCGCTAGCGTTCAGTGCAAAATCGCCTTCCGGATGATGCGGTGGATTGTCTATCATGACCAAATGAGCCAAACGGGTGCTCGGCTTGCGCAAAGTATGCAAGGGGAAGTCGCAAACGATGTCGGCATTCAGCACCAGAAAAGGCTGGTCGCCCAATAACGGCAGGGCGTTGGCGATGCCGCCGGCGGTTTCCAGTGCGGTTTCGCCTTCGTCCGAATAGGTTATCGAAGCGTTCCAGCGCTTGCCGTCGCCGCAATAATCTTTAATCTGTGTGCCAAGGTGAGCGATGTTGATGATGATCTCGGTAAAGCCCGCAGCAACCAAATTTTCGATGTTGTATTCGATTAGCGTTTTGCCGGCGGCTTTCAGTAAGGGTTTTGGGGTGCGATCGGTCAGTGGCCGCATTCTTTCGCCGCGTCCGGCGGCCAGTATCATGGCTTTCATATTAAAGCTCGGTAAACAGGCAGAACCTGTTGTTGTAAAAATTGGCGGGCTTCGGCCAGTTCCGGGTATTGCTCGCAAACTCGCTCGACATAAGCCAATGTGCGAGGTATATCAGCCAGATAGCCGGATTTGCCGTCGCGTAGATGCAGTCTGGCGAAGATACCGACCGCTTTCAGATGGCGCTGCATGCCCATCAGATCGAACCAGCGCCGGAATTGCGAAAAATCCGCATCCAACAGCTTAGCGGTGCATAGGCGTTGATGATAGGCCTCGGCCCAGGCATATACTTGATGTTCCGGCCAATCGATATAGCAATCACGCAATAGCGAAACCAAGTCGTAGCTGATAGGGCCTATCACCGCGTCTTGAAAGTCGATGACGCCAGGCGAATCGTGTTCCAGCACCATCAGGTTTCGGGAATGGTAGTCGCGGTGTACGCAGACTTGCGGTTGCTCCAGCGCGGAAGCTATCAGCGTTTGATTGAGCTTGGCGGCAATTGAGTCGGGGATGGCTATGCCCAGCAGTTTTTCCAGAAACCACTCGTAAAATATACCCAGTTCTCTGAGTAGTAAGGCTTGATCGTAAGCCGGCAGCCCGCAGCCGCGCGTGTCGACGCTGGTCTGTAGTTTGAGTAAGCTGTTCAGGGCTTGGCTATAGAGCATTTCGGCGGTGTCTTGCCGCAGTTCGTCGAGAAAGCTGGTCGAGCCCAAGTCTTCCAGTAACAAAAATCCTTGCCGGCTATTTTGCTGATAGATGTCGGGGACATGAATGTATGCGGCTTTCAACAGTGCGGCGATCCGGATAAACGGCTCGGTATTTTCCCGCTCCGGTGGCGCATCCATCGCGATATGGCAGCCGCTCCGATGGGCAACCCTAAAATAACGTCTGAAACTGGCATCGCTGGAAGCCGGTGTAAGCTGTTGAATATCAAGCGCCAGGTCGTTATTAAGCCAATCGACGAGCTCCGTCAGGCGACGGTCTGAACTGGAAACGTACATTTTTATTAATTGCGGAGCAACCTAAGGTAAAATAGCAGTATGCATTTTATTCGATTTCCATTCCGCTAAGTCAATTTAGCCGCATTCGCCAAAATATGAATTATCGGTTTTATACAATTTCTTCGGCATTATTGTTTTTTACGGGCCTTGCCTCAGCTGCCAATAATGCGGCCTGGAACTGTGAGCAAACAAAAAACGGCGAATGGAGCTGTCTGAATCAAACCCCAAACGGGCAGGAGCCCGTGCAAGCGCCAGCTGCCAAGCCGATCACCCCGACGGAAGCGGTGCCGAAGCAGCCGGAAACCATCGCTCAGCCACCCGCTTTAGTTAAACCAGAGCCTGTTCAGCAAGCCGTTAAATCGCTGCCGGAGCCCGAAAAAGCAAACGCGGTTGAGAAGGTGGTCGAGAAAGCCGTCGCCGAACCGCAAAAAATGCGGGTAAAAGTCACCGAAAACCAAAAGCCGGTACTGGAAAGAGTCGAGCGTAAAACCGAGACGGCCAGCACGGACGGCAAGGTTCCCGGCTGGACTTGTAAAACCAGCGACGACAAGGGCGGCTGGAATTGCAACTTGGTCGGTGCCGATCCGAAAGGTGAGGCACAAGTGATGGTCGATGCCGGCAGAGAAGTGGCTAGCTCGTATTGGTTTACACCGACCTTCGACCGTCAGCAAGAGCGGAATTTCCAAACCCTACGCGCCGAATTTGATCGGGATCCGTGGCAAAGCTGCGAAGTGTGGGGCAAAAAGAAACGCAAAATCAGAGCCACTTCGCAGGAGGTGCGCGACGCCGCTACCACCGATATCAACGCCGATTTCTCGGAAATCTTCGAAGGCGAAGTGCTTAATTTTGCCGGTAACGTCGACATGGTTCGCGCGGATCAGCATTTGATCGCCGATAAGGCTAGTTATGATACGGTTGCCGAAACCCTGGACGCCCAAGGCAGCGTGTTATATAGCGAGGATCAATTGGCATTCTCCAGTGAGACAGCCTCTTTGACCCTCGGTAAAGACGAAGCACGGCTTAGAAAAGCCCAATTTATCGTTGCCGAGGCGCCGTTTCGCGGTAGCGCGGACGTGGTCTATCGCGACAGCAAGAGCCTGTCGCGTTATAACGACGCCGCCTTCACCAGTTGCGCGCCGGGTAATCAGGACTGGATCGTGCATGCGTCGCGCATGAAAATCAACCGCGAAACTGGGCAAGGTTCGGCGAAAAACGCCTGGCTGGAATTCAAGGGGGTGCCGGTGCTGTACACCCCATACATTGCGTTCCCGACCGATAACCGCCGTTTGTCCGGATTGTTGGCTCCAACTTGGGGTAGCACCCAACGGAACGGTTTCGATGTCTCCGTGCCGTTTTATTGGAATATTGCCCCCAACTTCGACGATATCGTTACACCGCGTTACATGAGTAAGCGTGGCGAGCAATTACGGAATAAATTCCGCTATCTGACCGATATGTCCAGAGGTACGTTTGCAGCGGAATATATGCCTAACGATCAAATGCTCAACAAGGCCCGTTACTCTGCAAGCTGGAAAGATCAGACCAGTTTATTGCCGGGTTTAAGTTCTTTGCTGGACTTAAACTATGTGTCCGACAAGACCTATTTCAACGATTTGAACAACGCCTTGGGTTTCCAAAATTCCAGTTATTTGCCCAGCACCGCCTTAATCAATTATGGCGGAGCAATTGGCGGCACCGGCGTGGGTATGACCGCCGGTGTTTACCATTATCAATCGGTGGATAAAACCATCACCGACGCGATGCTGCCTTACGATATGCTGCCTAGGGTCACCCTGAATCTGGCACATGCTTTCGAGAGTATGCCGGTCACGCTGTCGATGGCCAATGAGTTTACGCATTTCTACCACAGCGATTTGGTCAACGGTCAGCGTTTCAATATCGCCCCGTCGCTCAGCGTGCCGCTGGAAAGCAGTGCCGGCTATTTCGTTCCGAGAATTACCGGGCAATATACCCAATATCAATTAAGCAACCAGACTTTGGCCGGGCAACCGAGCAGCATCAGCCGTACCTTGCCGATCTTCTCGGTTAATAGCGGCCTGATGTTCGAAAAAGACTTGAATCTGGGCGGTTCGCCGTATCTGCATACCTTGGAGCCGCAGGCTTTCTATCTGTACATTCCGCGCAAGGATCAGAGCAATATACCCATCTTCGATACCGCGCTGTTCGATACCAACTTCTACAGCTTGTTCCGCGAAAACCGCTTCGCCGGCGCGGACCGTATTCAGGATGCCAATCAGGTTACCTTGGCCGCTACTTCGCGTTTTATCGATTCGAATACCGGCTTGGAGCCCTTGAAAGTCAGCCTGGGGCAGATCATGTATTTCCAGGATAGAACCGTAACGATGCCGGGGCAGCCGATCGAAACCAGTAATACCTCCAATTTTATCGGTGAACTCAGCGGACAATTTAGTCGAAACTTGTCTTATATGACCGGCACGCAATGGGATCCGGAAAATAACGGTTTTGCCAGAGGCCAAGTGGCTTTGAAGTATCGTAGGCAACCGAATGAAATTGTTAACTTAGGCTATCGGTATCGCCGCAACCCGTTGGATAGCCTGCAAACCATTTCCCAAACCGATGTGTCGTTCCGTTTACCCTTATTCGGCGAATGGTATGGCTTCGGACGCTGGCAATACTCCTTGAATTTCGATAAAACCACCGAGAGTTTCATCGGTCTCGAAAAAGAAAACTGCTGTTGGCGTTTCCGTATTCTGGGTCGTCGCTTCATCAACGGTGCCAACACCATTGCTTTTGTCGATCCGAGCACCAAGCCGGAAACTGCCTTTTTCGTACAGTTGGAACTGAAAGGTCTGTCCAGTTTCGGCGATAATGTCGACACCTTCCTGCAAACCAACCTGAACGGCTATCGCAAAGCCAGCTATTTTGAGTAAGCAACGCATGATAAAAAAAGGGATAGTGATTTTCTGTTTGCTGCTGAGCGGCTATGCCGGTCTATGCCGAGCCCAGCTATTGGACAGAATCGTTGCCGTCGTGGAAGAAGACGTGATTCTGGAACGCGAGCTGAACAACGAAGTGGCGGCGATAACCAGCAAGTTAAGCAGTAATAATGTGATGATGCCGCCCGAATTCGTGTTACGCAAACAAGTGCTGGAACGGATGGTGGTGGACAAATTGCAACGACAATTGGCCGCCAAATCCGGTGTGCAGGTCAGCGATGAAATGCTGAGCGCTTCGGTTAGCGACATCGCCAGTCGCAACGGCATGTCGGTCGAGGCGTTTCGCAGCGAGTTAGCCAAACAAGGCATGGATTACAAAAGCTTCGAGGATAATCTGCGCAACGAAATTATCATCAACCAATTGCGCGGTCGGGAGATAGGAGCGCGGGTCAAGGTGACCGATGCCGAAGTACTGCATTATATGGAAACTCAAAGCAAGGCCGGCCTTAGCAGCTCTCAATATCATTTAGGGCATATTCTGATCGCCATATCAGAAGCGGCCTCCGCCTCGGCCATCCAAAAGGCCAAGGACAAGGCCGATCAAGTCATCGCCGATTTGCGCGGCGGCAAGGATTTCAAGCAAGTCGCGGTTAGTGTATCCGACGACGACAACGCCTTGAAGGGCGGCGATCTGGGTTGGCGCGGTATCGGCCAGATCCCTTCACTGTTCACCGAAATCGTCACCACAATGAATCAGGGCGACGTGTCCGAAGCGATTCGCAGTCCCAGCGGCTTTCACATCATCAAGATGCTGGAAACTGAGGGTGCCGGTCAGCATATCGTTACTAAAACCAAGGTTCGGCATATTCTGATCAAGACCAATGAGTTGGTGGACGACGCCGAAGCCCAAAAACGCTTGTTGGCGCTCAGAGAGCGGATCAACGATGGCGACGACTTTGCTAATTTGGCCCGCGCTCATTCCGACGACAAAGGTTCGGCAATCAACGGTGGTTCGCTGGACTGGGTAGGTCCTGGGGCTTTAGTGCCGCCTTTCGAGGAAGCGATGAACAAGCTGGCGATTAACGAGATTAGTCAACCGGTACAAACTCAGTTCGGCTGGCATATGATCCAGGTATTGGGCCGGGAAAATCAGGATAACAGCGAGCAATTCAAGAAAGACAAAATCCGCGAAGAAATCCGCAAGCGCAAAATCGAGGAAGAAACCGAGTTATGGTTGCGGCGTTTGCGCGACGAAGCTTATGTGGAAATCGACTTGGACAGACTCTAAGGGAATATGAATACTGTCTCGGTCGAGAATCGTAAAGAAGACAAATTTAAAAGACGCTTGCAGCGGATAGTCAGAGAAGAAGATCTCACTATGCAGCGCGACTTGATTCAGCATACCGCTGCCGAATTGAATATCGATTTGCTCAGTTGCGCGGCTGCGCTGGTTTATTTAAGCCAACCCAATCTCTATCCATCCATCAAGCTACAGCCCAAGCCGGCAGCGATTCCGCCCAGTCGCAATCCGCATTCGCACTATAAAATGGTGCGTTATCGCTTGGCGGTCGGTAGTCAGCATCAGGTTAGTCTAGGCGATATTCAGGCGGTATTGGTCGAGGAATCCGGCGTCGACAAGAACCGGATCGGCAGGATCGATATTCGCGATACCTACACCTTGGTGGAGTTGCCGGACGGCATGCCGGCGGATATTTTTCAAGTCTTGACTGAAGCGGCGGTCGGGCCGCATCGATTGAATATCAAGCGCGTAAAGCCGAACAAATTCCGGCAAATGCGCCATCAAAGCAACGAGGAAAACGGCTAATCCGATAGCCGTTTCCTGCGTTTCACCCGGCTTACATCGTTAGCCGAATACCTATCCAGGCCGCGCGCGGCGCGCCGACGCCGACAAAACGACTTTGTTGGTCGCCCGGTAAGCCCATGCCATCCAATACATCGCCGGTATTGCCCCAAGTGCCGAAGTTGGCGTATTGGCGGTCGAACAAGTTCGTCACTCGTCCGAATAGCGCGACGTTTTTATTGAAACGGTATTCGCTGCGTAAATTGAACACCACGAAACCCGGCAGCTTAGCGGTCAGATTGGCTTCGTCGCCGCGCAGATATTGTGAACTGTTGTAGTTCATATCCATACCTAAAGTCCAGGCGGAGACAATGTCGAAATCGGTGCTGAACTTGAATTGATGGGCGGGGATGCCGGGAATTTTATCGCCGGCATGGACCTGAATATTGCCATCGCCATCCGCCATGGGATTGTTGGGGCTGCTGCCCAGAAACGGGGTTTCGAAGCTGGCGTCGATATAAGTGTAATGCGTCGACCAGCGCCAGCGCTCGTAAAAATTACCCGACAACCCTGCTTCCACGCCTTGCCGCAACGTCGAGCCGACATTGTCGAAATAACCGACATTGCTGCCGACGCCGCCGGTACTCTTGAAGATGATGTCGTTATTGTTGATGGTACGGAATAAAGCCAGATTCCAGTCCATGTAGCCAGGCAGCAGGTTTTTCAAGCGGCCGCGCACGCCGGTTTCGAAAGTATTAGCCACCACTTGTTTCAACGGCGGATCGGACACGAAGGCGTTGGGCAGCCGGCACGGATCGTCAGGATTGGCGCAGCTCAGCTCCATCGGCGTCGGCACCCGTGACGATTCGCTGTAGTTACCGTAAAACGTCAATTCCGGCATGAAGGCATAGGTCAAACCCGCCGCCGGGTTGAAACGGTCGTAAGAGTGAGAGCCGTTCAGATCGTTGCCGACATGGTCGCGCAGTTTGATGTGCGACTGGTTGTATCGGCCGGATACCGTCAGATCCAGTTTGTCGGTCACAGAAAAGGTGTCGGTCAGAAACAGGCCGTAGTGGTCGGTTTCTGTGGTCAAGCGCACATGGGCGTCTTGCAGCAACACGCCGGCATCGGCGACGCCGCGATCGGCAGTTAGCGAGCCTAATTGGGTGTCGGCCTGATAACGGGCGTTGCCATGGTCGAAACTGGCGCCGCCTATTAAATGGTTGTCTCGGCCGAATATCTTGTGGTCGAAAGCGTTTTGCAAGGCAAAACCGAACGATTGCTGCAGCGTACTGGAGGTGTTGATGGTGCCGCCCACTGCGGAAGGATCGTTGGCGATATTGTTACCCGCCAAATCGAAGAGTCCTTCATCGGCCAGTTCGCCGTCGGTTTCCTGGCACAAGAAAGTATTTTCACCGCCGCCTTCGTCCAGGCAGGCGCCAAATTCACTGCCGTCGCCGTTATAGGTGCCGATCTTGTTGCGGCGGTAGTACATCGTGCCTGACAGTTGATTATGATCGTTCAACCAGGTATCGCCATCCAGCGATACCAGCATCATCCGGTTGCGGGTGATATCGGGATGGGTAAACACTTGGTCGCGGCCGAATGCCAGCATTTCCTGGGGCAGGGCGCCATTGCCGCGCAAGGTGTTATCGGTGCCGGCGATACTCAAGTCCAGGCTGGATTTCACCCCGCGCCAGCTCAAAGTGCCGAAGCCTTGCTTGGCTTCGCTGGGCGAATGGGCGCGCCAGCCTTTTTCGTTGAAATATTTGAAATCCATAAAATAGCCCCAGGTGCCGTTGTTCCAGCCGCTGGTGACTTCTTCGGAATGCCGGTCCCATGAGCCGCCTTGCGCTTCGAAGCTATGGCCGGGCGCCGAGAAACCGGTCTTGGTGTTGATGTTAATCGAGCCGCCCAAGGCGTTCAAACCAAACGCCGGGTTCGAGGCGGGCTGCAAACTCATGTTGTCGATCGCGCCGTTGGGGATTAAATCCCAGTTGATCATATCGCCGAACGGCTCGTTGAAACGGATGCCGTTGACATAGGTCGCTAGGCCTTGAGGTACGCCCATCAGCGGCGATGCGCTAAAACCGCGGTATTGCACATCCGGTTGTAGCGGATTGTTTTGCGCGTCGTTGATATTGACGCTGCCTAGGTAACGGTTCATGTAATCAGCCAGCGATAACGCCTGGGCGTCCTGTAATTTCTCAGCCGACACGGTTTGCACATTGGCCGGGATTTTATTGATGTCGACGCCGCTAAATTGCAAGGGCGTCACCGCCACGACTTCAACCTCATCCAGTTTATTCGAGACTTCCGCAGCAATGGCCTCGGCCAGCGGTAGCATGCCGAACCATGGCAGCACACCTAGCGCAACTTTTTTCATAACTTTACCTGAGTCAATACAAAACAAACCCTGCATGGTAACCAAGCAGTTGATTACGCTCCATAGCTTGAAGTTAAAAGGGAAATTTTCCCGTCTAGCGTCATGGTCGCTGATGCCAATATTTAAGTTATTCTGTTGTCGGCGGAGTAAAATAGCCGGCCAGGCCGTTTAGCGGCCGTCCCGTTTATTTGCCATAGTGACTATGACCATTCAATACATCGACCGCCCCGATCAACTTGCCAGCCTTTGCCAACAAATCAGTCAGGAGCCTTGGATCGCGCTGGATACGGAATTCCTCCGCGAAAAAACCTATTATCCCAAATTCTGTTTGCTGCAAATTGCCGCGCCGGGCTGGGTGGCTTGCGTCGATCCCCTGGCGATTGCCGATTTATCCGCATTGTTCGAGGCGATTTACAATCCCAATATTGTCAAAGTGTTGCATTCTTGTCGCCAAGATCTGGAAATTTTTTACCAGATTACCGGCAGAATTCCCGCCCCGATTTTCGATACCCAGATTGCCGCGCCGCTGCTGGGTTTTCAGGAAAATCCGGGTTATGCAATGCTGGTATCCAGCTTTCTGAACGTCAATCTCAGCAAGGCGCATACCCGCACCGATTGGTCGGAGCGGCCGTTGAGCCAGGATCAAATCCAATATGCTGCCGATGACGTGATTTATCTGTGCAAAATCTACAAGCTAATGTGCGAGCAGTTGGATAAATTGGGTCGCTTGAACTGGTTGGAAAGCGATTTTGCCTTATTGCACAATCCGGAGCTGTACCAATTGTCGCCGGAAAACGCCTGGTTGAAGATCCGGGGTAAAAACAAGCTGACCGGCAAGCAATTGTCTATCATGCAAAGTCTGACCGAATGGCGCGAGCGCACCGCGCAGCAGGAAAATAAACCGCGCAGCTGGCTGCTGCAAGACGATTTGCTGCTGGAACTCGGCAAATTGCAGCCGGTGACACTGGCCGAACTCGCCAAGATCCGCAATATTAACGACCGTACCGTCAACCGTTACGGCAAAGTGATCTGCGAATTGATCGACAGCGCCCGCCAACGGCCGCCCAAACCCTTGGCCGAAAAAGATCAAGCCGCCAAGAAGACCCAACAGCACGAAGCGATAATGGATGTATTGAGCGCGGTGGTCAGGATCCGCGCCGAGGAAAATTCCTTAAATCCTATCATCCTGGCGACCCGTAAGGATCTGGAACAATTATTGTTTGGCGATGAAGATTGTCTGCTGTTGCAGGGCTGGCGCTACAACATGGTCGGACGGGAGTTACAAGGTTTGCTGCAAGGCGACTATACCTTGAGTTTGAAAGCGGACGCCGTGGTGATCAATAAGGCTTAGTCACGATGAGAGAGGGCGTAGTGGGTCGAAAGTTTCTTGCTATTCCCTGCTTCCCGTCCTGCCGAATCGCTGTTCGAATAGCTCGGCTGGCAGCGGTTTGGCAAACAGATAGCCTTGTCCGTAATCGCAGTTAATTGACGTTAATAAGTCGCACTGTTGCTGGGTTTCCACACCTTCCGCAATGACTTTTAATCCCAGTTTATGTGCCATGACGATCATGGCTTCGCAGAGCGCAAAATCGCTGGAGTCGGCTGATAAATTTTGCACAAAGGACTGATCGATCTTCAGGTAGTCGATGTCGAATTTTTTTAGATAAGACAATGCCGAGTAGCCGGTGCCGAAATCGTCGATTGCCACTTGCATGCCGGCGTCGCGGAAAGCCATCAGATGATTGTGTACCGCAAGATTGGCATCCAGCAGCAAGCCTTCGGTAATTTCCACCACAATACTTTGTCCGGATAAACCCAGTTGTTTTAGATACTCAAACCAATGGTTGGGCGAGTGGCTGGCGTTTTGAAATTGGATCGGCGATTTATTGACGCTGATTTGAAATTCGGCGTGGATGTCGGATCGCCAGGCGCCGACCTGATTAGCCGCGGTTTGAAATACCCAATCACCAATCTCATTGATCAGGCCGGTTTCTTCCGCCAGCGGTATAAAATCAGCGGGGCTGATCAAACCGCGGCTGGGATGTTGCCAGCGTAGCAAGGCCTCGGCTTTATGTACTTCACCGTTTAGCAGATCGACGATAGGCTGATAGCAGAGCGTAAATTGATTATCCGCCAGCGCGATGCGTAAATCGCTCAACAGGGCGGCCCGCGCCTGCAATGCGTCCTGCAAGGCTTTGGTAAAGAAGCTGTAGCTGTTGCGGCCTTGATTTTTGGCGGCGTACATGGCTTGGTCGGCATTCTTCAACAATTGGCCCAACTCGCTGCCGTCGTCGGGATAAAAGGTAATGCCGATACTGGCGGATACATAAACCAACTCGTCGTCCAAACTAAAAGGGGCGCTAAGTTTTTGCAGTAGGTTTTTGGCAATCAGTTCGGAATGTTCGACGCAATCCAGCTCGCTGAGAATAACCGTGAATTCGTCGCCACCCAGTCGCGCCACGGTATCGGATTCGCGTACGCAGGTTTTCAGACGCCAGGCGGCTTCCTTGAGCAGTAGATCGCCCATTTCATGGCCCAGCGTATCGTTGATTTCCTTGAAACGGTCCAGGTCGATAAACAGCAAGCCGAATAATTGCCCCATCCGGTGCGCTTTTTTGATTTCCTGCTCCAGGCGATCGCGGAACATGCGCCGGTTGGGTAAGCCGGTCAACGGGTCGAAATTGGCTTGTTGCCAGATTTGATCCTCGGATTGTTTGCGCTGGGTGATGTCGGAAAACAGCGCTACCCGGCGTTGCACGGTGCCATCGGCGTTATAAATGGTGTTGATGGTCAGTTCTTCGTCGTAAAGTCGGCCATCTCGGCGGCGATTTTTGATTTCGCCGCGCCAAGTGCCGGTGGCATTAATCGCCTGCCACATCTCACGGTAAAATTCGGTGCTATGTTCGCCGGAACTGAGAATGCGCGGATCTTTGCCAATCACATCTTCAGCCTCATAGCCGGTCATCGCGGTAAAGGCCGGATTAATGCTGAGGATAGTGTTATCGGCGTCGGTGACGACCATTGCTTCGCTGCTGTTTTGGTAAACGAGTGCCGCCAACCGTAATTTTTCTTCATTCCGGCTGCGTTCGGTAACATCACTAAAACTCCATACCCGGCCAATAATCTCGTCACCGATGCGTTGTGGACGCGAATAGCGCTCCATCAGCCTGCCGTCGTTGAATTCAATCAAGTCGTAGCTTTCTTGAGCCGGTTGGGCATAAAGTTCGTAGATTCTGTCCAAATACTGTTCGGGATGTTTGATCTGGCCGACGACAAAGGATTGCAATTGACCGCTTTCGTCGCCTTCGTGGACTAGGCTGTGTGATATGTGCCATAAATCCAGAAAACGCCGATTGAAGCTTCTGATATGGCCTTGCAAGTTGACGACCAGGATACCTTCGGCGGTCGCCTCTAAGGTAGCCTGTAGTAGTGAGATCGATTCCGCTAGCTTTTGCTGATCGAGTTTGCTTTGGGTGATGTCGTCGTATACGCCCAATACGCCGATGATTTGCTGGTCGCTGTTATACAAGGGCAGTTTAGAGGTGCGCAGCCAGATAGTGCTGCCAGCAGGTGTGGTTTGCGGCTCTTCGAAATTAAGTTTAGCTTGGCCTGAGGCCATCACGCTCAGATCGTCGGCTTGATAGAGGTTGGCTTGCGCTTGCCAGACCAGTTCGGCATCGCGGCGGCCGACTAATTCGGCAGCGTTATTTTTGCCGGCATCTCTGGCGAACAAACTGTTACAACCCAGATAGCGTGAAAGTTTGTCTTTCCAGAACACCCGAATCGGTAGGGTATCGAGAATGGTTTGTAGCAACAGGTTGGATTCGGCGAGCGCTTTGTCGGATTTAAGTTGTTCGGTAATATCGAACAGAATGACCAGATTAGTACCGACATAGGATGCACCCAAGGATACCGAGCCGGCCCGCACGGTGCGTATCTCGCCGTTTTTACAACAGATGTCGGCCTGTATGGTTTCGAAGGTTTGTGTTTGCTGGCAGGTGTCCACTAAGGTTTGCCAAGTGGCCATGACCCGCTGACGGTAGGCAGGATCCGGATACGCTTTCGGCCACCATTCGTCGAGCGTTTGAATATCGGCCAGCGTATATCCCAAGGTGTTGATGAAAGCAGGATTTACCAGGGTAATGTTGCCTTGAACGTCATAAACGGCTTGCGGTACCGGGGAGGCGTCGATAATGGCTTTTAAGCGCCGTTCGCTATCTGCCAGGCCTTGGGTAATGAGTTTCTGGTTGTGCAGCGCCAGCGCCAGCGTGTTTCCGGTCCAGGACAGCACCAAGATATAAAACCAAAGGTTTAACAAGTCGCTTTTCTGGTAGTCGTCGCCGAAGAAGCCCTGATGATGGGCGGCGCCAAGCAAAGCCTGGATGGTGATTAAGCTGGCAATCAAGGTCACACCGTGGCGATTGAAGCGGACGGCAGCCCAGATGGAGAACAAAAACATCCAATAACCACGCGCGAATTTTCCAAATAACGACTGGAAAGTTTCGAGAAATACCACTTCACCAACAAACAGGGTGAGTAAGATTAGCAGTAAAGCTTCCATGCCCCGTTTTTCGGCGAACCATTGGCTTGGCCAGTTGTGCCAAACCAGTAACATCGGCGTGGCGGTGACAATGCCGAAGGCATCGGCCATCCACCAGTGCAAAACCGTTTGCGGCATGGCCGGCATGGGTATGAAGCCCGCCCAATATAAAGCCCAAGGTCCGATGGCTGCGCTGATTGATGAACAAACGGCGCCGGTTAAACTCAGCCAGATAAAATCGCGAGGACGGGTCAGCTCCAAGCAAAAATGCGGGTTGCGTTTTAGTAAGTAGGCGGCGGTTACCGATTCCAGCGTATTGCCAGTGGCGATTGCAGTGGACAGCCCAAAAGAATCGTCCACCAGCAAGCCGGCGGCCAGGGCGCCTATGAAGATGCCGGGCCAATAGCGGAGGCCCTGTAAGATCAGTGCCGCTAATCCCAGTCCGCTGGAAAACCATATCAACGTAACATTGCCGGTTTCCGCGAAATAACTCAGCACGATCTTGGCCACCAACGCATAGAGTCCGGCCAGAGCGATTATCGCCGGCAGGTCGCGCCAACGGTAATTGAAGAATGTCATGGATTGCGTCAAAGCAGGATGGAGACTTGAAGCTGGGGCAATAAACCGGCGGCAAGCAAGCTTTGGTAAGCTTTGTAAGCAGCCACGCCCGACAAAATCAGGAAAAATAGTCCGCTGACTTTATGCAGCAGCGACAATGGAATTTTTTGCAGCACGGTGCGGCCGGCCAGAACGCCCAACGCCGAGGTAAACGCCAGTGCCAGCGTCGATCCTAGCCAAACGGACAGCGGCTGTGCGGTGCTGCTGAAAGCCACGACAGCCAGCTGAGTTTTGTCGCCGAATTCGGCAACGGTAATCAGTAGGAAGGTTGTGAAAAAAATGCCGTGACCGCTTTTTTCCACGATCTCTTCGTCATCGCTAGCGTCGTCATGGTTGAGTAGGGCATGTAAACCAAATACCGCAAACAGCAATGCCACTGTGGCGGCTACGACATACTCCGGCAGCCAGTTGGCGATTGCCGTGCCAAACACTACCGCCAGGGTATTTAACAAGGCAAAGGCAGCGATTGCTCCCCACAGTACCGGCGTCGGCCGATGCCGTGAGGCGAGGGTCATGCAGACCAGCTGGCTTTTATCGCCGATTTCCGCTGCAGCAATTAGCGCGAAGCTGGTACCGCCGGTTGCCAGCAATTCGGATAAGTGTAGCGAGTTTAGGTGGGAGATCAGAGAGTTCAGGGAGTCCATACGCGATGTTGTAGACGAAAGATGGCAGATGAAAGTGTAGAAGGCGTTTTAGACTTTCACCTTTTATCTTTCGCCTGTTGTGAGTTTCTAAGTCAATATCTTGTCCAGTATCATCATGATGATGAAGCCTATCATCAATGAAAAAGTGGCGATTCTGGAACGGCCTTTGGAGTGAGTTTCCGGGATAATTTCCTCGCTGATCACGAACAGCATCGCGCCGGCGGCAAAACCCATCGCGATCGGCAATATCGAGGCAAACAGCGTGACCATGGTAATGCCCAGCAAACCGCCGACTGGTTCTACCAGGCCGGTGAGGGTGGCAAGGCCGACTGCTTTCCATTTGTTATAACCCAACCCGACCAGCGGCAAGGCCACCGCCAGACCTTCCGGCAAGTTTTGCAAGGCAATCGCAATCGACAACACCAAGCCGTTTTTCATGTCGCCGGAACCAAAACTGACACCCACCGACATGCCTTCCGGAAAATTGTGGATGGTGATGGCGATGATAAATAGCGAGATTTTTTGTAGCGAATCCAGGGAATGATCGCTAACTGTGTCAAAATGCAAATGCGGCAACCGGCTGTCGGCAAAGTGCAAAAACAGCGCGCCGATCATCATGCCGGCCGAAACGATCCACAGGCCTTTGCCGGGCCAGACTTGTTCGCCGAAATCCATGCCGGGCACCAGTAAAGAAAATGCCGTGGCCGCCAGCATTACACCGGCCGCCGCGCCCAATAAGCCATTAAACAGCCGGTCGGAAATGTTTTTAAAAAATAAGGCCGGTAAGGCGCCGATGCCGGTGGCTAAGCCGGCCAATACGCTCGCCAGAAAACCGATCACCACCACCTTGTCGAAAATTAGATAAAGGCTGCCGAATACCAGAATTTGCGATGCCAGGAACAAGCCGATAAATACGCCCCAGCGCTGCAATAGCGGCAAAGTCATCACTTGCAGATATTTGGGATGGGCCTGTAATCGAAGATAGTAATCTTCGAAAGTTTTTTGAATATTCAGCATGTTTTTTACCCTTTCGATGATGTGGCGAAAGCCGCGATTATACTTAATTCGGTAAAATAGCCGATGTTTCCGGATAATGTTTGCCGGAGCGATGTCTACCATAGTCGTAATCCTGTGGATTTATATTGGAAAGCGGCGGGAAATTCGCGATGCGCGTTTTTAAGCGATGCGATTGTGTCGGTGAGGTATTTGGATTTAAAGTCCGCGTAACTCGGATGTGCCGACAAATCGTTAGTTTGCCGCGATTGGATTGTGCGCGTTTTCAAGATTGATTTTTAGCTGGAGTATTAAGCATATGAAATATTTGATGAGTTTTGCAGCAGTCGGCGCGATGTTAAGCATAGCCGGTTGCGCGGCGCAGCAGCCCTATACCGGACAGACATTCGCATTGGGTATGCCGCAAGCTGGCAGCGCCCCAGCAGCGCCGTATTACGGGGCGGGTTCGACCAATCCCTTAGCTAACGGTGCTGGGGTATCGGCCGAGCTGGGTTTGGTCAATATTCTGGTCGGGCAACTGGGCATCAGCCCGCAACAGGCCTTGGGCGGGGTAGGCTCGATCTTCTCGGTGGCGCAGCAACGCATGAACCCAGGCGATTTTTCGCAGCTGGGCAATAGTGTGCCGGGCATGGATCAATACCTGTCGGCAGTGCCGCAACGGGTTGCACAATCGGAATCGTCCGCCTTGCTCGGCGCGGCCGGAACCTTGATGGGCGGCCAACTCGGCGGCTTGGCGGCCTTGGCTGGCTCGTTTCAGTCGCTGGGGATGAGTCCGTCTATGGTCAGCCAGTTTGTGCCGGTGGTGTTGCAGTATGTGCAAAACCAAAGCGGCGCTGGCGCAATGAGTCTGCTTGAGCGCGCTTTATATTAATTTAAACGGCGGGCCAAGCCGAATTAAAGGCTGTTTGCCGCTGCTTATCATCTGTCATCGCTTCGCGAGACATATTTACTCTCAACAATAATTAGATTTATCACAGGATTGCTCGATGATTATTAAGCCAAAAGTTCGCGGTTTCATTTGCACCAACGCCCATCCACAAGGTTGCGCGGCTCACGTGAAAGAGCAAATCGCCTATACCAAAGCGCAAGGCAGCGTAACCGAAAAAACCGGGATTGCCGGCCCTAAAAATGTATTGGTGATTGGTTGTTCGACCGGCTATGGCCTGGCTTCGCGAATCACCGCGGCCTTTGGGGGCGGTGCGAGTAGCTTGGGGGTTTGCTTTGAAAAACCGCCGACAGATAAAACTGCGTCGGCCGGTTATTACAATACTTCGGCATTTCACGAAGCGGCTGCCGCCGAAGGCTTGTATGCCTATACCATCAATGGCGATGCTTTTTCCACGGAGGTGAAAAATCAGGTCATCGAGCGGCTGAAAAGCGACATGGGTAAGGTCGATTTGGTGGTGTACAGTCTGGCGTCACCGCGCCGTACCGACCCGGTCACTGGCCAGGTCTATGCTTCGGTGTTAAAGCCCATCGGTCATGCACACACCTCGAAAAATTTGAATACCGATACCCTTAAAATCAACGATATTACGCTTGAGCCGGCTTCCGACGAAGAAATCGCCAACACCGTCAAAGTGATGGGCGGCGAGGATTGGGAGTTGTGGATAGACGCATTGAAACAAGCCGATTTATTGGCGGATGGCGTGCAAACCGTGGCCTACACCTATCTGGGCGACAAATTGACCTGGCCGATCTACGGTCAGGCGACGATCGGCAAGGCCAAGGAAGATCTGGATCGCGCAGCGCTCGCTATCAATGATAGTCTGCAAGCTTTAAATGGCGGCGCGCATGTCGCTGTGCTGAAAGCCTTGGTGACCCAAGCCAGTTCGGCGATTCCGTTGATGCCCTTGTACTTGTCCATTTTGATCAAGGTGATGAAGGAAAATGGCACAAACGAGCATTGCATCGAACAAATCCAGCGCTTGTTTACCGAATGTTTATACAGCAAACAGCCGCGACTGGATCAGGCCAATCGGTATCGCGTCGACGAGAAAGAATTGGATCCTGCGGTACAGGCCAAGGTGGAAGCGATCTGGCCGCAGGTTGCCGAGGACAATCTGATGCAGATTACCGATTACCAAGCCTACAGCGACGATTTCCTGAAACTGTTCGGTTTTGGTCTGGAAGGTGTTGATTACGATGCAGACACCAGCCCGCAGGTAGTTACCAATTTTTAGGTGCCGGCTACTTAGCTATTACTCACAAGCCGCTTTCAGGACTTTGTCCGACATGGATCTGTGACTTGAAATCGGCTGAAGAGTCCCGATTTAATTGTTTTGTCCGCGAGAGATGTCGATTTGGCAGGCGGTTCGGAACTTTTTCATGGTTTCCGGCTCCGGCTGCCGCATGACCGATTTTGTTTTATGCATTTACGTTCTCGAGATTGCGTGATTAACAATCCGCTGTTTATCTTGTTTTTAGGTTAAATATGACTACCACCGCCTTACCAATTCACGATTATGCGTTGCTGGATGATGCCGAATGCGATGCCCGCATCGCGGCGGCCAAGGCTAAGCTCGGCAAGCGTTGCATCGTGCTTGGTCATCATTATCAACGTGATGAAGTATTTAAACATGCCGACATTTACGGCGATTCGCTGAAGCTGTCGCGGGAAGCCGCGCAATCGGAAGCCGAATACATCGTGTTTTGTGGCGTGCATTTCATGGCCGAGGTGGCCGATATTCTGTCGCGTCCGGAGCAGATAGCCATTTTGCCGGACATGGCTGCCGGATGCTCGATGGCCGATATGGCCAATAAAGTGAAGGTGCAGCAATGCTGGGACGAGCTGGCGACAGTGATCGACGTGGAAAACGCCGTGACGCCGGTGACTTACATTAACTCCGCCGCCGATTTGAAAGCGTTTTGCGGCCAGCATGACGGCATCGTCTGCACCTCGTCGAATGCCGAGAAAATCCTGAACTGGAGCTTCGCGAAACGCGAAAAAGTGCTGTTCTTCCCCGATCAGCATCTGGGGCGCAACACCGGATATCGGATGGGTATTCCGCTGGAACAGATGGTCACATGGGATTTCAACAAACCCATGGGCGGCTTGACTGAACAGCAAATCCGCGACGCCAAGATCATTCTATGGAAAGGCTATTGTTCGGTACATCAGGCGTTTCAGCCGGAGCAGATCGATGCGTTCAAGGAAAAACACCCGGAAACCATCGTGATTTCCCACCCAGAAGCCTGCTTTGAAGTGTGTGAAAAATCGGATTACATCGGTTCCACCGAGATGATTCTGAAAATAGTCCGCGAGGCAGCCCCTAATACCCGTTGGCTGGTGGCGACCGAATTGAATCTGGTCAACCGTCTGGCTCAGGAATGCAAAGCCCAAGGCAAAAGTGTACATTTCATGGCGCCGACCTTAAGCATGTGTTCGACGATGTTCCGCACCGATCCGCAGCATTTGTGCTGGGTGCTGGAAAATCTGGCTGCGGGCCATGTGGTCAATCAAGTCTCCGTGCCTGCCGAGCAGGCGGCGCTGGCGAAAAAGGCGCTGGATAATATGTTGCTGGCGTCCTAACGCCGCTTTCTCGCTACTTTCCTGGTCGCTTTTTCCTCGCGAATCGTGGCCAGTTCCACCATTTCCGCTTCTATCATCTCCGGGGTTTCCAGTGTGATTTGGCCCAAGGTGCCGGCGCGGAGTTCGTTCAATAGCAATTTAGCGGCCTTGTCCAGTTCGACTATACCGCCGCTACGCAAGCAACCGCGCTTGGCGCCGATGGCTTGCAGCAAGTTCAATGCTTCGCCGGGCAAGGTTTCCAGTTGATAACGTCGCTGGATCAGGCTCGGGTAGGCTTTAGTCAAGTATTCCAGGGCGTACAGGGCAATGTCGTCATGTTGAAACGCGGTATCCTTGATCGCGCCGGTCACCGCCAGCCGGTAACCGCTGTGGCGATTTTCCACATTCGGCCATAGCACGCCGGGCGTGTCGGATAACACGATGTTGTTGGGCAGATTGATGCGCTGCTGTTGCTTGGTGACGGCCGGTTCGTTGCCGGTTTTGGCGATGGTGCGGCCGGCCAGCACATTGATGATGGTGGACTTGCCGACATTGGGGATGCCCATGATCATGGTACGGATCACCTTATTGGCTGCGGTTTTCTCCGGCAGCATCTTGGCGCACAAGTCGATAATCTGTTTGATTTTTTCCGGCTGTTGCGTGGTGACGGCCAAAGTTTTCACCGCTTGTTCCCGTTCCAAATAAGCTTGCCATTCTCGGGTCAGGTCGGGATCGGCCAAATCGGTTTTGCTGAGCACGCGGATGGTGGGTTTGTCGCCGCGCAAACCGGCCAGCATCGGGTTTTGGCTGCTGTATGGGATGCGGGCGTCGAGGATTTCTATCAGCAAATCGATGTCAGGCAAGGCGTACTTGATCTCCTTGCTGGCCTTGTGCATATGGCCGGGATACCATTGAATTTGCATATTTTGTGTCTCTATATATCTGGATAGGCGCTTATTGTACCGTAGTTGGGCCACGCTATTTTTCGGCGAGCCGATGGAAATAGGCGGCAAGTGGTCAGGAAAGTCCTGTTGGCGATGATTGTTGACAACCGATTAGCGGCTCGGCAGGTTTAAGCGTATGGCGACGGTAGACGTAGAATGCTGGTTTTTGCTACAATCCAGTCTATTTTTGGTGCTTTCGGCACATCTCGACGCAAGTCTTTCACACTCATCCCGGAGAAAACTCTATGGCAATTAAAGTTGCAATTAACGGTTATGGTCGTATCGGTCGCAATGTCTTGCGCGCTTTGTACGAATCTGGTCGCACTAGCGAGATTCAGATCGTCGCGATCAACGATTTGGGCGATTCCAAAACCAATGCACACTTGACCAAATACGATACCGTGCATGGTAAATTCCCTTTCGAAGTGTCTGTTGACGGCGATTACATTGTGGTCAATGGCGATAGAATCCGTGTTTTGGCTGAAAGAGATCCGGCTAAATTGCCTTGGGCTGAGCTGGGTATCGACGTGGTTCACGAGTGTACCGGTTTCTTCACCAGCAAAGCCAAAGCTTCTGCTCACATTACCGCCGGCGCGAAAAAAGTCATTATCTCAGCGCCAGGCGGTGCCGATGTCGACGCCACCGTGGTTTACGGTGTCAATCACACCAGCCTGAAAGCATCCGATACCGTTATCTCCAATGCGTCTTGCACCACTAACTGCTTGGCGCCACTGGTTAAACCATTGATGGATACCATTGGTGTGGATCACGGTTTGATGACCACTATCCACTCATACACCAACGACCAGGTGTTGACTGACGTGTATCACAGCGACTTGCACCGTGCCCGTTCCGCGACTCAATCCATGATCCCCACCAAAACCGGTGCCGCTGCCGCGGTAGGTTTGGTATTGCCGGAAATGAAAGGCAAACTGGACGGTTTTGCAATGCGCGTACCTACCATCAATGTTTCTGTGGTGGATTTGTGCTTCCAGGCCTCACGCAACACCACAAAAGAAGAAATCGATGGCATTTTGCGTGAAGCAGCTGCCGGTTCCTTGAAAGGTATCCTGGCAATCAACGACGAGCCATTGGTGTCTTCTGATTTCAATCACAATCCACATTCATCTATCTACGAGTCATCCTTGACTAAAGTGACCGGCGGCAACTTCGTGAAAGTGCTGTCTTGGTACGATAACGAATGGGGTTTCTCAAACCGTATGCTTGACACTACCGTTGCATTATTCAACGCCAAATAAAGGGATTACATGCTGTTACGTAGAACCAAAATCCTAGCTACGCTGGGACCTGCCACGGACAAACCCGGCGTACTCGAGGATTTGTTCGAAGCCGGTATCGATGTTGTCCGCTTGAATTTCTCGCACGGCTCGGCGCAGGATCATATCGATCGCGCCAACCGGGTCAGAGCAATCAGCAAACAAACCGGGCGCCGCGTCGGTATTCTGGCCGATTTACAAGGTCCGAAAATCCGTATCGAGCGCTTTAAAGAAAACAAAGTCTGGCTGGAAGAAGGTCAGGATTTTGCCTTGGATATCAATCTAGGCAAACTGGATGGCGACAACACGCAAGTGGGCATCAGCTACGAGCCATTGGCGCGCGAAGTCAAGCCGGGTACCCGCCTGTTGCTGGATGACGGTCGGGTGGTGTTGGATGTGGTTAATGTCATCGACAATACCCGCGTAAACACTAAAGTCGTGGTGGGTGGCGATTTGTCCAACAACAAAGGTATCAACCTGTTGGGCGGCGGCTTGTCTGCGGCGGCTTTGACGGATAAAGACAAAGAAGACATCAAAACCATTGCGGTGATTCAGGCCGATTACGTGGCGATTTCGTTTCCACGTACCGCGGCTGACATGAACGAAGCCCGTAGTCTGCTGGAAGCGCAAGGTTGTTATGCCGGCTTGGTTGCGAAGGTGGAACGCGCGGAAGCGATGGAAGTCATCGACGAAATCATTCTGGCATCCGACGCCATCATGGTGGCGCGCGGCGACTTGGGTGTGGAAATCGGCGATGCCAACCTGCCGGCGGCGCAAAAACTGCTGATCCAACGTTCACGCGAGTTGAACCGGGCCGTGATCACCGCGACTCAGATGATGGAATCGATGATCGAAAATCCGATCCCAACCCGTGCGGAAGTGTTCGACGTCGCCAACGCCATCGTCGACGGCACCGACGCGATCATGTTGTCTGCGGAAACCGCCTCTGGCAAGCATCCGGTTAAAACCGTGCAAGCTATGGTGCGCATCTGTCTGGAGACCGAAAAACAACCGAGCGTGACCAAGTCCATGCACCGGATGACCGATAATTTCTCGCGTATCGACGAGGCTATCGCGATGTCTGCGATGTACATGGCGAATCATACCGAAATCGCCGGTATTGCCTCGCTGACCGAGTCGGGTTCTACGCCGCTGTGGATGTCCAGAATCAGCTCCGATATCCCTATCTTTGCATTCAGCAGTTGCGAGCGTACTTTGGGCCGAGTGACTCTGTACAAGGGAGTGTTCCCCATTCCGTTTGCCAAGGAAAAGATGGAATCGGCCAGCGTGACTCAAAGCCTGATTAAGGCTTTGAAAGCGCGTGGTGTAGTGAAAGCGGGCGATGCATTGATTCGAACCAAAGGCGATTTAACCGGCGCCAGCGGCGGAACCAATTCGCTGAAAGTCATCAACGTGACCGAAGATTAAGTTTTAAAAGTCGGTTGATCTGAAAGGGAGGTGTTGCGCAAGCGACACTTCCCTTTTTGTGTCTGGGATTTAACAAATGGACGTTACCCCGGAAATTGGCTATTGCATCCGTTTGTCGTGTTGCTATCGGGACGACTGTTTTTTAAAGTCGGTTTTCGCACTGACGGACGAAATACTTTCTTTTACGTCGCCAAAAGAAAGTACCTAAAGAAAGGGACCCGAAGAAAAAATGTGATCTGCCCCCTCCCTATTTCCTTTTGGTTCAAAATACCAAGTTCATTTTGTATGAAAGCTTATCTTTAGCCAAAATGGTGATTCGGCACACTATCGTCGAAAAACTTTACAGTCGTTCTGGAGAATGGCGGGTAATCAGTTGTTATGCTAGTATTTAGTACCAGTCTTTTTTTACGCAATGTGAATTGAATTGGTTGTTAACTGGTTGAGATTAAATACAGACCCAATATTGGTATAAATATTTCTTATTGATATTAAGAATGATAGTGGCTCGCCCTACTGTTCTGAAAACACTTTGAACTACTTACTTAAAAGAGGAAAAAATATGTTAAATAAAACTCTTCAAATATTACTACTTATCGTTACAACACAGACAGCTAATGCCGCAACAATTGCATTTGACAATGCTATTTCAGGGGCTACTAGCTTTAGTTTTGATGGTGATGGTGACTCAATAAATGATGTCATTTTTTCAACCACAGATCCTTCTGGGTTCAATACCGCTGGGCCGGGTCCGAATCAATCCTACATTAATGAGCCTGGCCTTGAAGGCACTACCTCACTAAATCCAGATTTACGAGTTGATTTTCTGAATGGCGCTGTAAATACATTTCAATTTGGTTTTGCAATGCTTTTAGGCACTGGATTGGTTGATGGCGTTACTTTTAATGTTTTTGACGCATCAAATCTATTGCTAGCAACAACCAATGTTCTCTCAGATTTTACATTGCCAAATGGAACAAATCCTAGTAGCTTCCCTGAAGGACTTGTCAGCCTAAGTTTTTCTGGAATTGCATCCTATGCAACATTTGACTTTTCTCAAAACCAGGCTCCCAGATACATCATCGATAACTTCCAAGGCACCTTTGGTTCAACTGAAAATATTACACCTTCCGTTCCTGAACCAAGCGTTCTTTTCTTGATGGTTATTGGATTTGCAGGTATTCGTATCGCAAGCAAAAGAGGTAATAACCTTAGATAAACGAGCATCACTAATATACCTGTGGTCACATTTGCGGTTTTTTGGAAGCCCGCAGCCCACCTACGCGGGCGCACTAGCGGTTATTGTGTAAAGGTAAGCATCCGGCGTAATATGGCTATGTTTCTGCTGATTGACAACCCTAGATGACTATTGAGCATTCGGACGGCAAGGTGTGAAGAAGCCCGGAGTGCTCGGTGTCTTCGTGGTCAATGATTAAACCGTCTCCAACTTGGCATATGCCAGCATCAGCCATTTGATGCCGGCGTTGCGGAAATTGATCTGCACCCGTTCCTGCTCGCCTTCGCCTTCCATTTGCAATACCACACCTTCGCCAAATTTCTCGTGCCTGACAGGCTGGCCCAGTTTGTAAGTGCCCTTGCTGCCCAGACTTTTGGTTTGCGGTGCGCTATTGGCGGCCGGTCTGCTGACATTGGCGCGTAACCTGATTTCCTGAATCGACTCCTGCGGCAGTTCTCGCAAAAACCGCGAGGCGCGTGGATAACTGTCCTTGCCGTAAAGGCGCCTTGACTCCGCGTGCGTCAAATACAGCTGTTGCATGGCGCGGGTAATGCCGACGTAGCAAAGCCGGCGTTCTTCCTGCAAGCGGCCGGCATCGTCCAACGCTTGTTGAGAAGGGAATAGGCCTTCTTCCAATCCCACTAAAAACACCAGCTTGAATTCCAGGCCCTTGGCGGAATGCAGCGTCATCAGTTGTACACAGTCTTCGTCGACTTCGCCTTGCATTTCTCCAGCTTCCAATGCCGCATGCGCTAAAAACATGTCCAGTTCGCCCATGTTTTCGGCGTTTTCGCTGTCGTAATCGAATAGCCTGGCGGCGTTAACCAGCTCTTCCAGGTTTTCCACCCGAGCTTCGCCTTTGTCTTGTTTTTCTTTTTTATAAAGCTCGATCAGCCCGCTGGTTTCGACGATTTGTTTGACTGTTTCATGCAGACTCAAATCTTTAGTGGTTTCGCCGAGTGCGACAATCAGATTTAAGAAGCCGCGCAAGGCATTGGCGGCGCGGGCCGGTAACTGGTTTTGTTCCAACATCGCCAAAGCTGCCTGCCACAGCGAGAGCTGTAGTTGGCGGGCCAGGATACGCATGTCGTCCAGTGTTTTGGCGCCGATGCCGCGCGTCGGCGTATTGACTACGCGTTCGAAGGAGGGATCGTCGTGCGGATTGGTGGACAGGCGCAGATAGGCGAGGGCGTTTTTGATTTCCATCCGCTCGAAAAAGCGCAGGCCGCCGTAAACCCGATAAGGTGTGGCAGTGGTCATCAAGCGTTCTTCGAACTGGCGGGATTGGGCATTGGAGCGGTACAGTATCGCGGTGTCGCTACGCAAGCCGCCATCTCTGACCCATTGCCGGATTTTCTCGACGACGAAATAGGCTTCGTCTTGCTCGTTAAATGCCGAATACAAGGAAATGGCATGGCCTTCGCCGGCGTCGGTCCACAGTTCCTTGCCCATCCGGTTGTCGTTGTTAGCGATCAAGGTGTTGGCGGCCTTTAAAATGTGGCCGCTGGAGCGATAGTTTTGTTCCAGGCGGACGATGCCGTGCTCCGGATAGTGCTTTTGGAAATTGAAGATATTTTCGATTTTGGCGCCCCGCCAGCCGTAAATCGATTGGTCGTCGTCGCCGACCACGAACAGATTGTTGTTGCCTTCGGTGAGCAGCCTAAGCCACGCGTATTGAATAGTGTTGGTGTCTTGAAATTCGTCGACATGCACCTGTTGGAAGCGCTCGCGGTAAAACGCCAGCAAATCTGCGTTATCGCGCAGCAATTCGTGAGCTCGCAGCAGCAGTTCGGCAAAATCGACCAGTCCGGAACGCTCGCAAACCTCTTCGTAAGCCAGGTAAATCTGCCGCATCTGCCGGTTATAAAAGTCACCGCTGTCTTGCAGGTGCTTGGCGCGGATGCCCTCGTCTTTTTGGGCGTTGATAAACCATTGCGCCTGTTTCGGTGGCCACTTGCTGTCGTCCAGATTCAGGTTTTTGATCAGCCGTTTGATGATCCGTAGTTGATCGTCGCTGTCCATCACTTGAAACGTGTCCGGTAGTTTGGCTTGTTTGGCGTGTTGCCGCAGTAAACGATGGGCCAGTCCATGAAACGTGCCGATCCACATGGCGCGGGCTGAGGTCTTGAGTAAGTCCTCGATGCGGTTGCGCATTTCGTTGGCAGCTTTATTGGTAAACGTCACTGCCAGAATGTTGTAGGGCGAAATATGGTTGACCTGGATGTGCCAGGCGATGCGATGCACCAGTACGCGGGTTTTGCCGCTACCGGCGCCGGCCAGTACCAGCATGGCTTGCATCGGGGCGGAAACGGCCAGACGTTGGTCGTCGTTCAATGAGGCAATGATAGAAGAGACATCCATTTTTTATAACTTGCAGATTTTGAAGAGCTGTGTATATTTGCTTGCCTTTTAAGGGAAAGCCTTGCGTCAGGACTAATAAATACAACACAGAGAGGATTGGAAATGAGCTTCGATTATAAACGTTTGATCAAGTTTGAACACAACATCGGCGATAAAGATAAAAAAGTCCGCATGGTTTCGGGTGTGGTGTTGCTGGCCGTTTCGTTGTTTACCGCCAGCATTTTGATGTTGGTGGTGGGTCTGGTCTTGGTGGCCACCAGTTATGTCGGCTGGTGTCCGGCTTACTCCGGTTTCGATAAGAACACCCTGGGTAGCAATGTGACTGACGGTCAATAAAAACTCAATGTAAATCCGAATCTTAGCTCCGGCGCGGATTCGGATTAATAAGGGGTGTTGCTAGTCTTCTTTCTTATATTCGCCTTCGATGATGGTCTGATCGGTGCGCGATTGCTTGAATACCGAGCCAATCTGAGTCTTGAGCAAATGTTGCTCGATTATGTACATGGCAATTCTTCTGCGTAGCGCCGGTATCAGGCAGGCGAATCCCAGCAAATCGGTAAAAAATCCCGGTGTTAGCAATAAAGCGCCGCCAACCAGCAAAATAGGCCCTTCGATCATTTCATAAGCTGGAATTCCGCCTTGCGCCAGCGCGGTCTGGAAACGTTGCCAGGTGGCAAAGCCTTGGCGGCGCAACAGCCAGGCGCCCAGCGCGGCGGTAAGTACCACCAAGAAAATGGTCGGAAAAGCACCGATCATTCCGCCCACTTGCAATAACACATAGATTTCTACAAACGGAACGATCAAAAAAGCGATAAATAGAACTTGCATGGTTTTCATGGCTGACTCGTTTGCGGGAAAAAGCGGCTAATACTAAGAGCATCTTCGCCCAAATTCCAGGATAATATCGCCATGCATCAATTGATTCTTTGTACCTGTCCGGACGCCGAAACCGCCGATAAACTGGCAGGTGCGTTAATCAACGAGAAGTTGGCGGCCTGCGTGAATATTATGCCGGGTATACGTTCGGTATACGAATGGCAGGGCAAAGTTGAAATTACTCAGGAACATTTGCTGCTCATCAAAAGTCATCAGGACCGCTATGCGGCTATTGAGGCCACTCTGCAAAGCCTGCATCCTTACCAACTCCCGGAAATTATTGCGGTCGCGATCGAGCGCGGCTCCTTGGATTATTTGAAATGGATAGACTCATGCCTTGCCATCGACTGATTTTGTTGTGTCTGCTGGCCGTTTTTTTTCGCAGCGCGATGGCGCTGGACAGTCAGGATTTTTTGCCGCCGGAGCAGGCGTTTAAACTAACGGCTTCTGCGGCAAGCGTCGATACAGTCGAACTTAACTGGCAGATTGCTGAAGGCTATCACCTGTATCGTGATAAGACTAAATTCCAATCTCAAACCGAGTCGATTCAACTGGGTCAGGCCGATATGCCGGCAGGTAGCGCCGAGCACGACCCAGCGTTGGGCGAAGTGGTGGTATACCGCAATGCGTTGACGGTGGTGTTGCCGCTGATTAATCAAAACCATGAGTCGCAATTAAAACTGTTGGTTAAATATCAGGGCTGCGCCGATGCCGGCGTTTGCTATCCGCCTCAGAAGGTGGTGTTGGATGTAGCGTTGCCGGCCGCACAACCGGTCGAGAATAGCGGTGCGCTCACGCAGTTCGTCAAAGGTCTGAAGGGTTTGACGCCCGGCTTGTTTTCCAGCGAATTGTTGCCGCCCGAACAAGCTTTCCAGTTTTTGGCGACGCTGAAAGACCCCTATACCGTGCAAGCCAATTGGCAAATCGCAGAAGGTTATTATCTTTACAAGGATAAACTGGCGGTAAAGCTCGTGGGGGGCACGCAGACGCGCCTGACGCCATTGCAGCTTCCGGAAGGCGCCGCTTATCACGATGCCGAGTTTGGGCAGGTGCAAATCTACCGTAATCAGATCAGCGTCGATATTCCACTATTACGCGATAGTACGGCCGCCGAAACCATCAAGTTGCTGGCAAAATTCCAAGGTTGCGCCGACCGGGGTGTTTGCTATCCCCCCATGCAATCCGAAGTGAGTCTGGATTTGCCGCAAGCAGATATTTTGCCGGCCAAGCCGGTAGCTGCAGCCACGGAATTGTCGGAGCAGGACAGAATCGTCAAGGCTTTGCGCAGCGACAGTTTAGCGTTGACGCTATTCAGTTTTTTTGGATTTGGGTTGTTGCTGGCTTTTACGCCCTGCGTGTTTCCGATGATTCCAATCCTATCCGGCATCATCGTTGGTCACGGCGATCGGATTGGTACCCGCAAAGCCTTTTTGTTGTCCTTGAGTTACGTGTTCGCGTCGGCCTTAATGTACACGGTGTTTGGTATTTTGGCGGCCTTGTTCGGCAGTAATCTACAAGCCACCTTTCAAGCACCTTGGGTGATTGCGGTTTTTTCCGGATTGTTTGTATTGTTATCGTTGTCGATGTTTGGCTTTTATCAACTGGAAGTACCGAAATCGTTGCAAGCCTTGTTACATAACTCCAGCGACAAGCATCGAGATGGCTCGTATTGGGGAGCGGGCATCATGGGTGCCTTATCGTCTCTGATCGTCGGTCCGTGCGTGGCGGCGCCATTGGCGGCCGCATTGATTTATATCGGCCAGACCGGCGATGTGGCGCTGGGTGGCTCGGCGTTGTTTTCGATGGGCCTAGGCATGGGTGTGCCGCTGTTGTTGTTGGGAGCCTCGGCCGGAAAACTACTGCCTAAAGCAGGGGCTTGGCTGAATTCCACCAAAGCCGTGTTCGGTGTGGTGATGCTGGTGGTGGCGGTGTGGATGCTGTCGCGCATCCTGCCGCCTGCGGTGACGATGTTTTTGTGGGCCTTGCTGTTGGTCGTTCCGGCGATTTTTCTCGGTGCGATCGATCCCTTGCCCGAAGCGGCATCCGGCTGGCGTAAGTTGTGGAAAGGCCTTGGCATTATAATGTTGGTATTCGGAATATTGCAGTTGATCGGAATCAGTGCCGGCAACAGCAATCCGTTGCAACCGCTACAGGGTATGAGTTTGAGTGCTGAAGCGAAGCCGGTCCAGGGTCTCGATTTTCAACGCGTGGCGTCTGTGCAGGAATTGGAACAACGAATCGAACAAGCAGCGGCGAATGGGAAATCGGTGATGCTGGATTTCTATGCCGAGTGGTGCATTTCCTGCAAGGAAATGGAGGCTTATACCTTCACCGATGCGCGGGTAAAACAACAGTTGGCTAATTTCGTAGTGTTGCAGGCAGACGTCACGGCCAATAACGAGGCCGATAAAGCGCTGCTAAAACGCTTCGATCTGATTGGGCCGCCTGGCATCATCTTTTGGGGGGCGGACGGCAGAGAGCGGGCCGCGCAACGCGTCATCGGCTATCAGGATGCCGCCACTTTTTTAAAAACCTTGCAGCAATTATGAATCGAAAAATACTAATCGTGATATTGATCGCCGTTGCCGCGTTGGCGGCCGGTCTTTTTGCGCGTCAATACCTTGCCAGTGGCGAAGCCAGCCAAGCTGTCGCACCGTTGAATTTCAGTTTGCCGGATCTAGCGGATAAGCCGCAATCGGTCGAGCAATGGCACGGCAAAATATTGATTATCAATTTCTGGGCAACCTGGTGTCCGCCGTGTTTGAAGGAAATTCCCGAATTCATCAAGCTTCAGGGCGAATATAAAGATAAAGGTGTGCAATTTATTGGCATCGCTATTGAAGATAAACAGCCGGTGCAGGACTATCTAAAGCGCATCAATATCAATTACCCGGTATTGATTGGCGGGGAGGGGGCGACGATGTTGGCTCAACAATTGGGTAACGTCATCAACACCGTGCCGTTCACTGTCATCGTCAATCAACAAGGTCAGATTGTGCATCGTCAGCTCGGCGAGCTGACACGACAGAAAATTCTGGAAGTCGTGGAGCCGTTGTTGACGACAAAATAACTGAAAAACCGGTAAAACGATGGCTAATGAGGTGAAAAACGGTTTATCTGGACAAAAACCTACAAATTAGGCAGAATTCCTTTTTATTTAGCTTATTTTTGTTCAGCACCGGCATGGCAAAGTTCACTGTTCTCAATGGACCCAATTTAAATCTGTTAGGTGTTCGAGAGCCGGGGTTATACGGTAATAAGACATTGCAAAGCATTCAGCAGGGGTTGGAGCAGTTGGCCGCAAGTCTCGGCCATCAACTGACTTTCCTGCAAAGCAACGCCGAGCATGAAATTATTGAACAAATTCATCAAGCCTATCGGCAGGGCGTCGATTTCATCATCATCAATCCTGCCGCATTTACTCATACCAGCGTGGCAATTCGCGATGCCTTGCTGGCAACCAAGATTGCATTCATAGAAGTACATTTATCGAACGTGCATGCCCGTGAGCCTTTTAGAAGACATTCGTATTTTTCGGATATCGCCGTCGGCGTTATCTGCGGATTGGGGGCGAACGGTTACGAATTGGCTTTACAAGCCGCTCATCAGATATTAATAGAGAGAACTCAGAACAATGGATATTAGAAAAATAAAAAAACTGATTGATCTTATCGAGGAATCCGATATTGCTGAGATTGAGATTAGCGAAGGCGAAGAATCAGTCAGAATCAGTCGTTATTCCGCAGCTGCGCCTGTGCAATACGCCGCGCCGGTTGCCGTTGGTCAGGCGTCAATTGCGGCTGCTCCGGTAGCAGTTGTACCAGTCGAAGAAAAAATCAGCGGCCATGTCGTCAAGTCGCCGATGGTCGGTACTTTTTATCGTTCTGCGTCACCCGGTTCGGCGGCGTTTGTCGAGATAGGTCAATCGGTTAGCACGGGTCAAACTTTGTGCATTATTGAAGCGATGAAAATTCTCAATCAGATCGAAGCCGATAAAAGCGGCAAAATCAAACAAATTCTGGTTGAAAACGGCCATCCGGTCGAATATGGCCAACCTTTGTTCATCATCGAATAACCGACAAAGGGGCTGGGCTTATGTTTGAGAAAATTGTCATCGCCAATCGCGGCGAGATTGCATTGCGCATTTTGCGGGCTTGCCGCGAATTGGGCATAAAAACCGTGGCTGTTTATTCAGAAGCGGACCGCGACCTGAAACACGTACGGCTGGCCGACGAAGCAGTCTGTATCGGACCTGCCGCATCTGCCGGCAGCTATTTGAATATCCCGGCGATTATCAGCGCGGCGGAAGTCACCGATGCCGAAGCCATCCATCCCGGCTATGGGTTTTTATCTGAAAACGCCGATTTTTCCGAAAAAGTCAGCCAAAGTGGTTTCGTGTTCATCGGCCCAAGGCCCGAAACGATCCGGATGATGGGCGATAAAATTGCTGCGAAAAAAGCCATGCAGGCCGCCGGTATTCCTTGCGTGCCGGGCAATGGCGACCCTTTGGGCGAGGATGAAGAAACTAATCTGAAAATGGCTAGAGAAATCGGCTATCCGGTCATTATCAAGGCCGCTGGTGGCGGTGGTGGCCGCGGCATGCGCACCGTACATACCGAAAGCGCGTTGCTGAATGCAATTGCGATGACTAAAGCCGAAGCGGGTACTGCGTTCGGCAATAGCACCGTGTATATGGAAAAATTTCTGGAAGATCCACGCCATATCGAATTTCAGGTATTGGCCGACTCATTCGGCAACGCGATACATCTGGGAGAGCGCGATTGCTCCATGCAGCGCCGCCATCAAAAAGTGGTTGAAGAAGCCCCGGCGCCGGGTATTACCGAGGAACAACGCAAACAGATGGGCGAACGTTGCGCGCTGGCTTGCCGGGAGATCGGTTATCTGGGTGCCGGTACGTTTGAGTTCCTCTACGAGAAAGGCCAGTTTTATTTCATCGAAATGAACACGCGTGTTCAGGTTGAGCATCCAGTGACAGAGATGATTACCGGCTTCGATATCGTCAAGGAACAGTTGCGCATCGCTGCCGGCGAGCCTTTATCGATCACGCAAGAGCAGGTGACGTTTACCGGGCATGCGATCGAATGCCGTTTGAATGCGGAAGATCCGAAAACCTTCATGCCTAGCCCAGGGGTGATCGATCAGTTTCATATGCCGGGCGGCCCAGGTATTCGCTGCGAAACGCATATCTACAACGGCTATAAGGTGCCGCCGTATTACGATTCGATGATAGGGAAATTGATTGCCCATGGCGATGACAGAGCTAGTGCCATTGCACGGATGAGAACGGCGCTGAGCGAAATGGTGATAGACGGCATAAAAACCAATATCCCCTTGCAGCAAAGCATTATGGCCGACGCCGCATTCGCCCAAGGCGGGCAAAATATCCATTATCTGGAAAAGAAATTGGGTATTCATTAATCTGCGCGGGAGGGGCTGTATCAAATGCACGACGCCTCCCGGCACCAACTCTTCATACTTATGGCATGGCATCAACTATCCGTCATCACTGACGAAACCACCGCTCCCGATATTTCGGAGTTTTTTAGCGAATTAGGTGCGGTTTCGGTGACCTATAGCGATGCCGAAGATGAGCCGGTTTACGAGCCGGCCATCGATCAAACCAAAATTTGGACCCGCACTAGGGTGACTGCGCTATTCGAGCTCGATACCGATCCCGATATCGTGCATACCTTGTTGTTCAATCAGTTTATCGGACAGTCCTTGCAGGAATGGTCGGCCGAAGTTTTGCAGGATCAGGCTTGGGAGCGGGCGTGGATGGAGCATTTTCAGGCAATGAAATTTGCCGACCGCTTGTGGATTTGTCCCAGCGGCCAGGAACAACATGAGCCAGGCACTGTTTGCATGACCTTGGATCCGGGCTTGGCTTTTGGTACCGGCACACATCCGACCACGGCGCTATGTTTGGAGTGGTTAGCCAGTAACGAGATTAAAGACAAGGTCTTGATCGATTACGGTTGCGGCTCGGGTATTCTGGCCGTGGCGGCGCTATTACTGGGTGCCAAGCATGCGCACGCCATTGATATCGATCCGCAAGCTTTGACCGCCAGTCAATACAATGCCGAAAAAAACAAGGTGCAAGCACGGCTAGACTATTATCTTCCCGAACAATTTACGGTATTTGAAGCGGATCTGGTGCTTGCTAATATTCTTGCTAAACCATTAATTGAGCTGGCGGCAACGATTGCGGTGCTGGTGAAGCCTGGTGGACAATTGATTTTGTCGGGGATTTTGAACGAGCAGGCCGATTCGGTGGCAGCGGCTTATCGGGAGCAGGGCTTAATAGTGGCCGACCCGGTTAGTCAGGAAGACTGGTGCCGATTGGATGCGTATAAGCCCGGTTGAATGGATGTACAGCCGCTGTCCACACTGCGCTAAGCAACACGAACTGACCATTGAACAATTGCGAAGTCGGCGTGGATTGTTGATCTGTTCGGCATGCGGCGAACAGTTTGATAGTTTGCGTTTCCTAAGCGAGCACGAATACAGCGAATTAGCCGAGGATTTGCCTGGCCAGCACCAAAGCGCCGGAACCCGGCAGCAGATTCCGGCGGCTTGGCTGGCGGCAAGTGTGACGATGTCGTTACTGTTGGTGGCACAAATAATCTATTTCGAGGGGCTGCGCTTAATCATGCAGCCGCAGCTCAAAGCCGGCTTGGATGCGGTCTGCGCAGCTATTCCTTGTCGGTTGCCGATTTATCGAAATCTTGATGAGCTGGCGGTTTTTCATAGCGATCTGCAAATTCAGGCAGATCACAGTTATCTATTTACCGCGGCGATCAGCAATCAAGCCTTGTTTACCCAAGCGGCCCCTGATTTGAAGTTAACATTGTTGAGTTTTAATGGCCAGCCTTTAGCCGAGCGCGTGTTTTCCGCACAACAGTATTTAGTAGGCCCAAGTAAATTGGCGGCGGACCAAATCGCCGAAATCCGTTTGGCCATCGTTGCACCCGCCACTATTGTTGGCGGTTATACCTTTACTTTACTCTAGGGCATCATGAGCTACCCGGAACTTTTTCTGAAAAAAAATGAGGACAAACGTCTTCGGCAAGGCCATTTGTGGGTATTCAGCAATGAGGTTGATAGTCAGCGTAGCCCGCTAGATCAATTTATGGCCGGCGATTTAGTCGTCGTGCATGATGCCGGTGGCAAGGCCTTGGGTGTGGCTTATCTGAACCCTAATGCCTTGATTTGCGCTCGTTTATTGACGCGTAAAACGAACGTCAAAATTGGTGAAAGCTTTTTTACAGCGCGATTGACTCAAGCTCTGGCCTTGCGCGAACGCCTGTTCGACAAGCCTTATTATCGCTTGGTGTTTGGCGAGAGCGATGGTCTGCCGGGCTTGGTGATAGACCGGTTCGGAACCGTGCTTTCTGTGCAAATTACCACGGCCGGTATGGAAAGACATAAGGATGTATTGGTTAAGGTGCTGTTGGATATTCTGGTGCCGACCGCGATTTTGCTGAAAAACGATAACAGTCAGCGGCAATTGGAAAACCTTTCGCAGGAGCCGGAATTGGTGCACGGCACGCTACCCGAGCAGTTGCTGATTGAAGAAAATAACGTGCGTTTCATGGTCAATGTTGCCGATGGCCAGAAAACCGGTTGGTTTTACGATCACCGCAACAGCAGAGCGCAATTTGCGCAATGGTCCCGTGGTTTAAAAGTGCTGGATTTATTCAGCTATGCCGGGGCTTGGGGTATCCCCGCCGCAGTAGCAGGGGCAGCTGAAGTTTGTTGCGTCGATAGCTCGGAAAGCGCGTTGGCGTTGGCGGCTGGTAGCGCCGAACTGAATCGAGTGCAAGATAAGATGCAATTCGTGCGTAGCGATGTGTTCGAATTTCTGAAGCAGGCGAGGGAACAGCAGCAACATTACGACGCGATCGTACTCGATCCGCCAGCGTTGATTAAACGCAAAAAAGATTTCAAAGCCGGTTACGAAGCCTATCGCCGTCTGAATCATCTCGCACTACAGGTCTTGTCCAATAACGGGATTTTGGTATCGGCCTCCTGTTCGCATCATTTGAGTAGGGACAATCTGCACGAGATTTTGCGTTCTTCAGCACGCCATATCGATAGGCACTTGGTGTTTTTCGGCAGCGGTAGTCAAGGGCCGGATCACCCGATTCATCCCGCGTTGCCGGAGACCGATTACTTGAAAACCTTTTTCTGTGCTGTTTCCAGTCGGTTATAAGGAAACCGGGTGGAAAGCAAGCCGAAGTGCGGTCTATGTGGGCAACCGGTATTTATTGCCGGTTTTGAGCTCAATACCACGTCAGGCCAAAAAAAATTCTGCTGCGAAGGTTGTCGTAGCATTTTTCAACTGCTCAATAGCGAGCAAATAATAATAACGACTCCAGAGGAGAAACCAACATGAAAGCCTGCGAATCTTGTGCAGACCGCGTCAATATTGGCTGTCATCATAAACAGATGCCGGTTATATCGAGAGCTATCGGCTTGCTGTTTATCTATTTGCCGATTTTGACCTTGCCGTTTGTGATTACCAGCGCTTATTTGACTTATTTCAGTCTGAAATTGGTCGGCGCCCAGAACGTCAAAACTTGGGGCGATTTTCTGCCGGCCAGGGCCAGTCATCGTTATGACTTGAAAAATCAAATTACCATGGACGGATCGTTTAAATTCAGCATGGCGCAATCGAAATTATTCTGGATTTTGAATTGCACCTGGTATTGTCCTGTTAGTGTCGGTTTGTTCGAATGGCATGCTTATTTGGTGAAAGTGGTGGAAAACTGGTGGTGCCCGTTTACCCATGATCGCAAAAACAGCTATACCGACGGGGCTATCGATCAGTCTTTTTGGCATATTTATCCGGAAGAGAAAGCTAAATTGAATGAAGAAGATAAAAGCAATCCGATTTTTACGGTCGATCCCGACGCTTAGGTTAGATGGGTTTGTGTAACCTGACTTTCATATAGGCTAGGGATAATGGTTTAGATATGCTCGGCAGGCCGATTGGTTTTAATACGATTAAAATCGGCCGGTCGAGGAAAGTGCAAGAGATTGGGTAATGTATCGACACAGGGTAAAAGGCCCGATGGCATAGGGCAAATTTTAATCATCAATTCTTATTTTCGACACGGAATGAATACAGAGAATACGAAAGCGACCGGCATCTGGTCTTTATGGGGCGCGGCCTTAGTGCTGCTATGTGTGGTATTCAGAGATAGTCTGGTAGAAATGGCGACGACATGGACCAATGTCGAGGAATATAGCCATGGCTTTTTCATACCCATTATTACAGCCTATCTGTTATGGATGCGCCGTGGCGAATTGGCTTTGGTGCCGGGATTTAAGGCTTCGCTTCCCGGTTTGGCGATTGTCGGTTTGGGGCTGATATTATTCGTTTTAGGTGGATTGGCAACGATAAAAACCATGGAGCAATATGCCTTTTTGATCGTTTTAACAGGTCTGTTTGCCAGCGCATTTGGTATGCACGGTTTGCGGGTCGGGGCGATTCCCTTGTTGTTTTTGATCTTCATGGTGCCTTTCCCGTCGTTCATATTGAATAATCTTTCTTCAAAACTGCAATTGATTTCGTCCTGGCTGGGAGTGGAGTTTATCCGAGCTTGCGACATCATGGTTTACCTGGAAGGCAATGTTATCGATTTGGGTAACTACAAATTACAGGTGGTCGATGCTTGCAGCGGTTTGCGCTACCTGTTTCCATTGGCTAGTTTGGCGTTTTTGTGCGCCTATTTGTTTAAAGGACCGTTCTGGCAGAAGTTGTTGATTTTCTTATCGTCTATGCCGCTGACTATTTTCATGAATAGTTTTCGGATCGGCGTGATCGGTGTGCTGGTCGATAATTGGGGCACCGAGATGGCGGAAGGCTTCCTGCACGATTTCGAAGGATGGGCAGTTTTCCTGTTGTGTATGGTGCTGCTGTTTGTTGAAATGTGGATTTTCAGCTGGATCGGCGGCCGGAAGCTGGCGATGAGCGAGTTGGTGCAGATTCCTGAAGAATGGAGTCATCCCGTGTCGCGTGATGTCCCTGCGGCGATTTTGAATAAATCCGTGTTTGCGGTATTGCTTCTGCTTGGTTTCGGCGCCGGCGCTTCCGAGATTTTTAAAGGGCGGGAGGATATTGTGCCCGAGCGCAAGGCCTTTTTGAATTTTCCTACCCACCTGGGTAGTTGGCAGGGGCGCAATGATTATCTGACGCAATACTATTTGGATGAACTGAAATTGACCGATTATGTGATTGTCAATTTCACACAGTCAGAAACTCATAGTAATGTTAATTTTTACAGTGCGTATTACCAGTCGCAACGTAAAGGCGCAGTTGTGCATTCGCCGCGTAGTTGTATTCCTGGGGACGGTTGGCAGATCACTAGTTTCGAGCAGCGCGAGTTCCCTGATATGCAATTGGAAGGTCAGGCGTTGCGTGTCAATCGGGCGATTATCCAGAAAGGCGAAAGCCGGCAGTTGGTGTATTTTTGGTTTCAGCAGCGTGGCCGGATGATCACCAATGAATATATGGTGAAATGGTATTTGTTTTACGATGCCATTGCCATGAATCGTACTGATGGTGCATTGATTAGGCTAGTTACGCCAGTTGATAAGGTTGAAGATATTACCGTTGCCGACCGGCGCTTGCAGGTATTCTTGAAAGATTTTCTACCGGAGCTGCCGGCATATTTACCGGGTAAAACCATTGTTCCGGTCGGATATTCGGTGGTACCCGGTTAGCGGAATATGATGTCGGCGCAATTGATTGTTTACCGATGTTTAATAGATTTTGTGTTGAATGTAACTCAATAGAAACGGAGCGATAATGAGCAGAAAGAAAGCGTTGATCACAGGGATAACCGGCCAAGATGGATCGTATCTTGCGGAATTCCTATTGGAAAAAGGCTATGAAGTACATGGCATCAAACGGCGTTCGTCCTTATTTAATACCGAGCGCGTTGATCATATCTATCAAGACCCGCATATCAAGGATCCGCAGTTTTTTCTGCATTATGGCGATTTGACCGATAGTTCAAATCTGACCCGTATTCTCAGCGAAATCCGTCCGGATGAAGTCTACAACTTGGGTGCGATGAGCCATGTTGCTGTATCGTTCGAATCCCCGGAATATACCGCAGACGTTGATGCCATGGGTACATTACGGCTTTTGGAGGCCATTCGTTTTCTCGGTATGGAAAAAACCACACGTTTTTACCAGGCGTCGACTTCGGAGTTGTATGGCTTAGTTCAAGAAATCCCGCAAAAAGAGACTACGCCGTTTTATCCTCGCTCGCCCTACGCGGTCGCCAAGCTTTACGCTTATTGGATCACCGTTAATTATCGTGAAGCGTATGGGATGTATGCGTGTAACGGTATTTTGTTCAATCACGAATCGCCGCGCCGAGGCGAAACTTTCGTAACACGTAAAATCACTCGCGGACTAAGTAATATCGCTATCGGTTTGGATAAATGTCTTTACATGGGTAATATGGATTCGCTCAGGGATTGGGGGCATGCCAAGGATTATGTGCGCATGCAATGGATGATGCTGCAACAAGAAAAGCCGGAGGATTTTGTCATTGCTACCGGTGTACAGTATTCGGTAAGGCAGTTTATCGAAATGTCAGCTGAAGAGCTTGGGGTGAGCATTCGCTGGGAAGGTTCGGGTGTTGAGGAAAAAGGCTACGTAGACGCAATTGCAGGCGACAAGGCACCCAGTATGTCGGTCGGTCAAAATATTGTCGCCATTGATCCGCGCTATTTTAGACCTGCCGAAGTGGAGACCTTGTTGGGGGATCCGAGCAATGCTAAAAACAAATTAGGTTGGGTGCCGCAGATTACCTTGCAGGAAATGGTGGCCGAAATGGTTGCTTACGATCTTGAACAAGCGCAGAAACATGCTTTGCTGAAAAAACAAGGTTACAACGTGGCGGTCAGTCGGGAGTAACAGCATGATCGATAAGCAAGATAAAATTTATCTGGCAGGCCATCGGGGTATGGTTGGTTCGGCGATTTATCGGCAATTGATTGAAGCCGGTTATCAAAACATTGTGGTCCGTGCCCATGCCGAATTAGATTTGACTGACCAAGTGGCTGTAAGGCAATTCATGGAGCAGGAGCGTCCGAATCAGGTAATTCTTGCTGCTGCCAAAGTAGGCGGTATTCATGCCAACAATGAATATCCCGCCGAATTTATCTATCAAAACCTGATGATGGAAGCCAATGTGGTTCATCAAGCATGGCAGATTGGTTGTAAACAGCTTTTGTTTTTGGGTAGTTCTTGTATTTATCCGAAGTTCGCCGAACAGCCGATGGCGGAAGAGGCGTTGTTGACGGGTATTTTGGAGTCCACTAACGAGCCATATGCAATAGCCAAGATTACCGGAATCAAGTTGTGCGAATCCTATAATCGGCAATATGGCACGGATTATCGCTCGGTGATGCCGACCAATTTGTATGGAGAAAACGATAATTTTCATTTAGAAAACAGTCACGTTATCCCGGCGTTGATCAGAAAGTTTTACGATGCCAAGGTCAGTGATTTGGCAACCGTCAGCGTGTGGGGAACCGGTAATGCCATGCGCGAGTTTCTGCATGTCGATGACATGGCTGCGGCTTGTCTGCATGTGATGGCTCTGGATAAAGAACAGTATCAATCTTGTACTACACCCATGTTGTCGCATCTAAATGTAGGAACGGGCGACGATGTAACCGTTCGAGAATTAGCTAAGACTATTCAATGTGTTGTCGGTTATCAAGGGCAAATTAGTTGGGATAGCAGTAAACCGGATGGTACTCCACGAAAACTCATGAATATATCAAAGCTCAAGTCTCTGGGGTGGCAGCCAAAAATCGGGTTGAAAGATGGGCTTGCGCGGACATATCAATGGTTTGTCGAACATCAGGGCCAGTTTAAACAGCAATAAGCTGGCGTTACATCCGCGCTCACGAAAGGCGTGAAGTTCGCGCGGATAGAATTAATGCTTGACTTGGTGTGAGTGGGATGTATAATGAGCGGCTCTTCACTGCTCAGGCAGGTTGGTTTTGACGGTGAAGCGGTCGACTGGGTTCGGTGGGTTGGTGGTGTTTAGGTTGGTTTTGTTTTTTGGTGTTTCGGTTTTTTGAAATGACTTAAAAATAAATTTGACAAACACTGAAAACGCTGTAGAATATGTCGGCTCAACAGGGCGAAATGCCCTGGCTCTTTAACAAACTAAATCGAAATAATTTGTGTGGGTATGTGTGATGGCTATGTTCTGTATAGAAATAGTCGACACAGAAAACCACGTCAATTCGCAAGAAAAGATGTTCTGTAGTCGAGCCAAGATTGGTTACTAATCTTATTTAGTAACAAGTTAAAATTAAACTGAAGAGTTTGATCATGGCTCAGATTGAACGCTGGCGGTATGCTTAACACATGCAAGTCGAACGGTAGCAGGCCTTCGGGCGCTGACGAGTGGCGGACGGGTGAGTAATGCATAGGAATCTGCCTATTAGTGGGGGACAACGTGGGGAAACTCACGCTAATACCGCATACGCCCTACGGGGGAAAGCGGGGGCTCTTCGGACCTCGCGCTAATAGATGAGCCTATGTTGGATTAGCTAGTTGGTAGGGTAAAGGCCTACCAAGGCGACGATCCATAGCTGGTCTGAGAGGATGATCAGCCACACTGGGACTGAGACACGGCCCAGACTCCTACGGGAGGCAGCAGTGGGGAATATTGGACAATGGGCGAAAGCCTGATCCAGCAATACCGCGTGTGTGAAGAAGGCCTGAGGGTTGTAAAGCACTTTCAATAGGAAGGAATACCTATCGGCTAATACCCGGTAGACTGACATTACCTATACAAGAAGCACCGGCTAACTCCGTGCCAGCAGCCGCGGTAATACGGAGGGTGCAAGCGTTAATCGGAATTACTGGGCGTAAAGCGTGCGTAGGCGGTGATTTAAGTCAGATGTGAAAGCCCTGGGCTTAACCTGGGAACTGCATTTGATACTGGGTCACTAGAGTTTAGTAGAGGAGAGTGGAATTTCAGGTGTAGCGGTGAAATGCGTAGAGATCTGAAGGAACACCAGTGGCGAAGGCGGCTCTCTGGACTAAAACTGACGCTGAGGTACGAAAGCGTGGGTAGCAAACAGGATTAGATACCCTGGTAGTCCACGCCGTAAACGATGTCAACTAACTGTTGGGTTCTTAAAGAACTTAGTAGTGGAGCTAACGTATTAAGTTGACCGCCTGGGGAGTACGGCCGCAAGGCTAAAACTCAAATGAATTGACGGGGGCCCGCACAAGCGGTGGAGCATGTGGTTTAATTCGATGCAACGCGAAGAACCTTACCTACCCTTGACATCCAGAGAATCTGTTAGAGATAGCGGAGTGCCTTCGGGAACTCTGAGACAGGTGCTGCATGGCTGTCGTCAGCTCGTGTTGTGAAATGTTGGGTTAAGTCCCGTAACGAGCGCAACCCTTATCCTTAGTTGCCAGCGCGTAATGGCGGGAACTCTAGGGAGACTGCCGGTGATAAACCGGAGGAAGGTGGGGACGACGTCAAGTCATCATGGCCCTTATGGGTAGGGCTACACACGTGCTACAATGGCCGGTACAGAGGGCTGCGAACTCGCGAGAGTAAGCTAATCCCAGAAAGCCGGTCCCAGTCCGGATCGTAGTCTGCAACTCGACTGCGTGAAGTCGGAATCGCTAGTAATCGCGGATCAGAATGCCGCGGTGAATACGTTCCCGGGCCTTGTACACACCGCCCGTCACACCATGGGAGTGGGTTGCAAAAGAAGTAGGTAGTTTAACCTTCGGGAGGGCGCTTACCACTTTGTGATTCATGACTGGGGTGAAGTCGTAACAAGGTAGCCCTAGGGGAACCTGGGGCTGGATCACCTCCTTACAAAGACAGAGCAACTGTCATACGTACTCACAACAAATTATTTCGATTGAAAGACGCACCTGGGTCTGTAGCTCAGTTGGTTAGAGCGCACCCCTGATAAGGGTGAGGTCGGAGGTTCAACTCCTCCCAGACCCACCAACTAACGAAAAAAGGCGAAAGTCTTTAGTCTATTCGGGGCCATAGCTCAGCTGGGAGAGCGCCTGCCTTGCACGCAGGAGGTCGGGAGTTCGATCCTCCCTGGCTCCACCATCAAGCCAACATCGGTTGAGCGGTGAGTGTGAAAAGTGTCGTCGATGAGAGGTGTCAGAACATCAGCGCTATAGGGTTTTATCTTTAAGGTAAAGATAAAGACTTTATAGCATTGGTATTCGTACCAATAGCTCTTTAACAATATGGAAATCTGTAACTATAGTAACGATCAGCAATGATCGAAACTGAAACGAGTTGCGGTTTATAACGCGTCATTATCGAAAGATAAAGACAAGAAGTAAACGGCATGTCGTTCTCAAGCAGAAAAAATCAGCGAAAATGTCAGCTGACAAATAACTTAAATAGAAAGCCTAGTAAAGCTCAGGATTAACCTCCAAGGCCGAGTGAAAGCAGACGTATTCGGGTTATATGGTCAAGTGAATAAGCGCATACGGTGAATGCCTAGGCAGTAAGAGGCGATGAAAGACGTGGTAGCCTGCGATAAGCTTCGGGGAGGCGGCAAACAGCCTTTGATCCGGAGATCTCTGAATGGGGAAACCCGGCCAACATAAGTTGGTCATCTTTGAGTGAATACATAGCTCACTGAAGCGAACCCGGAGAACTGAAACATCTAAGTACCCGGAGGAAAAGAAATCAACCGAGATTCCCTAAGTAGTGGCGAGCGAACGGGGACTAGCCCTTAAGCTAGAATTAGGTTAGTGGAACGGTCTGGAAAGTCCGGCGATACAGGGTGATAGCCCCGTACACGAAAACCTGTTTTTAGTGAAATCGAGTAGGTCGGAGCACGTGAAACTTTGACTGAATATGGGGGGACCATCCTCCAAGGCTAAATACTCCTTACTGACCGATAGTGAACTAGTACCGTGAGGGAAAGGCGAAAAGAACCGCGGAGAGCGGAGTGAAATAGAACCTGAAACCGTATGCGTACAAGCAGTGGGAGCCCCTTCGTGGGGTGACTGCGTACCTTTTGTATAATGGGTCAGCGACTTACATTTTGTGGCAAGCTTAACCGAATAGGGGAGGCGTAGCGAAAGCGAGTCTTAATAGGGCGTTTAGTCGCAAGGTGTAGACCCGAAACCGGGCGATCTATCCATGGCCAGGCTGAAGGTTGGGTAATACTAACTGGAGGGCCGAACCCACGTCTGTTGAAAAAGACGGGGATGAGCTGTGGATCGGAGTGAAAGGCTAATCAAGCTCGGAGATAGCTGGTTCTCCTCGAAAGCTATTTAGGTAGCGCCTCGTGTATCACTGCTGGGGGTAGAGCACTGTTTCGGCTAGGGGGTCATCCCGACTTACCAACCCGATGCAAACTCCGAATACCAGCAAGTGCCAGCACGGGAGACACACGGCGGGTGATAAGGTCCGTCGTGAAAAGGGAAACAGCCCAGACCGTCAGCTAAGGTCCCCAAATCTATGCTCAGTGGGAAACGATGTGGAAAGGCACAGACAGCCAGGAGGTTGGCTTAGAAGCAGCCATCCTTTAAAGAAAGCGTAATAGCTCACTGGTCGAGTCGGTCTGCGCGGAAGATTTACCGGGGCTAAGCATAGTACCGAAGCTACGGATTTACACGTAAGTGTGAGTGGTAGAGGAGCGTTCCGTACGCCTGCGAAGGTGCATTGAGAAGTGTGCTGGAGGTATCGGAAGTGCGAATGCTGACATAAGTAACGATAAAGGGGGTGAAAAACCCCCTCGCCGAAAACCCAAGGTTTCCTGCGCAACGTTAATCGACGCAGGGTTAGTCGGCACCTAAGGCGAGGCTGAAAAGCGTAGTCGATGGAAAACAGGTTAATATTCCTGTACCAGTAGTAACTGCGATGGGGTGACGGAGAAGGCTATATCAGCGGTCGGTTGGAAGTGGCCGTTTAAGCAGGTAGGCATGCATCTTAGGCAAATCCGGGGTGCTCTATGCCGAGACGTGATGACGAGCGGTTCGAAAGAACAGCGAAGTGATAGATGCCCTGCTTCCAGGAAAAACCTCTAAGCTTCAGGTTACTAGTGGCCGTACCCTAAACCGACACAGGTGGGTGGGATGAAAATTCTAAGGCGCTTGAGAGAACCCAGGTGAAGGAACTAGGCAAAATGATACCGTAACTTCGGGAGAAGGTATGCCCTCATGTCGTGAAGAGACTTGCTCTTGGAGCGAAAGAGGGTTGCAAAAAATCGGTGGCTGCGACTGTTTAGCAAAAACATAGCACTCTGCAAACACGAAAGTGGACGTATAGGGTGTGACGCCTGCCCGGTGCTGGAAGGTTAATTGATGGGGTTATCTTCGGAGAAGCTCTTGATCGAAGCCCCAGTAAACGGCGGCCGTAACTATAACGGTCCTAAGGTAGCGAAATTCCTTGTCGGGTAAGTTCCGACCTGCACGAATGGCGTAACGATGGCCACACTGTCTCCACCTGGGACTCAGTGAAATTGAAATCGCTGTGAAGATGCAGTGTACCCGCGGCTAGACGGAAAGACCCCGTGCACCTTTACTATAGCTTGACACTGGACTTTGAACCTACTTGTGTAGGATAGGTGGGAGGCTTTGAAGCGGGAACGCCAGTTCTCGTGGAGCCAACCTTGAAATACCACCCTGGTATGTTTGGAGTTCTAACCTCGACCCGTTATCCGGGTTAGGGACAGTGTCTGGTGGGTAGTTTGACTGGGGCGGTCTCCTCCTAAAGAGTAACGGAGGAGCACGAAGGTACCCTCAGCCTGGTCGGAAATCAGGCAATGAGTGCAAAGGCATAAGGGTGCTTGACTGCGAGACGGACAAGTCGAGCAGGTACGAAAGTAGGTCTTAGTGATCCGGTGGTTCTGTATGGAAGGGCCATCGCTCAACGGATAAAAGGTACGCCGGGGATAACAGGCTGATACCGCCCAAGAGTTCATATCGACGGCGGTGTTTGGCACCTCGATGTCGGCTCATCACATCCTGGGGCTGAAGCAGGTCCCAAGGGTATGGCTGTTCGCCATTTAAAGTGGTACGCGAGCTGGGTTCAGAACGTCGTGAGACAGTTCGGTCCCTATCTGCCGTGGGCGTTTGAGATTTGAGGGAAGCTGCTTCTAGTACGAGAGGACCGAAGTGGACGAACCTCTGGTGTTCCGGTTGTCATGCCAATGGCATTGCCGGGTAGCCACGTTCGGACAGGATAACCGCTGAAAGCATCTAAGCGGGAAGCCCCTCCCAAGATGAGATCTCACTGGGACTATAAGTCCCCTGAAGGGCCGTCGGAGACTACGACGTTGATAGGCACGGTGTGGAAGCGCAGTAATGTGTGAAGCTAACGTGTACTAATTGCCCGTGAGGCTTGACCATATAACACCCAATGCGTTTGGGTAGCAGTTGACCAGCTGATAAGCAACTGAGAACGACAAACTCGATACAGATTTCCATGAAAGACAGGTCAAAGGCAAAAGCCGCAGCGAACACCCCTCAAAAGTGAACGTGCGCGCGAAAAGCCTAAAGGCACAAAGCCCAATGAGGCTAAACCTAACCTGTTGCATGACGGTTGGATAACCATCCAGCCCAACCAGTTTGCTTGGTGAACATAGCGAGCGTGAACCACCCGATCCCATCCCGAACTCGGAAGTGAAACCGCTTAGCGCCGATGATAGTGTGGCAGGTTGCCATGTGAAAGTAGGTCATCGCCAAGCTCTTAACACTAAAGCCCAGCTAGTGATAGCTGGGCTTTTTTTTTGCTCTAATGGCGGTGCAGCTTGCTGAAAGAGCTTCAAATTTCAATCAGAAATTGATAATTGAATGTCGTTCTTTGACATTCAGTTTTTGTGTTCTAGATCCCCATTTCTATAGATTCTGACTCGCTTAATTTTTTCCAGCGGTTGATAATTAAACAAAATAGCTCTGCGGTTTGCTCGGCATCGTAAAGCGCTGAATGCGCTTTCTCGTTATCCCAAGTTAAACCAGCGGCCTGGGCAATTTTAGCTAATACAGTTTGCCCATATACCAAGCCACCTAGTGTGGCAGTGTCGAAGCTGCTGAAAGGGTGAAATGGGCTTCTTTTATAGTTGGTCCTATCGATCGCAGCATTCAGAAAATTGATGTCGAATGCTGGATTATGGCCGACCAAAATCGCCCGTTTGCATTCGTTTCGTTTGACAGCGGCTTTAATCGGGGTAAATAGTTTAGTTAACGCGTCCTTTTCTTCGACAGCCATTCGGAAGGGATGATAAGGATCGATGCCGGTAAATTTTAATGCCGCTTCATCTAGTTCGGAGTTTTTAAACGGAATAATATTGCTATGGTGTTTTTCGGTGATGCGTAGCAAGCCATCTTGATCAGGCTCTACGATGACCGCAGCAATTTCTAAAAGTGGATTTTTTTTGGCGTTAAAGCCAGCAGTTTCGATGTCGATAATAACTGGCAGGTAACCTCTAAAACGATTACCTAAGGGGTTGAAGGTGATTTCCATTGAGTTGCGGATATGGCTAGAAAAGTCGATTGTATGGTATGTTACGTGAGTTTTGGATAGGTTTAAACAATATTCAATTAATGAGGTGATGGTTATGCAAGACGGGAAAAGAGGTTGGCTGATCGTAGGGCTCCTGGCTGTATTAAGCGGTTGCGCTACAACCCATGGTAGCGATCCTAAAGACCCTTGGGAAAGTTGGAATAGGGGTGTGCAATCGTTCAACGATGGTGTTGATGATTATGTCATGAAACCGGTTGCCAAAGGCTACGATTGGGCGATGCCTGATTTTGCCGATCAAGCTGTGACCAATTTTTTTAGTAATATCGACGACATCGGAGTCTGTACTAACGATGTTTTGCAAGGTAAATTTGTTCAATCTGGTCAAGATGGTGCTCGCTTTTTGGTGAATACTACGGCTGGTGTAGCGGGTCTGATCGATGTCGGTACAATGATCGATTTGCCTAAGCACAATGAAGACTTTGACCAAACCTTGGGTTATTGGGGGATGCCGACCGGTCCTTATCTGGTGCTGCCATTTTTCGGCCCTAGTTCGCCGCGTGGTGTATTTGGATTGCTAGGAGATGCTGCGATGAATCCTTTCACCTACGCTGGTATTTATCTAAACCCGAGCTGGGTCGGGGCGGCCGCCTCGGTTGGTCCGGGCGCATTGAAGGTCATTGATGCGCGTTCCGATCTGCTGGGTATGGAAAAAGTCGCCAGCGAAGCAGCGCTCGATCGTTATGAGTTCTTCAAAAATGCCTATCTTTCCAGACGTAATTACCTGATTCACGATGGCAATGTGTCGGATGAAGATGTATTAAAACTCGATGAGATGAAAGAGGGCGGCCATGGTCCGTTGGATCTCAATCCGTATTAATTGAGCTATCAAGCCTACGATAAGGCCGCAAAGCAGTTTGCTTTGCGGCTTTTTTATTGGGCTAACCGCGCGCCGATAAAATCCCCATCCGCTTTAATTAGTTCAACTAGGGTAATTTTGTTTTCTAGCTGTATCTCCTGCGTTACATCGCAGCTAACCCGTAAATAATTCGGCGTATAGCCGAAATAGCGAATATTGCCGTTGCTGAGTATTTCTGTATGTCCTTCCCATAGCACATAGACTTGAGTACTAATGTTTTCTGCGATAAATGCCTGTTTCATAGTTTCCGCCAATTCATGCAATTGCTTGCTGCGCTGTTTCTTGAGTTCTTGGCTGACCGGATTGGGGAACACAGCGGCAGCGGTGCCGGCACGCGGCGAATAGCTGAAAATATGAATGTGGCTGAAGCCGATGGTTCTAATGTAATCAATGCTTTCCTGCCATTCCTGTTCGGTTTCGCCGGGAAAGCCAACGATGATGTCGGTGGTGATGTTGAAATGTGGAATCGTGGTTCTGGCCAGTTTGATGATCTGGCTGAATTCCTCGGTCTTGCAGCGTCTGGCCATGCGTTTTAACACGCTGTCGCTACCGCTTTGCAAGGGCAGATGCAGATGCGGCATCAGTCTGGGATTTTTGAACAATTCGAAAAAACCGTCCGGTAATTCCCAGGGTTCCAGTGAGCCGAGGCGCAGGCGCGGAATCCGGGTTTTATCGAGTATTTCGGTAATCAATTCCACCAAATTGCTGGCGATGTCGCTGCCGTAGCCGCCCAGATGTACGCCGGTAATGATGGCCTCGTTAATGCCTTGGCTGTGCAGCGCGTTGATTTCATCGAGGACGTTCTGAATGGGGCGGCTGCGCTCTTCGCCGCGGGCGACGGTGACGATGCAGAAGGTGCAGCGGTAGCGGCAGCCATCCTGTACCTTGACGAAGGCCCTCTGCCGTCCGCGGCTGAACAGCGACACTTCGCCGGGTTCGGTCGACATGGCCGGCATGCTGTCCATGTTCAATTCGGCCAGAGTTTTTTCCACCAGTTGATTTTTATCCTTGTTACTGACGATCAAATCCACGCCCATCAATTGTGCGGCTTCGGATTCGTTCAATGTCGCATAGCAACCACTGACCACCAGCTTGGCCTGTGGATTGTCTCGATGGATGCGGCGGATAGATTGCTTGGATTTTTTCACGGCGTCCTGGGTTACCGCACAGGAGTTAAGTACCACCAATTGCGCATCATTAATGTTGCGAGTAATGCTGTGGCCGGAGGCTTGAAAGGCTTGCGCCCAGGTTTCCAGTTCGGCTTCGTTGAGGCGGCAGCCCAGAGTCTTTAAATGGATTTGCATGAAATATAAAACAATGTAGGTTGGGTTAGCGTAGCGTAACCCGACATGATCAAATAATTTGCCATCAATATGGTTTAACCAAAAAACCAGTAAGTCACAAAAATAGCGGTAATAATGCCGCCCAGATCGGCCATGATGCCGCAGGCGGCGGCATGGCGGATGTTGGTGATCCCGACCGCGCCGAAGTATACCGCTAATACATAAAAGGTCGTCTCTGTGCTGCCTTGCACCACAGATGCCAGCCGGCCGGCGAACGAATCGGCGCCGTGCGTCTGCATGGTGTCTATCATCATCGCCCGCGCGCCGCTGCCGCTGAATGGCTTCATCAAGGCGGTAGGCAGACCATCGATGAAGCGGTTGTCGATGCCACAATAGTTGACCAGCAACCTCACCCCGTCGGTGATTAATTCCAATGCGCCGCTGGCCCGAAACACTCCGAAGCCAACCAACATCGCCACCAGATAGGGAATTATGCTGATTGCGGTCTGAAAACCGTGCTTGGCACCTTCGACGAACAACTCATAAGCATTCAGTTGTTTGTATGCGGCGGCAGCGATAAAGGAAATCACTAGACTGAACAGAATCACGTGACTGACCAAGGCCGATTGCTGCAACATTTCCGCCTGATCCAATCCGGCGAAATAAGCCAGAATGGCGCCGACCAGCATGGTGATGCCGCCCAGGTAAGCCAGCACCACTTTATCCAATAGATTTATTTTTTGCACAACGGCGACTGCCAGAAAGCCGGTCAGTGTCGACATATACGTTGCGATCAGAATCGGAATGAACACATCGGTGGGGTTCGCCGCGCCAAGCTGCGCCCGGTAGGCGAAGATGGTCACCGGAAACAGCGTCACCGATGAGGTATTGATCACCAGAAACAAAATCTGCGGATTGCTGGCCTTGTAAGGATTAGGGTTCAAGGTCTGCATTTCCTGCATGGCCTTGATGCCCATCGGCGTCGCCGCGTTGTCCAGCCCCAGCATGTTGGCAGCGATGTTCATCACCATCGCGCCCAAAGCCGGATGATCTTTCGGTATCTCCGGCATCAGGCGGTTGAACAGCGGATTGAGTGCCTTGGTCAAATAATCGATGAAACCGCTATGTTCGCCGATTTTCATGATGCCCAGCCACAAGGCCAGCACGCCGCTTAGCCCTAACGAAATTTCGAATGCGGTTTTCGACAGGCTGAACATCGCATTCATCAACTCGGAAAATACTTTCGTGTCGCCCAGCACCAGCAGCTTGAAAGCGGCGGTGGCGAAGGCGCTCAGGAAGAAGAATATCCAGATGAAGTTCAGCAACAACGAATCCCAGGACTTTAGCCGATTTTCTTGGCTAAAGCTGCCGCATAGCCGGTATAGCCGTGTGGGGTTAGCGCCAGTAGTTCGGCCTTCGCTTGGGCCGGAATCTCCAGCTTTTCGACGAAGGCGCGCATGCCGTCGCCGGTGACGCGTTGACCGCGGGTCAGCTCTTTGAGTTTTTCATACGGTTTTTCGATGCCGTAGCGGCGCATTACGGTCTGAATCGGTTCGGCCAACACTTCCCAGTTCTGGTCCAGGTCCTGATCGATCAAAGCGGGATTGATTTCCAGTTTGGAAATACCTTTCAAGGTCGATTGTATGGCGATGCTGGTGTGAGCGATGCCGACGCCGATGTTGCGCAACACTGTCGAGTCGGTCAAATCCCGCTGCCAGCGCGATACCGGCAATTTGTCGGCCAGAAAACCGAAGATCGCATTGGCAAGTCCCAGGTTGCCTTCGGAATTTTCGAAGTCGATAGGATTGACCTTGTGCGGCATCGTCGAGGAGCCGACTTCGCCGGCGATGGTTCTCTGTTTGAAATAACCCAACGAAATATAGCCCCAGACGTCGCGGTCGAAGTCCAGCAAGATAGTGTTGAAGCGCGACAGGGCGTGGAAAAACTCGGCCATGTAATCGTGCGGCTCGATCTGGATGGTGTAGGGGTTGAAGGTCAGGCCCAGCGACTCGACAAAGTTTTGCGCGAACTGCGCCCAATCGACGTCCGGGTAGGCGACGCTGTGCGCGTTGTAATTGCCGACCGCACCGTTGATTTTGCCCAGCAATTCGATTTTTGCCAATTGTACGCGCTGGCGCTGCATGCGGGCGACGACGTTAGCGAATTCCTTACCGACCGTGGTCGGCGTCGCCGATTGGCCGTGGGTGCGCGACAGCATGGGTTGCTCGGCGCTATCCAAGGCCAATTTTTTGATAGCGTCTATGCTGGCGTCGATCTCGGCCAACATCAGGTCGCGGCCTTCCTTCAGCATCAGGGCATAGGACAAGTTGTTGATGTCTTCCGAGGTGCAGGCGAAGTGGATGAACTCGTTGACGGCATGTAGCTCGGTGTTGTCCTTGATTTTGGCTTTCAGGAAATACTCGACCGCCTTGACGTCGTGATTGGTGGTTTTCTCGATGTCTTTGACGGCTTGGGCGTCGGCTTTGGAGAAATTGCTGACGATGCTGTCCAATACCTCAATGGCATCGGCCGATAAGGCTGGCACTTCGACGATCTTGGCTTCGGCGGCCAAAGCTTGCAGCCAGCGCACTTCCACTTCAACCCGGTAACGGATCAAACCGTATTCGCTGAAAATGGGGCGCAAGGCGTCGACTTTGCTGGCATAGCGGCCGTCGATGGGGGAGATGGCGGTGAGTGTCATAGAGCTATTTCCTTAGGAGATATTTGGGTAGTTATTTAAAAACCGAGACTAACCAATTGCTGAAATTAGCAGCGGCTTCGATAGTTAATAGGTTTTCGGACAACGCATCCGGCAATCTTATGCCGGGCTCTTTTTGCCAAGCTCGCCATGTATAGATTCTGGCTTTCGACTCATGAATGCCTTTAAATAGCTTGGCCGGTAAGTTATTTATTGAGAGGTCAGCGTGAGCTAATAGCGATTGTTGTTCGGCGTCGGTTGAAATCATTTGTTCGACAAAATTTTCAATCATGCCGTCATTTTGGTGATCAGGCATGATCCATAAGCCAATATCGGGTAAGCCGTTTGAATGTTTGAAAATGTCGCCTGTTTTGTAATTAGGCTGATCTGATATTTCGTAGAGGCCGTAATTTTGTTCTTGTAAAAAATCGTTTATTTTCTTGGCGACCAAATTTCGCCTTGAAGTGACTCCCCCGTTATTGTCTGGCTCAAAGTCAGCATCGATCACAATAGCTAGTTTATCAATATCGCCACTGCGCAAGCGTTTAATTTCTGTTGGTAAACGGTCAATCAGGTTAGTCCAGCCGTTTCTTTGTGAGCCCCTGTCCTTTGGAGTGACGATGGCTATTTCTGGTACATCGACATCAGTGAGCCCCAGTTTTTTGCAGAATGCTTTGAAAAAGGCTCGATCATCATTGCCTTCAACCAATAATATCTTTTTAGACATTATCTGATCTCAAGTTCTGATGCGGTTATTGTTTGTAACTCGGCCTCATCGTAAACAGTGGCAATGACTTTTCCATGATCGCTGGTGAGTTTGCTTCTGGAAACTTTCAACAAAATGCCATCTTTCGGACTTTCAACTGCGGCTTTAGTAAAACTCTCGATACAATCCCAGCTATGCGTTGTTGCGAATACTTGAATATTTAGCTCTTTCGCTAATTGAAAAATGATGCGCCAGACTTCTTCTTGAACGCTGTAGTGCAAGCCGTTTTCAAACTCGTCAATTAATAAAATGCCATCTTTTGCAGGAAATACAGAAAGTATCAGCTGCAGTATGCGCGACATGCCATCGCCCATGCTGTTGAGAGGGATTCTATTTTCAACATCTTTGGTTTTAACGATTGCAAAACGGCTGTTGTTGTTTTGATGAGATTCGATGAATGCAAGTTTTTCAATACGGTCATCAATTAACTTCAAAGCTTTTATGACAATATTCTCATATGGGCTTAGTGTGATTTCATCCCAGAGTGTAGATAGTTGTTCTGATGATAAAAAGTCGGACGGAACATAACTTAGTCCAAATGAATAAAGTTTAGAATTCAGGAGCCAAAACGTAGAAAACTGAGTTTTGATTTCCTCTAATTCGTGAATTGTGTTCTTGCCTGATTCTAACGTTATGCGAATTGCTGGATATAATAGCGCTGAATCTTCAATATTAGACAAGTCAGATTTTACAATAACTCTTCGGCGAGTGGAAAATGGCTGGCCGTCTTCGTCAATATCTGATTCATCTTTAAAGTAATAAAATATATATTCTATTTTTAGAAGAGTTTTCTCATTGGAGGACAAAGCTATATTGATATTGTCTTTTGAAGGGAATTTTCGATTAGGAAAGAGATTTTTTAGTCCTAGCCAGTTTTTTATACTACCGTCAAATGATGTGCGATCCAAGCTATATGATTCGTCATGTTCATTCAGTATTGTGCTGAGTAGCTCAAGGTTTGCGTCGCCAGCATAGATGCGCAGCGCCTCGAGAATAGAACTCTTGCCGCTATTGTTTTTGCCAACAATCAAATTCACGCGGCCAAGTTTTGGGATTTCCAAATCCTCTAACATGCGGAAATTTTTAATGCGTAAATTGGTTAGCATTGTTGATCCTTATGTTTCATTGTACTTCGACTCAATTATCCCGCCACCCAAACAAACATCACCCTGATAAAACACCACCGATTGACCGGGGGTGATGGCGCGTTGCGGTTGGTCGAAGCGGACTTTGACGCGGGTGCCATCATCAATTGTTTCGACGACACAATCCTGATCGGCTTGGCGATAACGGGTCTTGGCGGCGCAGCGGATGGTTTCGGTCAACGGCTGGCTGCCGCACCAGTCCAGTTGGCCTGCTTCCAAGGTGTTGTGCAGCATCAACGGATGGTCGTGGCCTTGGCCGACGATCAGCACATTGTTGACCAGGTCTTTTTCCAACACAAACCACGGTTCGTCCGGTGCGTCCTTGACGCCGCCTATGCCTAAGCCCTGGCGTTGGCCCAGCGTGTAGTACATCAAGCCGTGATGCTTGCCGATGTATTGGCCTTCCGGGGTGCGCATTTCGCCGGGTTGGTGCGGCAGGTAGCGTTGCAAAAATTCCTTGAACTTGCGTTCGCCGATGAAACAGATGCCGGTACTGTCTTTCTTGCTGCTGTTGGCGAAACCGGCTTTATCGGCCATCGCCCGGATTTCCGGTTTATGTAGATGGCCGATCGGGAATAGGGTTTTAGACAGGGCTTTCTGGCCCATTGCATATAAAAAGTAGCTTTGTTCCTTGTTCGGGTCCAGGCCTTTCAATAACTGAAATTCGCCGTCATGTTCTCGGACGCGGGCATAATGGCCGGTGGCGATGTATTCAGCGCCCAGGTCTTCGATGGCATAATTCAAAAACGCCTTGAACTTGACGTGTTTGTTACAAAGAATGTCGGGATTGGGAGTACGGCCGGCCTTGAATTCCGACAAAAACACTTCGAAGACTTCGTCCCAGTATTCGGCGGCGAAGTTGACTGTCTTTAATTCGATGCCCAGCGTATCGCAAACCTGTTGTGCATCGGCCAAATCCTGCATCGCTGTGCAGTATTCGGTGCCGTCGTCTTCTTCCCAGTTTTTCATGAACAAGCCGGAGACCTTGTGGCCTTGTTCTTGCAGGGTCAATGCAGTAACGGAAGAATCGACGCCGCCGGACATGCCGACGATGATATGTTTGCTCATGCTAAATCCAGAAAGGACTGTAATAAGGTAAGCGGATAACGGTGGCCTTTTAGGTATTCATCCACGATTTTTAGAACCAAAGGGCTGCGCAATTGTTGGCGTTTTTCGTAAATTTCATTGCGGCTCAACCAGTGAGTGTCGATAATGCCGTCGTCGAGTGGCTGTTTGGGGTTATGATTGCTGACCTTGCCGGAAAAACAGAAGCGGACAAAGCTGGGCATATCGGGACTTCTGCGCCATAGTTGCGTAGCGATTAGAGCCTCTGGCTCGAATTCCCAGGCGGTTTCCTCCCAAACTTCGCGTTTGACGGCGCTGATCAAGTCTTCACCTTCTTCCAAATGACCGGCAGGTTGATTGAACGCAAGGCCTCGTGCCGTTGTCTCTTCAACCAGCAGAAAACGGCCGTCTTTTTCGATCACGGCTGCGACAGTAACGTGGGGTTTCCAGACCATGATATTGATAGAAAACGGTAAAAGGCGCGCATTTTACTAGAAATGTTTTTTATATGCGTAAAGATTGAAATTTGATGTTTAAGGCGCTATTTTTAAGATCACAGTGATTCGCAGTACCAGAGCTTATGTCCGATTTTGAACCCTTTAAAGAGATTGACGGTAACACCGCGCTGCAAGAAGCCAAACCGCAGCTGAAAAGACCGCCATTGTATAAGGTGATCTTGCTTAACGACGACTTTACGCCTATGGATTTTGTCGTCGAAATATTGACCGATTTTTTTAATATGAGCGAAGAAAAAGCCACACAGGTCATGTTGCAAGTGCATACGCAGGGGGTCGGCGTTTGCGGCACTTATACTAAGGATGTTGCTGAAACCAAAGTACATATTGTTAATGAATATTCCCGTGAGCACCATCATCCGCTGATGTGCACGATGGAAGAGGCGTGAGGGCTAACCATGCTAAGTAAAGAACTTGAAGTGACATTGAATGCTGCTTTTACCGGAGCTCATGCCAAAAGACACGAATTCATCACGGTCGAACATTTGCTGCTGGCCTTGTTGGACAACGTCACCACGATACCGATTTTGATTGCCTGCGGTTGCAACGTCAATGCATTGCGGGCGGAGTTGACGAGGTTTATCGACGAAACCATTTCCTTGATTCCGGAAGGCATCCAGCGAGAAACCCAGCCGACCTTGGGGTTTCAGCGGGTATTGCAACGGGCGGTTTTTCATGTCCAGGCTTCGGATAAAAAAGAAGTCACCGGCGCCAATTTGTTTGTGGCCTTGTTCAGCGAGCAGGATTCGCATGCCGTTTATTTGTTGAACAAGCAGGATATTACCAGACTGGATGTGGTGAATTATCTGGCGCATGGGGTTTCCAAGATCGAACAATTCAGAAAAGAGCAGAGCGAAGAACCAGAAAGCGAACGTGGCAGCAATGAAACCTTGGCGAGCCCGTTGGAAAAATACGCCACCAACTTGAACGATGAGGCTCTGAAAGGCAATATCGATCCGCTGATTGGCCGGGAACTGGAAGTAGAAAGAACCATTCAGGTGCTTTGCCGGCGGCGTAAAAATAACCCGCTGCTGGTCGGCGAAGCCGGTGTCGGTAAAACCGCCATCGCGGAAGGCTTGGCGAAAAGAATCGTGGAAGAACAAGTGCCGGATATTTTGCTGAACAGCGTAATATACTCGTTAGATATGGGTGCCTTGGTTGCCGGCACCAAATATCGCGGTGACTTTGAAAAGCGCTTGAAAGCCTTGATTAATCAGCTAAAAAAAGAGCCAGATTCGATTTTATTCATCGACGAAATCCATACCATTATCGGCGCGGGCTCTGCGTCCGGTGGCGTGATGGACGCGTCCAATCTGATCAAGCCGGTATTGGCGTCCGGCCAACTGCGTTGCATCGGTTCGACCACCTATCAAGAATATCGCGGCATTTTCGAAAAAGACCATGCCTTGGCGCGACGCTTCCAGAAAATCGATGTGGTCGAGCCGTCGATCGAAGATACCGTGTTGATATTAAAGGGCCTGAAATCGCGTTTCGAGGAGCATCACGGCCTGAAATACACGCAAGAAGCGTTACGGTTGGCTGTGGAATTGTCGGCGCGCTATATCACCGATAGGCATTTGCCGGACAAAGCCATCGACGTGATCGACGAGGCCGGTGCCCGGCAGCGTCTGTTTGCCGGTGTAGACCGCAAAGATCTGATTGATACCGCCGAGATTGAAGAGATTGTCGCTAAAATCGCCAGAGTACCGGCGCAATCGGTTTCGGCCAACGATATCGACAAGCTGTCCAGCTTGGAAAAAAATCTGAAAATGCTGGTGTTCGGTCAGGACGAAGCGATTTCCGAATTGGCGTCGGCGATCAAATTATCACGGGCCGGTTTGCGCGATACCACTAAAACTATCGGTTCGTTTCTGTTCGCCGGCCCTACCGGTGTCGGTAAAACCGAAGTGACTCGTCAGTTAGCCAAAGTGCTTGGCATAGAATTGATTCGTTTCGATATGTCTGAGTACATGGAGCGTCATACCGTGTCCAGGTTGATCGGTGCGCCTCCGGGTTATGTCGGGTTCGATCAAGGCGGATTGCTGACTGAGGCTGTGACCAAACATCCGCACGCAGTGTTGTTGCTGGACGAGCTGGAAAAAGCCCACCCCGATGTGTTCAATCTGTTATTGCAGGTGATGGATCACGGCACCTTGACCGACAACAACGGCCGTAAAGCCGATTTCAGAAATATCATCTTGATCATGACCACCAATGCCGGCGCGGAGGAAAGCAGTCGGGCATCGATCGGCTTTACCCAGCAAAATCATGCCTCGGATAGCTTGAAAGTGATCGAGCGCGGTTTTTCGCCGGAATTCAGAAATCGTCTGGATGCCATAGTCCAATTCAAACCGCTGGATATGGCAGTGGTCGGTAGCGTAGTCGACAAGTTTATTTTCGAACTGGAAGCAGTGCTGGCGGATAAAAATGTCACGTTGACCTTGGAGCCGGCAGCGCGGGCTTGGCTGGCAGAACACGGCTGCGATCCGAAAATGGGCGCAAGGCCAATGGCGCGTTTGATTCAGGAAAAGGTCAAAAAGCCGCTGGCGGAAGATCTGTTGTTCGGTCGTTTAGCGAATGGCGGTCATGTGCGCGTACATGTCGAGAACGATGCGCTGGCTTTTGCCATCGAGAGCAAACAGCTAATCATTTCGGAATTGAATCAAGTCGTGTAGAGCGAGGGAAGCAATCGCTTTCCCGAAAGACGGGTTAGCGATTGCGGAAAGTGATGCGGCCTTTGGTTAGGTCGTAAGGCGTCATTTCTACGCGGACTTTATCGCCGGTCAGGATGCGAATATAGTGTTTACGCATTTTGCCGGAGATATGGGCAGTCACAATGTGGCCGTTTTCCAGCTCGACGCGAAACATTGTGTTGGGCAGGGTATCGATGACCTTGCCATCCATTTCAATTTGATCTTCTTTTGCCATAGTTAAAGCTCTGAACTTAAAACGGCTATGTTAGCATGAATCCTCCGTCGAGCTTCTAAAAAAGTCTCTCCGACAGTTGAATCGGTGACAACTTTTAGAGCTGCGTCAGACTTTTCTCTTCACTTCAATAATATTCGGTAGATGGCTGATACGGGTCAGCACCAGGCTGAGCTGTTCGGTATTTTCAATTTGAATAGTCATAGTCAGGATGGCCGACAAATCGTCATGGGTTTTCAACGAAGCATTGCTGATATGAATTTTCGCGGCTGCCAGCAGTTGGGAGACGTCGTTTAGCAAGTTTTGGGCGTTAAAGGCATGAATCACGATTGGCACGCTATGATGCACCGTCTGCTGGCCGCTCCAATCCGCTTTTAACAATTGCAATTGTTGCTCCGGCGATAAATGCTGAATATTCTCGCAATCGCGGCGATGAATAGTGATGCCGCGCTTATGCGAGATAAAGCCGATGATCTCGTCGCCTTTTACCGGCGAGCAGCAATGCGCCAGCGTGGTGATTACATTGTCGATATCGTCGATGGTTACTGCCGATTGGGAGTTGGCTTTGCTCGGCACCAATTTAATCGGCGTCGGTTCCAATTCCGGAATTTTCAGCGCATTCGCCAATTGCCGGTTATTGATATCGCCATGGCCCAGCGCCTCGTATAAATGCTCGGCGTCGGCGAATTTAAAATGCTTCAACAACTCGCTGATGTCGACCGTTTTCAAGCCGAGCCGTTTGCTTTCCTTGTCCAGCAGCGATTTGCCGGAGGCGATATTCTCGGCTTGTTGTTGTTGCTTGAACCAGCTCTTTACCTTGCTGATAGCGCGCGGTGTTTTTAAATAGCCCAGGTTGGGGTTCAGCCAATTGTGATTGGGTTGGCCGTTTTTGACGGTGATAATTTCCACCTGCTCCCCGGAACACAGTTTGTAAGTCAGCGGTTTGATTTGGCCGTTGACTTTAGCGCCACGGCAGCTATGGCCCACTTCGGTATGGATTGCGTAAGCAAAATCCAGCGGCGTAGCGCCCTTGACCAAATCGATCAGCTTGCCGGCCGGCGTCAGCACGAATACCCGGTCGGAAAACAGCTCGGTATGGAAGTTTTCCAGCAGGTTGTCGGCACTGTCCTTGTCTTCCAGTAATTGCCGGAGCGAGGCGATATTCTTCTCGGTGGCCGCATTGAATTTACTGCCTTCCTTATAACGCCAGTGGGCGGCCACACCCAGCTCGGCGAATTCGTGCATGGCCTTGGTGCGGATCTGAATTTCGATTCGGTTGCCGTCTTCGTCCAGCACTACGGTATGCAGCGATTGATAGCCGTTTTCCTTGGGGTTGGCAATGTAATCGTCGAATTCGCGCGGGATATGTTGCCAATGACTATGTGCTAAACCCAACACCATGTAGCAGGCCGATAGACTATCGACCACCACCCGTACCGCCAACAAGTCGTATAGCTCGTCTATCGTCAGCTGTTTGCGGCGCATTTTGTTCCAAATGCTGTAGATATGCTTGGGTCTGCCGTAGACCTTGGCTTCGATGTCTTCTTGTTTTAATTGGTCGTTGAGTGCCGCTAAAAACCGTTCGATGCAGGCTTGACGTTGCTCGCGGTTCACCGCCAGCGATTCGGCTACATAGCGATAGTTTTCCGGATCGACATAGCGAAATGCCAGGTCTTCCAGTTCCCATTTGAATTGATTGATGCCCAGCCGGTTGGCCAGCGGTGCGTAGATGTCCAGGGTTTCCCGGGCAATAAAGCGGCGAATATCCTCATGTTCCTGATGCAGGTCGCGTAGTCGCTGGATGCGGTAAGCAAGTTTGATCAGCACTGCGCGCACGTCGTGGGTCATGGCCAGCAACATGCGCCGCAAAATCTCCGCCTGATTGGGCTGATTGGCCATATCGGTGCTGTAGATGCTGACCTTGTTCAGCCAGGATACATCCTTGACCAGGCTGGCGACCACCGTGCCGAACCGGTCGCGAATCGCCGTGTCGCCCAATTTACCGACGACGCGTGAGTCGCTGAGCAGCGCCGCCAGGATGGTTTCCAGATCGATGTGCACGCTCATCAGAATCACGGCGACATCAATACCTTTGGGGCGGGCGCTGTCGGCGCAATCCGCCGATAGTTGTTCGATCAGCGTGAGTGCCGTACCGATCTGTGAGCTGTCGGCTTCGGAGAAACCTGGAAATAGGTTGGCGACGAGAGTGTTATGGTTAGTCATTCGGCTATTGTAAGACTAGAGCGATATAGGCGGTAGTCGTCGGCATGGCTCTAGGGCTGGGATGCTCAACCGACGGCAAAGATGAGGCTGCTGATCGAGTCGTTCTAAAGACGCATACCTCAATCGGCCTAAAAAGAAAAAGTAAGTCGGCTGAAATGTATGGTCATGTTGACGGCTGAATGCTGGGTCGTATAGCTGGCGCTGCGACCAGGGTTGACGGGCTTCGGGATAAAAGGATCAAGCGGCTATCCGAATGCCTAAGCCGAAAGGTCGTGGAAGGCGGCAGTTGTCTCGGCGCTGCTACCGCGTGTCATCCACGGCCCTCGTCAGGTCAATGTGGACCGAAATTCAATAACGGTCCTTGGCTGTGATCTGGCCTTTGTCGTTGACGGCAACTTTCCATTTGTTGCCGGCAACGTCAATATAAAGCTCGTATTCTTCGCCGATGCCATTGGGGTTAACCACCAATTCCGCTTTGTCGAGGCGATAACCGGCAAAGTTTTCGGCCAAGGCTTTGCTGACCTCCGGTGGGATTTCCTGGGCATTTCCCAGTAGCAATTCGTTGCTAAACAGCGCGCCATTGCTTCTAAATAGCTCGTGCAACAACTGATTGTCGGCGTCCTTAAAACTGACTTCCAACAACGGTTGACCAAAATGAGTCTCTTGGCTGGCCTGAAAATCTTGAGCACCCGGATGTCGTTTCAAAATACTGGTTCTGACTTTGTCGGGTACGTCGACAACTTCATTGGCGATGGCGGTCGAGTGCAATCCGGCAACGGTCAAAATGCCAAGGATAAAAGTGGATGATTTGCGCATTTTTCCTCCTACGGAATTTGAGTGTTCAGCAGACTAAAATCATAGCCGATAGTTTCATCGGTCACCGTTACTTAATGTTTAGACGTTATTTAAGACGTCGTCTGTGGGTTCGGTAAGGGGCGCAGTTTGTCGAACAGTGCTAGGGCAGGGTGGCAATGCTTGATTTAGGGGGTTAAGTAAAAGCACGTAACCATTTTAAAATTGGAATAATCAGCCATGTCTTGGCCCTATGGCTCTTAAGATGGGCAGTCAACGATCCTTTAAAACGGTTAAGCATACTTACTTAAATCGATTGGTGGAGTGGTTGAAAAAAACCAACTTGGTTCGGTTTTTATAAACCATCCAGCGTTTTTTAGCCTGTCGTTTCGGTGGGAGAGCCCAATATATCGGGCTGGTATCCGTTTAAAGCCAAGGCTCGAGCCTAGCTGAATACCGATGGCATGTTTTTCGCTTTACTTTGGTTTTCCATCGTGTCTCGAGAGCCGTCATGCCCAATGAATCTAAATTAGCTCTGCCTAAATCAGGTATCCCCGGACTCGTCGAAAACTGGCGTAGCGATCTGCTTTCCGGGTTTCTGGTGTTTCTAATCGCCCTGCCGCTGTGCCTCGGGATCGCCATGGCATCCGGTTTTCCGCCGATGTCGGGCATCATCTCTGCCATCATCGGCGGATTGATTGTCTCCAGAATTAGCGGTTCCTTTATGACTATTAACGGCCCAGCCGCCGGTTTGATTGTGGTCATCGTCGATGCCGTTCAATCGCTCGGACAGGGGGACGCGATGGCGGGTTACCGCTTTACCTTGGCAGCGATTGTCGTTGCCAGCGTGCTGCAGATTTTGCTGGGGGTGTTTAAAGCCGGCAAATTGAGTGCATTTTTTCCGTCTTCGGTAGTGCATGGCATGTTGGCGGCAATCGGCATCATCATCATGGCCAAGCAGATTCACACCTTGTTGGGCGTAAAACCCGAGGCTAAAACCTTGCTGGGTACCATCGCCGAGATTCCACATTCCATTATGGAAATGAATCCGGAAGTTTCGTTAATCGGCTTGTGCGGTCTGGTTTTGCTGATTATTTGGTCGCTGATCAAACAGCCGACGCTGAAGATGATTCCGGCGCCCTTGCTGGTGGTGATGCTGGGTTTGGCTTTAGGACAGTATTTCGATCTGGATCATATCCACCAATATCTGTTTTTACCGGATGCGAAAATTCTGCCGCATCATCAATTTACGATCGGTCCTACCTTCCTGGTCGCCGTGCCGGAACACTTTATGGCCGGTTTTTATTTTCCGGATTTTTCCAAAATTGCGACGTCGGAATTCTGGGTGTCGGTGGTGACGATCTGGTTGGTTGGCAGTCTGGAAAGCCTGCTGAGCGCCACGGCGGTCGATAAGCTCGATCCTTACAAACGCAATTCCAATTTGAATCGCGATTTAGCTGCCGTTGGCGCAGGTAATTTGGTTGCCGGCATGGTCGGCGGCTTGCCGATGATCGCCGAGATTGTCCGTAGCTCAGCCAATGTCAACAACGGCGCGAAAACCAGCTGGGCCAACTTTTTTCACGGCGCGCTATTGCTGATCTTCGTTGCGTTGTTTCCGAAGCTGATTCACGAAATTCCTTTGTCTTCGCTGGCGGCCTTGCTGGTTTTTACCGGGTTCCGTTTGGCATCGCCCAGTGAGTTTGCCAAAACCTTGTCGGTAGGCCTGGATAACTTTGCCGTGTTTGTCGTTACTATCATCGGTGTGATTGCCACTGATTTATTGGTTGGTGTGGCGATAGGCATCGTTGTGGAATTGCTGATTCACATCAGCCGGGGGCTGAAACCAAGCAACGTTTTCTCGTTGGCGTATCATGTCAAGCAAACCGATAGTCAGACGTATCACATCGCCGTTAGCGGTGCGGCGGTATTTTCCAATTTCATCAGCTTGAAAAGCTTATTAGCCGATTTTCCAGAACAGAAAACCGTATTTTTTGATCTGACCGAGGCCGATCTGATCGATCATACTGTCATGGAGTTTATCCATCACTTTGCCGAGGAATATAACCATGCCGGCGGCAAATGCGAGATTGTTGGATTGGACGACCACCACAGTTATTCCGATCATCATTTGGCTGTACGCCGTAAATTATCTTGAGTAACTGGTACAGCTTCCGGCTCGTACAATGCGGGCCACTTGTTGTACCCAAAGATGCTTTCTTGCCCAGCAGGCTTGGGTTTATCTTCAAATAGAAGGAATATTATGATTCTAGTGCTGGCGTATATTGCTGTGTTATTGAGCTTCGCTTCCGGGCTGTTGGCGTTGATCAGCAATCAACGCGCTATGCTGCTTGTCTTGAGCCAGCGTTACTCAGCCAGGTTTCCTGAGCACCGGCGCTGTCATGAACTGTTTGCCGAGATTCTCAAGGAAAGCCGTTATCCGTTGTGGTTGAGACAAGCCGTATTTGCCTTGCTGGGCCTTTCGGGTGTCTTTGCAGTGGCGGCGGGCGTCATTGTGATGATCGGGCAACAGGTGATCACCGATCAACTCAGCTTGGGATTGCCGTGGCTACCCTGGCATGTGCGTTTCGACGGTTTGTCGGGGTTTTTCTTTCTGATTATTGGTATCGCCGTCGGCGCGGTCAGTTTGTACGGCCCGGCTTATGTCACGGAATACAAGGAAAACCAGCATCCCTTTGCTGTTTTGGGCTTGTTTACCGGCTTGTTCGTGGCTGGTATGTTGCTGGTGCTATTGGCGGACGATGCCTTTTTCTTCATGATTGCCTGGGAATTGATGTCGGTCGCCAGTTACTTCCTGGTGGCGTTTCAACATGAACATTCGGCCAATCGTCGCGCGGCCTTTATTTATTTGCTGATGGCCGAAGTCGGCGCGTTGGCTATTATCCTGGCCTTCGGTGTGCTGGCCAGTTTTGCCGACGGCTTCACTTTCGACGGCTTGCGGCAGGCTAATTTGTCGCCCACTTGGGCCAGTATCGCTTTTGTGCTGGCTTTGCTGGGTTTTGGCATGAAGGCCGGCATCGTGCCGATTCATGTCTGGCTGCCGGAAGCGCATCCGGTCGCGCCTTCGCACATCTCGGCATTGATGAGCGGGGTGATGCTGAAAGTGGCCCTGTATGGCCTGATCCGGTTTTGTTTTGACTTGCTCCGCGAGGTGCAATGGCAGTGGGGCGTGGTGCTATTGATATTGGGCACGGTCTCGGCATTGGGCGGTATTTTGTACGCGATGATGCAATCCAATTTAAAGCGTCTGCTGGCATACAGCTCCGTGGAAAATATCGGCATCATTTTCATGGTGCTGGGCCTGGCCATGATTTTCATGGCCAACGCCCATCCCGAATTGGCTGCCTTGGGATTATTGGCGGCGTTGTTACATGCCTTCAATCATGCCTTATTCAAAAACTTGCTATTTCTGGGGGCTGGGATACTCCAGCATCAAACCCATGATCTGAATATCGATACCATGGGCGGTTTGATCAAACGCATGCCGCAAACCAGCTTTTTGTTTTTGGTCGGCTGTATGAGCATCTCCTCGCTGCCGCTGTTTAACGGTTTCGTCTCGGAATGGGTGGCGTTCCAGACCGCGCTACAGGTCAGTGTGTTGGACAACGGGGTATTGCGTAGTTTGATCCCGGTTTCGGCAGCGGCCTTGGCATTGACGGCAGCCTTGGCTGCGGCGTGTTTCGTCAAGGTGTTTGGGATGATTTTTCTGGGATTGCCACGCTCGCGCAATAGCGAAAAAGCCCAGGAAGTGAAAGACAAATCAATGTTATACGGCCCAACTCTGCTGGCGAGCTTGTGTTTTGTTTTCGGTATCTTTCCGACGCTGATCATTGATCTGCTAAACCGCGTTGCCGAGCAACTGCTGGGACAAAGTTTACCCAACTATACCGGTTTGAACTGGCTGTGGCTGGCCCCGGTGGCTACCAATAAAGTCTCCTATTCGCCGCCTTTGGTTTTAATCGGTGCGCTGATAGCCGGCGGCATCAGTTTTTGGTATCTGCGCCGCAATCTGGAAACCAAAACCATGCGTCGTTCAGCCGCCTGGGATTGCGGTTTCGGCGGCTTAACCCCGCGTATGCAGTACAGCTGTAATGCCTATACCATGCCGTTTCGGCGGATTTTCGCCAAAGTCTGGTTGATAGACGAGCAGGTTAATAAGGATATGCGGGGTGCCTTGGATATGGATGTGGCGGCAGTCCATTATCAATTGCAGATCCAGGACCATAGCTGGCCGCGGCTTTATCAGCCCATTGCCAATGGCGTCAATCAGCTGGCGAAACAGGTGGGTCGAATTCAGACCGGCAATATTCGGGTTTACCTGGGGTATTCGTTTGTCACGTTAATCATTATGTTGTGGGTGATCAGCTAATGAACTGGGTAGTTGCCGTTTTACAAACCGTGTTGTTTGTTGCGCTGGCGCCGCTATTGGCTGGCTGGCTGAAATTCTGCAAATGCCGATTGCAAAACCGTAAGGCGCCGTCTTTGCTCCAGCCTTATCGGGACTTGCTGAAACTCACCCGCAAGCAGCCGGTAGTCGCGGAGCACGCGTCATGGCTTTTCACCAGAGCGCCTTACATTATTTTTTCCGCCACGGTACTGGCTGCATCGGTGGTGCCTTTAATTACCGTGGACTTGCCCACCACGGCGATTGCCGACGTGATTGTGTTGGTGGGTTTTTTCGCATCCGCCCGCTTTTTCCTGGCTTTGGCCGCGCTGGACATCGGTACCGCATTCGGCGGCATGGGCTCGTCGCGGGAAATGACGATTTCCTCATTAGCCGAGCCGGCGATGCTGATGGCGATTTTTACGCTAACCATGACCGCCTCGACCACCAACTTGTCGTTCGCGATAGTTCATGTATTGAACGAAGGCTTGGTATTGCGGCCGTCGTTCGTGTTCGCGCTGTTTGCCTTGGTGTTGGTGGCAATTGCCGAAACCGGCCGGATTCCGGTCGATAATCCGGCCACCCATCTGGAGCTGACCATGATCCACGAAGCGATGATCCTGGAATACAGCGGCCGGCATCTGGCGTTGATCGAATGGGCCAGTCAGCTGAAATTGATGCTATATGGCGTGCTGATTGCCAACATCTTTTTTCCGTGGGGCATCGCAGAACACTTTAGCGCCCAAGCCCTGGGCTATGGCTTGCTGGCGATCATCGGCAAATTGGCGTTGCTGGCCGTGATGCTGGCGGTCTCCGAAACCTTGGTGGCAAAAATGCGCTTGTTCAGGGTGCAGGAATATCTCAGCTTTGCTTATTTGCTGGGATTACTGGGGATGCTGAGCCACATCATTCTGGAGGCCTCGCGCTAATGAATATCGAACAACAGGATTTTTATACCCAAGCGATTTTGTCGATGGCGGCATTGGTCGGATTGATGTCGTTTTTGATGCTGGGGCAAGGGCGGTTACTGCGGTTAATTTTTGTATTTGCGCTGCAAGGTTTGCTACTGACCTTAACCACGGCCGTGGCGGCTTACAGCCTGAATAACCACCATTTATACATTTCCGCCGCGCTGACCATGATACTGAAAGTGGCGTTTATTCCCTGGATGCTCCGGCGGCAGGTGTTGCATATGCACATGGATCGCGATGTGGAAGCGTTGAAAAATAAAACCGCCGTGATGTTGGTGGGCGCCAGTCTGATGGTGTTCAGTTATTACATATTGCATCCCATCGTGCAAACCTCGTCCACGATCATGGTCAATGCGCTGGCCGTCAGTCTGTCGGTGGTGTTATTGGGGATGTTGCTAATGATTTCGCATCGTCAGGCGGTCGCGCACGTGGTGGGATTTATGTCGATAGAAAACGGTTTATTTTTCGCCGCAATCGTCGCTACCAACGGCATGCCGATGGTAGTCGAGTTGGGGGTTGCCTTTGACGTATTAGTGGCGGCGGTGCTGTTCGGGATTTTTTTCTTTCATATTCGCACCAGCATCGATTCACTGGATGTTGATCGCTTGAACCGCTTGCATGAGGTGGACAAATGATCGCTGCCTATTTGGCATTACTGGTTCCGTTTGTCGGCATCGTATTTTTTGCATTGGCCGGACACCACCAAGACACAGGTAAACTCAATATCTGGTTCAATGCCGTCAGCTTGCTGGCGACGATTTGGCTAGCGATCAATGTGTTGAATAATGGCACCATTCTGTCGAAAGGGCAGGCGTTTATCGTCGATTCGTTCAATGTCTATCTGGTGGTGCTGACGGCTTTTATCGGCTTGACCACCTCGATTTTTTCCGCGCCTTACATGGAGCATGAAAAGGAGATAGGTCGGTTGACGGAAAGGCGCTTGCGGCTGTATTACTCGATGTATCAGGGCTTTATGCTGGCGATGTATCTGGTGTTGACCACCAATAATATGGGAGTGATGTGGGTAGCGATGGAAGGCGCGACGTTGGCGACCGTGATGCTGGTCAGCTTGTACCGCACGCCGGAATCGATCGAAGCGGCCTGGAAATATTTCATCCTGTGCGGGGTCGGTATCGCCCAAGCGCTGTTCGGTACCATTTTGCTGTATTACGCCGCCGTGCAAATCGGCGACGGCGACAACGCCTTGCTGTGGTCGGTGTTGTATGCCAATGCCGACAAATTGAATCCAGATATTCTGCAAATTGCCTTTGTGTTCTTGCTGATAGGTTACGGCACTAAAATCGGTCTGGTGCCTTTGCATAACTGGCTGCCGGATGCTCATTCCGAAGGTCCGACGCCGATGTCGGCGGTATTGTCCGGTTTGTTGTTGAACGACGCTTTGTACGCGGTAGTGCGCAATAAAATGCTGGTCGACGGCGCCACTCATAGCAACATGGCCGGTTTGCTGATGATGGGTTTCGGGCTGTTGTCGTTTTTGGTGGCGGCGCTGTTTTTGCACCGGCAAAAAGACATCAAGCGCTTGTTCAGCTATTCCTCCATCGAACACATGGGCATCATGACCTTTGCGTTTGGGATGGGCGGGCCGTTGGCGACCTTTGCGGCCTTGCTGCACATGACGGTGCATTCGCTGACCAAATCCGCGATTTTCGTCACCGTCGGTCATGCCGCGCAATTGGCCGGCACTCAAAGCATGGACAAAATTCGCGGATTGATCAAAACCCAACCCAAGATCGGTTGGGGCTTGTTAATGGGGACCGTGGCGATTGCCGGATTCCCGCCGTTCGGGGTGTTCACCAGCGAATTTCTGGTGTTGCTGGCCACCATGCACCAGTATCCCTGGCTGGCGCCGTTGCTGTTATTAGGGATAGGCATCGCCTTCGCCGGTCTGTTCAGGCACATTCAACCCATGGTTTACGGCGAACGGCCGGAAGGTCAGTTCGCGGTTAAAGCCAATCTGTGGCCAGTGATTATCCATTTGGCCTTGGTGCTGTGGCTGGGCTTGGCGATTCCGAGTTTTCTCGCCAACTGGTTTTCGCAGGCGACCTTATTGATCTCCGGGAGTGCGCCGTTATGAGTGCTTCACAATGGACAGCCGAATTTCGGCAACAGTTGGCTTTAGGCGGCATCTCGGTCGAACCCATTGCCGTTGCCGCCGGGTTTTCGGAAAGAGCCGAACTCTGGCAAATCGACAGCCAGCAATGGCAAGCGTTTGCCGAACTGGCCATGCAACAACATCTGCGCTGGTCGGCGGGTTGGGCGGAGCAGTTCGGCGAGCAATTTTTTGTCAATGCACTGTTTGAAAAACAGGGTGATTTCATCCTGTTGCGTAGCCTCGTTAATCCGTTAAAGCCGGAGTTGCCGAGTCAAGCTACTGTGTATCCGGCCGCCAATCGCAGCGAAAGGCATACACAGGATATGTTTGGTATCAAATTTATCGGCCATCCCGATCATCGGCCCTGGACCCGGCACAAAGCCTGGGACAAGCATGAGTATCCGTTACGCAAGGACTTTCCGGCGTCCGGGAATCCGCAGGGCGTTACGCCGCCGGATCTGGATTATCAGTTTATTAAATCGCATGGCGCCGGGACTTATGAAATTCCGGTCGGCCCGGTGCATGCCGGCATTATCGAGCCCGGCCATTTTCGTTTTCAGGCGGTCGGCGAACTGATCCTGAATTTGGAAGAGCGCTTGGGGTACGTGCATAAAGGCATCGAAAAAATCGCCGAGGGCAGGACGCCTGAATCATTGGCGCGTTTGGCTGGACGGGTATCCGGCGATACCACGGTGGGCCACGCCTGGGCCGCTTGCATGGCAATGGAACAGGCGGCGGGGATTGCTGTTCCGCCTCGCGCCGCATTGATTCGCGGCATCCTAGCCGAGCGTGAGCGGGTCGCCAATCATCTGGGCGACATCGGTGCGATTTGTAACGATGTGGCCTTCGTGTTCGGACAAATGCAATTTACCCGCCTGCGAGAAAACTGGTTGCGGACCAATGCCCTGGTATTCGGGCATCGTTTATTGATGGATTGCGTGGTGCCGGGCGGCGTTAAAGCCGATCTGTCGGAAGCGAGCGGGCACTTGATTAAACAGGATATCGTTCAACTGCGTAAGGAATTGACCGACGTCATCACCGCGCTGGATTTGAACACCTCGCTGGAAGACAGGTTGTACACGGCCGGGTTTTTAGCCGACGAAATCGCTGCCGGATACGGTACGGTCGGCTATGTCGGCCGAGCCAGCGGCCAGAATTTCGATGTGCGCCGCGATGCGGCTTATTCGCCTTACGATAGAGTCACGATGAGAGTGGCGTTGGAAAATCAGGGCGATATCGCCTCCCGATTCTGGGTCAGACATAAGGAAATCAAAGCGGCGTTAAGGTTGATCGAGCAATTTATCGATTTGCTGGCGCCCGGTGACCTGATTGCCGACTGGCAAATGCCGGCGCCCGGCAGCGAAGGCCTAGGTATCGTCGAAGGCTGGCGCGGCGAAACCGTCGCTTATCTGCGCTTCGAGGCCGACAATAAAATTTCCCGCTATTATCCGCGCGATCCCAGCATCTTGAACTGGCCGGCGCTGGAAAAACTAGTGCTGAACAATATCGTGCCGGACTTTCCGGTCTGCAACAAATCCGTGAACGGCTCTTATTCCGGCAACGATTTATAGGGGACGAGTATGCTGAGAATTTTCAACAAAATCTTCGCTACCGGCATCGTCACCGAGTCGGTCAAGCCGCCTAAGGACGACGAGCTGGAGCAATTGGGCATTGCTATCAAACGGCATATTGACAGCAAATTTGCCGGCAGCATCGCAATCCGCGAGGTCGATGCCGGTTCCTGCAACGGCTGCGAGCTGGAAATCCACGCCTTGAATAATCCTTATTATGACATCGAGCGCTTTGGGATTCATTTCGTCGCCTCGCCTCGCCACGCCGATGTGTTGCTGGTCACCGGACCGGTATCGCGGCATATGCAGACCGCGTTGCTGCGCACTTACGAAGCCACGCCGAATCCGAAATGGGTGATTGCGGTGGGCGATTGCGCGGCCTGCGGCGGCGAATTTGGCGTGTCGTACGCCAGTTGCGGAGCGGTATCCAATGTGATTCCGGTGGATGCGGTGATTGCCGGTTGTCCGCCGACGCCGCTGGCCTTGATGAAGGGCTTGCTGGGCTTAATCGGGCATTGATACTTATCCGTACGATTTGGAGATCGTCGATGAACCATAAAATCAGTCGGTTTTTTTGCGTCAAAATCTTAATACTGCTTGGCTTGGTATCGAGTTTACAATCGGTTCTGGCTGGTGAACTGGCCGAAGACACAGGCGCCTGGCTACAAATAGTCGGCGAGGGGAGTTTGGCGGTGCTCGATCCCAAGTGGGAAAAAGGCCGTGTCTGGCTGGAAGGGCAATCGCGTTTCGACGGCAATTGGGAGCATTGGTATCAAGGCATGGTACGTACGGCGGTCGGTTATTCGCTGAGCGATCGCGCCACGATTTGGGCTGGCTATACCTGGTTGCCCACTCAGAATATCGGCAAATCTTATATTTCCCAGCAGGATGTCTGGCCGGCGTTTCGTTACATCCTGCCGACCGATAGTGGTACATTCACCTTCCGCACCATGTGGGAGACTAATTTTTTACGTGGCGACCAAGTCCGGGAACGGCCACGGCAAATGATTAAATTCATGCATCCGTTCGAATTTGAACCGCGCCTGAGTTTCATCGCCTGGGACGAGGCGTTCTATCGGGTTAATACGACCACTTGGGGCGGCAAATCCGGCTTCGACCAAAACCGGGTGTTTGGCGGGCTGGGCTGGAGTTTTAATAAAAATGTTCGAGCCGAGCTGGGTTATCTGAACCAATATATCGACGATGCCAGTCATCGAAACGCCACCATGCATCATTTGGGGATGGCGTCACTGTTTATTAATTTTTGAGCGAGGGGCGTCGTCAGCGGCTGGCAATACGGCTCCTTGAATTTACGCTATTCCGCCTCAACTAATTCGTCCAAGCATTTTGCAGCATCGAAACGATGCAGTAGCGATATGACTTTACTCAGAACCTCGTGGCTCCTGCCTGGACCGGTACGCTGTTTGCGACCGGTCTTTTTTTGATCCGCGATGCTTGGGTCAAAAGTCTATTGTTGTTTAACCAGCTAATTGACCGGATATTGAAGATTGTATTTATCCGCAGAGGTCAACTGGGCAGTAAAATAGCCGATTGAAATTTCCAATACTCCGCATTCATGATGCATTCAAATATCCATACCAGGCATTGCCCGGCCATGTTGATCAGCGCCCCTGCCTCCGGGCAAGGCAAGACCACTGTCACCGCCGCGCTGGCTTATTATCATAGACAACAAGGCCGCAGGGTACGGGTATTCAAGACCGGACCGGATTTCATCGATCCGCAGATTTTGGCTTACGCCAGCGGGCAGCCTGTCTATCAACTGGATTTATGGATGATGGGCGAGGCGCATTGCCGGGAGATGTTGTATCGCGCCGCTGGCGACGCCGATCTGATTTTGATCGAAGGCGTGATGGGCTTGTTCGACGGTGACAGTAGCAGCGCCGATCTGGCCCAAGCCTTGGCGGTGCCGGTGGCGGCGGTGATCGACGCGCAAGGCATGGCGCAAACCTTTGCTGCCGTGGCTTACGGCTTGGCCAATTACCGGCCTGGTTTGCCGTTCGCTGGCGTGATCGCCAACAAGGTTGGTAGTGCGGGTCATGCCAGGATGTTGCAGGAAGCCTTGCCAACGGACATGCCCTTGTTGGCGGCGATGAGTCGAGACGACGCAGTGGGCTTGCCGTCCCGGCATTTGGGCTTGCTGCAGGCCGAGGAAATCGGCGATCTGAATGTCCGGCTGGCGCGGGCCGCAGAATTATTAAATAGTTTTACGCCCTGCCTTTTGCCCGAGCCAGTCACCTTTGCAGCCGTTTCGACCAATCCGCCGCCACGATTGTTGCAGGGTAAACGCATCGCGGTGGCGCGCGACGCGGCGTTTTCGTTTCTCTATCAAGCCAATCTGGATTGTCTGCAAGCGATGGGCGCCGAGCTACGCTTCTTCTCGCCGCTGGCGGACAGTGCTTTGCCGGAGGCCAATAGCGTTTACTTGCCAGGCGGCTATCCAGAGCTGCATCTGCAAGCTTTGGCCGATAACTTGGCGATGAAGCAGGCTCTAACTGCGCATCATCAAGCAGGTAAAGCGATCTATGCCGAGTGCGGAGGCTTCTTGTATTTGCTGGAGAGTTTGGCGGATAAAGAAGGCCATCGGGCGGAGATGCTGGGCTTATTGTCAGGCAGCGCGTATATGCAAAGTCGGTTGGTCAATCTAGGCATGCATAGCCTGCAACTGGAGCAGGGCGAGATTCGCGGCCACAGTTTTCATTTTTCCAAACTGGAAACCACATTAGACCCGTTTGCTGTATCCAACGCGCAACGCAGCTTTGGGCATGGCGAAGGCTTTTTCCGCAAAGGCTCCCTGCAAGCCTCTTATCTGCACTTGTATTTCCCCTTCAACCCGCAGCTTGCAGCCAGCTTTTTCTAAGTTGAGCATGGATATTAAAACTGTTTCACGTCCAGGGTCTATGGGATAATGCGCGGCTTTCACCGGCCAGACAACAGCAGGTACTAAAATGGACGAAAACAAGAAAAAGGCGCTGGGCGCCGCGTTGATGCAGATCGAAAAACAATTCGGCAAGGGCTCCGTGATGCGGATGGGCGACGTTGCTGCCAGCCGCGATATCGAAGTCGTGTCGACCGGCTCGCTGTCCTTGGATATTGCCCTCGGCGTTGGCGGCTTGCCGCGCGGCAGGATCATCGAAATCTACGGGCCTGAGTCGTCCGGCAAAACCACTTTAACGCTGCAGACCATCGCCCAAATGCAAAAACTGGGCGGCACGGCAGCGTTTGTCGATGCCGAGCACGCGCTGGATCCTATCTATGCGCAAAAGATTGGCGTGAATATCGACGACTTATTAGTGTCGCAGCCGGATACCGGCGAGCAGGCTTTGGAAATCACCGACATGCTGGTGCGCTCCGGTGCGGTCGACATCGTGGTGATCGACTCGGTCGCCGCATTGACGCCGAAAGCCGAAATCGAAGGCGATATGGGCGACTCGCATATGGGCTTGCAAGCCCGATTGATGTCGCAAGCCTTACGCAAACTCACCGCCAACATCAAACGCTCCAACACCCTGGTGATTTTCATCAACCAGTTGCGGATGAAAATCGGCGTGATGTTCGGCAATCCGGAAACCACCACCGGCGGTAACGCCTTGAAGTTCTATGCCTCGGTACGTCTGGATATTCGCCGCATCGGTTCTATCAAGAAAGGCGACGAAGTGATCGGCAACGAAACCCGCGTCAAAGTGGTTAAAAACAAAGTCGCGCCACCGTTCAAACAAGCCGATTTCGAAATTCTCTATGGCGAAGGCGTGTCCTTCTTCGGCGAACTGGTGGACTTGGGCGTGGAATTTGGCTTCGTGCAAAAGTCCGGTTCCTGGTATGCCTACAACAACGAGAAAATCGGTCAGGGCAAGGACAACGCCAAGCAGTTTTTACGCGATAACCCGGATAAGGCTGCCGAACTGGAAAAAGCGATCCGCGAAAAAGCCTTTGCCAAGTTAGCGACCGCACCGGCAGCAGTCAGTGAAGACGACGACGCCGAGTTTGTCGACGGCGATTGAACGCCGGCAACAGATCGAGGCCGTCTGCCTAAGGTTATTGGCCCGGCGCGAACATAGCCGCCGGGAATTGCTGGACAAGTTGGCGCTACGCGGCTTTAACCGCGATGAAGTCGAGCCGGTCATTGCTGAGATGGCCGAGCAGAACTGGCAGAACGACCAGCGCTACGCCGAATGTTATGTCCGTCAGCGTATCCAAAGCGGTTACGGGCCGATCCGACTACGCTACGAATTGCAACAGCGCGGTATCAACGATGCCGATCTGGACGCACAGGCCGAAGAGCAGGGCGGTTGGCAGAATCTGTTGTTAGACGTGTATTTGGGCAAATACGGCGACGAAAAATCGCTGCCCCAAAACGAATGGCTAAAACGCAGTCGCTTCTTGCAGCAACGCGGTTTTAGTGGCGAGATGATTAAGCGCTTGTTTGCGGAGTTGAAGATTAGATTGCGCAGGCTGGAGTAAGAAACGCTTGAATCTGTAGGTTTGATCGTATCGCGAGCAAATTATTGGTAGTGTTGGAATGTCAGTCGATGGCAAAATCGGAACCTAAGGCAATAAGATGAGTTTTGTATTAGCTAAATACGTTGAAATTTTAGTGTTATTGCCTGGATTTGGTGAATGTTGAGTATAACTATCGATTTAGCCAGAGGCTTAGCTTCCTTCGCGGTTTTTCTTTTTCACATTGCTGAGCAAGTTCGTCCTTATTCTTCTGGGTGGTTTGTTTTGGCTAAATACGGTTTTTACGGAGTGCCACTTTTTTTTGTGATATCCGGATATTGCATAACCGCCTCGGCAGACGGTTTTATTAGCAAGCAGGACTCCCCCTTGAAATTTTTAAAAAAAAGATTTTTAAGGATATATCCACCGTTTTGGGCGTCTATACTAGTTATTTTATGCGTACCTTATCTTTTGGAAATTGTCTCGTATATTAGAACCGGGCAATTGGCTTGGCCTTATCGCGACTGGCAGAACTTTAATTTAACTGATTGGGTTCAAGTCATTACATTGATAAAGGTATTTTACGGTTCGGATGGGCAGTCGTTGCATTCATTGTTTTCGGGAATTAATCCAGTTTATTGGTCACTGGCGATAGAGTTTCAATTCTATCTTGTAGTTTTTCTGGCGTTATTATCTAAAAAACATTTTGTCAATGTATTAGCTATCGTGACTTTTGTGAGTCTTTTTTTTCAGGATATTAGATATACCGGATTATTCCTAGGGTACTGGCCTTTGTTTGCCGTTGGCATTTGCGTTTACTATTTGCTGAAAAATAATTTAACCTTGCTAAGGCTGTCGAGGAGCTGGGGGCTATTACTATCTGTATTCCTGGTTTTGACTATAACGGTATTGGTGATTTATTTTGCTCGACAAGGGCAGCTCGATAATGTTTTAAGAAAATTTGGAGATGACTGGTTAAATTTTGCAATACTTTGTGCTTTAGCTCTTTGGGCTATATCGCCTATGGAGCCGATGTTAAAACGCTGTATCAATAGTATTAATCCGATGTTTTCTTTTCCTCTAAAATGTGTAACGCTTTTAGGGACCATTTCTTATTCTTTGTATTTATTACACCCAAAGATGTATCAGATTTCCGAAAAGGTTGCTGACAATTTGTCTCTATCCCATAGTTTTCTTAAGCCGATCGTGATTGTTCTGGGTACTGTTCTTATTTCATGGGTTTTCTATCATTTTTGTGAGCGTCCTTTTATACAGTCACGAATTAGAACACAGAGGAATATGGTTTGTTAGCTCTAGGAGAGTTAATTATTATTGATGTCCTCATGGTTTTGATAAATTCTGGGGATGAGGTTATTTGAGTGTTAGTAATGAGCCAATCTGTCAATAAATGGAATATTATCGAGATGGATGCTGAAATTTTGCACCAGTCTATGCGAGTTGATTTTTAAGTTGAGACTGTTAGTGGTTGAGCACTTTATTCAATTGATAAAAAACGATACTTTAGGGCACCTCGAAAAACCGGCACCCATGAGAAAATAGTCGCATCATCCAACGGATTCTAAAGCCCATGATCAAAGAAAGCCTGTTTGCCGCCGAAGAACGAGAAACCAAGCTGAACAAGTTAGGTGATGTTCTTCAAATCCTGGAAGAGCATGTTGATTTCGCCGCCTTAGCAGCTGCGATTGATGCAGCGGCACCCCGACCCAGTCGGGAGCGCGGCGGTCGTCCGCCGTTTCCGACCGAAATCATGGTTCGTACGTTGTTATTGCAGCAACTGTACAACCTCAGCGACGAACAACTGGAATTTCAATTGCTGGATCGTTTGAGTTTCCAACGGTTTGCCGGGCTAAGGCACAGCAGCCAGATCCCCGATCGCACCACGTTCTGGACATTCCGTGAGCGACTGATGGCGGCGGGAGCCAGTGAAACGATCTTTGAAGCCGCGAATCGGGAATTAGATAAGCACGGCTATCTGGCGCGTGGTGGCCAAATGATTGATGCCAGCATCGTGCCCGCGCCCAAGCAGCATCGGCCTAAAGGCGAGAAAGCCCTGATCGAAGAGCAGGCCATGCCTATCGACTGGTCACCTGCCAAGCGTCGGCAAAAAGACATCGATGCGATGTGGACAAAAAAGCATGGCAAATCGTACTTCGGATACAAGTTGTCAGCCAACGTGGATAAGCGATACAAACTGGTTCGTAAAGTTAAAGTCAGCACGGCCAGCGAGCACGATACCTTGCATCTGGATGAGGTGCTGGACACTTTTAATACCGGCCGCGAACTGTATGCTGACAAAGGCTATGTGGACAAAGAACGTGAAGCGCGAATCAAAGCGTCAGGTCTTCGGGTGCATATCCAACGCAAGGCGGCCAAAGGCAAACCGCTATCCGACTGCCAAAAGCGGCGCAATACGCGGATTGCCAAAACCCGTGCACGGGTTGAGCATGTGTTTGCCAGCTTGGAACAGATGGGTGGCAAAGGCTTGCGTAGTATTGGGCTAGCTCGCGCCACGTTACAACTGAACTTCAAGGTGGCCACTTATAATTTACGTCGCCTCTGCAGTTTAAGGACTGGCGGCATTAAGCCTGCTTTTGCCTTCTGACGGGCAAAGTGCGCCTGAAATCGTCAAAAATGGCGATTTCAGGATAAAAACAGCCCCAAACAGGGCGAAAATAAGGCGCCAAATCTGTTTTCTGCTTTGAGCATAAACTGAATACCCAGAACCTGCGGCAATTTTGCCGGTATTTCGAGGCTCCCTTTAATTGCACAGAAAACATGGATTAACGAAACTGGCATGGTTAGTGGATTGAGCTAAAAGGCTTGAGAAGAAACCTAACAGTATAGAAACTGTCACTTCCTAGCGATCCAATTTTGGGTGAGCCGAACCGCCCCGATTCTGGAAAGAATTAAAATTAAACTGAAGACATAAACACAATGAAAAAAATGACCAGCGCCGAATTGCGGGCCGCCTTTCTGGAATTCTTTCGCCAACACGGTCACGCCGTGCAACCGTCCAGCTCTCTGGTGCCAGGCAACGACCCCACACTGTTGTTTACCAACGCCGGGATGGTGCAGTTTAAGGATGTGTTCCTGGGCCGTGAGAAACTCGATTTCACTCGCGCCGCAACCAGCCAACGCTGCGTGCGGGCCGGCGGCAAGCATAACGATTTGGAAAACGTTGGTTATACCGCGCGCCACCATACCTTCTTCGAAATGCTCGGCAACTTTAGCTTCGGCGATTATTTCAAAAGAGATGCCATTCATTTTGCCTGGGACTTTTTGACCAAGGAATTGGGCATTCCACAGGAAAGATTGTGGGTAACGGTGTTCGAGGAAGATTCCGAAGCCGAAGCGATCTGGCTGGAAGACGTAAAGCACGATCCCAAACGCTTCTCGCGGATTGGCGCCAAGGACAATTTCTGGTCGATGGGCGACGTCGGTCCCTGTGGTCCTTGTACCGAGATTTTTTACGATCATGGCGAACATGTCGCCGGCGGCCCTCCCGGCAGTCCGGACGAAGACGGCGACCGCTACATCGAAATCTGGAACTTGGTGTTCATGCAATACGATCGTGATAAGGACGGCAACCTGACGCCGCTGCCGGCGCCGTCGGTCGATACCGGCATGGGCCTGGAGCGGATTTCGGCGGTGATGCAAGGCGTGCATAGCAACTACGAAATCGATTTGTTCCAAAACCTATTAAAAGTCGCCGCGCAGTTGGCTGGCACCACCGATTTGACGAATAGCTCGTTGCGAGTGATTGCCGACCACATTCGTTCTTGCGCGTTCCTGGTGGCCGATGGCGTGTTGCCGTCCAACGAAGGCCGCGGCTACGTGTTGCGCCGCATCGTGCGGCGGGCGATTCGTCATGGTTACCGTTTAGGCATTCAAGACACATTCTTCTACAAACTGGTCGCGCCGCTGGTCGCAGAGATGGGCGCGGCTTATCCTGAGCTGGTAAAGGCTCAGGAACAAGTCGAGCGGGTGTTGAAAAAAGAAGAAGAACGCTTCGCGGAAACCCTGGAGCAGGGCATGAAAATCCTGGAAAACTGCGTCGCCAAGCTGGATGGTCATGTCATCCCCGGCGATGTGGTGTTCTTGTTGTACGACACTTACGGCTTCCCGGTGGATTTGACCGCCGATTTTGCCCGTGAACACAAACTCAGCGTCGATCATGCCGGTTTCGAAGTGGAAATGGCGGCGCAGCGCGACCGGGCACGGGCTGGCGGCAGCTTTGCGGCCGATTACGATCAAGACATCAAACACGACAGCAGCACCGAATTTACCGGCTATTTCCATCTGGACGGCTCGGTGCAAATTCTGGGCTTGTTCAAGCAAGGCCAGCCGGTCGATGCTTTGGAAGCGGGCGACGAAGGCGTGGTGATTCTGGATCAAACCCCATTCTATGCCGAGTCCGGCGGCCAAGTCGGCGACACCGGTCGCATCGAATGCGGCGACGCGGTTTTCGAAGTTCACGATACCCAGAAACAGGGCGGCAAACTATTCCTGCATAAAGGTAAAGTGTTGCGGGGCACGCTCAGCGAAGGTCAGGCCTGCGAAGTCAGCGTCGACGCCGAGATTCGTAAAGCCACCGAACGCAACCATTCGGCTACTCACTTATTGCATGCCGCGTTGCGGGCGACATTGGGCGAGCATGTCGCGCAAAAAGGCTCGCAGGTCAACGCCGAGCGTTTACGTTTCGACTTCTCGCATTTCGAACCGATGACACCGGCGGAAATTGCTACCGTCGAACGTTTGGTCAACGAACAGATTCGTTTGAACAACCCGGTAGCCGCCGAAATCATGGCGAAAGACGATGCGGTGAAAGCCGGCGCGATGGCCTTGTTCGGCGAGAAATACGGTGACGAAGTGCGGGTGTTGAAAATCGGTGAGTTCTCCACCGAGTTGTGCGGCGGCACCCACGTCGATAGAGCCGGTGACATCGGCTTGTTCAAAATCGTCGGCGAAACCGGTGTCGCGGCCGGCGTCAGACGTCTGGAAGCAGTGACCGGCCAAGGCGCATTGGATTGGATCGATCAGCGCGAAAAAGCCTTGCTCAGCATCGCCGGTTTGTTGAAAGCAGCACCGGACAAAGCCGCCGACAAAGTCCATCAACTGATGGAAAAAACCCGCGGTCTGGAAAAAGAGCTGGAAAAACTCAAAGCCAAACTGGCTAGCTCGGCCGGCGATGAAATGACCAGCCAAGCCGTCGATGTCAACGGTGTGAAAGTGCTGGCCGTAAAATTGGACGACGTCGACCCAAAAGCCTTGCGCGACCTGGCCGACCAGTTGAAAAACAAGCTGGGCAGCGCGGCCTTGGTGTTGGCGGCGGTCAGCGGCGATAAAGTCAGCCTGATCGCCAGTGTGTCCAAGGATGCGATGGACAAGGTCAAAGCCGGCGAGTTGGTGAACTTTGTGGCGACTCAAGTGGGCGGAAAAGGCGGCGGCCGGCCGGATATGGCGCAGGCTGGGGGAAATGATCCTGCCGGATTGCCGGCGGCGTTGGCGGCGGTACCGGAGTGGGTGAGGGAGAGGCTTGGTTAATCGTTACGGTGGGCGTTATCATTTACTGTAAAGCTTTTGTTGGGAGTGACAATGAAAACGGTTGAATATACTTGCTGGAAAGACGGCGATTTTTATTTGGGTTTTCTGAATGAGTATCCTGATTATTTAACGCAAGGCGAAACCAAGCAGGAATTGCAGGAAAACTTGTTGGATTTGTTTAAGGATTTTGAAACGCAGGAAATTCCTTTTATTCGTAAAGTGGAGACTTTGCAGGTCGCTTGATAAAAAGAAGGGATTTGCTAAAAATTCTTGAAGAAATGGGTTGTCGTTTATCCAGGCATGGTGGCAACCACGATTGGTATACCAACGAAGAAACGCGGCAATCTCAGGCAGTGCCGAGGCATAATGAGATCAACGATTATCTGGCGAAAACTATTATCAAGAAATTGAGTGGTAAATAGTATTTTTAGTCGGTTCTCGCACCGACGGGCGAGATACTTTCTTTTGTTTCGCCAAAAGAAAGTATCCAAAGAAAATGCGACCCGGATGCCGCTTTGATCCTACGCTCCTCGCTTTTGAACGGGGTTGACAGAAGGGGCTTCCCAGCCCCTCCGTCAACGCGCCGAATCCCTGCGACGCCCCTATCGGGCTATTCCGTTTAAAAGCTCCGGTGCTCGGCGCGGCAAACGGGATAACACCCGACCCAGTGTACAGTGGGTTAGCCATAGCGTAACCCAACATTCGGAGTGGCAAGCGTTGGGTTACGACTCTTATTTGATTTAGATATGAAAAAAATTAAGGCAAGTCGATTCGAAGATTGTCCTCAATGTGGAAAACAAAAGAGAAGACTCATGGCGTGTACTCATTGTGGTTACAGCTTTATTGCCTCCAAAAGACTCAGTCCAAAAGCGAAAACTGCAAAAAACAAAAAAGCTACGAGTCAACAAAAGACTGAGAAGGTAGTTCCAAACAAACAAGTAAACAAGGATAGAAATATTCCAATGGAAAAGGAGCGGAAAAAAATTGTTCGTCCTTATCCGTCGGAAGAATTACCTGACTATGATCAGTTAAGAAGTAAGAACGATATTTTTACCACTGGACGGGTTACTAGTGGTGGTGCGATTGAGTCTGGAAAAAACCGTAAACACTAGAAATGCAGCTTGGATTTTCTGATAGGCGGGGTGTCTGGTTTTATAGTCTGTAGGTACCTCGCAAAGAGAAGTGCATCGATCTCGATCGATGCGTCTTTTTGCGTTAGGTGCAATCTACATTCGGCATTTACTGAGTTCCTTTAAATATCGAGATGGTTTTCGTCCCGTATGCCGCGCCGAGCACCGGAGCTTTCGATGGGATCAGCCCGATAGGGGCGATGCAGGGATGCATTGCGTTGACGAAGGGGCAGGAAGTCCCTTTCGTCAACCCCCGCCAAAAGCGAGGAGCACAGGATTAAAGCGGCGTCCGGGCAGCCTTTTCTTTGGATACTTTCTTTTGGCGGCGCAAAAGAAAGTATCGCGGTTGTCGGTCCGCGAACCGACGTAGAAATAATCTGTCGCGATAGCGACACAATATTTATGACGATCAATCAACACAGATGGTTGAAAACGATGAACATTGCAGAACAAATTTACGAGACAGTCAAAACCTTGCCCGAACAAACAGCCTGCGAGGTATTGAGTTTTGCGGAAAGCTTGAAAGCCAAACAAGCCGACGAAGATCGCTTGCGTCGGGAAAAGGCGCTAGCGACGTTGGCTAAATATCGCGGCCGTTATAAAGCTGAAAAATTCCACCGCGAAGACTGTTATGACCGCTAAGGTATTTGCGGATACCCACCTGTTTGTTTATGCCGAGTCGCAAGATCAGAACAAGTCATTGGCGGCGATGGATATTATTCAAGCGTCACCGGTGATCAGCACCCAAGTCGTCAACGAGACAATCAGTGTGCTGACCAGAAAGCATGGTTTTTCATTATCAGAAGCCTATGAAATTGCACAGAGTTTATTGGATTTGTGCGAAGTGGTTGCGGTTGATGTGGCTACCATTCGCAAAGCCATGGACTTGGCTAAGCGGTATGCTTTATCACATTGGGATAGTCTGATTGTTGCTGCGGCCCTGCTGGCAAATTGTGAGAAACTGTATTCCGAAGATATGCAGCACGGGCAAGTTTTTGATGACTGTTTAACGGTGGTGAATCCGTTCAAGGTAGTCTGATTAAAATTAACGGATTTGCTTTATTCGATTGTCATCACTCCAACCCTCTCCAGCACGGCGAGGGAGTAATAAAAAGCCTAGAAGGTCAATAAAAACATGGCATTGTACGTCTATAAATTTGGCGGCACTTCCGTTGGTACGGTGGAACGTATCAAGGCGGTCGCCGAGAAAGTGAAAACAGCCCGCGATGCGGGCGATCAGATTGTGGTGGTGGTGTCCGCGATGAGCGGTGAAACCAATCGCCTCGTGGGGCTGGCGAAAGAAATGCAGCCGCAACCAACGGACCGGGAGTTGGACGTGTTGCTGTCCACCGGTGAGCAGGTCACCATCGCGTTGCTGTCGATGGCCTTGCATCAGCTAGGTTGCGAGGCGCGTTCCTATACCGGCGCCCAAGTGCGCATTCTGACCGATAGCGCCCACACCAAGGCCCGGATTCGGGAAATAGACGAAGCCAATATGCGTGCCGATTTGGATGCCGGTCGGGTGGTTGTGGTGGCCGGCTTTCAGGGCGTGGATGAGCATGGCAACATTACGACATTGGGGCGTGGCGGCTCGGACACCACCGGTGTGGCACTGGCTGCGGCGCTGAAGGCGGACGAGTGCCATATCTACACCGATGTCGACGGCGTTTACACCACTGACCCACGCGTGGTACCGAAAGCCCGTCGCCTGGATCGCATCACCTTCGAGGAAATGCTGGAAATGGCCAGCCTGGGCTCAAAAGTATTGCAAATCCGTTCGGTCGAATTCGCCGGCAAATACAATGTCAAATTGCGCGTGTTGTCTTCGTTCATGGACGGCAACGGCACCCTAATTACCTACGAGGAATCAGAAATGGAAAGAGCGTTAATTTCGGGCATAGCTTTCAACCGGGACGAGGCGAAGCTGACGCTGACCGGTGTGCCTGATCTGCCGGGTGTGGCGTCGAAAATTCTGGGACCGATCGCCGCCGAGAATATCGAAGTGGATATGATCGTGCAGAACATTTCCGCGCACGGCACCACCGATTTTACCTTTACCGTCAACCGTAACGACTTCGCCCGTGCTCAAAAGGTGTTGGAAGGTTTGTGCGCCGATCTGGGCGGCAATACCGCTGTCATCGGCGATAACAGTATCGTCAAGGTGTCTATCGTCGGTGTCGGCATGCGCTCGCACGCCGGTATCGCCAGCACGATGTTCAAGGTGCTGGCCGACGAGGGCATCAATATCCAAATGATCTCGACGTCCGAAATCAAGATTTCCGTGGTGGTTGACGAGAAATATTTGGAACTGGCGGTGCGCGCCTTGCACAAAGCGTTTGATTTGGATCAGGAATAGCGTTCCGGTTAAGCCTGCTCAGCACCAAAACCCTCTCCAACAGGAGAGGGCGAAAACCGCCAGCACTTGAAAAGACATTGAATAGTTGTAACGAATCAATCCGCTGCTTGGGGTATCGCAACGCTGAGGCGATAGTGGTTAAAAGGGCGGTCTTTTGATTTTTTAATAAAAACTATGTTAAATAACTGAAAAATATCAGGGTATATCCCTTGTTTTTAGCGCGTTTTTACGCGGTTTTTGCGTTTGTTCAATATAATCAAATGATTATATTTTGGCATTCTTTGTGCATTTTTACCTTGGGTGGATTTTAATTTTTTCTGCGTGAGGTAAATCGATGGCTCAAGAATTAATGGTTGTAAATCAAGAAGTAGTGGCGCAGCAAATCAATACCGGTGGTTTAGTGCTGGGGGCGGGATTGGCTGTGGCGTCTATGATTTTGGTGCCGGCACTGGCGATGCGTCTGGGTTTGAGCGCTAGTCTGACCGGTGCGTTGAGAATCGCCTTGATGAAGGCGTCTAGCCGGGCGGCTCACGGCAAGCGGTAATGCATTTGCCGTTCTTCAGGGGTTAATTGCTTTCGATGCATGGTGGCCGATTGGCGTTGCCGGCAACACACGAAAATCATCGGTGGCTGGACTTAAATGCTTTCAACAACACTGGATTTGTCGAAGAATGCTGGGTTTGTTTGGCCTTCGTAGGGTAGACGTTTATAATCTGCAACCAGGAGTGTCGTCGGTAACTAGAAGCGGGTTCGTGTGACAATGGATGAGAACAAGAAAAGTTGTGATCTTTGCGGCTTAGCTGTCGAAGTTGAGGGTTTTGAACTAAAAACCCTGGAAGGCGATAAACGCTTTTGTTGCGAGGGCTGTAAAGGGATTTATCAGATGCTTCACGAAGCTCAAGTTCTGCAGGAGGAAGCCGACGATTCCAAATCGACAACGTCCTAACAAACACAGAGGAAGCATATGGCGCATAACGACGTATCGAAAAGTTCGAACGGCGCATCGATGAGCAAGCAGGTGGTGGCCGGGACATTGGCGACCGCAACCGTTAACACTGGAGGAAAATTAATGACTAAATTGGCAAAACATCCGTTATTGGTTTTCGGAGCCGGTATCGTGGCGGGGTATTTCGTGTACAAATATCGGAAAGAAATTATTTCCGGCGCTACAAAAACCATTGATGCCGGTAAGGATTTTGTCTTGCATCAAAAGGAAAATCTCGAAGACATCGTCGCCGAAGCCAAAGAAGGCAATTAAAACTGCTTGATTCTATCGTTGATCTTGGGCATTGGGCTGTAACTTGAAACGGGTGGTCCCTGCAACAGCAGGACCGCCCGTTTTACTTTTTCTGTTGACTTATGGCTATCCAAAAAGAATTTGTACTGCGTTATCGAAATGACGGCCACGTGCGCTTTCAGGTGCCGCCGCCAGCCTGTCAGCCGATTGTGGCGGCATTGATAAGCGAAAAACTGGCCGTTATTAACGGCGTCAAGGTGGTTAAGTTATACCGGGGGCAGGGTAAATTATCCATTCGCTACGATGAGATGGTTTGCGGCTTTAGCGGTTTAGCGACGCAGCTGTTTCAAATTTTGGCCGAACTTGAACAGCAAGGCCATTTTGAAAGTAAGCCGTTGGTGGAGCAGGCGAAAAAGTCGGTTCTTGGTATCAAAAAACGTTTGAAGCATACCCGCATTGGCGGTTGGTTCAATCAGAAATATCAAGCCGGCAAGGAAACGGTGCAAGCCGCCAAAATCATCGGCAAGCTTGGTACCAATGGCCCCAAGGCCTTGATCAAGAACCCCGAGAAAGCCACGATAGATTTCTTGAACGATGTGCTGGTGTTGTATCTGATCAAAACCCATTGGACCCGCATCACTCAAGAGTGGCTGGTCAAGCCGATTGTGCATCGCTACGAGTGGATGGCGGTGTTTTATATGTTTTTCCTGTTAGTTCGTTCGCGCCGGCCTAAGTAGACATCGTCAATGCTGATCCATTGTTTGCAATGGATCAGCTCTCCCGTCAATCAAATCCTCAGTCGCCCATGGAAACCGATACTCGAAACTACGCGCATTTTTCCGTCCGACATCAGCTACAAAATCGAATTCGGATTATCACGTCGGTGTTACTTAACGATCCGGAACGCGGCTATATCCTGGAAATTCTGCTGAAAAAACGCCCTGAAATTAAACGGGTGCGTTCGGTGTTTGCAATTGGTTCGGTGGTGATCGAATTCGACTCCGGCCGATTGCCGGCGAAAAACTTGCTGATTATGTTGGACGCGGTGTTGGGCAATATCGCGCTGAAGCAGACCGAGTTAAAAAAAGACAAGAAAAAAACCTTCGACGGGCCGTTGCAAGAGGTCGATTTGGCGGTGCAAGGCATGAGTTGCGCGTCTTGCGCGTTATTGATCGAAATGGTTTTAAACCGCGACGAACGCGTGAAAAAAGCTGGTGTCAACTTTGCCACCGAAACCGTCACGGTGCATGGTCAGCTCAGCAAGGCGGAGGTGATAGATAAGATCGAAAAACTGGGCTATAGCGCAATGCCCATCGATACGCTGTCGCAGCGGAAGAAGCTTATCGAAAAGGAGTTGCAACGAATTGACGTAGCCCGGCGTCGATTTGTATGGGCAGGGCTGTTAACCGCGCCGGTGGTGACGATAGCCATGACGATGGGCGGCCGTACCTGGATGCACTGGTTGCAGTTTGCACTGACCACGCAGGTGGTATTTGGCACCGGCCGCCAGTTTTTTAGCAAAGCGTATCGGCTGGCCAAGCAGCGCGCGGCCAACATGGATAGCTTGATCGCGTTGGGGGTGGGTTCGGCTTACAGCTACAGCATTCCGTCTCTTTTTAGGCGGCGCGGACATGTCTATTTCGAGGCGGCGTCGGCCATTATCACCTTTGTATTGCTGGGCCGTTATCTGGAAGAACGGGCCAGAGGCAAGGCCGGCGAAGCGATACGTAAATTGGTCGATTTGCAACCGCAAACCGCGACGCTGTTGACGGACGAGGGTAGCGAACGAATCGTCGATATCGACGACATCAAAATCAACGATGTGATGCTGGTTAGGCCTGGCGAAAAAATCCCAACCGACGGCGTGGTGGTGCACGGTCTTTCCACCGTCGATGAAGCAATGATCACCGGCGAGAGTATGCCGGTGGTGAAGAGCATTGGGCATCAAGTAATCGGCGGTTGCGTCAACGGCAACGGCGTGTTGCATATCAAGGCTACGGCGATAGACATGGATACGGTGCTGGCCGGCATCGTGCATATGGTCGATCAGGCTCAGGCAGCCAAACTGCCGATTCAGAAACAGGTCGATAAAATTTCGGCGGTATTCGTGCCGGCAGTGATGGCAATTTCCGGTGTGACCCTTGTGGGCTGGCTGCTGGCTGGCGCACCGTTTGCTTTTGCTTTCGGCAATGCCATCACGGTGCTATTGATCGCTTGCCCTTGCGCGTTGGGTCTGGCAACACCGGCGGCAATCATGGTCGGCACCGGTCAGGCCGCCAAGCAGGGCGTGTATATCCGCAACGGCGAAAGTCTGGAAATCGCCAGTAAACTGAATGCCATTGTCTTCGACAAGACCGGCACGATCACCGAAGGCAAGCCCAAGGTCAGTCAGGTATACAAAATATCCCGACTGACCGAGAATAAATTAGTGATGCTGGCGGCATCCGCCGAGAACAACTCCGAGCATTTCCTCGGTAAAGCCGTGGTGACTTATGCCCGCGACGCGGGTATCGAGTTGCAGGATTGCGCATATTTTTATAGCGAAACCGGCCACGGTATTCGTGCAGAGGTGGACGGTTACAAATTGCTGCTGGGAAATCGGGTTTGGCTGGAAAGTCAGCAAGTCGATGTGGTCCGGCTGGTCGAGCAGGCCGACAATTTTGCGTCGCAAGGGCAAACGCCGGTGTACATGGCTATCAACGGCAAGGAAGCAGCCGTGTTTGCCGTCGCCGACAGTCCGCGTCCGGAAGCGGCGGCGGCAATCGAGCGCCTGCATCAATTGGGTATCAGAACCATGATGGTGACCGGCGATACCGAAAAAACCGCATATTACATCGCCGACAAGGTCGGCATAGCCGATGTGGTCGCGAATGCCAAGCCCGATCAAAAGCTGCAAATTATTCGGCAACTTCAGGAGGAAGGCCATAATGTCGGCATGATAGGCGACGGCATTAACGATGCGCCGGCGCTGGCTGCCGCAGATGTCGGTTTTGCGGTCGGCAGCGGCACCGACATCGCCATCGAATCCGCCGACCTGACGTTGGTGCAGGGCGATATCGGTAAGGTCACCGATACAATAGAACTTAGTGCGTTTACCATTCGTGTCATCAAACAAAATCTATTTTGGGCGTTCGGTTACAACACGGTCGCCATCCCGGTGGCGGCACTGGGCAAGCTCAATCCGATGATCGCTTCCGCGGCAATGGCCTTGAGTTCGGTGTCCGTCATCGTCAATTCACTCAGATTGAATAAATAAATGGAACACAATATGGAAGGTATGGATCATGCCATGCACGGCATGACCGAAATGGCGGTTGCCTCGGGGTTCGATTACTCGCTGGCATTTATCGCCGGATTTTTGGGTAGCGGGCATTGCCTGGGAATGTGTGGCGCGCTGGTATCCGGTTATTTCATGCGAGCCGGGAAAAGCCGCAGCTATCTGCCTTATATTGCCTATCAAGCCGCGCGAATTTCCGTGTATACCATGATTGGCGTATTGGCTGCTTCATTGGGCGTGGTGTTGGTCTCAAGCGGCTTGTTCGGTAAGATCCAAAGTATCTTGCAAATATTGATGGGCGCAGTCGTGGTAGTGTTGGCTCTGGGGGTATTAGGCTGGATACCGTGGCAAGGTTCCGTGCGATTGCTTCCCATGCAAGTCTTGCGCAAAGGCTATGCGGCTGCCAATCAGAAAGGGCCATTGTTGGGATCGGTAATAGCCGGCGTATTGAATGGATTGATGCCTTGCATGCTGACTTTTGCCATGGCCGTAAAAGCTACCACGGCCAGCACGTTAGTTGAAGGCGGCGCATTGATGCTGGCATTTGGCGCCGGGACGTTGCCGATGATGCTGTTTATCAGCGTGGCGTTCGGCAGAATGAGCGTGAAATTGCGCGGTTTAATGTTGAAGGCAGCGGCGCTAGTCATGCTGTTGATGGGCGCCAATACTATTAACAACGGCTTGAGTTTCTACCGGGATCAGAACTTCAATCACAGCCATTTCCTGGTGTTTGTGCAGGATAAGCTTGATCAATTAATTGTTTTTCTGAACGACACGCTAAATTACATAGGTAGCATGCTGAGCAGCATTCAAGGCGTGTAATGACAGTCTGATTGGGGTAGTGATAATTTTTGGCTAGAAAAGTTAAAAATATCAGGTATAATGCGCGGATACTTTGCTGGCGTAGCTCAGTTGGTAGAGCAGCTGATTTGTAATCAGCCGGTCGCGGGTTCGAGTCCCATCGCCAGCTCCATATTTATCAAAGGCTTAGGTGTTTTCACCTAGGCCTTTTTATTGCTTGTCCAAAATCCTGACCAAAATTATCAGGCGGATAGTTCATATTATTGATTCAGCGCGTCGACACAATTTTGTTTAACCAGATAATTTCTTCAGCTTTTGGGGGCCTCGATATGCTGTTGCTCTGGCTATTTTGCTATACGCTTAATGACTTGTCTGTGAAATAGGGGCAAGATTACAAAAACCGATTTTTTCAACAGATACACTCCAAAAAACCGTCATTCATTCCCGTCTAGTCACTAAGAGGATATCCGGCACATAAGATGCTAGGCGATAGCCTCTAGCCGCCGAGTGAGTACAAGAGTGCAGGCCAGATGGAGCAATGCCAAATAGTTGGCTCCCCTGCAGGTGTAGCGGGTCCTGATAGCCCGAAATCCTTTCAACCATGCAAAGGTGCGCTCGACCACCCAGCGTCTGGCGGGATGACTGTCCTGAGTCACGTGCTGTTTTTCCTCGCCAATCCGACGGATATGCGGTGTGTAGCCATGGTTTAGCACCTCGATCTCAACGCGTTTCATGTCGTACGCTTTATCCAAACAGAGGTGAGGCCTTTCCTCCATAGGCTTGATTTTCGGTGCGGACAAGGCGAGACCTTCGACGGGGGCCGTCACTAATCGGCTGTCGTGAACATTGGCACCCGCCAGCGCCACGCCACAAGGCATGCCTTCCTGATCCGTCAAGAGATGAATTTTGCTACCACTCTTGCCGCGATCCGTGGGGTTTCTGCCCACCCCTTCCTCCGACAGACTTGTCGATTGGCGCGTAGGGGCTTGCACCAGACTGCCATCCATGGACTGCCAGTCCCACTTGAATCCTTGGAGTTCTTCATACCTGGCCGCCCCCAGTCTGAACATTTCGGCGAAAATACCGGCGCTCGCCCAACGCTGAAAATGTTCGTGAAGTGTGCTTTTCGATCCGTAGAAGCTCGGCAAAAACGCCCACTGGCAGCCCGTTTTGAGGAGGTAGAAGATGCCGTTCAATAGAACTCGGAACTCCAGCGGTTTGGAACCACCCGGCTTTCGGCGTTTGAACCGCTCCAATAAAGGCGCAACAAGATCCCAAAAATCATCCGAAATTTCCTGATAAGTAATCACGTAAAACAAATTTTAAATTGATGGCCGACAGAATCCATGAGTTTTGCGACTTCCTGGCGTAATTGTTCTTTCGACCAAGTGATGAATCGACGCCAGTGGTATTTGGCGTGTTTCCAAACGATTTCGATCAGGTTGAGTTCAGGGCTGTATGGCGGCAAATGGAGCAAAATCAAGCGATGTTCAATCAGCCATTCATCTAATTTGTCTGAATCGAAGTGATGGTGCATCGTCGCGTTATCAAGCACCACTACGGTTAGTGGCATACGCTGTTCGCGCCCGGAAATCCGGTCGATCAATTCAGTGACTTCTGGGCGTTTGACGGCTTGGCTGTGTAAGTCATACCAAAGACGACCGCTGTTAAATTCCAAGGCGCCAATGACATTGACGCGCTGCCTGCCCAAACTGGCGTCGGCAGCATGGGGTTTGCCTTTGGGCGCCCAGGCTCTTTGAACATTGGGGATATTGGAAAAGCCGCTCTCGTCCAGATAGAACAGGCTCAATTGATGGGCGAGCGCAGCCGTTTGCAAGCGTTTGAGGTTGTCTTGCGAGGCGTGGAAGCGTTCAGGGTCGCGTTTTTTTTCAACGATAACCGGGTACGGGTAAACGACAAGCCTCGCTTTTTCAGATGACGAGCCAAAGAATCGAGACTGAAAGCTGGCGCGTCGGGATGGATTTCTCGCAACTGTCGGTCGATTTCGGCCAAGGTACAGGGCGATTCGCGCGCAATCCGCTCGGCCGCGTCCACCCATTTTGAGGTGAGTTTGGTCGGGGCGCCGCCTTGATGACCGTTTAACAAGCCGACCAAGCCTTGGTTCCGCCACGCCTTGACCCAGTTGTACGGTGTCGGCAGCGTGACGCCGAGAATTTCGGCAACCACCGAAAATGAATGGCCTTTGGAGAGCGCAAGCAAGCCCAGGGCTCGGCGACGGAAATCGGGATACGGGTGATGCTCGGCTAGCGCCTGGAGTGTAATGCATTCCGGTTCGCTCAATTCTAAAGGTGGCAACATGGCTGGCTATGGTCGGTTATGAATAACATGAGCTTAGCCTATGTTTTTAAATCGGTTATATATTTTTACTTAACTCATAACCCACAAAAGGTATTTATAAATCAGTAGATTATTCAATATTCATAACATTTAGCACAAGTTGTGCCGGATATCCTCTAAGATCACTTAAAATTGCGTACAGCAGGGTGAAGTGCCGAGAACAATCATGCCATTATCGACCATTGGCTTATTGAAAGCGGGCTGACTGCGGTAAAAAAGTATACGCTGGAAGTGTCATACCTGTTTCAAGCAAGGTCTTGAGGTTGCAAAGAATCATGGGCCAGCCATCACTGCAAGCGCGAAAAACTTTACTTTCCGGTGGAAAATTGTCGTGGATAATGGTTAAGCGCACGACCTCGCCGCTTTCTTCCATGGTGAGTGTGACACGCGATGGAGATTCGGATTTAAACTCCCCAAAAAGCGGTTTGAATGTGTGGCTTAAGGTGTGATGCTTTTTGATTGACAAGATGACGTGTTCATCAGTTAATTCCCCATTGCGCAGATACTGCACTTTTGATCCAAATTTCCAATCGGACTCGATGCGGGTGTCAAACCAGTAGCGCTGAGTGACATCAGGGTTTGTCAGCGCGTCCCAGAGCGCAGTTATTGAGGTTCGGATATAAATTACCTCGAAGATTCGCTGCTGGTTCATGATGCCTCCGTGGTTGATAAGTGCGGTAAGTGTCTAGTGCCAGACAGGAATCCTCTATCGGCCAGTGTAATGCTGTTCTTGCCAAACCATGGTCCGATTCAACTGCGACTCTGTCGGCCAAAGGCGGGAGATAAAGGGCATTCAGTTCATCTGAGTCACGCTCGATCCCATGGATCGTAGGTGCCGAAGCTCCAGAGATGACCTTCCAGGTCGTAGCAACTAAAACCCCGACCGCCGTAGTCTTCGTCTTTGATCTTCACAACAATTTTTGCCCCGGCAGCCGTTGCCCGAGCAAAGACGGCATCAGCATCGGCAACAAGCACATAAGGGGATTGTGTTTCAACACCGCCTATTTCGTCGGGTTGCTTTATTAAATGCCCCCACTCAGATTTTTTTTCAAGAACCGACCCGAGCATGATCATGCCGTCACCCAATGTCAGTTGTGCATGAGCAATCGTACCATCGTCGTTCGGATAGACGGTTTGCTTCTCGAATCCGAAAGTCGCACAGAGCCATTCAATGGCTGCGAGCGCATCGCGATAGCGCAGACACGGGAAAATAGTTGCCTTTGTAGTGTTCATTTTTATTGACATTGGTTTTGCCTTCATTAATTTGAGAGTAAATAGTTTTTGTTACACTTGATAGAGTTGTATCAGATTGCCGCAGGTATCGGAAAAAATCGCAATCGTTACCGGTCCCGTCTGCGTGGGTTCGACCGTGAATATCACCCCCCGCCCTTTTAATCTTTCAAACTCGGCATGAATATCCTCGACTTCAAACGCGGTGATGGGTATGCCTTGTCTGAAAATCGCTTCCTGATACGTCTTGGCCACTGGATTTACATTGGGTTCGAGTACGAGTTCGACATCGACATCGTCAGGCCCATCCGGAGAAACCACTGTCAGCCATTTAAACTTGCCAGCCGAAATTTCGTTGCGCTTGATAAAACCCAAAACCTCGGTATAAAACACTAACGCCTTGTCTTGATTGTCTACAAATATACTGTTTAATTTGATTTTCATACTCTCTCCTAGCTCGTCGTACATGGTTTTCCGAGACAATTTAATTTTTCGTCAGCATCGCCATCGCCAACATCAAGTTTTATCGTTTTTTGCATCGGTTGGACAGGCGCGTTCCGAACCATCGATGTCGTTGAGAACCCGGTTGTTTACACCGCTACCTTGAACTGTCGGATGCACATCAGACGGCAGATGGATTACCGTGCCGGTCCCGGATAGACGAATAAGCTGCACTGACGCTCCGGCTAAGCCTGTAATGTGGTGGTTGACTCCAGAAACCCTTAAGTTCCTGATGGCACTTCCGCAAGGAATTTGGATGGTATTGGCGTCGCCCGAGACAATGAGATCGAACAAGCCAGGGCGAAAAGCAGAAACGCTTTGCCCGTTTCCATCTATCTTGATGAGCTCAACACCATCGGCTCCAGTCTTGTCGTGAAAGGAACAACCGGCGCAGCCCAAACCCGAGATCGTAAATGTTGCCGCAGCAACGAATCGCGTCAATCGTTGTAAATTCATTTTGTATCTCCTTGATCCATTATTTTTAAAGCAAGGTCTCGTGCTATCGCTGGCTTGTCATTTGCACTGCTCGGTCGGCTCGCGATAGGCAAATACATAGGGTTCATCGAAACAGGCGATCAAGCGATCGACCACATCCAGATTCGGCACTATTCCCTGAAATTTCGGCCCTCTGGCAATCGCCTCCCGCAATTCGGCCAGTTTCTGACGATCCCGTTCCAGGAACGCGATGGTGGCGCCGACATGCGCGTTCCATTTGACTGGCGCGTCAGGCGACTCTTGCTCGAAGAGCGCCGTCTTGAAACGAGCCCGCGCTAGGTCTTTATCACCCGCTACCGTGTAGAGCTGGCCAGCGTGGAATTGCAGATTCACTCGCTGCCATTTCGTAAGCCCTTTAGTCTCTTGTTGGTAGCGATCGATGAGTCTGGCGGCTTCCCTATACTTTCCGGTGTCGGCAATTTTCCGCCAGCCGCTGCCTGGGTGCTGGTCAAAGGCCTCATAGCCAAGCTGCAGTTCATCAGACGATTCATTTTTTTCCTGACCGCGGGAAACGGAAGGATTAAGAACCGTCGCGATAAACACAGACAATATCAGTACGCCAGGGATCGAAAGCTTGGGCAAAATCCTCAAAATCATGGCTAATATCCGTTTGTTCCAGCTTTTAAAATAACGGCGTCGAAATATCGCCCCAGCGCACATGCGCCGGCGGGGAAACGGCGGCGGTAATGGTGCCGGTTTCTATATTGACTTCTACCAGCCGCAAGGGATCTAAACCATACGCGGATCGAACGATCGCTTTTCCCGAGGCATGGGCTTCGTGGCTGCGGACCCGGCTAAAGAGCACCTTATAGCGGCGCCGGTCGAAGTCATCCGGGGTATCGTGACCACCGCGCACCGATTTGGTCTCCAGCGGCAGATCGGCCAGATGCCATGCCTTGGGCACTACATGAATCAACAGAGGCGTTTCACTGCTGCTTGATGTAATTTGCCGGATACCGGCCTCATTCAGCGCCGTTTGATAGGCCGCAAGCAATTCGTGGTCACTCAGGCGTGCGGGCGAAAGCACGGCAGCCTGGGCTTGATAATGGGCCGTAATGCTCGCCAGCGAATATTCCCGTAAACCAAAGGCGAGTGCCAGGCTAATGATGATGCCGGCGATGGCGCCCAGTGCGGCACGACGGAACGGCATCCACTGATTCGCTATCCCGACGGTCGCGAACAATTTCCAAGGCTGAAGAACAGGCAGAAATCGCTCGGTATGAATTTCGTATTCCCGGTAGCGCTCGCCGAAACCGGCTACGCAGCGGCGTTCTTCCAGGGCTGCCAGAGACCGGTATAGAAACAGCATCAGCACATAGGCGATCAACACCAAAAAGCGCGGCCAAAGCAGCAAGGCACCCAGACCAAGCAACGCCAATCCGACATATTGCGGATGCCGACTGTAGCGATAAAGGCCGGTCGTAACGAGTCCGCAACGGCGAAGTTTAGCGGTATAAATCTGAATCGCGGCGGCCAAAAACACAACTATCCCGATCAGCATACAGATTCCACCTATCCAGGGAAGCGCATTGAGTATGGCACTTCGGGTCGTGGAGATATGCGGCAGGAAAAACTGAGTAAGCCAGGCAGTGCCTGTCCATTGATCGAGGAAGTTCAATGCCGGGCCATAAAGCGCATAAAAATACAATGCTGCCGGACTGATCATGAACAGAATTTCCAAGCCAATCGCAAGATAAAACAAGCATGCCGCGGGTTTAAACAGGTTTACAATGAAATTGGTTAAATCGGATTTAGGGTTAGTCGTCATCGCTGATGTCCTCCGTTCTGGATGAGTAATAGCGTAATCGCCTTGTGTAACTGAACGGTTTCAACAGCCAAGGATTTTTGTTACGCTGAATTTCAGAATCCTGTTTTGTAATACTCTGTTACAAAATTTTTCCTCAGTATTGAGGACACGCCTATATGATGCATCCATCATGATCCAGTCTCCTCATATTCTGATTGTCGACGATGATCGCGAGCTCCGACAGTTGCTAACGGCATTCCTGACTCGGCACGAGTTTAGGGTGGATGCGGCGGCGGATGGACGCGCGATGGACAAGCTGCTGGAAACGGCGCGCTTCGACCTGATAGTGCTCGACCTGATGCTTCCCGGTGAAGACGGTCTGGGGTTGTGCCGACGGTTACGGAGTACATCGAGTGTCCCCATCATCATGTTGACGGCGCTGGCCGAAGAGATAGACCGCATCATCGGGCTGGAAATGGGTGCCGACGATTATCTCGTCAAACCGTTCAATCCACGCGAACTGCTGGCCCGCATCAGGGCCGTGTTGCGTCGCACCGGCAGCGCGTCGGGCGTATCCCGAAGTGGCGGAAAAACGCTGGTGTTCGAGGGTTGGCGGATCGATCTGTCCAAGCGTGAACTGTATTCTCCCGAAGGCGCGCTGATGCCGTTGACTGGCGGCGAATTTGATCTATTAGTCGCCTTCGCGGAACGGCCACAGCGGATATTGAATCGCGAACAGTTACTGGATTTGACGCGGGGACGTGTGGCCACTGCCTACGATCGTAGCATCGATGTCCAATTGAGCCGTTTACGGCGCAAAATCGAAGCCGATCCGAACGAGCCCGCGCTGATCAAGACCGTGCGCGGCGGCGGTTACGTATTTCAACCGAATGTCGTGCGCGAACCATGAAACGAAACGGCTGCCTTCGCCTGCTGCCCGACACCATTACCGGCAGAATCATCGGGCTGTTATTTGCCGGCCTAATTCTGACGGCGACCGGCAGTGCATCGGTTTATATGCTGGATATTTTCCATGGCAAGGGTTGGGATGAGACAGCCCACAACCTGCACCGCATCGCCGCGATCGTTTCGATCATGGACCAAGCACCGCCGGATGCCCGTCCGGCCTGGCTTTCGCCTTTGAGCGAAACCGGCTTGTCGGTGGCCTGGTCTTCAACTAAAACCCCGCCGCCGCTGCGTCAGGACAGCATGACTCGCCATCTGGCGCGGGATGTAAGGGTATTTTCGAAAATTCAAGGTGTTGATCGGGTCCAAACAGGTTACCCGGCCGACGCACCTTCATCTGCTATATCGATAATGCCCGAAACAGCGCCGGCCGAGGCATGGATAGAGTTGTCGGACCATACCTGGCTACATTTCGTGATCGAGAACGAACAGATAAGTGGACTGTGGACATTGCGGCTGGTGCTGGCCTCAGGTCTTCTGATTGGGGGCATCGCGGGACTTGGTGTGTGGGCCGCACGGAAGGTAACGGCCCCGTTGGCACAGTTTTCCCTGGCTGCGGAACGGCTCGGCGCAAACGTGGATGCGCCGCCGCTAAACGCCGAAGCAGGACCCGAGGAGATTCGCCAGGCCGCTCGCGCCTTCAACAGCATGCAAAATCGTATTCGCCGTCTGATCGAAGACCGCACTTTAATGCTGGCTGCCCTTTCCCACGATCTCAGGACCGCGCTGACGCGATTGCGGTTTCGGACGGAGTTCATCGCTGATCCGCAGCAACGCCAGAAAGCGATCGGGGATCTCGACGAGATGCAAGCGATGTTGGTTTCGAGCTTGTCGTTCGCGCGTGATGACGCGGCATCCGAAGCCGTCGCGCTGATTGATCTGGCCATGCTCGTGCAAAGTCTTTGCGACGACCTCCAGGATGCAGGAAGGGCCGTCAGTTATGACGGGCCCCTGCATATGAATTATCGCGGCCGTCCGGTGAGCATGCGTCGGGCATTGGCCAATCTCATCGATAACGCCCTGACTTACGGAAAAGAGGCCAGCGTGTCTCTCGCTGAAGATCAGGATACCGTTGAAATCACTGTCGGCGACCGAGGGCCAGGAATCCCGGCAGCGATGCGCAGCCGTGTGTTTGCCCCGTTTTACCGGCTGGAGTCCTCGCGTAGCCGCGATACCGGCGGCACGGGTCTTGGTCTCACGGTGGCACGTACCGTCATACACTGCCATGGCGGCGACATTCGATTGGAAGACCGGTCAGGCGGTGGGCTCCTGGTAAGAATCGCTCTTCCAGCTTCGACTGTTGTCAACACCCATCGCGTCGAATCTTGAGTATTATGTTCGTTTTGAGTCAGGGGTAGAGTGGCGGGCAAATTTCGTCCGTTATTGTGCGCACTTATAAAAAGAGTGGTTGTCTTTTGCAAGGGCAAACTTAATACACCTGGCTCGCTTTATGATTAGGCCCGTCGCAGGGTTACTGGATATTCGGCGCAACTTCGTGCGATCTTGTTCCTATTTCCCTAATGGTTTAGCCACACGGACTGATTAACCCTTGTTGAATACCGTCCAGCTATTTCCTTCCGCAGATTATTTTTTAAACGCTTTGAACCTTTTTGACTTTCCCGCCATTAACAGGTGACGGTTGCTCTCGGCGACTTGGCCCGAATCAATGTTCGAGTGACGGGTATCCAGGAATTAAAGCATTACGAATAACAAATAATTTGTCGAAAATGGAGATAGCCTTATGTCAAGATCAGGCAGCACAGCGGTGGAGAATGCTGGGCGAATGGGAAATACAGCTAAACGCTACACTTCAGATTCTTCCGATAAACCAGCTCAAGCCAAAAACACTGCTCATTCGCTTAAGGTTTCAGGGACAGAAGCCGTCAAACATCCTAAGGCTACCATTGCTTTACATTGGGGTACTGTGCTGGCACTTATTGTTGGTGTTAGTGCCATGTTCCTTCGTGAGTATGTAGAAAACAAGGCTTCTCGAATCGAACTGCTTGAACTGCATCGCCAGCTAGGGATGTTAGTTTTTGCGGGTGTGTTTTTGCGTTTAAGCGTCAGATATTGGATTGGTTTGGCGAAACCGGTCGAAGCCATGTCGTTCTTCATGCGATTGTGCGCGGGTTTGTGCCACTTGATGCTTTATGCCTTACTTTTGGTCTTGCCTTTGCTGGGGTGGGCGATTACCAACGCTCATAACACCGATCTTGCTCTGTTTGGTCTGTGCAACCTGCCGCGTTTGTTAGCCGATGATCCTGATCTAGCTGATGAACTAACCGATTATCATCTTTGGGCATCCTGGGCATTATTGGCTGTTTTGTTACTCCATATTGGCGGGGCTTTGTTTCACCATTACATCTTAAAAGACAAGGTATTGTTTGCCATGTTACCTGGCCGCCAAATGCATACCCAGGACGCGCGCCAGAAATAAAAACTCTTTGCGGGCTTTTCACTCCTGCAACTGATAAAGCCTGACCTGTAACTCCCCATTGTTACTTTATCGATCACGAGGAAATTTTGTGAATCTAGCTAAGTTGTTATTTTCCGCCACTTTAGTTTTCGTGGCTCATGTTTGTCCGGCATTGGCCTTTGATGAAGAAGCGGCAAAAGCATTGGCTGAAGAAAGCAAATGTTTCAAATGCCATGCCGTCGAAAAGAAGAAAGACGGTGCTGCTTACCGCGACATCGCAGCCAAATATGCGGAAAAGTATAAAGGCAAACCGTATGCCGAAGCAGAGGCCAGGGCTATCGAACACATTACTTCGGGCGAGATGGTCAAGTTTGACGATGGCCATGAAGAAAAGCACAAGAAAGTGAAATCAGAGGACGCCGAAGCGATCAAAAACCTAGTCGGTTGGATTCTGTCCTTGCCTGGCGGGACCTATAAACCAGAATAAAGAAAACGGTATTCCGGGGAAGTGTCGACGGTAAAGCTGGCCGTCGCCGAATCAAGGGGATTTAATTTATGAAATTGTCACGGCTACGATTGTCTCTGTTTTTGTGGTTGTTATTGTTGAATGTCTGCGCAGCATTTGCGGCGGAAAATGTGAATGACAATGTATTTGTCAAACCCGCTAATCAGCTAAATCTGCCGAATCTAGAGTCTGCTCAAAGTAAACCGGATCATTCTCTTGAAAGAGACAAGATATGTACCCGCTGTCATGACGAAACCGATAAGCCGAAAGTATTGCCGATTTACCAGACCCCTCACGGCGTTCGCGCCGATGTCAGAACGCCTTCGTGTCAGTCTTGCCACGGCGAAAGCGATGCTCACGTAAAGAACCAGGGCAACGGCGAGACGAGGCCAAAAACTGAAGTCGTCTTTTCCGGTGCCGACAAATCTCCTGCCGATCTGCTCAATAACACCTGCATGAGTTGCCATCAGAGTGGGCTTCGGACCCATTGGACCAGCAGCCAGCATGAAACCAACGGCGTGGTTTGCTCTTCTTGTCATAGCGCTCATACACCCAAGGACAAAGTCTTGGAGAAAACCGCCGGCACCCAATCCGAGGTTTGCTATACCTGCCATAAGACCCAACGCGCGGAGACAAGGCTTTTTTCCAAGCATCCCTTGCTGTTCGCCAAAATGGCATGCTCCTCGTGCCACAATCCACACGGCTCGAATGGGCCCAAAATGCTGGTGAAGAACTCGGTTAACGAGACTTGCTACACCTGTCATGCCGAGAAGCGCGGCCCCTTTCTTTGGGAGCATCAACCGGTCACTGAAGATTGCAGCAATTGCCATACACCGCATGGGTCGAATAATCCTCCGCTACTGAAATCCAGGTCGCCTTGGCTGTGCCAGGAATGTCATAGCGGTAATCATTCCGCGCAAATCAACAGCGGTGCCAACCTGCAAGAGGGCGATCTCACCACGATAAATGGACTCAGTCCGTTGGCCAACGCGGCTAGCCGCGCCCAGATGGCGGGGCGCAACTGTGCGAATTGTCATGTGATGGTTCACGGTTCAAATCACCCCGCGGGTTCGTCGTTCTTGCGCTAAAGGCTTGGAGTTGAGTAACCATGAAGATCAAAAATACAGCGGTTTTCACTTGGTCTGCCGTAAAAAGTATCGGCACAATCATGGCATTAGTTGGCACGCCTTTTATCATTTTGGCGGCAGAGGATGAGGATCCAGAGGTAAAAGAGCAGACTCGCCCGACTAGCAAGATAGAAGCCGGCGTACTTTATAACAGTGATGATTCTTTTAAGGCGGGCGAATATAACGGTCTTCATAAAGAAGGCGCCTATGGCATTGGCAATATCGATTTACGTGGCGGAGCCGGGTTTGACAGCGATAGTACTCGCCGCTGGCGGATCAATGGCACTAACCTGGGACAGCAAAACCGCAATGTCACCAGCGAATATGGATGGCAAGGCAAGCTGAAGCTGAAATTTGAATACGACGAGTTACTGCGTAACCGCTCGGATAGTTATCGAACGCCTTATTCCGGAGACGGGGCCGGTAACTTCATTTTGCCAGATGCTTGGCGAGTGCCATTGCTGCCGCAGCTAAACACTACTACTGGCAATGCTCGTGGTTTGTCGGCAGATGTCACTCAATCGAGTATCTTGGCGCCGACTTTGGCTAATCCGAATGCTTTACTGGCGCCAATAACAGCGCAGTCGAATGCCGCCGCCGCGATTCAAAACAACGATTTGCCGCTGTTCCGCGACGTGAACCTCTATACCAAACGGCAGAAATATGACGGCGGATTGAGTTATTTCATCACGCCGGAATTGGAATTTACGGCCAGCGCCAGACGCGATGACCGCAACGGCTACCAGCCGATGGGTTTTGACAGCAAAGCCATTACTGGCGAACGGGTTAGCATTCTCCCCGATCCCATCAACCAGACTACCGATCAGTACAACGCCAACTTGAGCTATACCGGCGAGAAGGGGTTTATGCAGATCGGCTACTACGGGTCGTTGTTCTATAACCACATAAACGCTGTACGCTGGCAGGATTGGGGGCCGTCGGCGAGCGGGCTTAGCGGCACGCCTTCGCAAACTCGCTTCGATACCATGAGTACGGCGCCGGACAATCAGTTTCATCAGTTCAATATGAATGGCGGCTACACATTCTCACCGACAACCAAGTTGGTCATGGGCGGAAGCTATGGGCGATCAACGCAAAATGATGCCTTTCTGACCGATACCAGTACCGTGCTGATGCCGGTGTCGTCTTTAAACGGGCTGGTCGAAACATCGACATTCAACCTTAAACTAACGAATAAGCCCAGCAAAGACCTGAGTTTGGCTGTTGGTTACAAGTACGATAACCGCGACAATAAAACGCCCATCAATACCTACGCTTATTACGCCGCAGGTGAGCCGGCCGCCGGTAGCGCGAATGCTGCGTTTATCAATGCGCTGGGAATCGGTGCTTTGGGCAGCAACATCAACATCAATGCCAATATGCCTTACAGCAAAATGTCCAACCAGATTACGCTGAACGGCAACTATCATTTGGCAAAAAGCCACTGGCTAAATGCCGGTTACGAGTGGGAGAACATCGATCGAAGTTGCACAGGTGCATGGTATAACTGTGTGAACGCCTCCAACTCGAATGAAAACACCGGTAAGTTGCAGTGGCGCTGGAACATGACCACAAGCCTTAATACCAAGATTGACTACGCGTTTTCCAAACGCTCGGTGAACTATGACGAAAACGCCTGGCTGGCGATGGTGCCAATGGCCAACGTGGTACCGACTGGCGCGACGGTGTTGCCAAACGGTTTACCCGCGACAGCCTATAACACCATGGCCTACTATGGCTTGACCGGTTATGGCCCTGCATCAGGATTAAACCCGCAGCCGCTTGCCGGCAGCCCGCTGGCACTGTTTTTTACCAACAACAATGCATTGTCGCCCGGCCTGTATGGTAATCGGGATCGCATCAGCGAATTGTTGGGCATGAGGCGCTTCAACATGGCAAACCGCGATCGTCATAAACTGCGCTCGGCCGTAAACTGGCAAGCTACCGAGAGGCTGTCTTTCCAGGGCAGTCTTGATTTCAGCCACGACGATTATCCCGATTCGACATACGGATTACAGAGCTCCAGGGAGTGGGATTTTAATTTTGATGCTTCATATGCCTTGAGCGATAGCTTTAGCGTCGGCCTGTTTTATAGCCATCAGAACCAACTATCCAATACGGCGGGCAATTCTTATACGGCAAACTCCAACGCTGCGAATGTCAATGGCGCAACCCAGTTGGCTGGTAGCAGCAGTTGCAATAACTACACGACGCTGTTGCAGCGCAATCTCAACAACAAAATCGATCCGTGCTTGAACTGGTTTTCAGACATGCAAAATGACGTCGATGTTTTGGGGCTTTCATTGGCTAAAAACGGCTTGTTGTCTGGCAAACTGTCCTTAACAGGAAATCTGGTATTTAGTTGGGCTCAAACCAATGTCGACATCAACGGTGGAAACTACGCCAACAATCCAGCGCTTGCGGCCGGCAGCCCCGCTTCAAGTACGGCGGCGTTTTTTATTCCGGCAACGAAACTGCCGGCGGTAAGCACCGACACAGTAGAATTGCAGTTGACCGCCCAATATGCCATCGATAAGTCCTCATCAATTCGTGCGATGTATTCATACCTCCATCTAAATTCCAGCGATTATGCCTATCAAGGCATGCAGCCGGGTGGCTTAGCCGCGGTTTTACCAACCTACGAATCGGCGCCGGCGTACTCGATACATGCGATTGGCTTGGCTTTCAACTACAGCTTCCAGTGAGTTTTCTTGAGTAGCTTACATAGAACATTAAATGTTTAGAATGAAGCGAAGCCGGTGATAGGGCAACTGCTGCCCAAGGAAAACCATAACTGCTACGTTAGTGGTATGGTGGACAATTTGACCTGTCTCTCGCTAGACATAGTGGCTGTCATTCTTGGCGAATTGTGGGTTAATCCTTCGCCAAAATGGAACGCACAAAAAACAAAATGTGACACTACACAGAATGGTCAGGCTGTTTTTCTTTCTGTTGCATACCTGAGCCTTTCCTTATTCTCTCCAGGCATCCCGCAATAAATTAACGATTTGTCATGCAGATGGGGTATGTTCTTGACAATGTCAAATAACTCTTTGCTGTTACAATTAGGAGAATACCGAACAGTAAATGCCTAAAAGGATGCATGGACAGCTATCTTTTCTGTACTCTACTTAAGCCGACTTAACCGCAAAATGAAAAATCCTGGTTATTGGCTAAGCCTTTTTTTGTTATCAGTCCCAGTTATTTCCTGCGTCGAGGCGGACTGGCATGGTGACGTCAAATTAATTAGTGAATACATTTACCGAGGCTATTCCAAAAGTCGCGGAAATCCGGTCGTTCAAGCACATTTGGAGTATCAAAACTCGGCTGGCTGGTTTAGCGGTGTGGAACTATCTCAGGTACGTTTTGACGATATTCTAAATCGCGACAGAGCCGAAATGGAATTGCAGCCTTATCTGGGCTGGAGCCAGTTACTTGCAGGTGATTGGCGTGGCGAAGTATCGGCGCGGGGCTATGTTTTCGATAACAAACTGTTCAACCATCGTGCCGAGTACGCTGAATTATACGGATCATTGCATTACCAAGACTGGTTGACTGTGCAAATAGCATTTGCGCCGGATGCGTATCAGCGCGAAGTCGATACGCTGAATTACGAGCTAAATCTACGTCACGATTTACTGGATAATCTGCAGCTATCCGCTGGAGCAGGTTACTATCGGGCTGGGGCGTTATTGGGACAAAATTATTTTTACTGGAACGCAGGGGTATCCTGGTTTGCGACCAATTACCTGGCTTTTGACTTGCGCTATGTAGATTCCAGTTTGCATGAGCATTACGAGGCTGAACCCTATCTCGACGAGTTTTATCTGCGTCAACAGGATAATCAATATCTATTTTCGATGACGCTAGGATTCTAAAAAAATTTCTTTCTCATTGAACCGGCAAAAGGATTTAAGGCATACAGTGGAACAGACAACGCAAAACTTCGCTGACTATGCTGAAACTTGTCAAATCGCAGCCTTTTTCTATGTCAACCAAAGCCGTAAGCGGAGTTGACGAATATGCATTGCTTGGCGCCATCGTCGATGGCGATGCGAAGGCCTTTGAGGCTTTTTACAAGCTTTATTATTCAAGGCTATTGCGCTTTATCCTGCGTACCACCCGCCAACCAGAATTGGTCGAAGAACTGATCCAGGAAACCTTGCTGCTGGTCTGGCAGCAACCACAACGCTTTACCTACAACAGCAAGATATCGACTTGGGTATTCGGCATTGCCTATCGTAAAGCCTTGAAAGCGATGAGTAAAAACGCAAAACGCTTCAATGATCTGGATATGGACGAATTGAGCGAAACCATCGATGACCCTATGGCTGATCTGGCGCAGAATATCGAAAATCAGGATTGGTTGAATATCGCCTTGGCGCATCTATCCGCCGACCAGCGTGCGGTAATAGAACTAACATTTTTTCACGGCATGTCCTATCAGGAGATTGCGCAGATTCTCGACTGTCCCGAAAATACGGTCAAAACCCGCATGTTTCATGCCCGCAAAAAACTGCATGCCTTTGCAACTGCAATGGAGCACTAATTCATGCCAACTACGACCGCTAGCGATCTGCATCGCGAAATTCAACAATTGTTGCCCTGGTATATTAACCAGACTTTGTCGTACGAGCAGCATCAACAGGTTGAGCAACACCTGAAGCAATGCCTGGTGTGTCGCCGTGAATGGCTGAATTTACAAAAGTTGGCAGAGCAAATTATTGCCCCCAGCGACCTTGAAGTCTCCGCAGAAGCTTCATTCGCTCGGTTACGTATGCGGTTGGGCAAACACTGCCAAGCTAAATCAGTATCAAGTACACCGATTCCGACATCTCTGCCTAGTCGACGTTATCAACGTGCCGCAATCGCCAGCCTGAGTCTGGCGGCTTCGCTGCTGTTGTTAATTGGCTTAAGTATTTGGCCTACAGAGAAAGCCATGGTCAATTTTGAGTACACCACCTTGTCGGCCAGTCAACCGATTCAGAGCGAGCACGCCCTGTTAAAAGTGGTGTTTGCCAAAGAGATGTCGAGTGAGGTGATGGATGAGTTGCTGGCACGAATTCAGGCGCAAAAAATCGGCCAAGCCAATAGTATGGGGGCTTTTACCATCAAATTGGATACAGCCAGCCACTTGACGACCGATCAGGCTTTGGCATTATTACGTAGCCACCGTGGTGTTCTACTGGCCGAACCGGTACGGCAATGAGTCGACTGTTTTCTACGTTCATTCTGTTATTGCTGGCATTGGTGGCTGGTTGTGCTGCGAGAACCGATTTAACCAAACTCGGCGATCAAGCTGACGAAGAACGCTGTCTGTTAGTAACTTTTGTAGACCGAAGTATCAATCGAGATCTGTCCGGTAACACTCAAGACTCTTACCGGGTGCACGGCCAATACAGTAATTCCAGTTGGAGCGAACGTCAGGCACAACAATTAGCCGAACGTTATCGATTGAACTATATCGTTCAGTGGCCAGTGACTGAGCTGGGCGTCAGTTGCGTGGTATATGAAGTACCGGCTAATGTATCGCTGCAGCAAACACTGGAGGCCCTGAAAGAGGATCGGAATGTTGGCTTGGTTCAACCGATGCAGAATTTTAAGGTGTTAAGCGAGCCGCAATCCAGAGCCCCTAATTACAGCGACCCCTATCTTAAACTACAAAGCGGATTTCAAGCGCTAGGCATCGCCGAACGCCATAAAACCAGCACTGGTCGAGGTGTGCGTATCGCTGTGATCGATACTGGCGTCGACTTGGAACACCCAGATTTAAAAGGCCAAATCAGCTACTCGGAAAACCAGGCGCCAGAGCCTGTGGATCACGATCTGGCCGATTGGCATGGCACTGCGGTTATAGGAGTATTATCGGCTCGGCCTGACAACGGCATCGGCATAGCCGGGATTGCGCCGGATGCCGAGATTCTGGCATTCCGCGCCTGTTGGCCGGAACAATCAGGCGCGTTAACGGCACATTGCAACAGTTTTACCCTCGCATTAGCGCTGAATCAAGCCTTGCGAATGGACAGCCAAATCATCAATCTCAGCCTGGCCGGGCCAGAAGATCCGTTACTCAAAATGTTGATTGAAAAAGCCCTCAGCAAGGGCGTGATGGTCGTCGCGGCGATATCGCCAGATGCCCAAAAAAATAGTTTTCCGGCTTCTATGCCCGATGTGATTGCCGTCGGTTGTGGTGGCGAGCAAGTGGCGAAAGCCGTGTTTGCACCGGGGCGGGACATACTGACCACGGTGCCACACCAGGCCTATGATTTCATGACGGGCAGTTCGTTTGCTACTCCGCACGTTGCCGGCATGATTGCGTTGATGTTGCAACAACACCCTGGATGGCGTAGCGCCGACATTCGTCAACAATTGCACCGCGAACTTAGCGCTGGCCTCAGCGAGCAAAAAATCAACTGAGTCCTCATCGCCAGCGCAACTGCAATGCATGCCGATAAAGTCCATAGTAAAACCTCAATGTTGAACCTTGCGTCAAGGATGGATGGAAAAATAAAGAAAAATATCGATGAGGCCGTTGTAGGTAGCGATCAGGCGATAGATTTCGTAAAAGTTTCTGCAGTGCTTCTTAAAAAAATCATCAAGCTTACTTTTTAAGCCCTATCGATGCCCTTGAAGGCCGAAATTGTCTGCGCGTTGCGATAATGGGGGCAAATATCAAACGAGATTTTTACCTGTCTTGTCCTGCAATCGTTAGATTTTGGCTTGGGCGATATGCGTCTGGCCCTGATATCCGCGGTTTCCAGTGATTACAGATGGCGTTTTGCCCATGACGCCAAAGCGGTGTTGCGCATGGCGGCCATCTTCAACGGCATCACTATCAACCAACTCATCAATTCCCTATGTAAAGACTTGTCTGTAAAATTCGCGGTTTAATCTTCGCTTTCAATGGAGCAATCAACAAATGGGTAGAGCCTATCAAAACCGTAAAGTGTCCATGGCTAAAACGGCGGACGCCAAGACAAAGGTCTATAGCAAATACGGCCGCGAAATCTATGTGGCCGCTAAAGCGGGAGGCATCGACCCGTCAGGAAACTTGGCCTTGCGCGGGTTGATTGATCGAGCCAAGAAAGACCAAGTGCCTTCCCATGTCATTGAAAAAGCCATCGACAAGGCTAAGGGCGGTGGTGGCGAAGATTTTGCGCCGGCGCGCTACGAAGGCTTTGGGCCGGGCGGTTGCATGGTGATTGTCGATTGCTTGACCGATAACCCTAACCGTACTTTCGGCGATGTGCGCCTGTGTTTTACTAAAACAAAATGCAAAATCGGTACGCAAGGTACTGTCAGCCATATGTTCGACCATGCCGCGATCCTGGCGTTTAAGCACGACGATGAGGATGCGGTGCTGGAAGCATTGCTGGCGGCCGATGTGGATGTGAACGATATCGAAAGCGACGATGGCAAAATCACCGTCTTTACCCCCCAAGCCGATTACTTTAAGGCCAAGCAAGCGCTAAGCGACTTGTTGGGCGAAATCGATTTCGAGGTGGACGAGATTCAATTTTTGCCGAAAGGCGCCACCACGATTAGCGGCGACGATGTAGCCTTGTTTGAAAAATTTCTGGACATGTTGAACGAACTGGACGATGTCCAGAGCGTTTACCACGATGTCGAGGGTGTTTAGGTAGTGGCAGGGCATTGAGCCGGATGCGTCGCTCACCACGCCTAATCGCAGAATTGGCCTTTGAATAATCATTATGCAGCCCATTAACAGTATTTGCGTCTATTGCGGTTCCAGCCCCGGACGGCGGGAAGCATACGCCACGGCGGCGTTCGGACTGGCCGAAGCGCTCGTCAGTCGCAACATCAGATTGGTGTACGGCGGCGCCGGCATCGGCATTATGGGGATGGTGGCCGATCGGGTGTTGAAGCTCGGTGGGCAAGTCATCGGCGTGATACCGAAGGCTTTGGCGCATAAAGAAGTCGCCCATCCTAATCTCACCGAACTGCATGTCACGTCATCCATGCATGAAAGAAAGATGCGGATGGCCGAGTTATCCGATGGCTTCATCGCGTTGCCCGGCGGCATCGGCACACTCGAGGAATTATTTGAGATCTGGACTTGGGCGCAGCTGGGTTTTCACGATAAGCCCTGCGGATTGCTGAACGTGGCCGGTTATTACGATGCCTTGATCCAGTTTTTAGATCACGTCCTGGCGGAGCAATTTGTTAAACCCCACCATCGCGGCATGTTGATAATGGAAACCGACCCGAATCTTTTGCTTGATCGCTATAGCAATTATCAGCCGCCTGCTGTAAAACATTGGCTTAGTGAGGATGAAACCTGATTGATGGTCGTGCCAATGACGTTTGCAAGCGTGGGAAACTGCTTTTGTAAAATCCGATTGAACGGATCGGCCAATAAACAGTGATTATTTTAGGCAGTCTAGTGGTAAACTGTCGTTCAGCGATTACCCCTCATTCGTTGCCGATGCTTTTTAGCAGTCCATCCGCACCTTGCAAAGATTGATTCCACGCTTTTTTCCCTTTCGACATAACGTTTTCAGCCAAACACATGGTGACTTAAGTCGTATGGGAGATTTTTTAAACACCTCAATTTAAGGTTTATATGACCACATTACATACCCCACCACCACCGCGTTCCGACTGGCATTACGATGCTTACTTCCTAGAACAATTGGCTAAGCTCAAAAAGAAAGATACCGTTCAAGGCTCAACCACTCGTTCTTTCGACATGGGCGAAAAACCGAATCGGCTTCTGACACTACGCCAGCGGACAGTTAATCCATAAGCGAGTTTTAACGCACCTCAACTTATTTTAGATTTTGCATACAATGCCGCGCCGACAATACCCGCCTGATTTAAAAAAGCGGCAGGTTTCACCGGGGCTTCCACTGATAATTGCTCTTTAAACTTATCGAACTTCTTACTGGCGCCACCGCCAAGAATGATTAGATCGGGCCAAAATAGTTTTTCCATCAGAGTCAGGTAAGCGTTGAAACGATTACCCCAGGATTTCCAGCCTAAGTCTTCGATTTTTCGTACGGCATCCGATGCATAGCGTTCCGCTTCCACGCCATTGTCCAGATACATGTGGCCCAGTTCCGTATTGGGCAGTAACTTGCCATCCGAAAAAAGCGCAGAGCCCAGTCCCGTACCAATGGTGATTAGTAAGACCACGCCAGCTTGACCCGCGCCCGCGCCGAAATGAATTTCCGCCATGCCGGCCGCATCTGCATCGTTTACGTTATAACAAGGGCAATTGGTAGCTGCTGAGAACAATTGGTCGATATCGGTATCTATAAACGATTTCGCTATATTGGATGCGGTTCGCGCCACGCCTTGTTGAATAGCGGCGGGGAAACCGCAGCCTACCGGCCCGCTCCAGTGAAAATGCAAGACCAATTGGGCCAGCACCGCCGCAATCGCTTCCGGCGTAGCGGGTTGTGGTGTCTCGATCCGGTGACGCTCCGTGATGAGTTTGCCGGTTTCCGTATCGACAATTGCGCCTTTTATACCCGAGCCGCCTATATCCACACCGAGAATTTGCATAATACGTCCTGAAAATGAGTTGTTTTGGCTGAGCATTTTAAGCGATGCTCATCCGAAGACTACATTTATAAGCATTAACAGGGACGATTGCTGCAGTTGAAAAAGGGATACTCTCAAGAAAGCCCTCGAACTGCCTTTATTTCGGGGCTGGATTAATGAAACTGAAAGATTGTAGGATGTTCCATAGGCGATATTCCCCGGCCATCTATTTGATTTTGAATCGGCAAAGGTGCCGCACCGGCGGCCGGTGCATTCTGGGTTGCCAGGAATAAGCCCACAATAATCAAGCACAGGCTGATGGCGCATCGCTTGAATTCGCGTGCACAGGTTTTCAAAAATGCCTGGTCAGACATGTTTGCCTCCTTTTGGGTTGGGATTAAAAATATTTTGCCAGCGTTGTTGGATTTACAACGGTTAAATCAATCTGAAACGACGCTGATCACCTTTGTCTGCATGTGTTTCCTGATAAATTTGCAGGGCTTCGCTGCGAATCTGATCGCAGAAAGCGCATAACCCTGCGCTTTCGGTGTGCCGTTTTTCGTGATGCGATAATAAGTCGCCACAGCGGCTGCAATGAGTGATTTTACGGAGTGCTTTCATGGTAGTCGCCTCACAATCGATAATTAAGTGGAAATGATGCTCTCGGTTCACGGGTGGTTTTTTGCCCTTGTCGAGAGGAGATGTGCTTTATCTTTGGCAATATCGATGCCACTTTAGAGCTTCGGACTGCATAGATTATTTAACTATTTATTTGATAAAGATTTTATGAGGTGACTTTGCGCGAGACCAGTGAAATAACGCACAAGAAATTGCGGATTTCCGCACTGTATTTCGTAGCATTTACGAAATGTCGTCATTGGGTCAAAAAAATGTGATACATTTCGCTAAATTGCATTGGGATAATCAGTTCTATTACTAGGTATTGTCCGTACCTACCGATCAAATGCTAGAGAGCAAGCATGCGGCAACCAGACTATTCAGCCATCATTCAGATACTGCGCGGCGCCGTCGCTTTTTTTTTCATTGGTCTAACGCCGATCATTCCCGCCATGGCTTTCGCCGCCGGCCACATGGGCCATATGTCGATTCATGATTCAAGCGGATTGCCGGGTGATTTTCTGCTGTTTCCGGATGTGACCGGCATCGTTCGATATGACCAGGAACCTAGAAAAAAACTGAGTAACAGTGAGGTCATTCCGGCCATCAATGTGTTTTACACTGCCGATTATCAACGCTTTCGTTTTCTGGGCGAATGGCTGGTCAGCACCAAAACCCATAATCTGGAGCGATTTCAATTGGGTGTGCATGTGGGAGAGGACGCCAGCCTTTGGCTAGGACGTTTTCATAACCCGATTGGTTATTGGAACATGCAGTTTCATCACGGCGCCTTTCTGCAAACCACCATCAGCCGGCCAGGCATCATGGCCTTCGAAACCGCCGGCGGAGTGATACCGAATCATTTAACCGGGTTTTTATGGGAAGGTGTTCGCCAATTTGGTGAGGCCGGGGTGTATTACACGGTCGGCGCGGGGGCTGGTCCGCAAATCAATAAAGGTTTGGAAGCGTTCAATCTGATCGAGCCGGGCGGCTCGCATCGGCCCAGTGCATCGTTTCGGTTGGGTTATCAACCCGTCAGCTACGGCATAGATGAGTTCGGCGTCTCCGGGGCTTACAACCAAATCCACTCTGACGAGTTGAGCGTTAAGAACGTCAATCAATTCGTCGCCAGCGCCTATGCCAACAAGCAAATCGACTCGGTGCGTCTGTTAAGCGAAGTGGTCTACGTCAATAACAGCCTGGAAAGTCCGCAGGGCGCTAAAGCCTACGATGATTTTCTCAGCGCTTACGGCCAAGTCGAATGGGCTCTACATCCGCGCTGGACCTTGGTCGGCAGGGTAGAAGGCACCTTCGGCGCCAGCAACGACCCGTATTTGGCGATGTTTCCCAAATTCGTTGAGGATAGGTTTCTGGGCGGCGTGCGCTATCAAGTCAATCACAACATGGCCTTAAAGCTTGAAGCTTCGCGAGACCATCTGCGCGACGATCACTTCGGCCAAGTGATGTTTCAATGGAGCGCGGTATTTCCATGAGAATCGTCCGCGCGTTGGGTGTCCTTGGCTTGCTGTTTTTGCTCGGTGTGCAGAGTCTGTGGGCCATCACCCGGCATTCTCTGGTATTGGCCACCAGCTCGGCGTCGTCGATACCGGCCTTGACTGTGCAAGAGGCCAGAAAGTTATTTCTCGGCGTGCCGCTGGAGAAGGGCGGCGAGCACCCGATACCGCTGTTGAATATCAGCGACCCGCTGATCTTCGAGGTATTCCTGCAAAAAGTGGCTTTTATGTCCGCCAACACCTACGAAAATCAAACCTTATCGGTGGTGTTTCGTTTGGGTGGCAAGCGGCCGGAGAGTTTTAACGATCTGAATCAGTTAGTGGCCGCGTTACAGCAACATCCCGGCACCGTCACTTATTTGTGGGAGGATCAGGTCAGGGCCGATCAAGGTATTAAAACAGTCAACATGTTATGGCAGGGAGCTCTGGAATGAATCGGTTTTTTCATAGTTTTAACGGTCGAATGATCCTGGCGGTGGTGGGCATTCATCTGCTGTTGATCCCGGTGTTGTTGTTCGGGATTTATCGGGTGATAAAGCCTAGCCTGGAGGCGCAGTTCGTCAATTACGTCCGCTCCGACGCGCTGTTGTTCAGCAATCTGGTCGCGCCTCGCCTGAATCGGGCCAACGACGCCGAACTGCAACAATTGTTGGGCGAGTTTCTGCTGAATGGCCGGCTGGCGTTTGCCGAAATCGCCACTGAACGCGGCAATATCAGCGCCGACATCGAATTGAACGCCAAGCAGCAATTTCAAGAGGACTTTTTTTTCGGCGAGCATGACGACGATATTTATTTTCTGGCAGTGCCGATCGCCAATCCCGACGATGGTTCCTTATCGATGCTGCGCTTGGGCTACGACGAACGGCAGATCCAGCAGGATATTGTCACGATCTACCAGCGTAGCGTTTATTTTGTCGCCGTTTATCTGGGCGTATCCTTGCTGGTGGTGGGGCTGTTCGGACGTAAGCTGGTCCGGCCTCTGGAACGTTTGCGCGATGAAGCGGAACAAATCGCCGCCGGCAATCACACCGGCAAATTCAGCCCCGGTACTAAAATCACCGAAGTGGCGGCCTTGGCCGAACATCTGGAGAAAATGCGCCAAGCGCTGCTCTCGGCCCGTGATGCGGCCTTGCAAGCCGCCGGCGCGAAAGGCGAGTTCCTAGCCAATATGAGCCATGAAATCCGTACGCCGATGAACGGCATCATCGGCATGATCGGGCTGACCTTGCGTACGGAACTGACCTCGCAGCAACGCGAATTCCTGGCCATGGCCAATAGTTCCGCCGATGCCTTGCTGCGCATCGTCAACGATATTCTGGACTTTTCCAAAATCGAGGCCCGTAAACTCGAACTCGATCACGCCCCTTTCAAGGTACGCGATAGCTTCGGCGATACGCTAAAACTGCTGGCGAGTCACGCCCACGAAAAGGGCCTGGAATTGATGTTGCGCATCGATCCGACCACACCGGACGATTTGGTCGGCGATATCGGTCGCTTGAATCAGGTCATCATCAATCTGGTTGGCAATGCGATCAAATTCACTCAGCATGGCGAAATCGTGGTGCAGGTTAAACCCGAAGTAATAGACGAAAATCAAGTACGCCTGAATATCGCCGTCAGCGATACCGGCATCGGTATTTCAGCCGATAAGCAACAACTGATTTTCGAAGCCTTCGCCCAAATCGACGCCTCTTCGACTCGGAAGTTTGGAGGCACGGGATTGGGCCTGTCGATTTCTGCGCGCTTAGTCGAGTTGATGGGCGGGCATTTAACGCTGGAAAGCGAAGAACATAAGGGCAGCATTTTTTCCTTTACCGCGTTGTTCGACCGCTATACCAAGAGCGAGTCGGACGTTGCCGCCTTGCCGGTGAAAGACGTCAGGGGCTTGTCGGTGTTGATCGTGGACGATAATGCCATCAATCTGCGGGTTTTTGCCGAAACCTTGAGCCATTGGGGCATGATCCCGACCACCGTGGATAGCGGCGAGGCGGCGATTGAAGCCTTGCGAGACATGGCCGCCAGCGGCGATAGCTATGCGCTGGTGTTGCTGGATGCGATGATGCCGATCATGGATGGCTTCATGGTGGCCCACAAGATTAGAGAAGATCAAGGCATAGAGCCGGTGACGATCATGATGTTGTCGTCCGCCGACCGGCCCGAGGATTCCGAACGCTGCCGGGATTTGGGGATTAATCTGTATGTGCGTAAACCGGTCAAACACTCGGAATTGTGGAACGCCATTCAATCGGCCTTGAGTAAGGCCGAAGCAAGACCGGTCGCTAGTCTGCCTTTGGCCCCGTTTGCACCGACGCGGCGATTAAAGATTTTGTTGGCGGAGGACAACCCGGTCAACCAATATATGGCCGTGGTGTTGCTGGAAGAACGCGGCCATACCGTTAGGGTCGCCAACAACGGCCAAGAGGCGCTGGATTTGCAGGCAAACGAAGCGTTCGATCTGATTTTGATGGACGTGCAAATGCCGGTGATGGATGGTTTTCAGGCGACCGGGGCCATTCGAGCCAAAGAACGTGAAACCCAACAACATATGCGGATTATCGCGATGACCGCGCATGCGCTGAAGGGCGATCGGGAACGGTGTCTGGAGGCGGGGATGGACGATTACATCGCCAAACCGTTTCAAGAGCAGGATTTATTGGCCATCGTGGAGTGCTGGAATATGACGGAACCAGATCAAGACAATAGCGACAGCGTGGCTATAGTGGAGGAGGCCGAGCCGGCCCTAGATTGGCAGCAAGCCCTGGACCGGGTGCGAGGCAGACAGCAGATGTTATGCAAAATGATGACCTTGTTTCAGGCGCAATCAGGCAAGCTATTGAATGAAGTCGACGATGCCATCCAACGCCAGGATGCCGATTTGCTGAGACTGGCCGCCCACACCTTGAAAAGCTCCGCTAACAGCATTGGCGCGTTCGCATTAGGCAATATTGCCCAGCAACTGGAAACCCTGGGCCAGCAGGCGATTTTCAGCGAAGCGGCCGCCAGTTACGACCAACTTCAGCAAGCGATTGTCCGGCTCGAGCCCGCCATTCAGGATTACTTGAACGAATTTCAAGAATGATTAGTTTCGTTTATTTTAGGGAGCAGGCATGACGCATAAGCGGCAGCGCGATAAACCGTTGATATTGATGCTGGACGATAATCCGGTCAATTTGGCAGAATTGGCCGGGCTGGTCGATGAGACCGGGTTTGAAGTGCTGTGCGCGGAAACCGGGGAAATTGCCTTGGTGCAAGCCGTGGCGCATCTGCCCGACCTGATCTTGCTGGATGTGTTGATGCCGGGCATGGACGGCTTTACGGTTTGCGAGCATTTGAAAGCCATTCCGTCGACTCGCGATATTCCGGTGTTATTCATGACCGCATTGGCGGATACCGCCGATAAATTGAAAGGCTTTCAAGTCGGGGCGGTCGATTACATCACTAAGCCGTTTCAATACGAGGAAGTGATCGCGCGCGTACAAACCCATCTGACCTTGCAAAAACTGAAACTGGAGCTGCAAGAGAAAGAAGAGCGGCTGTCGCGCATTTTCGAAAACGCCATGGATGCGATCATGACCCTGGATGAATCGGGCAAGATCATGCTGTTCAATGCGGCCGCGGAGCAGATGTTCCGTTGCAAGGCCGTGGACCGGATCGGCCGGTCGGTGGACTGCTTTCTATCGCCTGAACTCTACAAAACCCTGATCAACTTTCGCAACGGCTTTCCCGCCGACAAGGCCATTTGGGTCAGTGAAGGCTTGACGGCGGTGCGAGCCGACGACGAAAGTTTTCCGATCGAAGCGACCATTTCCCGCGTCGAAACTACCGGTCAGCAACTGTATATCTTAATACTGCGCGACATTAACGAGCGCAAGGCCCGCCAGCAAGCGGAAGCCGAATGCAATACCCTGCGCGGCATCAACCTCTATCTGCAGGAGGAAGTGCTGGCCAGCCGCGACGGCGAGGAATTGATCGGCAATTCGCCGGCATTGCATCGGGCCATGGAACTGGTCAGACAAGTGGCCGATACCGACGCCACGGTGTTGATCACCGGCGAGACCGGCACAGGCAAGGAATTGATCGCCAGGGCGATTCATAATCTCAGCACGCGCAAGGACAAAACCCTGGTCAAGTTGAATTGCGCGACGATTCCGGAGAATCTGGCCGAAAGCGAATTATTCGGTCACGAAAAAGGCTCTTTTACCGGTGCGATTGCCCGTAAGCTGGGCCGATTTGAACTGGCGAACGGCGGGACATTATTTCTGGACGAGATCGGCGAATTGCCGCTGGAGATGCAAGCCAAACTGTTGCGAGTCTTGCAGGAAGGCGAGTTCGAGAGGGTTGGCGGCACCCAGACCTTGACCTGTAATGTGCGGGTGATTGCCGCGACTCACCGGGATTTGGCGCAATTTTCTCAGCAGGGTAAATTCCGGGCCGATCTGTATTATCGCCTGAACGTGTTTCCGATCAATCTGCCGCCGCTACGCGAGCGCAAGGAAGACATTCCGTTCCTGGTCAAACATTTCATCGATAAATACGCGGCAAAGTTTGGCAAAAAAATTCAGTCGATTCCGGAACGGATGATGTCCGATCTGCAAAGCTACTTTTGGCCAGGCAATATTCGCGAGTTGCAACACATCATCGAACGCGCGGTGATTCTGACCAAGGGCTCGCAACTGGCCAGCGTCGATTGCGTCAACGTGATGAGTGCGGCCCCGCAAGCCGCGTCGCCGATCGTCACCTTGGACGAAGCCGAACGCGCGCATATTCTCAGAGCCCTGGACGCGACATCCTGGCGCATTGCCGGCAATCAGGGCGCGGCTAAAATCCTGGGAGTGCCGTCGACCACCTTGCGTTCGCGCATGGAAAAACTAGGCATCAGCAAGCCGGCGTAATCAATGGCGGCGCGTGGCCGGAATATTCGCTTGCCGAGCGGGTTTGCCGCGAGCCTGGTCAAATGCAGGATTCTTGCTCGTCTTTCGCTGGCCGCAGCGCCCGAGCGATTTGTTTCTTTTGTATTTATGAGTTTGGGAAGGCTTGGCGTAAAGTAATTGCCGAAAATATTTGTATCGATAAGCCGCTCATGACATCGACGATCACCTGATCGGACAGACGGCGGGCTAATGTCTTCCAAGCCTGGTTGGCCAACAAGCGCTTTCGCGGACCGGTAAACTTTTTCGGCGGCGTATAAATAATGTTAGAATTTCAGCCCAAAAAAGCAGCCTCTGGCAGGATGCCTTGCCTCGAAAAACAGGTTTTCGTTAAATCTTTTCTAAATCCAAACTATGAAAATTAAACAATATCAGGTCGATGCCTTCGCGGAGCGGCCGTTTACCGGCAATCCGGCGGCAGTTTGTCTGCTAGAGCAATGGCCCGAAGACGCCTTGTTGCAGGCTATCGCTGAAGAAAACAATCTGTCGGAAACCGCGTTTTTAGTGCCGTTCGCTGACGGCTTTCATCTACGTTGGTTCACGCCCGCCACGGAAGTGCCATTGTGCGGTCATGCTACGCTGGCGGCGGCGCACGTGGTTTTCCAGCATCTGAATTTTTCGGGTAGGGAAGTGGTGTTTCATACCTTGAGCGGCGTGTTGCTGGTGGTTCGCCAGGATGGCCGATTGCTGATGAATTTTCCGGTCAGCCGGCCCGAGATTTGCCTAGAACCGCCGGCGGCATTGTCCGAGGCATTGGGCTGCCAACCCTTGGAAGTCTGGGCAGCTGACGACTATCTGGTGCTATTGAGCAACGAAGACGACATCAAAAAGTTGACGCCGGATTTTGCTGCGTTGAAAACTTTGGATTTGCGCGGCGTGATAGTCACGGCGGCCGGGCGAGATTGCGATTTCGTCAGCCGTTTCTTCGGGCCGAAAGTAGGCATTAACGAGGATCCGGTGACCGGTTCGGCGCATTGCCAGCTAGCGCCGTTTTGGGCGGACAGCTTGGGGCGAGAGCACTTGATCGGTAAACAAATTTCCCGGCGTGGCGGTACGATCGAATGCCAGTTGCTTGGCGAGCGCGTTTTGCTGGCCGGCAGTGCCGTCACAGTAATCAGCGGCGAGATCGATTGCTTATGATAGACATCGTACCTTTCATTCCGGTCTACCAAGACGGCGTCGTCGATTTGATACTGCCGATCCAGCAACGGGAATTCGGCCTGGCCATCGATTTGCACGAGCAGCCGGATTTGAAAGAAATTCCGGCGTTTTATCAAAACGGGGCCGGTAATTTCTGGGTGGCGCTGGACGATGGCGTGGTGGTCGGCAGCATCGGTTTATTGGATATAGGCAACGAACAAGCCGCCTTGCGGAAAATGTTTGTCGCCGCGCCCATGCGCGGTAAACCGTATCGTGTCGCCGATAACTTGTTGGCCGAATTGCTGGCTTGGAGCCGACGCAAACGCCTGCGGGAAATTTATTTGGGAACCACCGAGAAATTTACCGCCGCTCAGCATTTTTACCGTAAGCATGCTTTTGCCGAAATTGCCAAGACCGATTTGCCGGCAAGCTTCCCGGTGATGGCGGTGGATAGCGTATTCTTCACGCGCGGGGTCGATTCCGGCAAGTTCGCCGAAAACTATGCAAATTTGTCGTCAGATCAATAAACAAAAAACAGCATGATAGATAGTATTTTCAGCCTGTCCGAGAGTATTCGTTATGTGGCGGTATATCGGAACGGCCAGCTTCAGTCGCGGGTTAAAGCCGGCTTGGCGTCGGCCAGCAGTGCCGAAAGCGACCGATACGAAGAGTTATTGGTTAACCCGACCCTGCTGAAATTGGCCGAGCAACGCGGCAACATCGACTGCGGCGGCCTGGATTATTTAGTGGTGCGCTATGGGCACTTTTTCCAGTTCGTGCTGCCCACTGACTGGGGGCATGCGTCGGTCTGCATTGCGGCGGATGCCGAGCCGATTGAGATTGGCGAGCGGGTCAAGGCTTTAGTCAATGGGGAGGGCTAAGACTTGGCAGTCAATTCGGCATGCATTTTCGTTTTATCCAGTTCTCGTTCGGAATGCGAGATTACGATGGTGGCCACCGCGTTGCCGACGATATTGGTCAGGGCCCGCGCTTCCGACATAAACCGGTCGATACCCAGGATCAACGACAATGCGGCCACCGGCACGGCTGGCACTACTGTCAAGGTTGCCGCCAAGGTGATGAAGCCGGCGCCGGTTACCCCGGATGCGCCTTTGCTGGTCAGCATCGCCACCAATAACAGCGTCAATTGCTGGCTTAGGCTTAAATCGACATTCAAAGCCTGAGCCACGAACAGCGCAGCCATGGTCAGATAGATGTTGGTGCCGTCCAGGTTGAACGAATAGCCGGACGGCACCACCAGGCCGACTACCGAGCGCGAGCAGCCCAATCTTTCCAGTTTGTTCATCAGCGGCACCAAGGCCGATTCCGACGACGAAGTGCCCAGCACGATCAACATTTCTTCCTTGATGTAGCGCAATAGCCGAAAAATATTGAAGCCGGTCAGCGCCGCGATGCTGCCCAGAATCACGATGATGAACAGCCCGCAGGTCAGATAAAAACTGCCCATCAGCGCGGCCAGCGGTTTCAGGGCGTCCACACCGTATTTGCCGATGGTAAACGCCATCGCCGCGCCGGCACCGAAGGGCGCCAGTTTCATGATCACGTTCATCATCGCAAAAAAGATATGCGAGCATTCTTCGATGAACAGATAGACCGATTTGCCGGCGTTGCCCATCTGTTGCAAAGCAAAACCGAATAGCACCGAAACCAGCAACACTTGCAATAGATCGCCGGAGCCGGTGAAGGCGTCGGTAAAGGTCTTGGGAATAATATGCAGCAGAAAATCGGCAGTGCTTTGCTGGCTGGCCTGCTTGACGTAACCTGACACCGCTTGCGCATCCAGCGTGGCCGGATCGACGTTAAAACCTTGGCCGGGCTTGGTCAGATTGGCGACCAGCACGCCCAAGGCCAGTGCGAAGGTGGATACAATTTCGAAATACAGCAAGGCTTTCACGCCGACCCGGCCGGCTTTCTTCATATCGTCGGCGCCGGCGATGCCCAGCACGATGGTACAAAACACCACCGGCCCTATCAGCATTTTGATCAGGCTGATAAAGCCGTCGCCTATGGGCTTAAGCGTCACTGCGTGTTGGGCGTCCAGATAGCCGAACAAGCCGCCGGCGACAATTGCCAGCAACACCCATAGATAGAGCCGGGCTGCGGGACTGGGTTTAGCGGATTGATGCAGGGAGCTGTTTTGCGGGTTCATGTTTATTCACGACATCGATGGGCCAAGCGAGGGCGAACTATCGTCGAAAGCCGTCGACAGGGCAAGGCTTAATACCAGGCTCCGAATTAAACGACGCCGGGTATATCCCTTTTGCAAATCGAAATTCGGTTTGTTGACGCCTTCACCACAACCCTATCCCGGAGGGCGAGGGAATTTTTAGACGTTCCCTATAGAGCAATGACAAAACTGCGCTAAAACGGACGCTTCAAACCGACCCGATCGCCTTTTTCAGCAAGGACTTCAGCATATAGATGGCCAGGCTGGTTGCAGCAGCCAACATCGCCAGCAGCATAAAAAAATCCTGTTTCGGCATGGTTTCGTAAAAACTGCCGATGTAGCCGGACAGGTAGTTGCCGAAAAACGTAGACAAAAACCAAACGCCCATCAACATGCCAGCCAGTCGCGGCGGCGAAACCTTGCTGACCAGCGATAGGCCGATGGGCGACAGATACAGCTCGCCCAAGGTGTAAATCAAGGTGCATAGCGCCAGCCATAGAAAGCTGATTTTTTCGTCGGCTTGCAGGCCATCGATCGCAAAAATCAGTATTAGAAACGAAGCGCCCAGCAAGCCGGCGCCGATGGCCATTTTGCCGATGCTGGACATCGCACCCTTGCGCCGCGCCGATAAAACGTTGATCAGCGGAACCAGGATAAAAATAAACGCCGGATTGAAGGATTGAAACCAGGTGGATGGCATTTCCCAACCGAAAACCTGCCAGTCGGTATTGTGTTCGGCAAACAGTTGCAGGGTGTTGCCTTGTTGTTCGTACACGGCCCAGAACAGAATATTGAGTACCGCCAATCCCAGCAGCCCGGTTATCGTCTGCCATTCCTTGACGGTTAGCGGCGCCGGTTCGGCGGTATCGAGCAATTTGCGGTCGAAATGATCGGCGGCCAGATATTTTTGACCGCACAGATACACCAGCAAGCCCAGCAGCATGCCGATGCCGGCGGCGCCGAAACCGTAATGCCAGCCGTAGCGTTGGCCCAGGGTGCCGCAGATCAAGGGCGAGAAAAACGCTCCCAGGTTGATGCCCATGTAGAAAATAGTGAAAGCGCCGTCGCGGCGCGGGTCGCCGGGCGGATATAAACTGCCGACTTGGGTCGAGATATTGGGTTTGAAACAGCCGTTGCCCAGAATCAAGAACAGTAGCGCCCACAGGAAAAATGCTTCCGAGGTCATCAGGAAGTGCCCGATTGCCATCAACAACGCGCCCAGTATCACGCATTGGCGTTGTCCCAATATCCGGTCGGCCAAAATGCCGCCGAATAAGGGCGTGAAATACACCAGGCCGGTGTAAAGCCCGTAGATTTGCGAGGCCAAAGCTTGAGTCGATAGTGGTCCGAACCAGCTTTCCAAACCGCTTTGGAGCGCTCTAAAGCCAAACACGCTGGTGTCGGTTTGCGCCGCTTGAATCAGGTGCTGAGTCAGATAGAGCACCAGTAAGGCGCGCATGCCGTAATAAGAAAAGCGCTCCCACATTTCGGTGAAAAACAGCACGAACAGGCCAACGGGGTGGCCAAACAGGTTTTTTTGATTCACGTTGAACAGCGTTGTTAAGTTGGCGGGACTGGTTTTAAACCATCATCTCATAAGCGCCACGCTGGGGCATTTTGACTGTAAACCCTCGATAAACGCACCGACTTGTAACACCTTATGCATGAGTGCCAAAAAAATTGTCTGTTCAGGGCTTTGCCGGCTATCGATTCGCCGGATTGGCTGTTATAAAGAAGCTTGGCGCCGTGTGCGGCGCTATTCGGCATCGTTCGTTCGGAAAAACGATGTCGATTCAAATTATTCAAGGAACCTCTATGACAACGCTAAGCGATTATTTCGATTACCGGTTCGATGCGGACGGGAATAACTATGTGGAGGTTTCGATTCGAGGCGTGACGCTGCTCAGGTTGCCGGCGACCAATAAAGGTACCGCGTTTACCGAGCAGGAGCGCATCGAACTGGGTCTTGACGGTTTATTGCCACCCTATGTGACCGATCTGGAGCATCAGCTGGTTAGACTGTATGCCAATTACCAAAAACAACCCGACGATATTGCCAAATATCAGTTTCTGCGCGCGGCACAGGATCGTTCCGAGGTGTTGTTTTATGCATTATTGGAAAGGCATTTGCAAGAAATGGTGCCCATCGTCTATACCCCGACCATCGGTTTGGCGGTGCAGCAATTCAGCTCAAATTTTACCAGTAGCCGCGGCCTGACTTTTTCGTCGGCCAATATCGATAGCGCCGAAACCATACTGAAAAATTATCCCTGGCACGATATTCGGATGATCGTGGTCACGGATTCGTCGTCGATTCTCGGTATCGGCGATCAGGGCATGGGCGGCCTGGCGATTTGTATCGGCAAGCTGGGGCTGTACACAGTCGGCGGCGGTTTGTGTCCGTTTCAAACCTTGCCGGTCAATCTAGATGTGGGTACCGATCGCGCCGAATTGTTGGATGATCCGTTCTATCTGGGAGCGCGGCATAAGCGTTTGCATGGCCAAGCCTATTTCGAATTGGTCGATAAATTCGTCAATGCGGTCAAGGCCACCTGGCCCAAAGCCATTATTCAATGGGAAGACTTTGCCAAGCATGTGGCTTTTGATTTGCTGGCGAAATATCAAGACCAGTTGCCTTGTTTCAACGACGATATTCAAGGCACGGGCGCGGTAGCGTTGGCCGGTTTGCTGTCGGCTTGCCGGCAAAAGGGCGAAACCCTTGCCGAGCAAACCGTGGTGGTAGTCGGCGCCGGCGCCGGCGGCTTTGGCGTGGCCAGCGCGATCAAGAAAGGCATGCTGCGCGAAGGTTTAACGATGGAACAGATCCTGCAACGGATTTTCATCATCGATGCCCACGGTTTGGTGGTGAAGGAAGCCACCATCGAAACCTACAAATTGCCGCTCGCGCATACCCAGCAGAGTTATCACGATTGGGATATTCCGGACGACAGGGTGCCCAATCTGTTGGAGGTGGTTAGCCACGCCAAGCCCGGCGTGTTGTTGGGATTGACCGGCGTGGCCGGATTATTCGACGAAGCGATCGTCAAAACCATGGCCGAAAATCATCCGCGTCCGATCATTTTCCCTTTATCCAATCCCACCGCCAATTGCGAAGCAAGGCCGGAAGACATCTTGAAATGGACACAGGGCAGGGCCATCGTCGCCACCGGCAGTCCATCGGCCGATGTGCTCTATCAAGGCCGGTCTTATCCGATAGGCCAGGGCAATAATGCCTTTGTCTTTCCGGGACTGGGGGTGGCGGCGGTACTGGGCGAATGCTGCCGCATCAGCGATGCAATGGTCTTGGAAGCGGCTTATGCCTTGGCCGATTACATAGCGCAAAATTGTTTCGAAGCCGGTTTGATCTTCCCGCCCATCGCCGATCTGAAAGCCGTCAGTTTGCAGGTTGCTACCAGGGTGTTGGCGAAAGCGCTGAAGGATGGCTCCGCTACCCGTCAGGATTTGCAAGGCGTCGATTTGCAGGCTTATGTCAAAGCCCATCTCTGGCAGGCCCGGCATTTGCCGTTCAAATATGCGGCGGCGCTCGAGGATGTTAGGGCTTGATGGAGTCAGTGTGGTTCGCTTTACAACAGGCCGGGGGATTGATCGGGTCTGTGGATGCACAAACCCTGGCTTATCTGATCGGCGGGGTCGGCATCCTGGTGGAATGGCGCGCGTATTGTCTGCCCAGTGGCCGGGCGTTTCGGCGCTGGTCGGCGGCCGGCGCGGTATTGTGGGCGGCCCAATACCTATTGTTGGCTGCGTGGACCGCCGGTTTGACAATGGCGAGCACCGCCGTGCGGACTTTGCTTTCCGGCCACTTGGTAAAAGGACTGTACAAACATTGGGCGGCGGCCGGATTTTTGGCGTTGTTTAGCACGTTGACCCTGGTTTCCTGGCAAGGCTGGATTTCGCTGCTGCCGGCCTTTGCGGTGATCAATACTACCTTGGCATTGTTTTATCTGGGGAATCGGAACATGCGCATCGCGTTGCTGGTGTCCAGCGTGGCCTGGATTGCCAACGACTATTACTGGCAAGCCTGGCCGGCCTTGTTGGCGGAAAGTGTGGCGATGGGGATTAATTTGCGGACGATTCGCAAGCTGTTTACCGACCGGGGTTTAGGTTGAGCGGCATGCGTGTTGGTCAATTTGGAAATCGGCATCAATATATCAAATCCGGTTTCGATGATGGAAGGGCCAATTGATGTGCGAAAGGGAATAAAAGCCGGCAAGCGATAATTTGCTTTTTTCGGGGTGATACGGCCATATCTCGCCGGATTCAATGAAGCTGCGAATGGCAAACGCCGCCCAAAACCAGGGGTAAGGTGTGGTGAATTTACTAACTGCGTCGGTGGCATTTAATATTACAGTCACACAACAGTCATATCTCCGTGATATTTTGGTAACAAAACAGATAGCTGTTTCGCGTGTGTTTTTATGGACGCCGTTTTTATGGCGTCCAGCCGCTGCTCATGCCCTTGGCTCAAAATGAGCGCTAATCCTGTGTTTTTGGAGTATTAACGATGGCGATAAGAAAAAAATTGTTTATCCTGGTTTTTCTGGGAATGACGACAGGCAATGCCGAGGCGACTGTGGTTGGGCCTTACGCCAGTGCCGAGGCAACGTTTGATTGGAGTTCATTTTCGGTTCAGGCTTATGCGTTGGGTCCAGGCGCCGCGCCCAGTGTGACTTGGAGCAACCAGTTCTCGTCGGTAATAGCTATGACTCAAGCGGCCAATGTTTACCAGAGCAGCGCCGACTGGAGCACTTCATTGCACAAGACGGCGGGAAATACCGCCACACAGGCACTGGCTGGTGCCGATGCCACCACATTACATGCGTCGGCGCTGGTCACTAATTCCGCCGATTACGCCGGGGCAACCAGTTACCGTTCCGGCGGCCTTAACGTAACCGGCAACGGCTTGCTGGTTTTTTCGATGCACTACAGCCTTGATGCCGCACTAGTGCCCGACGCTAGCTCAACCTTCAATAATTCAGCAACGGCTGGTGTCGATTTCTTCGCACAAAGAACCGGTTCGAACGCACATTCTGAATTTTTCTCTGCCAACAGCTCCCTCAATCTCAACAGCGGAAATACCGGTACTTCGCCCGTCCATCTGGCCGGGGTGCTGAATCTGGCCCTGCTAGTCAGCCACGGTGACCAGTTTGATTTTTTGGCGGATAGCCGCGCTAGCGCCTCACTCGGTACCATGCAACCCATCATGCCAATCGGTATCCCAGTCTCCTCGGTGCCTTTGCCGGGCGCAGTCTGGCTGTTTCTGTCGGCAGGCGCATGCCTATTGAGTTTGACTCGCCGCAAATCGACACTAAGCGCTTAAAAGTAAACAATCCTCAGCCCAGGCATTTCAGCCCGCATTTCTCCGATTGGCGATAGCGTAATCGGAGAAATGTTTATTGACCTATTTCCGGCATGCTGCTGGCAGCCAGTTTTTCTGGCTGTAACAGGATTTTCCTGACGCCGGTTCGCGCGGCGTGCTCGAATGCCGCCGGTCCGTCTTCCAGGGCATAACAGCCGTCTATCATGGTTTCCACAGGCAGTTTGTTCGCTCCCAGCAACGCTAACGCGTCCGCGAACGGGCCGCAGCGCGAGCCGATGATATTAATTTCGTACACCACCACTTTGCTCATATCGACCGCTTCGTTTGCCGCGAAGGTGCTTTTCAGCACCAAGGTGCCGCGTGGTTTGACGATGCGCAAGGCTTGGGCAAAGCCGGCGGCTTGGCCGCTGGCATCGACGACGCAGTCGAAACGGTTATCGGCTATATCGGCAACCAGGCCGGTCGCCAGCTGCCATTGCTGCGGCAATGCCAAGGACGCTGCCGAGCGCCCCAACACGGTTACTCGGTATCCGGCCAGACTAAGTACCTTGGCGATCAATAAACCCAAGCGGCCCGGCCCCACCACGGCAATATCAACGATAGGCAGTGTTTCGATTTGGGCGATGATCCGCACGGCGGCGGCCAGCGGTTCGGTAAACACCGCCGCTTGATCGGATACGTCATCCGGCACCGCGTACAAATTGCGCACCGGCAGGCTAAAGTAATCGGCGAACACGCCGTCGCGGTTGCGAATGCCTAGCACTGTTCGGTTCAAACAATGCGCCGGGCCATCGCGGCGGCAGATATCGCAGACATTGCAGCCGATGTTGATCGAGCCCACCACGCGCCGATTCAACCAGTCGTTGTGCTTGTCGTCGGCAACGGTAACTACCGTGCCGACGAATTCATGGCCGGGGATGCCGGAAAATCCGGCATAACCTTTCACTAACTCCAGATCGGTCGAGCAGATTCCGGCCAAATGCAGTTTTATCAAGGCTTCGCCGTCGGCCAGCTCCGGGAGTGGCATATCGCTGCGATAGGCTAAAACATGGTTTAAAGTCAGGGCTTGCATGGGCAGACTGGGAAAGCGTCAGGTTAAGATTATTTGTTTACAACAAATCCGGCGTCAGAGTATACCTTTAATCATTTCCAAGCATTTTTCAGGTGGCTTGCCATGACACATTCGACGATACCTGCTAGTCCGGCGGACGCTTTTCAGCACTTTCTTGCCACACCATTGGATGCGCTATTGGTCCCGCAGCAAGACGTTAGTGCCGAAGAAAAATTTCTGGCCTTATTTCAACGCTGCGCGGTGGAGGTCCCGGCTTACCGGCAATTTTTGCAAGCCCACGGGATCGATCCTGCCCGGATTGATAGCTACCAGGATTTTCAAAACCTGCCGTTGATGGGTAAGGCGGATTATATGCAGGCCTACCTCTTGCCGGCGCGTTGTTTCGGCGGCAGTCTAAGCGGTGCGGATCGGGTCGCGGTATCGTCGGGTTCTACCGGGCAGCCGACTTTTTGGCCGCGGTCTGCGGCTTACGAGCTGGATGTGGCGGTGCGCTTCGAGCAAGTGTTTAAAGACAGTTTCCAAGCCGACAAGCGCAGCACCTTGGCAGTGGTGTGCTTCGCGTTGGGCAATTGGGTGGGCGGCTTGTTTACCACGTCTTGTTGCTGGCATTTGACCCGAAAGGGCTATCCGTTGATGGTAGCGACGCCGGGTAACAATAAAGCCGAAATCTTTCGGGTAGTGCGCGAGTTGGCGCCGCATTTCGAGCAGACGGTGCTGTTGGGGTATCCGCCGTTTATCAAGGATGTGATCGATGCCGGTACCGGCGAAGGCATCGTCTGGTCCGATTTTAAGCCTAAGCTGGTGTTCGCCGGTGAAGTCTTCAGCGAGGAATGGCGAGCTCTATTGGCGCAACGCATCGGCTCGCAAGCGGTGTGTTTCGATTCGGCATCGTTATACGGTACAGCCGACGGCGGGGTATTGGGCAACGAAACGCCTTTCAGCATCGCGATTCGGCGTTGGCTGGCGCAACGGCCGGAGGCCGCGCGGGAGCTGTTCGGCGAATCGCGTTTGCCGACCCTGGTGCAATACGACCCTCGCAGCCGTTTCTTTGAAATGCACGACGATACTTTGGTGGTGTCCGGCGAAAATAGCGTGCCGTTGCTGCGCTATCATATTGCCGATAAGGGCGGAGTGCTCAGCTTCGGGCAAATCTGGGATTTCCTGAAACAACATGGTGTGGAATCGCTTAGTCAGTTAGGCTTGGATAGCGATTTTCAAGCGCGCCAGCTGCCGTTTGTTTACGTGTTCGGCCGGGCGGATTTCACCGTTTCCTATTACGGCGCCAATATTTATCCGGAAAACGTGACGGTAGGTTTGGAGCAGCCGGAATTTTCGGCTTGGGTGACCGGTAAGTTCGTGCTGCAAATCCAGGAAACCGAAGACCGCGATAAATATCTGCATATTGCCGTGGAACTGTTGCCGGGCGTCGCGGCGAACGATTCGATGGCGCCGGCGCTTGCGGCATCTATCCGCGAACAACTGCTACGCTTAAACAGCGAATTCGCCCATTACACGCCAGCCGAGCGGCAATTGCCAAAAATTAGCTTGCATGCGTTTGCGGATAGTGAATATTTTCCGGTGGGTGTGAAGCATCGATATACTCGGCGATGACAGGCACGGGAGGAATAATGCTAGAGATTTTTTCGTTAAGGAAAGCGCTGAAAATGATTTTGCCGTTTCCGCAAACTAGAGTCATTGCCGGTCTGTATGGTAAGGACTTTGTAACCCGTGTCGTTCGAATATTTGGAAAGCCTTAAAAATATGGGTAATCACTAGGAATCGATCATGCAGTCGCGACACTCGACAGGCAAGGATTATTTTAGCGTCGCTAAATCGCTGCCATCATGGCTGCTAGGGATAGCTGTCGCCGGACTTTACGCATTGACCGCCAGATTGGCACTGTTGTATTTCGCGCCAGACGGCAGCGCCAGTGTGTTTTTCATTGCCAGTGGCTTGGCTTTGGCGGCCATCTTGCAAGGCGGGCGAACTTACGTTTGGGCTATTTTACTGGGTGCTCTGACGTTGAATTTGTGGCAAGGCAAGGCATGGCTGGCCGCGATAACGATTTCGGCCGGCAGTACCGCGGGCGCGTGGTTGGGCGGCTGGCTGTTGCATGGCGTTCGGAATTTCGATCGATCCTTGCAAACGCTGCGCGATTATTTGTTGTTGATAAGTTTGGGCGGGGTGCTGGCCTGTTCGCTGACGGCGCTGATCGGCACCGCGACTTTACTCAACGCCGGGATTATCGGCCAGGAAAAATTCCTTTCCAGCCTGCTGTATTGGTGGATGGGCGATACCCTCGGCGTCATTTTAATCACGCCGTTGATTTTGGTTTGGATCAACAATTCGTGCAAATTTAAAAGCGTTCAACAATTCGGCGAAGCCCTACTGATTATCGCGATGAATTTTCTAGTCGGTCAGTTGGTGTTCGTCGATTGGTTTCACGACAGCATCGGCAGTTACGCTAAAAGTTATTGGATATTTTTGTTTGTCAGTTGGGCCGCTGTCCGCCTGGGTAGTCGCGCCACCACCTTGATTTTAGTGATGACTGCCGCTCAGGCGATGTTCGGATTGGTGCACCAGCGCCTGGGATTCATCGACCCCAGCCTGGGAGACAATCATGAGATCAACTACTGGTTTTTCATGGTGACATTGTCGGTGGTCGGCATGGCCTTGGCCTGTTATTTTTCGGAACGCCAGCAGGCGCTGGAAACCTTGCGAGACCGGGAAGAGTTGTTGCGGACCTTGTTGGAGGCCATGCCGGATAAGGTCTGGTTAAAAGATCCCCAGGGCGTGTATTTGCTGTGCAATCCAAGCTTCGAATCATTGCGCGGCACCACGGAGGCGCATATCGTCGGCAACACCGATTATGATTTTGTTGCAACCAAACAGGCCGATGCCGACCGCGAACATGATTTGAGGGCCATGGCCGAAGGCAGACCCATTAGTCGGCAAGAATGGTTAAGCCATGCCGACGGCAGCCATACCGCGCTTTACGAAACGATCAAAACGCCGGTGAATACCCAAGACGGCAAGCTGATCGGCGTACTGAGCATGGCCCGCGACATTACCCAGCTACGCGAAGTACAGATCGCCTTGGGCGAGCGTATCAAGCAACAGAAATGCCTGCATGCGGTATTCCGTGCGACCGAAGATTTGCAAAAACCATTGTCCGATGTGATGCAGGCAGTCGTGGAGTTGTTGCCGCTGGGCTGGGTTGACCCGGATACAACCGTCGCCCGGATTGAATGGGATGGTCGTCACTATAGTAGTCGCACCGGTTACTTGCTCGATACGGATGGGCTGCAAAGCGAACCCATTTTTAGCGAGGGTGTTGCGCTCGGTCTCGTGACAGTCGCCTATCGGCAAGCGCCTGGGGGGCAGAGGATAGAGCCGTCTCCGAGTACGGAACGCATGCTGCTGGAAGCGGTGGCCGAGCGGCTGAGTAGTTTCGTCTCACGCCGGACCACCGAAGAAAGAGCCAGGAATCGCGAGCGGATTTTCAGCTCAATTGTTTCGCAGGCAACCGATGCCATTACCTTAATCGATGCGGAAACCTTGGAATTCATCGAATTCAACGACGCCGCTTGTCAACATTTGGGGTACAGCCGCGCAGAATTCGCGCATTTGCGTTTACCAGACATTCAAGGCGAATTCGATGCCGGTACGATCGCCAGCATGATAGCGCGCTTTATGCGGGTCGGTTCCGCGCAATTCGATACCTTGCGCCGGCATAAGGACGGTTCGTTGCGTAACGTTCATGTCAGTTTACAGCTGATCGAGATTCGGGGGCGCAAGCACCTTTCGCTGATTTGGTCGGATATCACCGAACGTAAGCAGATCGAGCAGCAGTTCCGGCATCTTTTCGCCCAAAATCCGGCGCCGATGCTGATCTATGAGTGCGGCTCGCTGGCGCTGGTGGCGGTCAACGATGCCTTTACTGCCTTATATGGCTACAGTCAGGACGAAGCGCTGGCGCTGCGATTAACCGACCTTTATCCGGAACAGCAGCGCGACGCGATTACGATGTTGGCGGCTAGACTGCAGGGCTATGCCAATGTCGGCGAATGGCGACACATCCTGAAAAACGGCTCGGTTATCGACATCATTGGCCGGTCGCACGACATCAGGTTTTCCGATCGCAGTTGCCGGGTGGCGGTGATCACCGACATTACCGAACTCAAACAGGCCGAAGTCGAATTGCGCAAACTTTGGCTGGCCGTGGAGCAAAGCCCCAACAGCATCGTCATTACCAACTTGAATGCCGAGATCGAATATATCAATCAACAGTTTAGTCTGGTCACCGGTTACAGCCGCGAGGAAGTCATCGGCAAGAATCCGAGTATTCTGAAATCGGGAAAAACCAGTCGAACTTGTTTTGACGAGATGTGGGCGGCGCTGAATCAGGGCAATAGTTGGTCCGGCGAGCTGGTCAACCGCCGTAAGGACGGCAGCGAATACATAGAATGGGCCTGCATCACGCCGGTACGGCAGTCCGACGGCACGATCAGCCATTATCTGGCCATCAAAGAAGACATCACCGAGAAAAAACGCGCGGCGGCGGAACTGGATTCCTATCGCCATCATCTCGAGGAACTGGTAGCGGCGCGTACCCAGGAACTGGAGCGCGCCCGTCAAGACGCCGAAGCGGCCACCGTGGCGAAGAGCCAGTTCTTGGCGAATATGAGCCATGAAATTCGCACGCCGATGAATGCAATCTTGGGCATGTTGTATCTGGCGCTGAAGCAAGAGCTGCCGGCCACCTTATACAATCATTTAAGCAAGGCCCAGAGTGCTGCACATTCCTTGCTGGGCATCATTAACGACATCTTGGACTTCTCTAAGATCGAGGCGGGTAAGCTGGAATTCGAAGCCACGGAGTTTACCCTGGATGGTGTGATAGAGCAGCTCACCGATACGATAGGCCTGCAGGCCGATCAAAAAGGCGTGGAGTTTTTAATTCGTTACGACGTCAATATCCCCTCGACGTTGTTGGGCGATCCGTTGCGCCTAAAGCAAATCTTGCTGAATCTTTGCGGCAACGCCATTAAATTTACCGAGCAGGGCGAGGTCGAATTGGCGCTGAGGATGCTAGGCGAACAGGATGGCGTGGCGACTTTGCAGATTTCGATCCGCGATACCGGCCTGGGCATGGATGAGGAACTGCGCGGCCGTTTGTTCCAGAAGTTCACCCAAGCCGATCAATCGATGACGCGGCGCTTTGGTGGCACCGGGCTGGGGCTGGCTATCAGCAAACATTTGGTGGAACTGATGGGCGGGCATATTTGGATCGAAGATTCGCAGCCCGGCAAAGGCACGACGATTTGTTGCACGCTGCAACTGCAAATTGCCCAGCATGCCGAGGCGCATCGGCGCGAATTGTATGCGCAAACCGGATCGCTGCTGAAAGGCGTTCGGGTACTGATAGTCGACGACAACGAGGTGTCGCGGGAAATCCTGGCCGAAATGTTGCGCTTTTTCCAGCTGGAGGTCGGTGTTGTCGCCGATGGCGCGTCCGCCATTCATCTGCTGGAAACCACGGCCGAGCCGGCCTTCGATCTGGTATTGATGGATTGGCGCATGCCAGGCATGAACGGCGACGAAGCGACCTTGCGTATCCATGCCAATCGCTCGATTGTGCCGCAACCGAAGGTGATCATGGTCACCGCTTACGGGCGTGAAGATGTGATGCTGGCGGCGAAACAGGCAGAGGTGGACGGCTTCCTGATCAAACCCGTGTCGCCGTCTGCGTTGCTGGATACCATGCTGTCGGTATTGGGACGTGGGCGGATACTTGACAAGCAAGCTGGCGAGCCGTTGCTGGCTCAGTTAACCTCCGCGCCTAATTTTGCCGGCAAACGGCTATTGCTGGTGGAAGATAATGCCATCAATCGCGAGTTTGCCATCGAGTTATTGCACAGCGTCGAGATCGACGCGGACGAGGCGGTGAACGGCGAAGAGGCGCTGGCCATGATTCAGCGCCAATCCTACGACGGTGTGTTGATGGATATTCAGATGCCGGTGATGGATGGCCTGGAAGCGTCGCGGCGGATTCGCGCCTTGGCCGAAAAACCCGGCGGCGAGCGCTATGCCAGTTTACCGATTATCGCGATGACCGCGCTGGCGATGGCTAGCGATGCGGAGGAAAGCCAGGCGGCCGGCATGAATGACCATGTGACCAAACCGGTCGAGCCGGAGCGATTGTTTTCCTGTCTAGCCAAATGGTTGTTGCCCGTGTCGGCCACCGAATTAAATCAACACGGCCTTGTGAAATCCCGGCAAGTGGCCGATCGGCGCTATTCGCCGGAACTGTTACAGCTGCAAAGCCTGCAAGTTAAAGACGGTTTGCGCCGGATCGGCGGCGAGGAGGCGGCTTATCGTAAACAGCTCAAGCGCTTTCGGGAGCACTATGCCAATGCCGCCGGCGAATTGCAGCAGTTATTGCAGGCGGACGCGTTAGTGGCTGCGGAACATTTTTGTCATTCGTTGAAGGGCGTAGCGGGTAATCTCGGCGCGCATGCGCTTTACGAATGCGTCGCTAATATCGATGGATTGCTAAAGCAGCAGCAACCGCCTGATTCTGAGGCGCTCGAGCAGTTTGGCGAGTTATTGAGGCAAGTGATTAGCGACATCGATAGTCTGTTACCGGCACCCAAAGTCCAGGCTTGCGGACCGTTATCTCGTGAAACGGCGCTCAGTAAGGTGACATTGTTGATAGCGGCATTGGCAACCGATTTGGGCGCCGCCGATTCCTTGGTGACCGAATTATGCACCGGACTGGCGGGTGGGGAATTCGAAATAGGTATGAACGAGATCGCCGCCCAGATCGATGTGTTTAACATCGATCGAGCCGTGACACTATTAACCGCCTTGCAACAGCGTTTGGCTGGAATATCGTCAAACGGGTAAGTCTTCGTTCAGGCGCGGGCAGCTAAAAAGTCGAAAATACTTTTTCCGTTTGGAATTTGCAGTGGGGAATCTTTTGGGCTGTTAGCTTGCTGGAGTCGCATGCGGTGCGCTTAAATATACTCAAGTCACGCGTTTATTTTTTTGTCTATTGTAAGGGACAGTACATGAAGCATCTTAGCATTCGTTCCAAGCTTTTCCTGCTAGCCTCCATTGCGCTAGTCACCGTGCTGGGCGTCGGCGGATTTTCAGCTTGGCAGGCCAGTCGTCTTGATTCACAACTGGCCAGTGCCATTAGCACCCATCAAAAACTGTTGGAGACGGTCAACTTGGCGCGAGGAGCCCAAGTTAGCTTTAAGATCCAGGTTCAGGAATGGAAGAATGTGCTGCTGCGCGGCAAGGAACCGGCCAGTTATGACAAATATCTGGCCGGTTTTGATAAGGAGGAGAAAGCAGTGATGGACGGGTTGAATAAGCTCAAGGGCGTCATCGTTGCGTTGGAGGTGGCCGACCGGGTGAAAGTCGACGAGACCATTGCCGAGTTCCAGAAACTCGGTCCCGCCTACCGTTTGGCGCTGCAGTCTTATGACCGCAATCAAGCCGATCCGGCCAGTGTGGTGGATAAACTGGTCAAAGGCATCGATCGTAATCCTACCCAGATGATTGATGCGCTGGTGGCTGAAATCGGCAAGATAGCGGCGGAAACCGCAGAGCGCGAACAGCGTGCGGCAGAAGCGATCTACGATGCGGTCCGCATGGGGCTGGCTGCCTTTTTAGCCGTGGCGATGGTGGCGCTGATTATTTTGGCCAGGATTGTGATCGGATCGATTACTAAGCCCGTCCAGCATCTCGAAAAAACCATGACCATGATCGCCAGTTCAAGTGATTTGACGCGTCGAGCGGCATTGGATCACGAGGACGAGATCGGCAATATGGCCCAAGCCTTCGACGCGATGATCGGTAAGATGCAGGTGTTGGTCGGTCAGGTGGCAAATTCCGCACAGATGGTGAATTTGACGGCCAGCGACATGGCCGATACCGCCCAAGTGTTACATTCCACGGCGGATGAGCAGTCGGAATCGGTCGCCAGCAACGCCGTGGCGGTCGAGCAATTGACTGTTTCGATCGCAACCGTAGCGGACACCGCCGATGATGTCCGGACCAAATCTCATCAAAGTGTCGCCAATACCCATGAAGGCAGCCGGAAGGTGGCCGAACTGGTCGCGGAAATCCGTCAAATTGAAGCCAGAGTGTCCGATATGGCGACTGCCGTCGAACAGTTCGTGCGCAGTGCCAGTGCGATTACGTCGATGACCAAGGAAGTGCGGGAGATAGCCGACCAAACCAATCTGCTGGCGCTGAATGCGGCGATAGAAGCGGCTCGCGCCGGGGAGCAAGGCCGTGGTTTTGCCGTCGTGGCCGACGAAGTGCGCAAACTGGCCGAGAAATCGGGCGGCTCCGCATTGGAGATCGACAGTGTGGCCAAATCCATCATGCAACAAACTGCCCAAGTTCGCTTCGCCATCGACGCCGGTTTGACCTCAATAGCGGTGAGTTCGGGCTTGGCGGGTGAAGTCGAGCAAACGTTGAACCAGGCGCGCGATTCGGTCGAACAGTCGAGCCAGGGCGTCGAAGACATCGCTTGGTCGGTCAATGCGCAAAAAGCGGCCAGTACCGAGATCGCCCAGCATATGGAACGTATCTCGGTATCCGCAGAAGAAACCAGTGGCGCCGCGCGGCACATGAACGAATCTGCCGGCCAGTTGCGCGATGCGGCCCAGGAACTGAGCCGTTCTATCGCCGGTTTTCGAGTATCGCCGGCTGCAGCCTGATTGGATATGAGCCGGCGGCGTATCGATCGTTTCAATTGAATGGTGAAGCAGCGGGGCGATCCGCTGCTTCCGGCTGACGGCGGCTTATGACGTTGTCGTTGCCGCTTGATCGTTGGCATCGGCCGCTGCCGGTTGGTTAAGGCCGTACCAATCCAGTTTGCGGGTGCTCAGCATCGCGACACCCAGCAATACAAACATCAACAGCGAACCCAACATCAACGCGTTGTCTTCCGATTCCAGCAGCACGTAAAGGCTGGCGAACAAGCCGGCTAGCAAGCCGCAGGCGCTGAAACCGCGTTTGCTGCTATGCAACACCGCGCTCAGATAAACGCCGATCAAACTCACGCAGGCGGCGGTTGCCAACAGATAGGCGACCAAAAAATCCAGATGTTCGGATAAGCTCAACAACAGCAGGAAGAACATTGCCAAGGCCAGTCCGACCAAGGCATATTGGGCCGGATGAATCGCCAGATTTTTCAGGATTTCGAACAAAAAGATTGCGGCGAAAGTCAGGCAGACGAATAAAAAGCCATATTTTGTGGCGCGGTCGGACAGCGAGTAAATATTGATCGGCTCCATCAGGCGGATGCCGAAGCTGTCGAATGCGGCGATAGTGCGGCACTTGTTCAGGGATTGGGCGACGTTGGATGCCAGCGCATCGACCGTCCACAGCGCATGAAAACCTTCCGCACCGATTTGCTGGCTTTGCGGATCGGGTAGGAAGCGGCCGTAAAAACTGGGATGTTGCCAAGCGGAGCTAATTTCGACGCTGGTTTGCTTGCCGGCCGGCACAAAATCCAGCGACTCGATGCCGCGCAGTTTCAGGTTGAAGGCGAACGGCAAGCTGATCGCGCCGAATTCGACCGGCATTTCCTCCAGCGTGGCGTGCATGCCGTTGACATCTTCCAGCGGCAACGCCGAACCTTGTTCAAACGCATAAGTCTTGCCGGCCCATTCCAGCCCCGGCGCTTGCAGCACGCCGCGCATATCCGACAGCGCCACGCCGACGTAAGGCGCGCCAAACTCGATTTGACCGCCGTGCAGCGGCTGAGGCTTGCCGTAACCGCCCGGTAATTTGATGTCGCCCTTGACGCTGACGTTCAGCACATAGGAGCGCACCTCGAACAAGCCTCGCTGCTTGGTCTCGGTCGCCAGTTCGCCGGCCATGTTCAGATGTTCCGGCAGGAAATACAAATAACGGTTCTCGACGCGTTGCACCGACTCGCGTATCGGCGCGTTATCGCGGCGAGTTTCGGCGATTTCGGTCCATTGCTCGCTATACGGTACCACCAGTAGCGGGCCGAATAATTTCTGTGGCCCGGCGGAACTGGCGGCAATGTCGTTGACGACCTGCAACTGGCGGTTTTCCCGCTCGCCGGCCAGATTATTGATCATATTGATCGGGATCAGCAGCGCCACGGTCAGCGCCAGCATGATCAGGATTTTGTGCCACAGTTTGCTTTGCATCGTGTTTCTCCAGGAAGGTTAACGAACGCGGCATAGCTTGCGCCCTCCCGGTGAGCGGACGATGAGGGGAATGTGAAGCGGGGGTGAAGTTTGCGGAAAACGAGGAGGGAAGAAATTTAATTACACTGAGGCTTTCTATCTAGGATGGGGTTAAATTCTTTTGTAAGGCTCAGTTCGGCCAAATCCGGTCATATGCATGGGGTAAATGCGCGACCGTTACGAAAGCAACAGCGGTCATTAGCGCTATAAATAGCAATGGTAAAAAATGAAAATAAGATAATAACCACCTAATTATGCCGCAATTTAGAAAACTGATTTGTTTTCACTTCGCGCTCTTGGTTATGCAAAAAATAGATAAAGCTATGCTTAATAAGCATTTTTAGGCAACTTAATTGGCCTTTATACTGAGCCTCCTTGATGTAAATTTTTAAAGGCGGTGGAGATTGGCTCAATGAATCCCGTGACAGATCAATTGGCTCATTGGTTGTTAGCCAGTCTGGAGCTTGATACGACTCTTTTTCATATCGGTCAGTATTGCGGCACATGGCGGGCCGCTCCCTCCGATGTGATGCGATCTGGATTTCATTTGGTATTGAATGGCCAATGCTGGCTGCATTTACCTGAAAAGGCCGAAGCCCTAGCCTTGCAAAAAGGCGATGCGGTGTTTTTTATCCGCGAGACCACACATTATCTAAGCCCAACTGCGTCTCCCGACGATCCTGCTCTGTGTCGGGTCAAATCCGGGGAAATGCTGCCGATTGACGAAAACGTGCCGGATTCGGTAGCGCTGGCCTGCGGCTTCTTCGATTTCAAATCGGGCTTAAGCGCGATGCTGCTGAGCTCTTTCCCCGACTATTTAATTATTCGCGGTAGCCAAACCGAACTGCTGGCAGCCAAAACCATCTTCGATCTGATCCTGACGGAAGCCAGACAATCCGGTGAAACTGCGTCGCCCTTGATTGTCCGGCTGACCGATGTGTTGTTTTTTTACGCGATTAGGCAATTGGCAACCACCCAGGAAATTTCCGCCGGTCTCTGGGCAGTTGTGCAAAGCCCTGAATTTGCCAAGCTGGTGGAAGCGGTGATCAACGAGCCTGAGAAAGATTGGCCGGTCGAGAAAATGGCGGATTATAGTCATATGTCCCGCGCCACTTTTTTCAAACGTTTCAGCCAGGTGGCAGGACAAACGCCGAATTTATTTTTGGTGATGGTGCGGATGAAGATGGCCGCGCAATTGTTGAGACAAGGCAGAACGATTTCGCAAGTTGCCGAAAAAGTGGGGTATCAATCGGAATCGGCATTTTCGAAAGCTTTTAAGAAAGTCATAGGCCAACAACCTGGCGCTTATCAGAAAAAATCCCATTATTTCAATAAAGTGCAAACCAATTAATATATTAATAGCCATTTATACAAAGGAGACGATTTAGCAGAAGTTAGCGACGCCTGCGCATTTTAAATATTCTCGTATCCAATAAAATCTCAGTCATATTGTTTTTTAATTATTTGATATTGAGATATGGATATAACCAAATTAGATATGCACGTAAAAAATATAAAAGCCGATATTGCGCTGCCAATTTTTATATTGGGCATCATCAATATGAGTTTTCATGAAAACGCTATCGCCGCCGACAAACCGTTAGGGCAAATCAATGAGAACTTAAGGATTACCGGCGAATTCAGAGGGCGCTACGAAGCCTACGACTTTTTCAAACCGGGGCCTGCCGCCAACAATAACAACGAATACGATTTCTGGGCCTTGCGCGCGCGCCTTGGCGTACTGGCGACCAGTCGTTACGTGGATGGCTTCGTTCAGGGCGAATACAGTGGTGTCTACGGTTTGCCCAATGATGCCTTTGCTACGCCGGGCGGCGCATTGGGCTTGGGCGCACTGTATTTCACCGAGAACCAGCGGTATACCTCGCCCAGCGATGTACATTTGAAACAGGCTTATCTGAACTTCAAATTCGATCCGCTTGGTTTGAATGGATTGTCGCTGAAGGCCGGACGCTTCGAAGTCAAGGAAGGCCTGGAATATCAAACCGGCGACGCCAAATTCGATGGCTTGAAAACCACCCGCGTTTCCCAACGTTTGCTGGGCACTTTCGACTTTGCCCATGCCTCGCGCAACTTCGACGGCATCTCGACGGTTTACGATCAACCTAAATACAACATTAGTATCAGCGCCACGCATCCGACGCAGGGCGGTTTCAACCTGCAGGCGCAGGAAGAGATCAGCGACATCGATTTGTTTTATACCGCCATCACCAGTAAGAAAGATGCATTGCTGCCCGGCACCGAGGCCAGGCTGTTTTATCTGTACTACGGCGACGATCGCAAAACTCAGGCCTTGGATAACCGCGCTGCGGGCCAACGGCCTTTGCTCAGCAATGCCGATTTACGCATCCACACTGTCGGTACGCATTTATTGACCGTTCAAAAACTTGGGTCAGGCGCGGCGGACGCCTTGTTTTGGGGGGCTTACCAGTTCGGCGATTGGACTAATCAAACGCATCAGGCTTGGGCTTACGATGCCGAAGCAGGTTATCAATGGACCAACTTGCCGCTAAAGCCCTGGGTGAGAGGCGGTTTTTTCCAAAGTTCCGGCGATGCCAATGCCAATGACGGCAAGCACGGCACATTTTTTCAGGTGCTGCCGACCGTGCGGCTGTACGCGAAATTTCCGTTCTTTAATCTGATGAACATTAACGATACCTTCGCCCAGTTCATTGTCAATCCGACCGCCAACACTCGGGTCGGCATCGACGTCCACCATTTGACCCTGTCGGAACGCAACGATCTGTTTTACGCCGGCGCCGGTGCCAGTTCTCGGGATAACAGCTTCGGTTTTCTGGGGCGCCCCAGTAACGGCAACAGTACCATCGGCGAACTGGTCGACATCAGCTTTACCCACAACATCAATAAGGAACTGTCCTGGAACGCCTATTACGCGCATGCCTTCGGCGGCAGTTACGCGGACAATTTTTATAGGCAGAAGCAGGACGCCGATTTTGCCTACGTGGAATTTAATTACGCTTTTTAACGGAGACGACCATGACGCATAACAAACCATACGATGCCGGCAAGGATTTAGACGAACTGCATGCGGCCGGTTGCTCCTGCTGCGGTGGATTCAGCCGCCGCGACTTCATCAAACTGACCTCGATACTGGCCGCCGCATCTGCGCTGCCGGGCGGTTTTGCCAGAGCGTTTGAAGCAGACCCAAAGCGCCCCTTACGTATCGGCTATTTGCCGATCACCGATGCAGCGCCGTTGCTAGTCGCTCATGCCAAAGGCTTTTATCAGGAACACGGCATCGAGGCAGAGCAACCGAAGCTGTTTCGCGCCTGGCCGCAACTGGTGGAAGCGTTCATTGCCGGCCAGATCGACGTGATTCATCTGTTGGCGCCAACGGCCTTGCTGATGCGTTATGGCAGTAAGTTTCCAGCCAAAATCGTGGCCTGGAATCACGTTAACGGCTCGGCGCTAACCGTGGCGCCAAGTATCAATCAGATCGGCGATCTGGCAGGCAAGACTGTGGCGATTCCGTTCTGGTTTTCGATTCACAACGTGATTTTGCAACATTTGTTAAGACAGCAAGGGCTGGTCGCAGTCTCGAAACCAGCCGGCACGACCTTGAGCGCCAACGAAGTGAATCTGGTAATCATGCCGCCGCCCGACATGATTTCGGCCTTGGCGAACGGTAGCATCGCCGGCTATATCGTCGCCGAACCGTTTAATGCCGCGGCGGAAAACCTGAAAGCGGGCAAGATTCTGCGCTTTACCGGCGACGTCTGGAAATCACATGCTTGTTGCGTAGTGTTCATGCGCGAAGCCGATCTTGAGCAACGGCCCGAATGGTCGCAAGCGGTAGTCAATGGCATCGTCAACGCTCAATCCTGGATACGCGATAACCGCCAGGGTACGGCGCAATTGTTGGCCAAGGAGAGCGGCAGCAACTATACCCCACATGCTCAAGCCGTGCTGGAGCGCGCCTTGTCGTATTACGATGGTGCTAGTTACGGTGCGCAGGGTGCGTTGCAACACGCCGATTGGCAACAATCGCGGATCGATTTTCAACCCTACCCGTTCCCATCCTATACCAAGCAACTGGTGCAGTTGCTGAAACAGACTCATGTCGAAGGCGACAATGGTTTGCTGGCGACGCTTGATCCCGATTTCGTCGCCGGCGACTTGGTCGATGACCGTTTTGTTAAAGTGGCGATAGCCAAACTGGGTGGGCCGAAAGTATTTGGTTTGCCCGATAGTTTGAGCCGTGAAGAGGTTCTGGCGTGAGCGCGATTCCTGAATCGTTAACTCGGCAAGCATTGCCGACAATGCGCCTGAAGGCTATTCGGCTGAGCACTTGGAGTTTGCTACCGTTTGCCGGGCTTTCAATAGCTTTGCTGGTTTGGTGGGCGACGACCAGTCCTGTGTTCTATCCAGATAGTGTGCCAGCCAAATTCGCGCCGGAAGCCTGCTTCGACGCGCTATGGACTCTGTTCGCCAGCGCCGAAATTTTTCCGCATATCCTCGTTAGTCTGAAGCGGGTGTTGTTGAGTCTGCTATTTGCTTTATTGGCAGGCATTCCGCTGGGCGTGCTGGTGGGTTTGTCACGCTCGGTAGAGCGAGCGACCGGCCCCTTGTTTCAGTTTGTACGGATGATTTCGCCGTTGTCGTGGATGCCTTTGGCGGTGATGGTATTCGGCATCGGCGATGCGCCGGTATATTTCCTGCTGAGCGTCGCCGCCATCTGGCCGATCATGCTCAACGTATCGGCCGGAGTGCATGCCATCGACCCACGCTGGCTGACCCTGGCACGCAGCCTGTGCGCTAATCGCCGGGAAACCCTGTTTCGCATCATCGCGCCGGCCATCGTCGCCCATATTCTGACCGGTATTCGATTAGCAATCGGCATCGTCTGGATCGTACTGGTACCGGCCGAAATGCTTGGGGTCAGCCAGGGCTTGGGTTATTTCATACTCGATACTCGCGACCGTTTAGCGTATTCGGAATTAATGGCGGTGATATTAATTATCGGCCTGTTGGGATACTTGTTGGATCTAAGCGTGCGTTTAATTACCCAAAAATGGACACATCGCCGCCAGGACAACTAATCAATACAACTCAGACGAATGAGCAGAAACTCGCGAGTTTCGGACATTTAATGTTGTTTAAACTATTCATAAAATGAAGCCGTATTTAAATTAACCCGAGGATTTTATGTCTCAAGCAAAAGTAAATTGTTTTTATCCGGATTTATTAAGACCTATCGATAAAACCGGCCTGGAAAACCTCGCCGAAAAAGGCAAGGCCAATCCCGACTTCAAAGTCACGTTAAAAGCCAAAACCGTCTGCGAAGGCCAGTTCCGCAACCTGACTTATATTCGAGATTTGGCGCCTTATGTGATCGACGAGCCGCCCCATCTGTTAGGCGAGGACACCGCGCCGAATCCATCCGAAGCCTTGTTGGCGGCATTGGGTGCCTGTTTGTCGGTCGGCATCCACGCCAATGCCACCGCACGCGGCATTGCCTTGAGCAAACTGGAGCTGGCTTTGGAAGGCGACATCAACGTCACTGCTGTCTGGGGCGTGGGTGATTTGGCGGATGACAAGCCGCTGGGCTTTACCGCCGTGAGGGTCAACATCGACGTCGAAGGCGACGCCGATGCTGCCACGCTGGCGGACATCATCGCCCACGCCAACCGGTGGTCGCCGGTAGCCAATACCTTGCGCAATGCGGTGCCGGTAACCGTCAACTAAGGCGGACAGCTCATGTACCAAGCAGCCCAACAAGCACAAATTAGATCAAACCTGCATGCCATAGATTCCGCAGAGCCAGTGATTAACGGCGGCGAGTTGCCGGGCGTGGCGGAATTGATCGCCAAACAATTGCAGCCTAATGTCGTCGCTATAGATCAGGATGGATATTATCCTCGGCAGTTTTTGCAGGATCTGGGTGCGTTGGGCGGCTATGCCGGTGTCGTCGCGCCGGCTTTTGGCGGCAACGGTTTCGGTTTGACACACACTGTGCAGGTGATGTCTGAGGTTTCCAAAACCTGTCTTTCCACCGGGTTTGCGATCTGGTGTCAAACCGCCTGTCTGCGTTATCTGCAACTGTCCGATAACGAAAACCTCAAAAGCCGATTTTTGCCGGCATTAGTCGAAGGACGTTTGCTTGGCGGCACCGGCTTGTCGAACACCTTGAAATTCAAATGCGGTATCGAGCGTTCATTGCTGAAGGCTCGACGGGTTAGTGGCGGCTATGAAATCAATGGCAATCTGCCTTGGGTATCCAATTTGGGGGCAGGACATGTATTTGTCACCGGTTGTCCGGTCGAAAACGACGGCCGTTTGCTGTTTTTTCTGGTCGAAACCCAGCGCACCGGTTTTCGTTTGGTAGACGGCGCCCATTTTGCGGCGATGGAAGGTACTGGCACGCTGGCATGCCAATTTCGGGATTATTTTGTTAATGATCAGCATGTGCTGGCTCAACCGGAAACGTCGGAAAGCTATCTGGCGAAAATCAAACCCGGCATGATTTTGGCGCAGATGGGCATGGGATTGGGCTTAGTGCGAAGTTGCATAGACTTGATCGAATCTGCCAACAAATCATCGGCGTTAACCAATCAATACCTGGACGATCAAGCCGATGAATTGGCGGGTGAATTGGCGATTGCCGAACGGGAGACCTACAGGCTGACTCGGTTGCTGGATGACGATCCGGCAGCCGATGTGATTGCCGACGTGTTGAAAGTCAGATTGGCGGGTAGCGAATTATCGCTGCGCGCATCGCAGTCTGCCTTGTTGCATCAGGGTGCCAAGGGGTTTCTGACTCATTCCGCGGCTCAGCGTAAAGTCCGCGAAGCCTACTTTGTCGCTATTGTTACGCCGGCTATCAAACAGTTGCGCCGGGAACTGGCGAATCTAAAAAGCGCTGAGATTTGTGCCTTGTCTTCATCTTAAACATGACTGGAGCATCGAGCGTGTACATCGAATTCAACCATACCGAAGCCGTCTTTCAGCAGCCGGTAAACGACTTCTCTTCGTCGGAAGATACCTTGCTTGAGGTGCGGGGCTTAGCCAAGCAATACCTCAGTAAAAACCGAACGGTTGCTGTGTTCGAAAATATCGATCTGCAGGTGCGACCACACGAAGTGGTTTGCCTGTTGGGCGCTAGCGGTTGCGGCAAGTCGTCGTTGCTGACCACTTTGGCTGGCTTGCAAACTGCCAATGCCGGTGAGATTCGCTTTGCTGGCGAAGCGTTGCATAAGCCAGACCCGCGCTTGGGCATGATGTTTCAAGACCCGTGCTTGTTACCGTGGCTCAACGTGCGGCAAAACATCAGTTTTGGCCTGACCTTGGATGCCGGGCCGAAGCTTGGCAAGGCAGAGCTTAAGCAAAAAATCGAAACTGCGATGCAATGGGTAGGCCTGCAAAACTCGGCCGACGCTTATCCCAGTCACTTGTCAGGCGGCATGGCGCAACGAGTATCCTTGGCAAGAGCTTTGGTGCGTAATCCCGATATTCTGTTGATGGACGAACCCTTCAGCGCCCTGGATGCGATTACCCGTTTAGGCATGCAAGAGCTGTTGTTGAAGCTGATTGCCGATCGCCGCAGCGCGGTAGTGCTGGTCACACATGACATCGACGAAGCCTTGATTTTGGCTGATCGCATACTGCTGATGGGTGGTTCGCCTGGGCGTATCGTTAAAGAGTGGATAGCGCCAATTCGGCAACCGCGCGTAAAACAGCTGCATCGCTTGATTGATTTACGTATGGAAATACTAGAGACCTTGTCGTCCAGTTCTGCTGATGCTCACGACAGTGAGGCGATTTTTTAGCGACTTTCTGCCAACAAATCCCGGGCAATATCGCCAAGCTTTTTTAATGCTTGAACGTTAGTGGGCCCTTGCTTGATGAGGACGGGGCAACGGCTATCGGATCGCCGTCAATGTTGTGTGGCAAAGCTGACAATTGGAAAAGTGGATAAACGTTTCCTATTGATTATAAATGGTTTTTTACTGGCACAATGCTTGCTTTTGGATTTATAGCGTCTGTCAGTCACACTTGGTTTTCTCTTCCGTCGAACTTTTCCTGTAGTTTGTCAGGAAGCGGGGCCTGAAATTTGATCGGCGATAAACCTACTCCAACCGATAACTTCCGGAACAGAACATGCCAGCGACTTTTCAACTTAAAACCAATGACGAAAATCAGTATTCTTTTAATTTTCTGAACAGTAAGGGCGAACTCATTCTGATGAGCGGCGATTACGGCAACAAGGAAGATGCCATGCAGGCTATTAAAGAAGTCAGGACCGGTTCCTTAATGACCAATCAAATTGCCGCCAGCAAGGTCCCCGAGGGCGACACTTTTTTTGTCATCAAGGATGCGGCCGGCACCATCATTGTAAAAAGCGTTTTATTTAACTCGAACATGGTGTTCGACAATGCGCTGCACATTGTTAAAGACAATGCCTGCGTTGCCGAAATCGTCGATCTGACTGTGTAAAACAGACTTCTTAAATTTTTTCTCCAGATAACGAAAAGGTGTCGGCGATATGGGTGTCGAACTCAAAATTGTTCGGGAATTGGCCACGGTTTGCGTCACTGCAGGCGAGCTGGCTGCGATTGAAAGTCTGATAAAAGGCGAACTGACCAAGCCGGCATTTGTCGAGCAATTCGACAAAATGGCAGGAGCGATTCGCGAGTGCTATGGCGTGACGGTCGCGAATCTTCAGCCTTGGCTGGCAATGACTAACGAAACCGAATTTTGCAATAAATTCGATATCGACTATGCCGACTACAAAGCCAATTACCTGAGTATTACCAATCGGCCGCGGGTGGCATCCGAGCAGGCTTACCTCGAGTATATGCTGCTCCGGGAATACAAGGAAACGCAAACCGCTTACCCGCTGTTGAAACTGACTTTCGCGCGTTTGGATGAGTTTATCGACAAATGGATCACCAACGACGCCTGGCTGGCGATGACGATCGAGAATTTCGTAAAAATGTTGTATCGGTTTCTGACCGAGGTCGCTGAGCTTAAACAGAAAGACCCGACCGATGCATTTGCTATTTATCAGGCATTGATGGTCGCGTTGCGTCCTTATTACGCCTTGCTTGAAAATGACTGGAAAGTCTTGGAAGAACCGGCGTGAGGGCCGCGCCCGCTACGAAACAGCTTCCAGCAACCCCTTATCAAGCCTCGCGCCAACAGGCCGGGATTCTTGAACACAGGATTGAAACGTCCCTTGGGATCGTCTCAATCCTAATTGCTTAGGCGGCGCTTGTACTGTGTTGCAGAAGCTCGACTAACTGTGGCACTGCCTCATAGGCTTTCTTGACTGAAAGCTCATGCCGTTCATCGCCGAACTCTTGATAGTCGATTCATGATGCGCACCTACTTGTTTATGGAGGCTGACCGTTGTTTATTGGTTGCCGAGACTAGGTAAACTCAGTATCGCCTCCGCCCCACCGCCGATGGCATTGCCGACCTTAATTTCCCCACCATGCAACACAGCCACTTCCCGAACGAAGGGCAAACCCAAACCGGTGCTTTTACGGCCATTATTGGGGCGAGGCAGAGAGTAGAAGCGTTCGAACAGGCGATCCAATGCGTAATCCGGGATGCCGGGACCGTGGTCGCGGATGCGAAGAAAGATATGGTTGCCGTCGCGGCGGCCCTTGATTTCTATGGCAGACTCGGCGGGGGCGAAGGCCAATGCATTGTCCAGCAGGTTGGACAACGCCTGACGCAACAAAAAATCCTCGCCCAACACAGGCAGTTCGCCGCTCAGCGACACGGCTGATTGTAAATGTTGTTGTGCCAATTGCGGCGCTTTTTCGGCCAGTAGATTCGTCAACAACTCGCCCAAATCCAAAATCTGCGGTTCCGATAGTTGCTGACGTTGCTCCAGTGCGGCCAAACCCAGCAAGCGTTCGATCAATTGATCCAGTCGCTCGGCTTGTTCGCGGGCGTTGCCGGCGAAGCGATGGCGTTCGGCGTCCGGCAGCGGTTCTTCCAACAATTCGGCTGCGCCGCGGATTGCCGCCAGTGGGCTTTTCATTTCGTGAGTCAGGGTCTGCACGTAACGTTCGACATATTGCTTGCCTTCCAGCTCCTGGCGCATGCTTTCCAGGGCTTGTGCCAGGGTAGCCAACTCGACGCTACGCAGTTTGGGCGGACTGGCCTTGCCGCCGGAGGTCACGGTGCGGGCATAAGCGACCAGCAAATCGATGGCGCGGGTCAGTTGCCAGGTGAACAGGGCGCCAAAGGCCAGCGCGCCGCCGAACAGCCATAAGGCGCCGCGCTGCACGACGGCCTTGCTGGCTTCGACGATGGGTTGCAGCAATGCGGTTGGGTAAGCGACCGTCACCACGCCGATCATACGTTCGCCGTCGCGCACCGGCGCGGCGACATGCATCGTCGAGCTGCGTTTGTCGCCGGGGTCGGCTTGAGTCGAGCGGGCGCCGTAGCGACCTTGCAAGGTTAAATACACATCGTTCCAGCGGGCGTAATTTTCGCCGACTGCCGTGCCGGCCGAGTCGAAGCGGACGATCCCGGCGGCGTCGGTGACGTAAACCCGGTAATCCAGGCTTTGTTTGGGGAAGCCGAAGATGGTCGCCGATACCGGTCGCTTGCTGTAGCGCTGTACGGCCTGGGCGAAATGGCCGTCGGCGATATGCCCTGCGAGCAAGTCCGGCGCTGCCAGTTCGGCCAGCAAATTGGCGGTATCGACCAGGCTGGCTTCCAACGCGGTGCGCACACCGGGGCTAATCTGTTTGACGACCAGCATCAATACCAGGGCGCCGGCCACCGCCACCAACAGGAAATAGCCCAGAAACAAGCGCACCGACAATTTCATCGGCTTTGCAGGCTGTAGCCCAGGCCGCGATGGGTGCGAATAGGGTCTCGATCGGCAACGGCCGCGCGCAGTTTGGCGCGCAGAGTCTTGATGTGGGTATCGACGGTGCGATCGAACACCTCGCCGGGATCTTGCCAGATTCGTTCCAGCAGTTGTTCGCGGGAGAAAATGCGCTCGGGGTGTTCGATTAACAGTTTCAGCAATAGATATTCATAACGGGTCAAGTCCAGCATTTGGCCGCGATAACGAATACGGCAGGCCAGGCTATCCAATTCGAAATGGCCGGTAATCGCTGACGGCTGGCCGTTTGTGCTGGATGCGCCGAGCCGGCGCAAGATCACGCCGACCCTTGCCGCCACTTCGCGCGGACTGAACGGTTTAGTGACGTAATCGTCGCCGCCTATTTCCAAGCCGACGATGCGGTCGATTTCGTCGCCGTGCGCAGTCAGAAAAATTACCGGAACCTCGGAGAAGCGCCGCAACTGACGGCACAAGTCAAAACCGTTGCCGTCCGGCAGACCGACATCGAGGATGACGAGATCGAACGGTTCGGCTCGCAGTTGGGTCAACGCAGTTTGCGCCAGCCCAACGTGCTCGGTTTGATAGCCGCTGTTGTTCAACACATAGATCAGCGTGTCGGCGATGGCCGGTTCGTCTTCGACGACTAAAATACGTTTGGCTGACGGCGAATTCACGGCATCAATAGCTCATGCAAGCCGCATTCAACAAGCCTGCCGCCAACGACAAGCCGGCTAGTAAAATCGCCGGGCCTAGTTGGTCGTCGGCGATGCGCCGGCATAGATCGGCGAACGCCAGCCGCAAGCCGACAAAGACCAGTACTTGCACGAACAGGGCAATAGCCGCCCAGGCCAGCATATCGGCAAACGAGACGCTGTTGGCGATGGCGCCTGCCAAAGCCAGAGTAAAACCCAGCAGTGCCGCGCTGAAAGCCACCGCCGGCGCGGTTTTGCCTTCGCGGATCAGTTTGAATTCGGCGTACTGCGTAATCCATAGATAACAGAGTGCGAACAGGCCGGTCAGCACGGCGGCTGCGACGAAATGCAGAAAAAAGCCGTTGGCGCCAGCCAACAGTTCGGTCAGGTTGATGGATTCCATAGTCAATTCTCGACGAAATAATGCGGGATGAAGCGGCTATTGTTGCCGGTGATTTCGATTTTATCTTCACGGATGCCGATGCCGGCCGCTTGATCGGCGATGATCCATGAGCCGATCACTGGAAAATTGCCGGCAAAATTTGGTAGTTGCACGTGGCGCTGATAGATATAGCCTTCGCTGCCGTAACTGCCGCCGGTTTCGATGGTGCTGCAGCCTCGGCGAATCTCGATGTTAGCACCCTCGCGGGAATACAACGGTTTGCGGACATAGTCGCCCTGTAGCGGTTTGTCCTCGAAACTGGCCGGCAGCAGGTTGGGGTGGTCTGGAAACAATTCCCACAAGATCGGCAATATGCCTTTGTTGCTGAGCAACAGCTTCCACGGCGGTTCCAGAATACTGATGCGGGCTTGCGGTAGATAGCGGCCAAACTCGTCTTGCAACAGCCATTCCCAAGGATAAAGCTTGAACAGCGCCCGGATCGGCTGGTTGCGAAGGTCGACGAAACGGTGTGCGGATGGCTCCCAACCGATTTGTTCGATAGCCAGCCAGTGGCTGGTTAAACCGGCCTGGATGGCGGTGTCGCGCAAGTATTCGAGATTGCCCAAATCTTCGTCGCTTTCGGCGACGCAGGCAAAATGCAGGTTAGGCTGGTTTTGCCGGTAACGCTGCCAGAAGGCGATCAGTTTTTCGTGGATGGAGTTGAACTGATCGGCATCCGGGAAGCGATCCCGCAGCCAGAACCATTGCGCCACACCGGCTTCCAGTAAAGCGGTCGGCGTGTCGGCGTTGTATTCCAACAGTTTGGGCGCGCCCTGACCGTCCCAGGCCAGATCGAAGCGGCCGTATATGCTGGGTTCATGCCGTTCCCATGAAGCAACGATATAGGGGATGGCCCATGCCGGAATCCGCAGCTTGTTGAATAAGCGGCGGCTGATAATGGTTTCGATGGCTTGCAGACACAGCGAATGTAGCTCAGCTGTCGCATCGTCGAGTATGTCGATCTGGCTGGCGCTGAACCGGTAACAGGCCGATTCGTCCCAATAAGGTTCGCCGTTTGGCGTGTGGTAGTTCATACCGACGGCTTCCAGCTGTTGTTGCCAGTCGTCACGTGGGTCGAGTTCCAGGCGCTGCATGTTTAGCCGCCGAAAGAGCCGTGCGACCCGCCGAAGAAACCAAAGCCGCCGCGCCTGACCGGGCCTGGATGGTCTGAGGTGCTATTGCCGCGATAACTGGAACCGGAACCGCCGTGGCCGCCGCTATTATGCTGGCAGGCGGTGGGGTTGCCGTTTTCATCCCGGCAATCCTGTTGTTGGATACGAAAGTCTGTCGGGTTGCCGGCGTAACTGGCCAGCGATAGACCGCCCAGCAAGGCCAGTGAAACCTGCAAGGAGCGGCGCGGTATCGATGCCGAGACTGACTGGGGAGCGGGAACGCCGGTTTGTAGTAGCCGCTCCCGGTCCGATAGGCGGGGGTAAAAATCGTAGTGAAAGCCGGCACCGATCAACAGCAGCAAATAAAAATCCAGTTTATTACCGAATAACAAAAACAGCGGCAAACCCAGCCAAGCCACGCTATTGGCCAGCAGCGCGGCGCGAAATGCCCGCTGTTGGGCGCGTTGCACCTTGACAGTGTATGAGCTGTGGTCGGCGGGTAATGGCGCGGTCAATTGCCGTAATATCCCGTAACCGCCCAGCGCGATGCCGACAAACAGCAACCTGATCGGCACCTCCGGCAATTGGGGGGCATAACCGTTGAAGACCGGATAGTGCCAGGACAGGTAAGTCGCATAAAGCACATAGGCCAACAGATAAACGGCGCTCACAACCGCCATGAACCGAAAAGACGATACCGCTCGCTCGAACTCGACATTGGCCGCGCTGTTGGGACTAAGCGCTTGGCGCGAGTAGTTGCCGACGCGATAGACATTGCGCAGGTACGATTCCAGCCATAATTGATGCTCCGGCGACAGGAACCAACCGGCGATTTTGATCGACTCGCGGAGATTCTTGTCCGAGCCGTGGAAAAAATGGGTGGATTGTTGCCGGTGGTCTGTATCTGTGACCAAGGCATGGGTCGGAATCGTGGTTTGACTGAAAAAACCGGTTTTGACGATTTTATCGGGATGCAGCGTGATCGACTGGGTAGCGAAAATGTCGAGCATCTGCCTGGCCAGGCAGGCCGCCAGCAACACCAAAGCCGCTTCCAGGATGAAAAATTGGCTGCGCAATCCCAGCCATGCCAGGCCAACCATCAAACCCAAGCCCAGCAGGGCCAGTTGTTTTTTCCAGGGATTGTAAATAAGCCTTAGTGTCTGCGGGAGCGGGGAGGACGGCATGTTGTCGACGATGTTCGGCGGTGAGATTCGGTTGGTGGATGTCTCGGCGAAGCATAGCCGCTACTGGGCATGTTTGCAGAAAATATGGGAAGTCTTCTTGAGGACGGTTATTTGTCACAACGCATTTTATTTTGCTGAAAATTAATTCAGCGGACATAGTTAGGAAAGCGAAGGCTTCTCCCTTTTTTGGTGCGGATATTGGCTATTTCGGTGCAAATGCTGGTTGGCGGCATCGACAAACCTGAGGATGTTGCGCTAGAACACTGCATCAAGCCGCTTGGCATAATCTGTGCTGTTAGACGGATGGTGCAACGGCGCACCATCTCATCCCTTCGACAACGGCGTTGGAAAGTCGCTTATTTTAAATAGGCGGTTACATACTTACTCGTCTGTTGTGCCTGCCTGATTCTTAGCGAGTCATCTACAAACAACGAGTAAAAAATACTCGTTTCCAGGGGAATCCAGCTTGTATGCCCAAGCTTAATCAAACGAATGAACGCGTTCCGAACCCTTCATTCATTGCGATCCTAACTATATAAAGGTGAGTTATGTCCTATCTGATTCCTTCAGAATTTGTCACAAAGATGGTCGATGCGGGTGAATCCAAAATCTTCATGTCAACCCGCGACACGTTAATCCGCGCGTATATGGCCGGCGCCATTCTGGCGTTGGCGGCGGTATTTGCGGTCGCGATTACCGTGCAGACCAACTCGCCAATCTTTGGTGCCATTTTATTCCCCGTTGGTTTTTGTATGCTGTATTTACTGGGTTTCGATCTGCTCACCGGGGTTTTTGTGTTAACGCCGCTGGCCTGGATCGATAAACGCGCGGGCGTGACGCTGAGTGGCGTGTTAAGAAACTGGGGATTGGTGTTTATCGGCAATTTTCTGGGCGCCTTGACCGTGGCGGTGATGATGTCGATTGTTTTTACTTACGGCTTCTCCGTCGAACCCGATGCCGTCGGTAAAAAGCTGGCGGGCATAGGCGAAGCGCGCACGCTGGGCTATGCCAAATACGGTATCGCCGGTTGGTTTACGATTTTTATTCGCGGCATGTTGTGTAACTGGATGGTGTCCACCGGCGTGGTGGGGGCGATGATTTCGACCTCCGTCAGCGGTAAGGTGATCGCGATGTGGATGCCGATCATGCTGTTTTTCGGCATGACCTTCGAGCATTCGGTGGTTAACATGTTTTTGTTTCCCTCCGGATTGATCATGGGCGGCAATTTCTCGATTGCGGATTATTTTATCTGGAACGAGATTCCCACTGTGTTGGGCAATCTAATCGGCGGCTTGGCATTTACCGGCTTGACGCTTTATTCCACTCACATCAGGACGGCACCCAAACGTTCCTTTAATTAACCACTATTCATGTGAAGCCTCGGCACTGTGTAGACTGAGGCTTCACTATCATTATCGTTATCCTTGATAAGGGAGTGAGCCATGACCCGCAACGAAGTCACCGAATTGATTGTCACGCAAAAACTGCGCAAGCAACTGAGCTGGCCGCAACTGGCCGAGGCTATCGGTCAAAGTAAGGAGTGGACCACGGCCGCTTTGCTGGGGCAGATGACCCTGAACGCCGAGCAGGCCGCCAAAGTTGGGGCATTGCTGGAATTGCCCGCCGAGGCCGTCGAACAACTGCAAGTGGTGCCGTATAAAGGATCTCTGCCCAATGCGGTGCCGACCGATCCGTTGATTTACCGTTTCTACGAACTGGTCAATGTCTATGGCACCACGTTTAAAGCGCTAATTCACGAAGAGTTCGGCGACGGCATTATGAGCGCTATCGATTTTAGTATGGATTTGCAGCGAGAAGCCGATCCGAAAGGCGACCGCGTCAAGATCGTGATGAGCGGGAAGTTTCTGCCCTATAAGAGTTACTAAGGCGGATTTTGCCGAACAATGTCTCGTCAATTAAAAATCGCCGTCGGCCAATATTCCGATAAAGGCCGTAAGGACATCAATCAGGATTTTCACGGCGTTTATATTCCGAAAGAACCGCAGTTGAGTTCAAAAGGCATTGCGCTGGCCGTGGCCGACGGTATCAGCAGCAGCGATGTCAGTCACATCGCCAGCCAAGCCGCCGTGGCCGGTTTTTTGGAGGATTATTTTTGTACCTCGGAAGCCTGGTCGGTCAAGAAATCGGTGCAACGGGTGTTGGCGGCCAGTAATTCCTGGTTGCACGCGCAAACCCGGCAAAGCCGTTATTGTTACGACATGGATCGCGGCTATGTCTGTACCTTGAGCGCGATGGTGATCAAATCCGCGACCGCGCATATTTTTCACGTCGGCGACACCCGTATTTACCGAGTGCACGGCGACGATCTGGAACAGCTTACCCAAGATCATCGTCTGTGGGTTTCGCAGGATAAAAGCTATCTGAGCCGCGCCTTGGGGATGGACTCCCATCTGGAAATCGATTATCAGGCATTGACCGTCAGCAAAGGCGATATTTTCGTGTTGGCCACCGATGGTGTGTATGAATATGCCGGCTCGTGTTTCATCGCCCAGGCCATTCACCAGGCAGGCGACGATCTGGATGGTGCGGCAAAAGCGATCGTCAACCAGGCTTACCAGCAGGGCAGCAAGGATAATCTGACGATTCAGATCGTCAGAATCGAAAACTTGCCGACAGCCAATGCCAATGAGCATTATCAGTCTTTAACCGAACTGCCGTTCCCGCCGGTTTTGGAGGCCAGGATGGCGTTCGACGGTTACACCATCGTCAGGGAATTGCACGCCAGCAGCCGTAGCCATATTTATTTGGCGGTAGACAACGAGACCCAGGCGCAGGTGGTGATCAAAACCCCGTCGATTGACTTGCGCGGCGACCCGGCTTATCTGGAGCGCTTCCTGATGGAAGACTGGATTGCCCGGCGCATCAATAACGCCCATGTACTTAAACCATGTGCGCAGACCCGCAAACGCACCTTTCTCTACGTCGCCACGGAATTCATCGAGGGCCGGACCTTGAAGCAGTGGATGATAGACCATCCGCAACCGGATCTGGAAAGCGTGCGCGGCATCGTCGAACAAATCGCCAAGGGGCTGCGGGCGTTTCACCGCCTGGAAATGCTGCATCAGGATTTGCGGCCCGACAACATCATGATCGATAGTACCGGCACGGTGAAGATCATCGATTTTGGCTCGACCAGAGTGGCCGGCATCATGGAAATCGGCTCGCCCATCAAGCACGAGAATCTGCTCGGCACCGCTCAATATACCGCCCCGGAATACTTTCTGGGAGAACCTGGCACGGTGCGTTCCGAATTATTTTCGCTGGCGGTGATTAGCTACCAGATGTTGACCGGCAAACTGCCTTATGGCGCCGAAGTGGCCAAATGCAAATCCCGGGCAGAGTTAAGCAAATTAAAATTCGACGCCACGCTTTATCGCAATCGCCAGATTCCTGGCTGGGTGGACGACACCATCAGAAAGGCGGCTGACCCGAATCCCGACAAGCGCTATGAAGATCTGTCAGAGTTTATCTTCGACTTGCGCCATCCCAATCCCGCTTTCTTGCACAAAACCGGTCAAGCCTTGTTGGAGCGAAATCCAGTGGCGTTCTGGAAAGGTGTTTCCCTTATCCTGGCGATGATCGTCGTGGCTTTGTTGATCAATCGATAGCGGTGCGTTGAGCTGCAAAACCCATTGAAGCTCATTGCCTAACCAGTCAGTCAGCGGGATTATTCAAAAAAAATGGCGGCAGTGATTGCCGCCATATTCATCATGGACAAAATTTTACCTGATTACCCATAAGCCTCAGCTAATTTGAGCAAACGGCCCGGCATGGGTGGAGAATTAGCCGCAGCGATGAGAAACCGCGGCATTATGGTTTGCAGATCGAATCTGCGATTAAAACGATAACAAAACTCGGCCAGATAGCGGGGTAAATGTTTGGACTGAATGGCATGGTAAGTGCCATTGATGGCGCGCTTCACGTTACCGATCATGGTATTGACCCAGGCGAATTCTTCTTTCGTCACGCTGTCAGGACCACCGCCGGTGACAATGGAGTAATGGTGACAACCGTGATCGAGCACGGCGGAAAAGCAAGCTAAGCCGTCCGAGTACACCAGACTACCCGGCTGAAGATGATGGCCGGCCCAGCGCTTGATTTCGCTGTTGCGGAAGCCTTTGACGACATTCAAGTTCATCGCGATAGGATGGTGTTCCTTGTTCAGCGCCACCGCCGCGACAAAAGGCGTCTTGTTTTCCGAACCTCGCCCGCGTTTGCCACCCCGATGCTCGCCGCCCCAGTAAACGTCATCGAGTTGAATAATGCCGGTCAGCGGTTTGCGATCATCGCGCTCTTTCATTGCCTGCATGATCTTGTGCTTGAGGCTCCAGGCGGTGTTGTAGGAAACGCCGATTTGCCGCTTCAAGGCTAAAGCCGACAAACTGGTTTTGGCTTGAGTCAGCAGATGAATCGCCAGAAACCACACGGTGAGCGGCAACTTGGTTTGTTCGAACAGCGTACCGCTGATCAACGAGGTTTGGTGATGGCACGTCGTGCACTGATACAAATTGCGAGTCTTGATCACGCTATAGCGGCGGCGACCGCAGCCTGGGCATTGAAACCCGGATGGCCATCGCGCCTGAAATAGCCCTGCGGCACACTGGCTTTCAGTACCGTAGCGATTCATGAAATCCGTCAGGCTAAAGCCTTTTTGAAATTGGATCGGATTCTTTTTCATGCCACGATCTCCTGTCAGTTCATAGCTTTCATTGGACTAGCAGGATGCTCGTAAGTTGCTGAGGGTCGTGGGTAATCAGGAAATTTTATAACTGTTCGATAGTGCTTTTCTCGAAAATGTTAATCCATTTTTATCGCCCAGTCGTTAACTTCTCTGCGAGTACCGATCCGTTAGCCGGAACCGGGAGGCAGGCAGGTATAAGTGACTTCCCCATCACGCAGCAGGGCTGTGTGGCGGAGGATCGCATCGGTGATGAGCGGAAGGTATTTATATTGGGTATTTTTGAATTTGCCGTTTCCGCGATAGCGAAACTCGCCAAAGCGGTTTTGTGCCACCAGATCGCACTCATGCGCATCGGCTCTTTCCATCATGAGATCGATGCGCGCCCCGACTTCGTCACCGTTTAGTTTGCTGAGCGTGGTTTGCTGGCCCACGATAGGGGCAAGATTACTGTCAAAAGCCAGCAGAAAGGCCTCGAGGTCGCGACGAAGCGTTACTTGGTCTTGGCCGGGTATCAAGGGGTTAGGAAGTCCGCCCAAGTTGCCGGGATCTTTACCCGTATCCGGATCCAGCAATTCGGGCGGTGTACCCGGACCGCCAAAAAACGCATTGGGCGGGCGTTGCAAGAACACCGAACCGCTGACGAAGCGGAAAACCGTGTCTACACTGCCGTCATGCAGGAAACCAAAGCCGCGCACTTGCTGCGTTTTATCGGCGGGAAGCGGCGTATTAGCCAATGGGAAAAAGACCAGGCTGCCGGGAGGGGCAATCGCCGAAGGAAACGGTGGATTAGGAGCCATGCCGAACATGCCGACTTTCTGGTATAGGTTTCGCAGATGCGGGACTTTGAAGAACTGCGAATTGCCTTCGAAGGAAAATTGACCGTCGGAACCGAAGAAACCTGGGTGTTTGACTTCCGAGAACTCGGCATTGCCTTCCTTGTCCAGCACGTGGCAGCCGTTGCAGGCGTGAAAGGTGTCGGATTTGCCGCCGCTGGTGCACGACGTAGGGTCTGCGCCGCAGTAGAATTCCCGTCCCCGTTGTTGTTGCTCTGTCAACGAGTTGTCCAGGTTGCGAATTGGATTGGGCGGATAGGCAATTTGCAGTATGAAGTCGGTAAACTTCTGCATGTCCTCGTCGGCGAGAATCTCGTGACGTCCGTTCAAGCCGGCAAAGGCCACATTGAACTTGCGGAAGGCCAGGTCCTCGTCGAACGAACCGCCGTTTGGCTGTTGGTTTTCGCCGGAATTGATCGGTGGTTGGTTGGCATCATTGCCGCCGGTGCGGTCGCCGCGCCAGTGCATAGAGCCGTGATTATCCATGCCGCGCAGGCTTTGGGTGGTCATCGGACCTTTCATTGGGCGGAAGTGCGGGTTCTCAGCGCCGCCGCGGCCCAGGAAAAAGCCGATGCCTTCGCCGACCCGGAACGGGCCGGTGTTATCGGCTTGGTCGGTGTCGGGATCGCCCAGATCCCAGGCCAGACTGTCGAAATCACCGAAGGTATGGCAACTGGCGCAGGCCGAATCGCCGTGACTGGAACTGAAGGATGCGTCATAGAGAAAGCGTCGCCCTTCGATGATCTGCTTTGGCTCCGGGTTATGCATGCCGACATGGCCGATTTCGGTGCGGCGCTTGGTATCGATCACCGAAATGGAATTATCGAAGCGGGTCAGCACATAGAGCCGGTCCTTGTCTTCGTCGAGCACGAGACCGCTGGGGCCACCGCCTGAGACCGGAATCTGGTTGGCGGTGCTGGGGACGAAGCTATCAGTTTCCAATTGCGCCGTCTTGTAAAAGCCTATTTCGCTGGTGCCGAACATCGCCACATACAGATCGGAACCGTTGCTCGTGATGGCCATATCTTGAGGAAACGCCACACTGGTGCTGTTTTCAGGGTTGGGAATCGGCGCGCAACATTGGCTGTAATCAATGTGTTTGTTCAGGTGCCGGGGGATGACGCCACCGGTATTGTCCAGTACGGTGATGTGGCTTTCGTGCAAATGTCCGCGCACCGTATTGCCGCCGGAAAATGCGCCGGTGCCCTCGAAGCGGTTCTGGTTCTGTGCCTCGGTATTGCTCACGTAGACGCGGCCATTGCTTGGATTGACGATCATGTTGAACAGCACGGTGCCGACGCCGCTATACGTACCGCCGGGGACGGCCACCGGCGGATTGGCCATGGCGTCGATCGTAAACACATCCTGGTCTGGCAGCGTGAACGGCACCATATCGTCCCAAGTCTGGTTAAGTTCGTCGTACCAATGCGCTTGATTTGGATCGACTTGCGATCTGAGTTCGTACTTAACGATCAAACCCACGGTGGGTTGCGGAATACCGGCGTAATTGACCAGCGGTCCGCCGTCCGCTAAGCCGGACTGTGGGCCGGGATAGACGCGCGTGGCCGTGGGATTCAATGGCTTGGTTCCCTCGCGCACTTTGAATTCGTTGATCGTCGTCGTGCGGTTACCGGTTTGGAAGCCCGCCGCATACACCTTTTTGCCGTCGGGCGTGATGGCCAGAGCCCTGGGCGTATCGGCGAAGAGGGTGACAACTGTCAGTTCGTCACCTTCGAGTGAGGTGCCCAAATGATCGGCATCGAAAACCCAGACATCGGCGCGGCCTACACCGGGATCGGTGAGTTGCGGATCGCGCCCGGTATTTTGGCCGCGGTGGGCCGTCGTGATAAACGCACGTTTTCTATCCGGTCCGGCAAAAACGATGTCGCGCGGCTCGTCGCCGACCAGCAGGGTGCGCACGACGCGGGGGATATGCCCCGGACTTACATCGACGATGCTGACGCTGTCCGAGAGGTGATTGACCACCCATATTTCCGTAGCGGAGCGTGCTGCAACGGCGACCGGCTCTAGGCCCACTGGAACCGAACCGAGGTGCTTCAGGCCATCCCGGCGGATTTTGAATATTTCGAGTCTGTTGTCAGGTGTGTTGACGGCGAACAGATGCCTACCGTCTGGCGATCGGGCCAGCGGTCGAACCTGGCCGCTTTCAAATAAGGTAAACGATGATTTTGATAGTGCGGGTGAGGCAACGGTGAGGCCAGTGAGGGTCACCAAGGCTAATGCCCAGGCGCGGAATTTTGGAAGGAACATAACACTACACATAATTCTCTCCCGATCAATCGATGCTGATCGACTTAAATTAGTGGAAAAAACGCCTTTTGAGTTGTTTACTAAGCTGAAGATACTTTTGCTTTAACCGTTCCTGGCGTCCCATTCGTTAGAATGGCGTTGCCTGTAACAGTCTAGCGGTAAATGTTGAGGGGCGGGTGTTTGAAACTGGTTTTTATAGGTCAGGTACTATTGCCTTTCACCTCAACCATAAAGCCCCTGCAACGACAATATACCTGCGTTATTTATAGTCTATTTTTCAAATTGCGTCACAGTTTTTCGGTAGGGTTTGAGTCTGCAAAGTATGCGGTTGACGGCTAATCCCAGTCAATTTCGTCGTCAAGCATATTCAACGCTGCGAATCTCTGCGACGGGCGCCTGTTTCTGTGACCAGTGGCTGGTTAAGCTCGCAAAAGGTAGATCGGGCTGAATACAATGGAGCCCAACATTTTGATTTTGTTGGGTTTCGCTCTGCTCTGTCCAACCTACATTTGACTTTTAAGACAGCCTCCGGAGGGAGAGGGAATGTTTAGAAGTCCCCTATTGTTAACCCTTCTTCATAAAACTGACATCTAAGGCCTTTACCTTACAGCAAGGTCTTGGCGAGCTGTTTTGGAGTGACAAAACCGTCAATAGTCCGACCAACTCGCCGTGACGCTTGATAGAAAACGGCGACTGTTAATTACCCGTTTCCAGAGAAGGCTATGAATACCATAAAAGCATTTAGCTATTGCATATTGTTGTCCAGCGTCATGAATTGTGCGATGGCCGATTCAAAAGACCAGTTCATATCTAGAGAAAATCCTCATTCTGCCAAATTTTCAATCGCATTGATTGGCGATTTACCTTATTCCGACCAGCAAGAGCCTGAATTTGTAAATTTGATGGATGATCTCGATCAAGCCAACCTCGCTTTTATCGCGCATGACGGCGATTTCAAAGGTGGTAGCGTCCCCTGTAAGGACGAGCTTTACCAATTGCGCTTGAAACAGTTTAACGATTCGAAACATCCGTTTTTCTACGTCTTCGGCGATAACGAATGGACAGACTGCCATAGAGCGGCGGCTGGCGGCTATAACCCTTTCGAGCGCTTGAGCTATTTGCGTAGCCTGTTTTCACCGTACGATCAGGCTAACAGTATGGGAGAAAAACGCCTGCCGCTGGATCGGCAAAGCCCCGAATTTCCGGAGAATATCCGCTGGAACTACGGTGGTGTCTTGTTTGTGGGCTTGCATGTGCCGGGCAGCAACAACGGTTTAACGACTCGAGCCGATTTTAAGGAAGAGGCTAAACAGGAATATGCACAGCGCAATGCCGCCAATCTGCAATGGCTGCAAGAGTCCTTTGCATTGGCCGCAGAACAACATGCCGCGGGTGTCATGTTGGTCATCCAGGCCAACATCTGGGATTTTATTCCGGCCGCCAATCTGACCGGCTACGAAGATCTCATCGTGGCGTTGACGGCAGAAACCAAAGCTTTCGGAAAACCGGTTGTTCTGGTCAACGGCGATAGTCACTATTTCCGTATCGACAAGCCGCTGCCTTCGGCATTGCCTTCACAAGTTAAAGACACCGATTTTCCCTTCATTATGCCTTGGGATTCCAGCGATCCAAGATTGCATAACTTTACCCGTGTCGAAACCTTCGGCAATCCTAATGCACATTGGATAAAAGCCACTATCGACAGACACGATCCCAATGTGTTTTCATTCGAAGAACAGATTGTCGAGAAAAATCGCGCTCAATAATCCGCTGTCCGATTGCCGTGAATTGAGTTAGCCGCGAGCATTTCGCGGCTAACTTGTTAATACCCCAATTCTATTCCAGATCAATCAGTCTCGATAAACCGGCAATGCGGCGATGCGCCGTTCGATATCTTGCATCATTTGCCGATACGCCTCGCCTTCGATACCGCCGAAACGGCGGATAAACTCGTCTTCCGGCAGAAACTCGGGTAAATCGGCGGTGGCCGGCATCATTTGTTTTTCATCCGCCGTTGCCAGCAGGGTTTGAATAGTCTGCGCCCGCGATGCATTGGCGACGGCTTGTTCACCCAGCCGGGTACCGGCGCGGTCGGCGGCAATGTCGTTAAACGAAAAGCCGCTGCCGCCGCGCGAATCTTCGATTTCCTTGAACAAGCCCACCGCATCGGCCAACGGCGTGCCCGAGTAGGCCGCCAACATCGCCGATACCAGATAGTGTTTGGCCAGGTCATCGCGGCCGTTTAGCGTGACCGTGCGCCAAAGCGGCCGCGGCCAGAGACTGGATTGCGGCACGATTTGGGGCAGCGCGGTTTTATTGGCATAAAAGGTTAGAACCAAGATCAGCGCGCGGTTTTCCGCGATGGGATCGCCGCTGGCGCTCCTTTCCTGCGCCAATTTAAATAACGGTTTGCTGAGCGTAGTCAGGCTGGGGTTGCGGTTGTCCAGGTTTAACTCGGCCAAGCGGCGTTGATAGGCTTCGATGCGCTTTTGATCGTCGGTCGAGAGTAAAACGCCGCGCAATTTGCCAGGCAAATCGTCTCGCCAGCGATAGGTGACGATCATCCGTCGGGGTTGGAAATTGACATGTTTAACGAGGTTGGCGAATGTTTGTCTGTCCGCCTCGGGTTGTAAAGCCGTGATGCCGTAACGGATGAGCGGTTCGGCGAGCATGCCGGGAATCCATAATTTGCCCAGTTTGAGCTGGTCGATGCTCGGTAATTGGGGTGTTTGCTTGAGTCCGAGTGATAGGTTCAGAAATTGGCCAAATGGATTGGCAGGTAGCCGCAGCGTGGCTTCGATACGCGCTTTATCGCTATCGATCCGCAAGCTTGCCACGCCGCCGGCGTATTGATTGGCCAGATAGTTGATCGCCAGGTCCAGGTCTTCCTGGTTTAAAGCGACTTTAGCAATGGAACCGGATTTTAGGCGGCGCGGGTCGTTTTGTTTAAAAATCTGTTTGCCGCGGGCGATCTGCTCGGGGGCTAAGTCGGCCGTCGTCCGCAGTTTTGGCGTATCTTCCAGCGCCAGGCTCAGCGCCAGCGCAAACAGCAGCAGCGGCAATAGCAAAACCGGCAGCAGCCATTTTGCAATCGATTTCATCGGTAAATTTCCGGATCGGTTTAGATGACCGGCAATAGTAGTTCTATTTGCTTGAATGGGTGGGCGGATTTAGCGTTCGACTAGGATGGCTTGTTTCTTTGTTCTTCGTACAACGCCGGGCTGATGCCGGCCCTGGCCAGATATTCGCGCAGATGTTTGATCTCTTGCTTATTGCATATACCGCTGTGGTGGGGGTGATGCAAAAAGCCCTCGACTTGATTCAACACGACGTGAAAACGGGCGCCATGACTGGGCTGAATATCGGCGCCGAGGTGGTGCAGCAGCGATTCGATTTCACGCCAGTGAATGTTGCCGCTGACGGGATCCTGAAATATGGCGCGCAGCAAATTTGAATGGTGACTCATGGCGGCATCCTCCGTAACGATACTCCGACAGCTTACGCCCGAAAGGTCATGGCATTCAACAAGACTAAAGACGATTTATTTGGCGGGAGCGGGAGAGGGTAGTGCAAAATTATATATTTGTTTCTTAAAACGAAACAAACAATGCATTAAACGCCTTATTGTAAATAATTTGTAAAGGTTTATAGTTGAATCGTCTTCATTAATCGACTGAAAACAGTCAAGGCGGAAAAATGAATAAGTCAAACAGTCTGTATAGAGACATTGTGACCGGACTTTTCTTTGCCACCGGCATCTTTAGCTTCGTGTCAGGTCAGTTCGTTATTTCGACTATGTTGTTCGGCGCGGCTTCTTTATCGAGCAATCTCGACGTCGCAAAACAAGTCAGGATTTAAGTTTTTCGTAGTACCTCCCCTCGTTGTAAATGCTTTGCATGCTGCACAGCCCCTATTCCAGACCAGGATAGGGGCTTTTTTTGTACCGGTGCCTGGAGTGGTTTTTGGTCACGCGTCATGCTGAGTCCGAGTTTGATTTTTTTGAGGTGTCCGAGATTACCGTGTATTCGGCATCCAGGCTTTGATCGTCGACCGGTGCGTTTTTGAGTTTTCGCAGCATCCACCAGGCTTTGATGCCGACTATGGCAACTGGAATTAACAGTAAGGCAAAAAGCGCCGAAAAAGCCAGGACGCCGACCACGGCGCCGGCGATCATGGCCGGAAGCGTCAATAGATTGGTGAGTTTGCTGGGTACGGACCCACTACCGACTTGTGCCAAGGGCTCAAGGCGAGGATCTGGTCTGGACGTATCGATACGGATGACTTTTTTGTAAATTTTTAACATGTTTGGCTCCTGTCAAAATGTTGGTCAGGCAAGCACCTGGCCGCCGAATAGCAATACCGGATCGTTCGCTTGCCAAGGCTGATATTTGTGCATCACCGCGTCAAACAACGCGGAGCTTAAAAAACTGTCCAGCCATCGTCTCAAGGCAGGGTAGGGCGAGCTTTCGAACCAAGTGCTATCGACCGCGGCAAACTGGCGAACGAAAGGCAGAATGGCGGCATCGGCCAATCCGAAACGTTCGCTGCACAAAAACCGGGTTCGATGCAAACGCTTTTCCAACGCCGCTAAAAATAATTCGCCTTGCCGGCGGTACTCGGCTTGCGGGTACTCGGGATAGCGGTCCGGGTATTTGTAACGGTCCAGATGCGATTTGAATTCGCCGTCGTTCCATTCGATCAATGCCTGCGCATCCGCCAACGATAGGCCGGCAAGCCAATCTTGCGGATCGCGTTGCGCCAAGGCCCACCGCATAATATCCAGGCTTTGCTCGATCACCTGGCCATCGGGCAGCCACAGCACCGGTACAGTGCCTTTCGGCGAAATCGCTAGCATCGCCGGCGGTTTGTTGCGCAATTCGATTTCCCGGATTGCGACAGTCAGCTCGGCGACGGCGATCGCCAGTCGCGCTCGCAGTGCATAAGGACAGCGGCGGAAACTGTAAAAAATCGGGTAAAGCGGTTCAGCTACGGGAATCGATTCGATCATGCAAATTGCTGGCTAATTAGCCGATACGGTTTTGAAGGCCGCCTTTTTAACATTTAAAACCGTCGCGTTGCCAGACCGGCAGCATGACGACCTTACTCAACAGTCAGACATTACTGTAAATGATCGTTCATTAAAGTCTGATAAAATAGCTGATTTAATGTTTCCGCCTAATTTTAATTAGTCACCTGCCTAGGTGCGTGACTACGCTCTTTTTACTCTTACCTCTTCGGACACTCTCTTGATTTCTACCGCTAATATCACCATGCAATTCGGGGCCAAGCCCTTGTTTGAAAACGTTTCCGTCAAGTTCGGCAACGGCAACCGTTACGGCCTGATCGGCGCCAACGGCTGCGGCAAGTCGACCTTTATGAAAATCCTCAGCGGCGACCTGGAACCCTCCGCGGGCAACGTCAGCATCGACGCCAACGAGCGCCTGGGTATCTTGCGCCAGAATCAATTCGCTTACGAAGAGCAACGGGTGCTGGATGTGGTGATGATGGGACACGCCGAGATGTGGGCGGCCATGTCGGAACGCGACGCCATTTACGCCAATCTGGAAGCTAGCGAAGACGATTATATGCGTGCCGCCGAGTTGGAATCGGTGTTTGCGGAATATGATGGTTATACCGCCGAAGCCCGGGCCGGCGAATTATTGTTGGGTTTGGACATTCCTTTGGATCAACATAACGGTCCGATGAGCGCGGTGGCGCCGGGCTGGAAATTGCGGGTCTTGCTGGCGCAAGCCTTGTTTGCCAACCCGGACATCATGCTGCTGGACGAGCCGACCAACAACCTGGATATCAACACCATCCGCTGGCTGGAAAACGTGCTAAACGAGCGCAATTCGACGATGATCATCATCTCGCATGATCGGCATTTTCTGAATAGCGTCTGTACGCATATGGCCGATCTGGATTACGGCGAACTGCGGGTGTATCCGGGCAATTACGACGATTACATGACCGCCGTGACCCAAGTCCGCGAGCAATTAGTGGCCGGCAACGCCAAGAAAAAAGCTCAGATTGCCGAGTTACAAACCTTCGTGGCGCGTTTCTCGGCCAATGCTTCCAAGGCCAAGCAAGCCACTTCGCGGGCGAGGCAATTGGAGAAAATCAAACTCGACGAAATCAAACCGTCTAGCCGGGTCAATCCGTTCATCCGTTTCGACCAAACCAAAAAACTGTATCGCCTGGCCTTGGAAGCCAAGGATTTAGCCAAGGGTTATGGCGCGGAGCCTCTGTTCAAGAATTTGAACATGATGATCGCGGTCGGCGAGCGGGTAGCGGTGATCGGCCCCAACGGTATCGGTAAATCCACCTTATTGAAAACCTTGGTCGGCGATTTGACGCCGGACAGCGGCGAAGTGAAATGGTCGGAAAATGCCGAAGTCGGCTATTTCGCGCAGGACCATGCCGAGGATTTTGCCGAGGATATGTCGCTGATTAACTGGATGGGCCAGTGGCGCAAGGAGTCGGACGACGATCAGACCATCCGCGGCACGCTGGGGCGTTTATTATTTTCGCAGGACGAGATCAATAAATCCGTGAAAGTGATTTCCGGCGGCGAGCAAGGCCGGATGTTGTTCGGCAAATTGATTCTGCAAAAAAACAATGTGATGGTGATGGACGAACCAACCAACCATTTGGATATGGAATCGATAGAATCGCTGAATGCGGCGTTGGAAAGCTATCCCGGCACGCTGATTTTCGTCAGCCACGACCGCGAGTTCGTTTCATCGCTGGCCACCCGGATCATCGAATTAACCCCGAACGGCATCGTCGATTTCAGCGGTAATTACGAGGATTATTTGAACAGTCAGGACATTGCTTAATCGGATGTCCCTTATCCGTTTGAGCAAGATTTGGCGCTAGGCATATTAGCAGCGTCTGTCATCTAAAAACGCCCTCTCCCTCGGGGAGAGGGGGTAGGGTGTAAGTGACTGATTTAATCCCCTCATCCCAACCTTCTCCTTTATGCGCTTGTGAGTACGGAGGGAGAAAGTGATTTTTCTATTTTTTTAGAGCTCCCCTCGAGCCATTTCCAAGACGATTCGAAACGAGTCCTGAGCAAACGCCAAGCTATCGTCAATGATTGAGTTCATCCATTTACCAGCAAATCCCCGATTTGTTGGTAAGCTACCCCCATTAAATCCTAAATACCGTCCACGGAGACCGTCATGACCACGCTATTTCGAATCACCGCCGCCACAATATTGAGTTTAAGCGTCAATGCGGCACACGCTTACGGCAGCGACCAAAGCTCGCATCACTGCGAGAAACCGATGTTTTCGGAGTTTCAACCGGCGCCCAATAAATACCTGCAATCTTTTACTGAATTTTCATTGGTCGCTTCCGCCAATACTACGCCCACTTCGATTGTGATCAATGTTAGCGCCGGCGAGACCAAATATCATTTCACTTCGAAAGAGCTGCAAATTACCCCGCAAAAAAGCGGCCGACTGGAAATCAAAGGTAAGATGGATAGGCCTATCGAGCATGGTTTTATCCGATTAAGCGTGACGGCGCATAGCAAACCCACTTGCGAAAAAACCGAAGGTTATCTGATCAGAATTCAATAACATTCGGTTTGGCAGACGAATAGCCGCCGAGAGCTCGCTGCGATTGCATCATTTTTAGTCGACTCGAAATAGCGTAAATAAACCAATGACTTAACCTTGCTTGTCACGGCATGGTCACACAGTTATCCACAAAATTTGTGGATAACTTATTGCTTGTTGACGATTGAGGCATTGCATGCCAGTTTTTCGGCATTTCTGTCATTTGCTGGTTGTCCGGGGTCGGGGCGACATCGCGCTTGATTCGGCGATTATTAAGTTCGGGGCGATGATAAATGTCCAGCGTTTAGCCATTTCAGTATCGGAATATTCACGCCGTAGGCATCCGTTAGCTTACCGCCGCTCGAATATCGCGATAGCGAAGCGCAACGCAGTGTATTTAATGGAATAATCTACCCATTTAAAATTGCAGTATGCTGTTCGGTATGAAATATTACCGTGCCCCTTATCGGGTTTTTAATGGATAACACCGGCGAAAACTAAAACTATGTCAATTGCGACACTGAATAACGGAAAATGCATCATGAAGTGTCCTCATCATTTTTCCCGGATTTCTCGCAGCCTTTGGTTGACGGCGGTTACGTTTGTCGTATTCGCGATCGTGTTTATCGTTTATGTCCGTGCGGAAAAGCAGATAGATCGTGCTAACGAATTGCGGTTGCAATCGCATCTATTGATCGACGAATTACGCCAATCGTCGGAGGATCTCTCGTTGATGGTGCGCAGCTATGTTGTCACCGGCGACCCAGTCTATAAACAATACTTTCAGAACATTCTTGATATACGCGATGGCAAGAAACCGCGGCCTATCGATTACCACGACATATACTGGGATCTCGTGTTGGCGGACGGACTACCGCCGCGTCCGGATAGCGGACAGATCGTAGCGTTGCTGGAGTTGATGCGGAGATCGGAATTTACCGAGCAAGAATTCGCGAAAATGGCGGAGGCCAAGGCTAATTCCGATGCATTGACCGGCACCGAATATCAGGCGATGGCATTGGTTGAATCCGGCGCGCCTACAGAGGATGCACGCGCCAAGGCCAACATGTTGTTGCAGGACCAGAGCTACCATCGGGCTAAAGCAAAGATCATGGGGCCAATCAGCGAAGCCTATCAAATGGTGGATAGCCGCACACTGAGGGCCGTGCATGCGAAAGAAAATGTTGCTGGGTGGTTGCGGGGGCTATTCGTTGCGTTTGGCGCGATGTTGTTATTGATGCTGCGCCGAGCTTACCGGGCCCTGCACACGACCTTGGGCGCGTCAGTGGATGATCTGCATAGTCATATAGCGCGTCTTGGTAGCGGAGATTTTTCCGAGAAGATGCCGGTCGGTAAAGGATCGGAAAACAGCGTTATGGCTTGGCTGTCGGAAACACGGCTAAACCTGGCCCGACTCGATGCCGAGCATCGGGATGCGGAAGCGAAAAACCGACGACTGACTCAGCTCTATGCGGCCTTGAGCCAATGCAATCAGGCCATCGTCCGCTGTAATAACGAAGCAGAGTTGTTTCCACAAATCTGCCTCGATGCCGTGATTTTCGGCGGGATGAAAATGGCTTGGATAGGGATGTTGGACGAATCCAGCCGATCGATCAAACCAGTGGCTTTTTACGGCTATGGCACGGAATATCTGGACGGTATTCAAATATCGGTAGATGAAAATCTGCCTATTGGACGCGGGCCGACCGGCACTGCGGTACGCGAAGACAGAGCTTTCTGGTGCCAGGATTTTCAACATGACTCCAGCACCGAAGCTTGGCGTGAACGCGGCGCAAAATTCGGCTGGAAAGCGTCCGCCTCGTTGCCTTTACATCGAAACGGCGTTCCGGTGGGGTCTTTCACGCTTTACGCCTCGATAGTTGACGCGTTCGACGAAGCTGCACGAAATTTGCTGGTGGAAATGGCGATGGATATCGACCATGCCTTGAAGGGATTCGAACGAGAGCAGGAACGTCTCCAGGCGCAACAAACGGAAAGCTTTCGGATGTTTATGCTCGAGCGCATCAACGGCAGTATGCCGTTGATGAAGATTCTGGAAGAGGTGGTGGAAGAACTCGAGGTTATTCTGGTAGGCAGCCTCTGTTCCATATTGCTATTGGATGCTGCCGGCGAACATTTGCGGCTGGGTGCGGCGCCCAGTTTGCCGGATTTTTACAATCGGGCAATTGACGGCGCGCGAATTGGTGCTGGCGTGGGTTCCTGTGGCAATACCGCTTTTACCGGTAAACGAACCATCGTCGACAATATAGCGCAGCATCCTTACTGGGAATCCTATAAGTTGCTTGCCGAACAAGCTGGATTGAGTGCCTGTTGGTCGGAACCGATACGCGCGGCTGACGGGACAATACTCGGTACATTCGCCATATATCAGCGCCAACCGTCTTCGCCCGATATGTACGCCCTGCGTTTGCTGGAAATGGCGGCCCATCTAGTTGCCTTGGCAATCGAGCGCAAACAGGCCGAGGAGCATATTTATCATTTGGCTAATTACGACCCGCTGACGGGCTTGCCGAATCGCGGTCAATTGAACGACCACCTCAAATATGCGCTCAGTTTGGCGAAGCGCAGTAATGGCCACTTGACGCTGATGTTTCTGGATTTGGACCACTTCAAGGACATTAACGATACGCTGGGTCATAGCGTCGGCGATGCCTTGCTGGTGGAGTTGGCCAAGCGCTTGCGTTTAGTGTTGCGCGACGAAGACACTTTGACGCGCTTGGGTGGCGACGAATTCATTTTCTTGCTGCCCGGTACCAATGCCCAGGGCGCCGCTTATGTCGCTCAAAAATTGTTGGATACCATCGCCGAACCTTATCGGATAGAGAATTACGATTTAACCTTAACCGCCTCTATCGGCATCGCTCTCTATCCCGAGGATGGTGAAGATCTGGAAACCCTTTCCAAAAGCGCCGATACCGCGATGTATCGCGCCAAATTAGCAGGTCGGCATGGCTATCGTTTCTTTGCCCCGGAAATGCATGCCCGTTCGGCCCGTAATTTGCAGTTAGTCAATGCTCTACGTCAGGCAATAGATCGTGATCAATTATTTTTGTTTTACCAGCCCCAAATAGCGATGCAAAGTGGGCAAGTAATAGGCGCTGAGGCTTTGTTACGTTGGCGGCATCCGGAGCTTGGTCTGGTGTCGCCTGGGGAATTTATCCCGGTCGCCGAGGAAAGCGGATTAATTCTGCCGATCGGCGAATGGGTATTGAGAACCGCGGTGCGGCAAGCCAAAAACTGGATGGACCGCGGTTTCGAGCCATTGATTATGGCGGTTAATCTGTCGGCGGTACAATTCGGCCATCCCTCGCTGCCGGATTTAATTACACGTGTGCTTGATGAAGAGGGCGTACCACCCGAATATCTGGAATTGGAGTTAACCGAGGGCGTAGCAATGCAAGATCCGGAAGGTGCTATTGCCGTGATGAACAATCTGCATCAGTTGGGTATTCGGATGTCCATCGACGATTTCGGCACGGGCTATTCTTCGTTGAATTACCTGAAGAAATTTAAAGTTTATAAACTTAAAATCGATCAATCCTTTGTGCGCGACATCTGCACCGATGCGGAAGACAAGGCTATCGTGGCCGCCGTGATCGGTTTAGCCGGCAGCCTGGGTTTGCGTACCATCGCCGAAGGCGTGGAAACCGCCGAGCAACAAGATTTCTTGCGCGAACAGGGCTGTGACGAGATGCAAGGTTACCTGTTTGGCAAGCCGGTGCCGAGCGCGCAGTTTGAAATGTTCTTGACGCCGTCCAGTGCCGGTATCGAAGGATTGCCTATTCACGAGTCGCCGCTATCGTAGTGTTATGGCCGATAGCCATTGACGCGGTCGATGGCTAAGTTCATGCTGGACCTGATTGACGATGAGGTCGGCGCGTTCGTTTAGAGCGTATGCCGCGTGCGGTTTCATACTGGTCCGCCATTTAACCGGAGTTTGTCTATGAATGATCCCAGGCCCATCTTCGAGCGCTTGCCCGAATCGTTGCCGATCTCGCCGCTGGCGATAGCAGCCATCATCCTGGTATTGGTCGGGGCGACGATGTCGTTTTATACCATCCCGGCCGAGTCGGAAGGCATCGTATTGCGCTTTGGCAAATATATCGAGAAAGTCCCGTCCGGCCTGCACGCCAAGTTGCCGTTCGGCGTCGATAGCGTGATTACCGTGCCGACTCAGCGCCAGCAGAAACTGGAGTTCGGTTTTGTAACGCCCGGTTTCACCAATATCGATCAAATCGGCGACGAACCGGCCCTGGAAAAATCGATGGTGACCGGCGATCTGAATTCGGCGTTGGTGGAGTGGATCGTGCAATACCGGATCACCGACCCCGAGAAATATCTGTTTGATGTCCGCGATCCTGGTGTGACCTTGCGGGATATTTCCGAAGCGGTGATGCGGGAAGTGGTCGGCGATCGCACCGTCGATGAAATCATCACCATCGGCCGACAAGAAATCGAGGAAACGGTTTTGGCGCGCGCGCGGGTGTTGGCGGAACGCTATCAGCTCGGCGTGTCTATCAATCAGGTGCAGTTGAAAAACGTCAATCCGCCCGAGCCGGTGCAACCCTCTTTCAACGAAGTGAATCGGGCCCAGCAGGACCGCGAAAATGTAATCAATTTGGCTAACGGCGAATACAACAAAGCCGTGCCTCGGGCGCGCGGCGAAGCCGATCAGAAAATCCGCGCCGCCGAAGGTTATCGGTTCAAGCGGATTAACGAAGCGGAGGGCGATGTGACGGCCTTCAATCAGGTGTTGGAGCAATATTTGAAAGCCCCGGAGGTGACTCGCGCGCGGATTTATCTGGAAACCATGGGCGACGTATTGCCGCAAGCCCGCCAGCAGATTATCGTCGACGATAGCGTGCAGCAGATTTTGCCGATGCTGCCGTTTCCAAGCCCAGCAGCGGGGGTGGCGCCATGAGTTTATCCATAAGAGCTTGGTTGTTGGTCGTGGTCGTAGCATTTTTGCTGCTGCAATCGGTCTTTACCGTCAAGCAAACCGAACAAGTCATCATCACCCAATTCGGCAAGCCGGTCGGCGAGCCGATCACCAGCCCCGGTCTGCATTTCAAAATTCCGTTTACCCAGCAAATCAATAGCTTCGACAAACGCTATCTGGCCTGGGATGGGCCGATGGTGGAGATGTCAACCAAGGATAAAACCTATGTGCAAGTCGATACTTTTGCCCGTTGGCGAATTACCGATCCGATGCAATATTATTTGCGCTTGCGTGACGAACGTAGCGCGCAATCGCGTTTGGAAGATATTTTAGGCAGCGAAACCCGCACCGCAATCGCTCGCCACGAGCTAATCGAAGTAGTACGTTCGGATAAGGACCGAAAACCCTTGCAGGACGACAGTCTGGGGCCGTTGGCGGGAGAGGGCACGATAGGCGTATTGCGGCCAATCCGGGTCGGCCGGGCCGCGATTGAAAAAGATGTGTTCGACGCGGCCGCGCCAAAACTAGCCGAGTTTGGCGTGGAATTGCTGGATGTGCGCTTCAAACGCATCAATTACAACCATCAGGTATTGGAACGAATCCATCAGCGCATGATTAGCGAGCGTTTGCAGATTGCCCAGCGCTTCCGTTCGGAAGGCGAGGGCGAGGCGGCGCGGATCAACGGTAACAAGGAGCGCGATCTCAACGAAATCGAATCCACCGCCTACAAACGAGTCCAGGAAATTCAGGGCGAGGCGGATGCCAAGGCTACCGAAATTTACGCCAAGGCTTATGGGCAAAAACCCGAGTCTGCCGAGTTTTATAAGTTTTTGAAGAGTATGGAAACTTACCGCAAGGTGATCGACGGCGATGCCACTATCGTGCTGTCCACCAACAGCGATTTGTTCGAGCTGTTGAAGCGAGTGGAGCAGAAGAATCGTTAAGGAACTCGATCCGGAATCTGCGGTTGATATTCGTTAAGCAAAAATTAAGTTGCCTACAGCACAATTTATCCCAAGCAAATAATTTTCTAACAGGAGGTTTGCGATGTTGAAAAGATCGAAATTAATCGCTTTGGGTTTATTGTTTTCGTCGGCTGCCTTGGCGGACCATCACGACCATTGGGGTGAGCACCACGGTCATCACCATCATGGTCATCATCGGCCGATGTATCGGGAAGAGGTGATTTATTACCAACCAGCCCCGGTCGTCGAGTATGTACCGGCTCCGCGTTATTACGCACCGCCTCCGCCGCCACCGCGTTATTACGGCTACGACCAACGTTCGCCGCAAGGCATGTTGGGTGGCATGGTCGGTAGTGCGATGGGTTACCAATTCGGCGGCGGCGACCCGGTGGCGGCCGGTATCGGCGCGGCGGCCGGTGCCTGGTTGGGCAACGGCATGTACTAATGGCGTTTTTTCGGTGCCGCTCAATATTCCAGCAGCTTGAAAAAGCTTTTCGGCGCGCCGCAGATCGGACAATCCCAATCGTCCGGGATGTCTGCCCAGCGGGTGCCGGGCGCGATGCCGCTGTCCGGGTCGCCCTCGGCTTCGTCGTAAATGTGTTCGCATTCCTGGCAGTGGTATTTCTGGTAATCGCTCATCGGATTTTCTCCTAATACTAGCCGGCGCAATCGCCGAGAAATCGTTCGAAAGCCGTCACCATCTGCGGCAATATGCTCAATAAGCGGTGGTCGGCGTCGAACATATGCAGACGAGCGCGATGCTCACGGCAGAAGCGCCAGGCGTTTTCCGGCTGCACCACATCGTCTTGCCAACCATGAAACACCTCGATATTGGCGGTCGATGGGCTGAATTCGGTTCGGGCGTAACCCGGCAAATAAAAGGCCGGGGCAATCAGAAACAGCCCGCGCGGCTTGATGATCTCGGCGGCGACCGTCGAAACATAAGCCCCCATACTGGAACCCACCAAGACTATCGTGTCATATCCCGTTACATCCAAAGCCAATAACTGTTGCACCCGCCAATCCGGATCGTTGCTAGCCTGGTAATCCGGGCTGATGAATTCAAAGCCTTGGCGTTTAGCGACTTCGGCTAGAGCCAAGGGTTTTTCGCCCCAAGGAATGCTGTCTTTGCCGTGGTTATATATCACCAGTTTGGTCATGATCTCAGTCTCACTTTGAAAGCTTACTTTCGGAAAAATAAATTAGCCAGCAGCGTGATCAACACGCTGACCACAATCATCGAGGTGATCGGGATAAACACGAAGCTGTTTTTGTTCTGAATCCGCATATCGCCCGGCAGCTTGCCGAACCAATTGATCAGCCACGGTGCGTAGTTCAACACCAAGCCGATCAACAGGATCACTGCGCCGATACCGATCAGTGCTTTGCTGGGTTCCATGTCATATCCTGCGAGCCTAGGAGAATGGCTATTTTACGGCTATCCGATGTTTTTCGATATGCGATTAAAATCAAACCGCTCGCTCTAGCCCGTTCAAGGTGGACTTTATGACTCATTCGATTTCGGCGATCCAGGCCGATATTACCGAATTAGCGCTCGACGCCATCGTCAACGCCGCCAATGCCTCGCTACTGGGCGGCGGTGGCGTGGATGGCGCGATTCACCGCAAGGCTGGGCCGGCATTGCTGGCCGAATGCCGCTTATTGGGCGGTTGTCAGACAGGGCAGGCCAAGCTCACTCAAGGCCACGATTTGCCGGCCAAATACATCATTCATACGGTAGGGCCGGTATGGCGGGGCGGGCGAGACAACGAAGCCGCATTGCTGGCGGCTTGTTACCAAAATTCGCTGGGTCTGGCCGCCGCGCATCGATTGAATAGTGTGGCTTTTCCGTGCATCAGCACCGGCATCTATGGCTATCCGTTGGCCGAGGCCGCCGAGATTGCGGTGGATACGGTTAGTGCGTTCTTAAGCGGATACGATGGACGGCTGGAAGTGATTTTCTGCTGTTTTTCCGAACAGGCGCTTGCGGCATATCGGTCATTATTGGCCAAGCGTTGATGCGCGGTTCACGGAATCACGACGACTTGGGCGAAGCCGCCGCCCGGCGTGCGGAAGTTGGTGGTTTGGCCTTGATAGAGGCGGGCGCAGATCAATTGGGTTTGGCCTTGATAAACATAGTGGCGCAGATCCAGTTTTAACTCGCCGGCGTCCAGATGCCGCTCGCTAGGCTTGACCAAGGTTTGCGCGACATAATCGTGTTGTAGAATATCCTCGAACACCCGGCGGGTCAGTTTATCGCCGCGATAGGCCGCCTTGCTGCCGTAACCCTTGGCCGGTTTGAAAAACAGTTGTTTGCGGTTCGACCAAAACCATTCGGCGTCCTGGGCATCGACTAATACGGTATGCGCAACACCTTCCCGCAATATCGCGCGGGTATTGTCGTCGACACCGATGGCCTGCAGAAATTCGTCGTTGCTTAGCCAGGCCAGGTTTCTTTTGTCGGCATACAGTGCGTGATTCCGCGGATGCGGGGTCAACACTACCGCATTGGCCAGATAAGCCTCGCGCAAGGCTAGGCAGTTTTCAGATTCCAAGCCAAAATCCGTCAAACGGTTGTAAGCCAGGTCGATTTTTAGGTCGCCGTGCCACAGCGCGCCGTCGCGATAGTTAAGCTCAGTCGGGTCGCAGATGACCGTTTCGATTTGATGTTGTTCGAACAGGTGTTTAAACAGCAGAAATTCCGGCCACATGTATTGATTTTGCGGATCGTCATCGACGATGGCGATGCTGAGCAACGGCGCCAAATCGCGTTCGGTCTGCCATTCCTGGTAAAACATCTCCACGAATAAGGTTTCGGCTTGGCGAGTACCTTGCCAGGGCAGATTAAGTTTGCCCGGCTGCCGGTTGTCGACTATTTCACAACAATGGTTTTGCGCGCGAATCAATACGGCATTAATCAGCGGGCCGCCGGCATTGGAATTGATTTCGATCAGTTTTGGGCCGTCGGCGCTCAGATGAAAGTCATAGCCGACAAACACTCCATAATTTTTGGCTGAATAAAGAGCGGTATCCGGTGCATGTTTCAGTACTTGCTGCTGATAAGCCGGCAGCGCGATGACTCGTTCCAGTGCGGCGATAAGCTCTAATTGCCGTTCCAGGCAATCCTGGCTGATAAACACCGCCGACTCCGCAAACAAATTCGGTCGCTCCGCCGTTAACATCCGGTATAGCGCATCATCGTCATCCAGTTTGGCAAGCTCCGCGCGCAAGGCTTTGCGGTTCAGGGACGTGCAGCGGCAGTCGTTGTTGAGCTGTGCGGCGTTGGGCATGGATGGCTTTTTAAGGCTGGGGTTCATAGAGGGAGGTTAAACCTGGATCGGCTGGGGAAACTATTTTAACGCGTTGTCATCGTTTCTAAATCGCTGAAAAGCTAAAAATATTGGCTTGGCGATGGGTGCGAGTATCTTATTTTGTAGGTTGGGCTTGATTTGAATTTTGTGTGAGAGAATGTTAGAGCATTCAATAGTTTGCCTTGTCTGCCGATAAACACTGGCAAATGCTCAATCCCAACTTTTATACGATGCCCACTTAACAACTTATTTTGCCAACATCGCGATCATCCATTGTCAGCATCCGACTTGTCGAATCATGAATCAGTACGCAACCGCCCATTATCTTAAAAAAATGGCTAAATCCATGCCGTATTTATTACCGGTTTTGGTGTTGCTGTATTTTTTTTCGCAGCCGGCCAGCACGGATATTCCGGAACTTAGCGTCAACCAGGCGATTCAATCGCTGTTGGCAAGCAAACAGCATCCGCTATTGCTGCAGCCCGATTTTTCCAAGCACAGCGAAGCATTGACGCAGTTATATTTGATGAATGCCAACCAGCTGATTTGGCTGGGTGAGGATAGACCTTTCAAAAACCGGGGCGATGCGCTGAACATTTTAAGTAATGCCGCAGACGACGGTTTGAACCCTGTCGATTATGATGCCGAACGGATGCGCGGTTATTTACAGCATGCCGAGTCGCTGCCGCAAAGCGCGGTGACCGAATTGGCCTCTTACGATGTGGCACTATCCATAGCATTACTGCATTATCTCCACGATTTGCATGTCGGTCGGATTGACCCGCGCGATCTTAATTATCCAGTGCAGTTTGGCACCAAGTCGGCTATCGATATTGTTGCGCTGTTGGCGTTGCATCTTCAGCAACAAAGTCTTGCCGAATTGCCATTGGCGCTTGCGCCGAAACTCGCGCAATACCGGCAATTAAAACAGGTGCTGGCAGACTATCGCAAACTAGACCTGACGGCAGTCAGTGTGGAACTGGCGTTCGAGAAATCGCTACGCCCTGGTGCCCATGATCCACAGTTGCCCTTGTTGCGCCAGCGTTTGCGTAATTTGGGCGAACTCAGCGAGGCAGACCTGGCCGGGATGAGCGAGTCCGATAGCCTGTACGATCCGGCGTCGATAGCGGCCATTCAGCGTCTGCAGCAAGGGCAAGGCTTGAAGGCCGATGGGATCGTCGGCAAACAAACTGTCATGGTGTTGAACCAGCCGCTTGCGGAGAAAATCGCCCTGATCGAATTAGCGATGGAACGTTTGCGCTGGCTGCCTGATCTGCCGGACGGACCGCGGATTATCGTCAACATTCCGGCATTTCAGTTGTGGGCCTTCAATTCCGCAGAGGACCAAAATCCGCTGAATATGAAAGTCATCGTCGGCAAAGCCGAGGCCAATCAGACGCCCATGTTATGGGAGGACATGAAATATCTGGAGTTCATGCCGTATTGGAATATCCCGAAAAGCATCATGGACAAGGAGATTTTGCCAAAACTGGCGACCGATTATGCTTATCTGGTCGCTCAGGATATCGAACTGGTGGAACGCTTCGCCGATAACGGTGGAGAGTATCTGGATAATGTCGTCGATGGCCTGAAGAGCGGACGGGTGCGTGCCAGGCAACGGCCAGGCAAAAAAAATCCTTTGGGGCGAGTGAAGTTTATTTTTCCGAATAAGGCCGATGTCTATTTACACGATACCCCATCCAAAACTGCCTTTAACCGGGATCGTCGAGATCTCAGCCACGGTTGCGTGCGGGTGGCGGACGCGGAAAAGCTGGCGGAATTTGTACTCGACGGTCAAGAGGGCTGGGATCTACAAGCCATTCGAGAGGCAATGACCGCCACCAAAACTCAGCGGGTTAGTCTGAAACGGTCGATACCGGTATTGTTCTTCTATACCACGGCTTTTGTGGATCAGGATAACAAGCCGCGCTTTTATCCGGATATTTACGGCCATGATATGTTGCTGCAAAAAGTTCTGAACAAGTCGCCAGGATTGAGCTATAAGCAGCCGTTGATGCGTAGGAACGCTACGGTCAGCGGTTAGCCAGGCCCCACTTTACCAAGTCCGAAATTTGCCGGTATCGAGATGAACGAAATCGGACTCCGCGTAATAACCGACGCCACCACGGCGCATGACCAACGCGGCATTGCGGATGCGGCGGGTATCGAAGCCTTCCAGACGAATATCGATCGCTCTGCCTTGCATATGCAAGCTGTTATTGGCAACGCCGGCACTTTGATCGTGCAGTTGGGCGTTGGTATAAGGCGAGCGATAGCCGGAAATGATATGGAACGGTCGATTGATGCCCAAAGCCAGCTTCAAATCATGCAACTGGTCTAGCAACTCGATGTCGATCGGATACACATCGCCGGTACGAAAATCACGCAATACAAAATTGATTTCCCGCAGTGCACCTTGGATATAACGGCCTTTTTCAAAATAAGTCAGTTTTAATTTGTCGCCGGTATGGGTATTTTGGAACGCCAGGGATTTATGCGAGGGAAATTTACCGCGCGCCGCATGCACGATGCTGGGTGATCCCAGTGTCAGTAGCGTGCCGCAGGCCAAATGTCTGATAAATCGGCGTCTGGATAGCAGGATATCGCTATCATCACCGACGTGGCTTTCTAATATACGTTGCAACATGAATAATTCCTCAGTTTAGCGACGCTAAAAATCGCGTCTCGGCTGACAAATCAAGTGCCAACAGCCTGGTTAATCGATATTTATGACAAGAATTTTACCAGTAAAACGATCATCCCAACTGAGTTTTGTGCCGGAAAACATAGCAAACCTTACCGGATAAGGTCTCGGTAGACAGGAATGATGCGTCGCTATTGCTCTTTAAACCGGTGTCGCAAATGTCAATTCCGTCATAGATCACCCATTTCACCGGAATGCCCTTGCATAGCGTGAATTAAGTGTTTGAATGCTGGTATTCTGGTCAGGGACGGATTGGTTCCGGCTTTCGCTTGGGGCCAATAAACACATCGCCAACTCTCCAATTCGGGGTGATTTATGACTCAATCGAAATTAGCAAACGACACGACTGGCGCAAAAACCAAAAAATCGGCAAAACATAAAGCAAAGCCCGCCAGGATGGCGCCCGCCAGCAACGGCGAAATTCTAGTCAAGGGTGTAGTGATGGGCTTCATCATTTCCGGGGTGACCCATGCCAGCAAAAGTATCACCCGTGCACTGGTCAGTCATCCCTTGGCCTTGTTTTCGACAGGCTTGGTTACCGGCTATCTGACGCACAAATATCGTAAGGAAATCATCGTGCTGGGTAATAAAACCGCCGTGGAAAGCAAAAATTTCGTGCTGCGGCAGCGCGAGAACCTTGGCGATTTGATTGCGGAAATCAAGGCAGAAAGCGGCGAGATGCATTAGTAAAGGGTATCGAGATATAGAGGACATGATCAGTACCCGACTATCCAGCCCAACAAACAGTCCGGACGCTAGCCTGGGCAGCGCAGCATATTAGCGATTAAGCGATTTTGTCGTTGCGATAGTTGAGGCTGTCATAGCAATTTTATCTTTCCGACCTGCCAAACACCGGCAGGGTTTGACGCGGCAAACGCCACCGACCCGGCTGTTGACTTTTTATACTGACGGGCATTTAATCAAGCCCCTGCAAATTCGACCTGAAGGAGGCTGCCATGGCTCAAGACAAAGGTTATTTGGATCAATCCGGCAATCAGGTGCTCTCCATAGTTAAAAATCTTGATCGCGACGTCGAGCGCGGCGAAGATACCATCATGCTGGGTTATGGATTAGTGTTGCTGGCGCCGGCCTTCGCGCCCTTATTGCCGCCCAGTATTCTGCTGCCCTTGATGGCGATCGCATTTGCCATTTCGGCAAGCGTGGCGCGGCTGCATTTTTACAAGATGGCTCGTAAACTTTCGGTGTCGATGGGTGACTTGGAAAGTCGCGAGCAACAGGTATTGAAACCCATCTCGGACGTGTTTGCCGAGCATCCGCAGCAGACTTTAGCGGTGGCTTTCAATCCGCTGAAAAACTTGAAACGCACCTGGAAAAGCATCTTGGGCGGATTGATGATCAACCCGTTCTGGGGGCCGATTTTTTACATGTTGGGGGTACAGTTTGTCGAAGACAAACACTTCGTGGTGCTTAACAAAGCGGTGATAGTCGTCGAGCAAAAAATCATGCCCATCGTCTTGCGCGACGAATAGGCGGTACGCCGAGAATTGGATTTTCTCGATTTTCAAGGACTTGCCGGAATGTCGGGCGAAATTTGGGCCGGCTAAGTTTTAATGTTTGACGGATATTTTCGCCTGGTAGCCATTGCCGAAAAGTACTTTATACACAGAAGCTGTGGATAAGTTTGTTATCAAGTCGTGGGCAAGTCTTTCCAGTACCTGTCTTCTTTGCACTTGCCTTAAATTGGCTAAAAATTGGTCAGCCGTTTTTTGACTATCCTTACTATCTACTAATCAAGAACCGCTCGGTTAGCGCCGAGCGGCGCCGTTATATTTCGCAAAAGGTTGTTCCATGCAAAAACAACATACCCTTACCATTGACGGTAACCAGGCCGCGGCGAGCATCGCCCATAAATTGAACGAAGTTATCGCCATCTATCCGATCACACCATCGTCGGCGATGGGCGAGTGGGCCGACGAGTGGTCCTCGCGCGGCCAAGCCAACTTATGGGGCACCGTGCCCAAGGTCGTGGAATTGCAGAGCGAGGCCGGCGCGGCCGGCACGATACACGGCGCATTGCAGGCCGGTACGCTGGCGACCACTTTTACCGCCTCGCAGGGCTTATTGTTGATGCTGCCGAATATGTACAAAATCGCCGGCGAACTCAGCCCGACGGTGTTTCATATTGCTGCCCGTTCCTTGGCGGCCCAGGGCTTGTCTATCTTCGGCGACCACGGCGACGTGATGGCGGCGCGGATGACCGGCTTTGCGATGCTGTGCTCCAATTCGCCGCAAGAGGTGCAGGATCTGGCGCTGATCGCGCATGCGGTGTCGCTGCAGAGCCGGATACCCTTCATGCATTTTTTCGACGGCTTCCGTACCTCGCATGAAGTTGCGAAGATTGTCAGTCTCGACGACTCGGTGATCCGGGCGATGGTCAAGGATGAATGGGTCAGCGCTCATCGCGGCCGGGCGTTGACGCCCGATAAGCCGGTGCTGCGCGGCACCGCGCAAAACCCGGATGTGTATTTCCAGGGTCGGGAATCGGTCAACCCTTATTACGCGGCCCTGCCGGAGATTGCCCAGCAAGCCATGGACCATTTCGCAACGCTGACCGGTCGCCAGTATCGTTTATATGAATACGTCGGCGCGCCAAATGCCGAACGGGTCATCGTGTTGATGGGTTCCGGTGCGGAAGCAGTGGAAGAGACGCTGGATTATTTGAACCGCCAGGGCGAAGCGGTCGGATTGCTGAAAGTCAGGCTGTTCCGGCCGTTCGCGCCGGAGCGTTTGATCGAAGCGTTGCCGGCCAGTTGCCGAAAAATCGCGGTGCTGGATCGCACCAAGGAGCCGGGCGCCGATGGCGAGCCTTTGTACAAGGATGTGTTGACGGCGCTGGTGCAGGACTTCAGCAATGGCGGCAAGTTCGTCAGCCTGCCGAAGGTGGTCGGCGGCCGTTACGGCTTGTCGTCCAAGGAATTTACCCCTGGCATGATCAAGGCTGTTTACGACGAATTAAAACGCGAGCAGCCGAAAAATCAATTTACCATCGGCATCCACGACGACGTCAGCCACACCAGCCTGGATTGGGATGCCGATTACCGCACCGACGCCCACGATCAAACTTTTCAAGCGATGTTTTATGGGCTGGGCAGCGACGGTACGGTCGGTGCCAACAAAAACACCATCAAGATCATCGGCGAGGAAACCGATTGGTATGCCCAAGGCTATTTCGTGTACGACTCGAAAAAGTCCGGGGCGATCACCGTCTCGCATTTGCGCTTTGGCCCCAAGCCGATCCGTTCGACCTATCTGATCGGCGAAAACGACGCTAAATTCATCGGCTGCCATCAGACAGTATTCCTGGAACGTTACGACATGCTGGCCAATGCCGCCGATAAATCGGTGTTTCTGTTGAACAGCCCGGTGTCGGCCGATAAAGTCTGGGACACTCTACCGCGCAAGATGCAGCAGCAAATGTTGGACAAAAAAATTCGCTTTTATCTGATCGACGGCAATGCAGTCGCCGAAAAATCCGGCATGGGCAAGCGTATCAATACCATCATGCAGACCTGTTTCTTCGCGATTTCCGGGGTGCTGCCGCAGGAGCAAGCCATTGCCGCGATCAAGCATGCCGTGGAAAAGACTTACGGCAAGAAAGGCCAGCGCGTCGTCGATTTAAACTTCAAGGCCATCGACGAAACGCTGGCCGGCTTGCAGCAAGTGCCGCTGCCCAAACAAGCCGACAGCGGTTTCGATATTATGTCCCGCATTGCCGACAGCGCCCCGGACTTTATCAAGCGCGTCACCGGTGAAATCATCGCCGGTCGCGGCGATGCCTTGCCGGTCAGCGCGATGCCGGCCGACGGCACTTTCCCCACCGGCAGCGCCGCTTACGAAAAACGCAATCTGGCGCTGGAAATTCCGGTCTGGGAAACCGATCTGTGTACTCAGTGCGGCAAATGTCCGATGGTCTGTCCGCATGCGGCGATTCGCAGCAAAATCTATGCGATCGACGCGATCGGCGACGCACCGTCTACCTTCAAGCATGCGGCGATGCTGGGCAAGGACTTCCCGGCCGGCTTGGCGATCAGCTACCAGGTGGCGCCGGAAGACTGCACCGGTTGCGGCTTGTGCGTGGACATTTGCCCGATCCGCGACAAGTCCAACGCCAGCCGCAAGGCCTTGAACATGCAACCGCAAGCGCCGCTACGCGAACCGGAAAGTCACAATTGGGACTACTTTTTATCGTTGCCGGAATACGACCGCCGGCAACTGAAAACCAACACCATCAAGGGTGCGATGGTATTGCAGCCATTATTCGAATTTTCCGGCGCTTGCGTCGGTTGCGGCGAAACCCCGTATGTGAAACTGGCTTCGCAGTTGTTCGGCGACCGGATGATCGTTGCCAACGCTACCGGTTGTTCGTCGATTTACGGCGGCAATCTGCCCACTACACCCTGGACCAAAAACGCGGAAGGCCGCGGCCCGGCCTGGAATAATTCCTTGTTCGAGGATAACGCCGAGTTTGGTTTGGGGATGAGGGTGGCAGTCGACAAGCAGGCCGAACATGCCGCCGAGTTGTTGCTGTCGCTGCGCGGCACCTTGGGCAGCGAACTGGTGGATGCGATTCTACAAGCCGATCAATCCGACGAAGCCGGTATCTACGACCAGCGCCAGCGCGTCGCCGAGTTGAAACAGCATTTGCCGTCGCTGAAACAAGCCGCCGCGCAAGCCTTGTTGCCGCTGGCCGATTATTTATGCAAGAAAAGCGTCTGGATCATCGGCGGCGACGGCTGGGCTTACGACATCGGCTACGGCGGCCTGGACCATGTCTTGGCCAGCGGCCGCAACGTTAACATTTTGGTATTGGATACCGAGGTGTATTCCAACACCGGCGGGCAGACGTCCAAAGCCACGCCGCTGGGCGCGGTCGCTAAATTCTCGGCCGGCGGCAAAGCCACCGCCAAGAAAGACCTGGCGCTGTTGGCGATGGATTACGGCAACGTCTATGTCGCCCATGTTGCCTATGCCGGCAAGGACACCCAAACCCTTAGCGCCTTTCTGGAAGCCGAAGCTCACGACGGACCGTCCATCATCATTGCCTATGCGCCGTGTATCGCCCATGGCGTGGATTTATCCAACAACCATCGCCAGCAAAATCTGGCGGTGAAAAGCGGGCATTGGCCGCTGTTTCGTTTCGACCCCGGCAAGATCAAGCAGGGCAAGAACCCGATGCATTTGGATTCAGCGGAGCCGTCGGTGCCGTTGCGCGATTTCGTGATGAGCGAAACCCGTTTCAGCATGCTCTGGCAAAGTCATCCCGAGGCGGCCGAGGCCTTCTTGAAACAGGCGCAACAAGATGTGAAGAACCGTTACCGATATTATCAACAACTGTCTACGCTGGAATGGAGCGATGCCACCAGCGTCGCGGCGGCCAAAGCCCAATTAAAAGCCGATCTGGCCCAGGAGAACCCACATGGTTGATTTAACGACGAATTATCTGGGCCTGAAACTGGCGCATCCCTTGGTGCCGTCGGCGTCGCCGTTAAGCAAGGACCTGGATGGCGCCCGCCGTCTGGAAGATGCCGGCGCGTCGGCTATCGTGATGCCCTCGCTGTTCGAGGAAAAGATCGAAGCCGAGCAGCAGCAGATGGAGCGGTTTTTTTATGAGCAAGCCATCGGCTTCGGTGAAGCCGATTCCTTTCATCCGATACCGGATCATATTCTGACTTATCAGGAACAATATCTGGCGCATTTACAGCGCATAAAAAGCGCCTTGCAAATTCCGGTGATTGCCAGCCTGAACGGCACCTCCCAAGGTGGTTGGATCGAATACGGCCAGGCCTTGCAACAAGCCGGCGCCGATGCGTTGGAATTGAATATCTACCATCTGGCGGCCAATGCCGAGGACAGTAGCGAGGCGGTGGAAAACCGTTATCTCGACATCCTGCGGGAGCTGAAAAGCCGGGTCAGCCTGCCGTTGACGCTAAAACTGTCGCCGCAATTCAGCTCGCCGATCCATTTTGCCCAGCGTCTGGAAGCGGCCGGTGCCGACGGTTTTGCCTTATTCAATCGTTTTTACCAACCGGATATCGATCTGGATACGCTACAGGTGGTGCCGAAGCTGGAACTGTCGACGCCGGCCGAAGCCTTGCTGCGCATTCGCTGGACCGCATTGATGTACGGCCGGGTGAAAACCTCGCTGGCGGTGACGGGCGGTTTTCATCAAACTCCAGATGTAATCAAGGCCTTGCTGGCCGGCGCCGATGTGGTGCATTTATGCAGCGTGTTGCTGGCGCATGGCGTCGGCAAGCTCGGCGAGATTCGCGCCGAACTGGAGCAATGGCTGGTCGAGCACGAATACGAATCCATAGGCCAGTTGAAAGGTAGCGTCAGCCAGCAACACGCCATCGACCCTAGCGCTTATGAGCGGGCTAACTACATTCATGTGCTGGACAGCTACACGCCGGCTGCCGGCGTGTTGAGATAACGGTAAAGCCGTGCGCGATTTGGACGAATTGTTTGCCGGCTTGGCTAAATCCAAGTTTCGCAGCCAGTTTCGTCTGCACGGTAAGGACCTGGACTATTTGCGCAACAAAGGCCTGGAAACGGTATTGAGCCATGCTCAAGACTTTATCGGCAAACGCCTGGCCGCCGCCGAGCCGCTTAACGATGGCAAACAAACGCCGTTTCGCGGCCACCCGGTGTTCGTCGCCCAACACGCCACCGCTTGCTGTTGCCGGACTTGTGTCTGGAGAAATGGCATAAAATTCCGCAGGGCCGGGAGTTGAGTGGTGCCGAACAAACTTATGTTTGTTCGGTGCTGGAACGGTGGTTAATGGGTGAAATGACAAATAGTTAGAACCAAATGCTGCGATTTATTAGGTTAGGCTTCTGTCAGGTAAGTTACCGCAGCTGTGGCAATTAGCTGCGAATCTCCCTGTATTCTATGGCATATGACTTTCAAACACTTGAATCAACACTTTATGCCAAGTACGCGCGGTTTTATTGTCCTTATACCAATGCAGCGCAAAGTTGGATTAACCTGCGTTTCAAATAATACAAAATATCACCCAGCCTTTTTAGCTAATTTTTAACGCCATGCCTAAGTATTTTGCACACATAGACGGATTGCGCGCATTTGCGGTGCTGGCCGTAATTATCTATCACTTGCATTCCTCATTGTTGCCGGGCGGTTTCATAGGTGTCGACGTTTTCTTTGTTATATCTGGATTTGTTGTCACGGCCTCGCTAACCAATCATAAAGGCGAATCCTTTACCGCATTCTTGGGCTTTTTTTATGCACGTCGTTTAACGCGGCTTGCGCCGGCATTGATGGCTATGTTGCTGGCGACAACGTTGGCCTATGTGTTGTTTGTGCCGCGTACCTGGTTTAACCGGGGGGCGGATGATGTCGGTCAAGCCGCATTCTGGGGATTTAGTAACTGGATATTGGATCAAACCGCGATCAATTATTTCGAGCCGCGTGCCGAGTTCAATCCTTTTACCCACACTTGGTCTCTGGGTGTTGAGGAACAGTATTACCTGATCGCGCCGTTGCTGCTGTTCAATTGGGTGCGCTGGCGGGCGCATTCGCAACGTCGCAGATTGGCGATAGCAGTGATGATACTGTTGGCGATGGTGTCGTTCGTGGCTTGTGTTTATCAGGCTATACATCACGGCCCGCGGTTTGTGTTCTATCAAATCACCTTTCGTTTCTGGGAGCTGGCGGCTGGCGTGGTCTGGTATCAGTGGGCGGCTGAATTGGGCAAAAAATTCGAAACCTATCATTGCTACTTACAAAAGGGGGCTTGGATTGGTTTAGTGTTAATAGTAGGACTATTGTTGCTGCCCAATCCACAGGCTTACCCTTGGTTAAGGGCTTGGTGTGCGGTGATTGGCTGCCTGTTGTTGATTGGCGATCCTTATTTCGACAAGGACTCACTACGCCGACTCTTGGCAAGTTCACCGATGCTCTGGATTGGGCAGCGTTCTTATTCGCTGTATCTGTGGCATTGGCCCGTCTTTGTGATGTTTCGTTGGACCGTGGGGCTGGACGTATGGCCTTTTAACGTGCTTGCGTTGGGTCTGACCCTGGTGCTGGGCGCTGTTTCCTACCGCTGGGTGGAATCCCCGCTGCGAAAAAATCAGCGATTTAAAAAAATACCGGCCGGGTGGCGCATAGTCGGCTTCCTGGTTTTTATCGGGATAAGTTGGCAAAGTGCCCGCTTACTTTTGGCGCATCAACCTGAACTGGGCTTAGGACAACCTACGATAAATGCCAAAGACTGGCACGGCCAGTACGGACTGATGAAAGCGGTCTATCAATCAGCGCGTCAATGCGAACCGCGCGTGGTCGAGCGTGACCTTGCTCAGGGTCGTGGTAGCGTTATAGAGTATTTTCCCGACGCTTGTTTAGATAAAGACAAGGCTCAATTATTTGTTTTGGGCGACTCCCATGCAACCGCTTATCTGCCGATGTTTGAGCAATTAAGTGCCGAGCAAGGTCGTACCGTACGCGTTTTGCATTCGCCGGGTTGTCCGTATATTGATTTGATCAAACCAATGGGACAGCGTGGTGATCCATCCTGCCTGCAAAAATCGCGTGCCACCCTGCAGGAGATATTGGACTTGGCTAAACAGGGAGATATCGTGTTTTTACCGTCGCTTAGATTGCCCAGGTTTGTGGATTTCGGCAATGCTGAGAAAACCGGACTTCACGATACTTTTGATGGCACAAGTATCTATGAGCGTTCAGCATTAGAACTGCAATCAATTGCCGCTGCGGCCAATGATGCGCCCGAATGGTTGTCGCCATTCGAAAAAGCGGGTCTCCATGTGTTATTTGAGGCACCCAAACCTATTTTTCGTGCGCATCCTTTTCGGTGTGTGGATTTCTTTAATCGATTCAATCCAGATTGCAAAAACGGATTCGTGGAGGAAAGAGCTAACGAAGAAACATACCGTGCGCCGACATTACTGGCTATGACGAGTTTGGCGCTGAATAATCTGACGATAAGCATTTGGGATCCTCTCCCGCTGTTATGTGAGAAAAATTTCTGCAAAGCCATGCAAGGCGAGCGGCCTTTATTTTTTGATGCTGATCACGTTAGCCCCTATGGCAATGTGGTGCTTTATCCGGCGTTTAAGCAAGCCATAGAACAGGTGTCAGCCTTGCCAAAATAATACGGCCCAAAACGCATTGCTTGGCAAGATTGACGTTTCAACGGCAAGGCACTTACTATTCCGACATTTCCCGCCGGATAGCGAGTTGCTCATGGGCCAAGAAATTCACGGGTCAGCCTATCGGGCCGCCGACTTTCAGCGCTTTCAACAACGATTGCGCGACGAAACCGAATTGCTCGGCGAGTTGATCAAAAATCGTGCTTGCTCGGAAGCGGACCCGGTAGCCGGTTTTGAAATCGAAGCCTGGCTGCTGGACGAGCAAATGCGGCCGGCGCCGATGAATCAAGCCTATTTGCACTCGTTCGAACATCCGCTGGCCGGGCCGGAGCTGGCCAAATTCAATATCGAACTCAACACGCCGCCGCTACCGCTGAGCGGCGATGCGTTTAGCCGTATGCATAGCGATTTGCAAAATACCTGGCAACAAGCCGAGCAACATGCCCGGCCCCTGGGCTTGAACCTGCTGACGATAGGTACCTTGCCGACCCTGCAACAAAGCGATCTGCATCTGGGCAATATGTCCGACATGAACCGCTACCGGGCGCTGAACGAACAAATCCTGAAAAACCGCGGCAAGCCTATCCTGCTGGATATTTGCGGCCACGAGCATTTGAAGATTCAGCACCATGACGTGATGCTGGAAGCCGCTACTACCTCGTTTCAATTGCATATCCAATGTCCGCTGAGCATCGCCCATCATGTTTATAACGCCTCGATAATCGCCTCGGCGGCGATGGTGGCAGTGTGCGCAAATGCGCCGTTTTTGTTCGGCAAGGATTTGTGGGCGGAAACCCGTATTCCGTTGTTCGAACAAGCCATTGCTACCGGCGGTTATGCCGGCGCGGCCGATGGACCGTTGCATCGGGTCAGTTTTGGTTCCGGCTTTGCCCGGCAGTCGATTCTGGAATGCTTCGTCGAGAATCTACAACATTTTCCGGTATTGCTGCCGGAGCATTTCGACGATGCGCCGGAAAGCTTCCAGTATCTGCGGCTGCACAACGGCACGATTTGGCGCTGGAACCGGCCGCTGGTCGGTTTCGATGCCGATGGTACCCCACACATCCGGGTCGAACATCGCACCCCAGCCGCCGGACCGACGGTGCTGGACATGATCGCCAACGCCGCGTTTTATTACGGGCTGGTCAAGAATCTGGCCGACGAACGGCAGGCGGGTAGGGCGGATTTAACGTTTGCCCAAGCCAAGGACAATTTTTATCAAGCCGCGCGGCATGGTTTGGATAGTCATGTCGTCTGGTTTGGCGAGCGCAGACAGCGACTGGCGGTGTTGATCGAGCAGGAACTCTTGCCCCGCGCCGCTGCGGGTTTGCAGGCTTTAGGCATCGCCGCCGCCGACCGCGCCGATTATCTGAACATCATTCGCCAGCGCCTCGCCAGCCAGCAAACCGGCAGCCAATGGCAGCGGCGGTTTATCCGGGAGAATCCGGGAGAATTTGTCGGAATGACTAAGGCTTATTTGCAGCGGCAACGGGGAGAGGAGGTGGTTGCCAAGTGGGGGATATGAATAACGACTACATCATCGTTCCCACGCTCCGGCGTGGGGACAGGGTGTACGCTGCTCCAGCGTCCCAGATACGCACCGTTGGAGCGGTGCGGGCTGCATTCGCTACGCAGGAATGTGGGAACGATAAAGTTTTGGTTTCGCGTCATGTCACCGCTGTCGCTGCAACGTGACTTACACCGGCCGGTCAATCGAGTTCAGCACGTGATAGCAAATCCCGAAGTACCTCGTCGTTGTGAAAGGCGGATGACATTGCTTTTCCAAAACGCTCCAGTGCGGAACGCGATCCTTGCGCCGAAAACATTCCGGCTTCCGGATCGAAATCGAGCTCGTCTTGTAAATCGGGTAGCTGTTCGGCTACGATGACTTGGGCAATTGAGTTCCAGTCATAGCCGTTTCCATTCCAGCCTTCGTCAGCCCGCTCTTCGAATACATGAAATTTCTCGATCATGTGCTGGTCGGAAAGTATTAGCGACCCATATTCTCCTGAGTCCAAGAGAATAAACGGCGCATAGGAAATTTTGTCTGTCTTATCTTGTTCCATAATGACCTCTTTGTTGTGACGGATGAAAACCCAGTGAAAGGCAACGGGTAGATGCGATAAGCGATAGGGTAATCGTACATGCTCGGCGGTTCAATACCCTCGTATTACGCTATCGCTGCCACTAAGGCGTTACGTCGAATCCGGTTTTGGGACACGGTGGTGGACGCTTTAGCGTTCTGAAAAAAAATCAGAAGAGTTAGGGCTTGCCAAGTGAGTGACGTCCACTATTTTAGGTTTCTAGTCAAATAGTTCCTTAAACATATAGACGTCCCATTGAAAAGGCGGGCAGGACGCCACCAGTTCCTTGTGTTGGGATATTTCCGTGAGTCGTCCACTCACGCGTATGGAGCGCAGCTGGGTCTCGCAGTCCGGGCGGGCGTCGGATTTGGGTTTGGAAGACTCGACCAAAACATAACGATAGTTTTTGGCTTCGATCATTCGGATACTCCCGCTCATGTCTTTGTGGAAATGGCATGGCCAGGGTATGGCTAAATCGTAATCCGCCGATTTACCTTCCGGAAGTGTTGAAGTGACGAAGCACACTTCGCTATGGTTTTCCAAACGCAGCCGAACCGAGCCGATCTCCAAGTCATTGCTAGCGGTTTGAGTGGTTTCTTCCGCAAAACCGCATGAAACCACTGCCCAATTGATAGCCGCGATCATCAGCCAGCGAATGTGGCGCATGTTCATGACAATTCCCAAAACCAAACTTGGGATGCTTTATTCGCGGGATCGTCATAGCCTTTAGTAACCCCTTTATTCCACAAATCTATGTGGTCGCCTGTCCGCGCGGTATCGCCTGATCGAGTGAAGCAATCCTTGAAGAAAATTAGACCGGTTTTGCTGCCTATTGCGGCTTTGGCCTTGGCGCCTCCCGTATAGATGGTGGGGCGGCCAAGCTGGTTTTTCCAAAGCCAATTCGCCAGAGACTCGGCTCCTCGAGCATGGCCGTGGCTACATTTGGGTTCGGAATAAGTTTCCTTGTTTACTGTGATAGTCCGTTCCGCATTGAATGTAATGCTCATCCGTATCGCGCATTGGTTATCCCAGTTGCCATCGCAAGGCGAACTCTCGATCGGATAGTTGCTCCATAAATTGATAAAACTGGGTTTAGCCATGGCGTTTTCCTGGTGGTTGACTATGTAGTTGGGTCTTAACGATGAATCGGATCGCGCGGCCTTTGATGTCAAATGGGCTTGCCTGGGGTCTAAACTCCCCATTTGCATTTATACAGGTGCTAAATTAACGATAGAATTGAAACGAGCAAATTTGTCAAATTCATCATGCCACAGATTCTACCCACTAATTACAGCCTAATACAATCCGACAGCCTCCCCGAAGGCCTGCTGGATATTTCGGCCGAAGCGCTGCACACACTCATCCCCGAGCCGACGCTCTTCCACCTTCCCGGCAAACGCCCGGAAACGCTGTTCGTCTCGGTATTGCTGCACGGCAACGAGCCGACCGGCTTCCTGGCTGTACAAAAGCTGTTGCAAAAATATCGTGACCAAAGCATGCCGCGCGGTTTGACGCTGTTTTTCGGCAATACCCAGGCGGCGCGATTCAATCTAAGACGGCTGGACGGCCAACCCGATTTCAACCGCATCTGGCCCGGTACGGCATTGCCGCCGTCGCCGGAAACGGTTTGGGCTGGACAGATTTGCCAGATCATGCGCCAGCGCGGCGTGTTTGCCAGCATCGACGTGCATAACAACACCGGTTTGAATCCGCATTACGCTTGTATCAATCAATTGGATAAGGACTTTCTGCATCTGGGTGCGCTGTTCGGCCGCTTGTTGGTATATTTCACCCATCCCAAGGGTACCCAGTCCAGCGCGTTTGCCGAGTTTTGCCCGGCGGTGACGCTGGAATGCGGTCGGCCCGGTCAGCCGCATGGCACCGAACATGCTTTCGAGTTCCTGGACAGTTGCCTGCATTTGCATGAGTTTCCGCTCCAGCCGGTCGCCAAACAGGATGTGGATATTTACCACACCGTGGCCCAAGTCACCGTCGCCGAGGACGCCAGTTATAGTTTCAGTGACGACGCGGTCGATCTGCGCCTGAATCCCGACTTGGAAAGCTTGAATTTCACCGAGATTCCGGCCGGCACGGTGTTCGGTCAAACCCGCTCGGACCGGATGCCATTGATCGCCAGGGACAACGATGGCAATCCGGTCACCGAACAGTTTTTAGCGATCGAGAATGGGCAATTGCGGATCGCCCGCGCGACGATGCCCTCCATGCTGACGCTGAACGAACGCGTGATTCGTCAGGATTGCTTGTGTTATTTGATGGAGCGCTTGGCGATCGATAGCCCTGATTAGTGTTGGCAGCTTGGCGCCTTAGGCTAAGCTTTAGAAAGCTATTCAAAAAAATTCGCTAGTGAAACCTATTTCGTCGATCCGTAAACAGTTAAGGGGGTGATTCATGTTGAAGTCCGTGGATATATTGATGGGTTTATCCGTGGTGATGTTAGTCGCCAGCATGGCCGTGACGCTGCTGAGCCAGGGGATGTTGAATTTGTTAGCCAGCCGCGGTCGCAATCTGCGCATTGGGCTGGCGGATTTACTGGAATTGTTGGATGTGCGGCTTTCCCGCGAGCAGGCCGACGCCATCGCCGCAAAAACCCTGAGTCAACGGATCATCGGCGGCCGCTGTCGTTGCCGCTTACCGGCTTGGCTACAGTTCTTTCAATTCGGCGAAGTGATTCACCGCGAGGAGTTCATCAAAATCCTGCTGGATTTGGCGGCATCCTACGATGGAGCGATCAAAACCGAATTCGAAGCTATTCAAGCCCGAATCGCCAACAAAACCATCAACGTCTCGCAGGCCGCAGAAGCGCTGGACACCAAATTGCAGCAATATCCGCAGTTTTATAAGAGCGTGGACATTGCTCCGTTAATCACCAAGATCAAAAAAGAAAAAGCCGCCCACTCTAAAAAGCAAAGTTATCAAAAGTTGGAAAAATTCGTTTCCAGCCAGATCGATTTGTTCGACAGCTTAAAATCGGTGCTGCGCGACAACGGCATCGAGGATCCCGCCGCCACCTTAAAAAACGTGCGGATGCAGGCCTTGGAGCTTGAAAAGTCCAATCCGGAACTGGCTCAGGATGTGCGCGAGGCGAATGCCTTATTGCAGGAGGCTTCCAGCGATTTTCTGGCAAAAATTTGTTTGAATTTCGACCATTCTATCGATCGGGTCAGCGTGCGTTTCACGGCTACCACTCGTGTGGTCAGCGTGATCAGCGCGGCCTTGGTGGCGATCGCACTGCAATTGGACACGGTTTATCTGATCAACCGCTTGGCAATGGACGAACAGATGCGGACGGCTTTTGTGGAGTTGGCGCCCAAGCTGAACGACGAGCCGACTGTGCAGGCGGCTAGCCAGCTTTCCGCCGAGAACAACCAGGAAAAACCAGTCGGCGACCTTGAACAGGCGGGTGCGAGCGCGGGCGATGCAAACGCGAGTCTGGAAACCCAAAAATACTATCTCAACTTTTTGGCCGAGCAAGGCTTGATCAGCCTGTCCACCGATGTCGACGCCTGGTGCCGGCATTGGCGGGTCGTCAGCTTCCCCGGCCTGATACTGTCCATTTTCCTGCTCAGCCTGGGTGGGCCGTTTTGGTACAACGCCTTGGGTAAGCTGTTGCAGTTGCGCTCGGTATTGGCGCGCAAGGACGAGGAACAAAAAATCATCCGCCAAACCACGCAAACCGCGGCCGGCGTTGGTCCGCAAGGCTAGAAAACCCTTGCCGCGCTCAATCCGCTGCAAGGCGAGCGCGGCGATCTGAGAGCCTTGGACTGAGGAGGCGCCCTGGAAAAGCAATGGATAGCTTGCGCTTTGGAGTGGAATCAAGGACACCAAAGCCCGAGCGCCGCTTAGGCGGCGGCGTCCGGCATTTGCCGTTAAACGTTGTTGATGACCAGCATGCCTTGCTTGACGATAAACTCTTTGACGGTTTCCAGACCCTGACCGGTCTTGATGTTGGTAAACACAAAAGGCTTATCGCCGCGCATCTTCCTGGCGTCACGGTCCATCACTTCCAGCGACGCGCCGACATAGGGCGCCAGGTCGATTTTATTGATCACCAATAAATCCGAACGCGTGATGCCGGGGCCGCCCTTGCGCGGGATTTTGTCGCCTGCCGAGACGTCGATCACGTAAATGGTCAGATCGGCCAGTTCCGGACTAAACGTCGCGCTGAGATTGTCGCCGCCACTTTCCACCATCACGAAATCCAGCTCCGGCCAGCGTTCGCACAGTTCGTCCACCGCCGCCAGATTCATCGAGGCATCCTCGCGGATGGCGGTATGCGGACAGCCGCCGGTTTCCACGCCCAGGATGCGTTCTTCCGGCAAGGCCTGGCTGCGGATCAAAAACTGCTGGTCTTCGCGAGTGTAAATATCGTTGGTGACCACGCCGATTTCGTAATCGTCGCGCATCAACTTGCACAAGGCGTCCACCAACGCGGTTTTGCCCGAGCCGACCGGGCCGCCGATGCCGATTCGTAATATTTGTTTGTCAATCATGTTTTCTCTCCAATTTTCTTCGTCAATTCAGAGGCTTTAGAAAAGCCCTCTCCTTGATGGAGAGGGTTGGGTGAGGAGAGATCAAAATAGAAAAAATCCTGATTCCATTGCCCTCATCCTGACCTTCTCTCGCAGGAGAAGGGGCTGTTCAATTTATGCGCTTAAGAAGGCATATCAGTTAACTTCAAGACCTAAACAGCCGCGAGTACTGCATCTCATGCCGACTGCTGGCCAAGGCCAAACCGAAGCAACTGCCACCTATCCCGGCGTCGTTCAGGCTCAAAGCACGATCCACCAGCGTCGGTAAATCGCCAGCCAGGTTTTTTAATAATTGCTGGCCGGCTACCTGACCCAACGGCACCAGCTTGACTGCGCACAACACCTGGTTTTCCAGCCAGCCCCATAGATAGCCGGTGACGGCGTCGGCCTTGCCGATTTGCCAGCGTGCCGCCGCCAGCGCAAACAAGGTAGCCAAAGTCGCATCGGGGCGTTTTAGCCAGGCCTCGGCTTCGGGTAATTCCAGATTGACCAGTAAGCGAGCCAGCGCCTGGCCGGTTTGCCTGTCCTCGGCGCGCAGCTCGGCGGTTTCCCGGTAGGCTATTAATACAGCGCTCCAATGTTCAACCGCTGTCATATCGTTATTGTTCCAGGCAACGTATAGCCGCGCCAGAATCGGCGCATCGACCACGCCCAAGCCATTTTTTAGTAAGCCGTGCAGCCAGTCGGTCGCCTGCTCGGCGGAAGTAATCCAGCCATCCTCCACTGCTCGCTCCAGCCCTTGCGAATAGCTGTACATACCTATCGGCAAGCCGGGGCTGACCAGTTGCAGCAGCCTTAACAGCGATAAATCAGTGACCATGGCTGTGATACGCGCCGCTTTCCGGTTCGAAGGGCAGGGTATGATGTTCTACGATCAGCCCTAAACCGACCAGCATTTGATCGAGTACATGATCGGCCAGATAACGCAGTTCGTCGGGCAGGATTTGCAACGCGATATGGCGGTTGCCGAGGTGGTAGCAGGCTTTGGCGAACAATAATGGGTCGCTGCATTTGACCACCGACAATTTTTCCGGGGCGGCGTCGATACGCACTTTGAAGCCTTGGCTGTTGGTCAGGATTGCGCCGTGGCGCAGGGTTTGACCGCGCGGCAGGAATACGCCGACCTGGACACCGCCTTTTGTGGTTGCCGGTTGGCGGGATTTTTGGCGGGCCTCAAAGGGGAGGGTTAATGTATCGTCGGGTTGTTCTTCGGTTTGGGTGGTTTCGGTGAGTTTTAGCATGGTCTATTGTTAGGTTTTGTAAGTTGGGTTTACCCAAAGGATATAAAAGGCGTTAGCCGTCATCGCCCAACACGCCGGCTTTTCACGCTCGTTCACGCTGCTTCCCAAGCTCCGGCTTGGGAACGATGTCTCAAAAGCGCTAGCTTTCATTTAATAATGTGTCGCTATCGCGACGGGTTTTGTTTGAAGTCGGGTCTCGGCCCGACAGCCGAGATACTTTCTTTTGCTTGGCCAAAAGAAAGTATCCAAAGAAAAGGCCACCCGGAATTCCGCCTATTTCCTGCGCTTTACGAAAACCATCCATGGTTTTCGCCCTGCGGGCCAGCCTATCGGCTGTTCAAATTTGCTCCAGGCAAATTTGTCGCTTTTGCCGAGGGTTTTCGGAAGGGGCTTCCTGCCCTTCCGAAAACGAGCGGCATCCCTGCCGCTCCCCTACGGGCTGATCTCGCCAAAAGCTCCGATGCTCGGGGCGGAATAACGGGACTAACACCACGCCAAAAATTACAGAGAAATATGAAAAATGGCTAAATACTTAAAATATCAAAAATCTTATTGTAGTTTTTACACGCTTCTTGCATGCCGCCATACCATATAGATAATGGCCTATCTGGTTCACTTGATGTTTCAAATATACATTCCGTTATCAATGTCTTGACTTGGGCAGGATAATTAAAACCATCCCAATTCATTAATAAACTATCATTCCCAAAAAGATTGACAGCTTTTTTTGCTGTTGGCAAAACATCGACTGTGCTTCTGACAGTCATTACATCATCATCGTCATTTGCATAGTCAATAACGACTAATGGTCTATTTCTGTTAAGGTTGTAATTTGATAGCGCCTTATTTATATGTTCATCAGAAAATCCATATCCTAATATTAAAGCCCCGTCGCACTCATGAACTAACCGATCTAGTTCGGCATAATATGTTCTAAAAGGCTGGTTCATTATCTGCAATGATTTTCCGTAACCAGCAATAATTTCTGACCCTGGAAAAACAAGCCCTTCTGTGGTGTATTGGCTAGACCGTCCTCTTTTAAACGTTGAATGAGGATTAGGAAAACTGGATAAATCATCATTCCACCCGCCATTCCAAAAATCAAAGTGAACAGAACCATGTAAATGCAACAAACATGACCAATTCTTTCGATAAAAAATATTATTTGGATTAAATTCTTTTGTTTTCCGATCATATCCAGTGTTTAATTCTGGTAACACCTTATAGATGAGGTTGTCATAATTGAGACTGACTATGCCTATATCAAAATCATGGCTGAGGTTATTTAGGAATAAACTCCATGTTTTAAATTGATCTTTGTTTTCTATTTCTACTGAAATACACCGTCGCCTAAACTCATCAAGAAGATGGTCAATTAGGCCAGAAGTAATTTTCGTTAAAGAGTGGAAGTCTGTGGATTGATGCTTATTGTTAATCCGCGTATCTGGCAAACTTTTAATCCCTAAAAAAGCACCAATCGATGATGTGAAAATGCCTGATGGGAATAAGGTAGGAAGTTGATACATGACATACAAAACTTCTTCAAAGTTATTTGGCTTTCTCAAATGCTTTTCAAGATGATTGCATTTATACCGCTTAATTTCTTTGTCAAAGTATGAGTAAATATTTGATTTATTATTGCTGGCTAAAGGAAAATGTATATTTGCCCAATCAACAAACAACTTATTTACGCGATCCACTGAAGGCATTCCTAAATCTATAGAAGCGCCTGCGCCAACCACCACTAAAAGTTTTTTCTTTTTAGGCATGTATGTTTTTGAACTCAGTTCAATAATATGGACCCGTAGACTGGGTAGAGCAACGCGAAACCCAGCTGTATAGGCTAAAGCTGGGTTTACACTGTCGTTCCAACCCAGCCTACCAAAAAATCTTTCCTGCACACAATTACCGCTGAAGTGGACTATTCCCGTTATTCCGCCCCGAGCATCGGAGCTTTTGGCGAGATTGGCCCGCAGGGGAGCGGCAGGGATGCCGCTCGTTTTCGGAGGGGCTGGGAAGCCCCTTCCGAAAACCTTCGACAAAAGCGAGACGCGCAGGATTAAGGCGGAATTCCGGGTGGCCTTTTCTTTGGATACTTTCTTTTGGCCAAGCAAAAGAAAGTATCTCGGCTGTCGGGCCGAGACCCGACATTCAAACCAGCCGTCGCGCCAGCGACACCCAAAAACAAAATTCCTCAAATAATTCTAAAGCCGACGTGTTGGGTTACGGCTAGCGCCTAACCCAACCTACAAAACCAAATAAAATCAAAACAAAAAGTACCGCTGTGCCATCGGCAACACCACCGCCGGTTCGCAAACCAACAACTCCCCATCTGCTCGCACCTGATAAGTTTGTGGGTCAACCTCAACCAGCGGCTGATAATCGTTCAACTTCAAATCCGCCTTGCCGATAGTCCGGGTGTTCTTCACTGTACCCACCCGCTTTTGCAACCCCAATTGACCAGCCAAACCGGAAGTCACCGCGATCTGCGGCAAAAAGACCATCGAATTGTTGGCGGCGGTGCGGCCGAAGCTGCCGAACATCGGCCGGTAATGCACCGGTTGTGGGGTGGGGATGGAGGCGTTGGCGTCGCCCATTGGCGCGGCGGCGATCAGGCCGCCTTTGATGATCAGGCTGGGTTTGACGCCGAAAAAAGCCGGTTGCCACAGCACCAGGTCGGCCAGTTTGCCGGCTTCGATGGAACCCACTTCATGGGAGATCCCGTGGCTGATAGCCGGGTTGATGGTGTATTTGGCGATGTAACGCTTGATGCGGAAGTTGTCGTTTTGCGCGGTGTCGCCGCTCAGCGCTCCTCGCTGAGCTTTCATTTTGTGCGCGGTCTGCCAGGTGCGGATCACCACTTCGCCGACCCGACCCATCGCTTGCGAGTCTGAGGAAATCATCGAAAACGCCCCCAGGTCGTGCAGGATGTCCTCGGCGGCGATGGTTTCGCGGCGGATTCGCGATTCGGCAAAAGCCACGTCTTCCGGGATGCTGGGGTCGAGATGGTGACAGACCATCAGCATGTCCAGATGTTCATCGACGGTGTTGACAGTGTAGGGCCGGGTCGGGTTTGTTGAGGAGGGGAGCACGTTACTCAAGCCGCAGGCCTTGATGATGTCCGGCGCGTGGCCACCGCCGGCACCTTCGGTGTGGTAGGTGTGGATGGTGCGGCCCTTGAAGGCGGCGAAGGTGTCTTCGACAAAGCCGGATTCGTTCAAGGTGTCGGTGTGGATAGCCACCTGCACGTCGTAATCGTCGGCCACGCTCAAGCAACAATCGATCGCCGCCGGCGTGGTGCCCCAATCTTCGTGTAGTTTCAGGCCCATCGCCCCGGCTTTTATTTGTTCTTCCAAGGCGCCGGGCAGGCTGGCGTTGCCCTTGCCCAGCAAGCCGAAGTTCATCGGCAAGCCGTCCAGCGCTTTGAGCATTTGCTGCAGATGCCACGGCCCCGGCGTGCAGGTGGTGGCATTGGTGCCGGTAGCCGGGCCAGTGCCGCCGCCGATCATCGTCGTTACGCCGGAGCACAGCGCTTCTTCGATCTGCTGCGGGCAGATGAAATGAATGTGAGCGTCGATGCCGCCAGCGGTCAGAATCTGGCCTTCGCCGGCGATGACTTCGGTGCCGGGGCCGACGATGATGTCAACGCCGGGTTGAATGTCGGGATTGCCAGCCTTGCCGATCTTGAAAATCCGCCCCTGCTTGATGCCGACATCGGCTTTGACGATGCCCCAGTAATCGATGATCAAGGCGTTGGTGATCACCAAATCCACGGCCTGATCGTTGCCCAACTGGCTTTGGCCCATGCCGTCGCGGATCACCTTGCCGCCGCCGAATTTCACCTCGTCGCCGTAGACGGTGTAATCGGCTTCCACTTCCAGAATCAAATCGGTGTCCGCCAGCCGCACCCGATCGCCGGTGGTGGGGCCGAACATGTCGGCATAGGCTTGTCGGCTGATCTTGCTCATGCTGGTCTCCCCAATATCCCCATAACCTTGCCTCTGAATCCGTAGACCTTGCGTTCGCCGGCGAAGGCTACCAACTGCACCTCGCGTTGTTGGCCCGGCTCGAAACGCACCGCCGTGCCGGCCGGAATATCCAGCCGAAACCCCAGGGACATGCTACGGTCGAAATGCAAGGCCGGGTTGGTTTCGTAAAAATGATAATGCGAGCCGACCTGAATCGGCCGGTCGCCGCTATTGGCGACCAGGATTTTAACGGTAGCGCGGCCGGCATTCAGTTCGATGTCGCCGGCGGCGGGGAAGATTTCTCCAGGGATCATGTGGGGCTCCTTAGTTTTTCTGTGAAGGCTTGATTTACGTGCCTCACAATCGCTTAAACATTAATTTTTTTCCACGTGCACATTTTTGCCGCTCTCGATAAACCATCCCTTCTGGTTTCTTGAGCCAACAACTTGCCAAGCACGAAAATCTTTTCCATATCCCATTCGAATGACCTTTACAAACTCATGAGGAAGAAGTTGGCCAATTTCTGCATTTATCGATGGGTAGGACTGCGGAGGTTCCTTTAACAAGACAATCGGCTCCAAGACCTCCAACCGATATTCCCTATCCGATGAAATATCGTATTGCCAAAGAACAACCAAAAACGTGGCCGTTGCGCCGATCGTAGCGATGGTGCGCCAAATTGTCTTTGGCAAGGTCATCAGACGATTGGGTCGTGAACGGTGACCAATTTGGTGCCGTCCGGAAACGTCGCCTCCACCTGTACTTCGGTAACCATGTCCGCCACACCGTCCATCACCTCGTCGCGGGTCAACAGCGTTCGGCCGTAACTCATCAACTCCGCCACGCTCTGGCCGTCGCGTGCGCCTTCCATGATCGCGGCGGAGATAAACGCCACGGCTTCCGGGTAGTTGAGTTTCAAGCCTCTGGCTTTGCGGCGCTCGGCGAGGAGGGCGGCAGTGAAGAGGAGGAGTTTGTCTTTTTCTCTGGGGGTTAATTGCATGGCGTTATCGTCAGCTAAATAGTAATTTTTGGAGTGTGGGTAAGTTGTATCGCGGTTAAATGTTTCCCAACTTGCATAGGCCTATCTGCCGAGTTATTGTGTCGTACCGTTTTTTGTACAGCAGGAGCATCAATGGACGCCATCAGTTACAGCGCCGCTCGCGCCAATTTGGCTAAAACCATGGACAAGGTTTGCGCCGACCATGCCCCCATCATCATCACCCGCAAAAGCGAATCCCCGGTGGTGATGCTGTCTCTGGAAGACTTCCAAGCCATGGAGGAAACCGCCTACCTGCTGCGTTCGCCAGCCAACGCCCGCCGCTTGCTGGAATCCATCGCCGAGCTGGAATCCGGCCAAGGCACGGAGCATGACTTAAGCGAGTGAAAATCACTTTTTCCGCCGATGCCTGGGATAGCTATCTGTACTGGCAAACCACCGACAAGGCCATTCTTAAACGCATCAACCAACTCATCAAGGAAATCCAGCGTCAGCCGTTCGAGGGCATCGGTAAGCCGGAACCGTTGAAACACGGTTTGTCCGGCTATTGGTCGCGGCGGATAAACGACGAGCATCGGATTGTTTATAAGATCGCCGGCGATACATTGTTGATTGCGCAGTTGCGGTTTCACTATGAGTATTAAGCTTGGGTTGTGTCGCTGGTTGTTTATTCGGTGTCGCTATCGCGACGGTTTTTAAAATGTCGGTTCGCGGACCGACATTAAAAACAACCGTCGCGGCAGCGACACCAAATTTACCACCCTCACCCCAACCCTCTCCCAAAAGGGAGAGGGAGCGAAAAGGCTACGGAAAGAATTTATATATTTCCTTCCTACGCATCACCGTCGCCACAACCACCAAATCATCTTTAACAATCAACCCCACCCGATAATCACCAAACCGTACTTTATAAAAACCATCATAACCCTGCATTTTCTCGATTTTCCCTAATTGAAAAATGCTGCCGGCTTGGGCTAAATCCTCAAATGCAAATTGCTCGATTTTCGGTCGCACCGATGCCGGCAAATCGGCCAATTGTTTTAAAAACTTCTTGCGATACTCAACCTGCATCAGGCCTTGTCCAGGCTGGCGTAGTATTTTTTAGCCTCCTCGATATTTAAGGTTTCGCTGTCATCGGCGTTTATTAATTGCACCAAAGCGTAATTTTCCAGAACATTTTCAATCTTCTCAAAAGTATCGATATCCAGTTGTACCGCAACTCTTTGGCTGTCTTCATTAACGATATATTGCCTTTTAAATTCCATAACCGTCTCCCAGGAAAGGTGAGTGCTCAAGATACCTATCCACTAGCGAAAAATCAAACAGCCTCACGTCGCCCAAATCCTCGGCAAACAAACTGCCTTCCCAACAACATCCCCCCGCACCAACCCCCAAACCCTCTCAAAAAACCCCTTCAACAAATCAGCCCTAAGATCCAACCCCCGACAAATCAACAAACCCTCAATCAAGGTCACCCCGCGATTAGCCTCTTCACCAATCAATTCCTGCACCGCCGCCAACTGCAAAGGTGTAGCAGGATAAACAAACAGCGTCCCGCACGCCGAATGCCCGAACAAGCCCCAGCGGGCTCGGAAGGCTTCAGCATCCAGCCGCAAGCGTTCCAGGTAAAGCAAGCGCCCGTTACGGTTGATACGCCAGTTCAATGTCGCAGAGCCATTGTCAAAGCCCTCGCCGGCGGCCGGGCGGCCCAAGGCCAATATTTCCCAGCCGATGAAGCGGGCCTGATCGGCCAAATCGATATTCATGCTGGAATTTAAGCGCGCACCCTCGTAAACGATGGTTTCCTGTGGCAGCCATTCCAGGCTGGCGTTTTCGGCGACTGCTAAATTTATGGTTTGCTGCGCTTCACCGCCGCCGCTGCGGTAAAACTTTCCGGCAGCAGGGGTGGTGATTAGCGCTTGCGCATCGCGTTCAACATTCGCTGTAATGCTTAACTGATCGCCGGCCACCACGCCGCCGGGTGGGTGCAGCAAATACACATGGCAGACGCCGCCTTCCGGATAAAAAGGCCGTTGCACGGTCAAAGGGCCGCGATGCTCGCGTCTGGCCAAGACGGTTTTGTCGCCGCGTTGGGTAAAACCCAGATTCAATTCGGCTTCCCATGCCGTTGCGTCGTTTACGGCGTCGGGAATGGAAGAAACGGCGAGGTTTGGGCGCATGGTGGTTGACTCAAAAATTCTTGGATCGGCCTGTTAGTTTTTATACCGGTCGGCTGGTGACGGCAATATATTGAGTAGGCATTCCCCTCTTTTAAAAAGAGGGGCTAGGGGAGATTTTGTAAATAAATCCCCCTCAATCCCCATTTTTCAAAGGGGGAAATTCCTGCTTAACGACATTGCGGTTAATCATGTGCCGATTGATGTGCAATATAACCGGGCCAAGTAGCAATCCCAAAATCAATGCGCTAATCAGCAAGGCCGGCAGATAAGGGATTTCCAATATCGGATGGATTAAAGCGCGGGTTAATTGCAGAAGGTTGCCGCCTTGCATCATGGCCTCGTGACTGTCGTGTGCTTCGCCGCGCATCGACCAAGCCAACAATAGCGCTCCTGCGGTCAGCAAAAATTTATCGGATTTCATCTTTGTTTCTCCGTCATCAAGCTTTGAGTAACAACGATGGGCTTCACGTTGTTCAGCCCATCCTACGCCCGTTTTGAAAATCTACCCTAGCCCCTCTTTTGCAAAGAGGGGCGTATTCAGACTGTGAGGTAACGCTTCACCATGTCGTCCGCCAGATCGTCCATCGCCCCCACGGCTACATGCCGGCCACGGTCCATGATGCAGAATTGATTGGCTACCTTGCGGGCGAACGGCAGCTTTTGTTCGACCAGCAATACCGTCACCCCCAGTTCTTTGTGGATGCGGTCGATGGCTTGATGAATTTCGCCGGGTTCCGGTTTGGCGACCGGCGTGGCTACGCCGCGCGATTTGTTCAGGCGAATGATCACGTCGCCGATTTCACTGACGATGTTGGGTTGAATGCCTTCGGTTGGCTCGTCGAGAATCAGCAGGCGAGGATTCAACACCAGTGCCCGGCCGATCGCTAATTGCTGTTGCTGACCACCGGACAGGTCGCCGCCGCGGCGTTTCAGCATTTGTTTCAGCACCGGGAAAATCTCGAAAATGCTGTCCGGGATTTTTTTGATGCCGTGTTTATTGGCGGCGCGCAGGCCGGTTTTCAGGTTTTCTTCCACGGTCAATAGCGGAAAGATTTCCCGACCTTGCGGTACGTAACCGATGCCCAGTTCGGCGCGGGATTCTGCTTTGGCTTTGGCCAGCTCCACGCCGTCGAATTGAATGCTGCCGTCGGCCACCGGCAACAGGCCCATGATGGCTTTCAGCAAAGTGGTTTTGCCGACGCCATTGCGGCCCATCAGGCAGACGCAGGCACCGGCCGGCACGCATAAATCCAGGTCCCACAAGGTGTGGCTGGCGCCGTAGTATTGTTGCAATGCGCTGATAGTTAACATCATCCCCCCAGGTAAACTTGGATCACGCGAGTATCGTTTTGCACTTCGTCCATCGAGCCTTCGGTGAGCACCGAGCCTTCGTGCAGCACAGTAACTTTACGGGCGATGCTGCGTACGAATTCCATGTCGTGTTCGACGACGACGATGGAATGTTTGCCTTGCAAGGACAGCAGTAGTTCGGCGGTGCGTTCCACTTCCTGATGGGTCATGCCGGCGATGGGTTCGTCGACCAGCATTACTTTTGGGTCTTGCATCAGCAACATGCCGATTTCCAGCCATTGTTTCTGGCCGTGCGACAAGGCACCGGCTAGTTGCCGCTGTTGGGCGGGTAGGGCGATGGTCTGCAAAACGTCCTGGATACGGTCGCGTTGTTCGTTGTTTAGTTTATGGAACAAGGTCGGCCAGGTGCGTTTGTCGGTTTTTAAAGCCAGTTCCAGGTTCTCGAACACAGTCAACGCATCAAACACGCTGGGTTTTTGGAACTTGCGGCAGATGCCGGCCTGGGCGATGGCCGGTTCGTCCAGTTCCAGCAAGTCGATGGTTTGGCCGAAAAACACCGAGCCGCTGTCCGGCTTGGTCTTGCCGGTGATCACGTCCATCAGCGTAGTTTTGCCGGCGCCGTTAGGGCCGATCAGGCAGCGCAATTCGCCGTCGTCGATGTATAGCGATAAATGGTTAAGCGCCCGGAAGCCGTCGAAGCTGACGCTGACGTCTTCCATATACAGCACTTTACCGTGGCGGGTATCGACCTCGTCCAGCGGCAGACTGGCGCCGCCTTCGGGGGTAGTGGCAGCCGAGATCATCATGCCGGTTGTCCTCCTGTGACGTTAAGAGTAGGGTCGGGTTTGACGCGACGGCGCAGCAGGCCGACGATGCCGTCGGGCATTAATAAAGTCACCAGGATGAACGCGCCGCCGAGGCAAAACAGCCAGGCGTCCGGCATCAGGCCGGTCAACACGGTTTTGGCGTAGTTGACCAGTACCGCGCCGATGATAGCCCCGTACAAGGTGCCGCGCCCGCCGACCGCGACCCAGATGACGATTTCCAATGAATTTAATGGCGAGAATTCGCTGGGGTTGATGATGCCGACCTGCGGTACGTACAGCGCGCCAGCCAGTCCGGCCAGCATCGCCGCAAACACGAACACCCACAGTTTGAATAACTCCACCCGGTAGCCGAGAAAGCGTACCCGCGATTCCTGATCGCGAACCGCGGTGACTACCCGACCCAGTTTGCTGTTCACGATCGAGCGGCAGAGCAGCAAGGCACCAATCAGGCTCAGGCCGGTCATCAGTAGCATAACCGAGCGGACCGCTTCGGATTGGATGTTGAAGCCGAGGATGTCTTTGAAATCGGTCAGGCCGTTATTGCCGCCAAAGCCCATTTCGTTACGGAAAAAAGCCAGCAATAGTGCATAGGTTAAGGCCTGGGTGATGATGGACAAGTACACGCCGGTAACCCGGGAACGAAACGCCAACCAGCCGAATACGAAGGCCAGCAAACCGGGGGCTAGGAATACCATCAACATCGCGAAACCGAAATTCTCGAAGCCTTGCCAATACCAGGGTAGTTCGGTCCAGTTCAGAAACACCATAAAGTCCGGTAATTCGGCATTGCCGTAGACGCCGCGTGTACCGATCTGCCGCATTAGATACATGCCCATCGCGTAGCCGCCCAACGCAAAGAACGCACCTTGGCCTAAAACTAAAATCCCGGCGTAGCCCCAGACCATATCGAGTGATAAGCCGAGTAGGGCGAAGGTCAGGTATTTGCCGATTAGCGAGACTGAGTAGGCCGAGAAATGCAGGGCTGAGTCTTCGGGGAAGATTAGGTTACAGAGGGGGATTAGGATTGTCACCGATGCTAATGCGGTTAGGACGGTGGTGTAGGTTTTGTCTTGGCTTAGGTTGATTAGTTTCATACCGTCTTCCGTTTTAGTGTGTCGCTGTCGCGACGGTTTTTTGTAAGTCGGGTCTCGGCCCGACAGCCGAGGTACTTTCTTTTGCTTGCCCAAAAGAAAGTACCCAAAGAAAAGGGCACCCGGATGCCGCTTGTATCCTGCGCGCCGAAGTTTTTGAATGGGGTTGACGGAAGGGGCTTCCTGCCCCTCCGTCAACGCGATGCATCCCTGCATCGCCCCTCCGGGCTGCTCACTCGGTACATCCATGTACCTCGCCCTTCGGGTGCTGCGCATGCAAATCGGCAATCCTGCCGATTTGTCCATTCAAAAACTTCGGTGCTCGGCGCGGCATACGGGGTTAAAACCATCAGCCGCCTGAATTTGCGTAGGGTGGACAACTTTGCCCACCTTTGGCTGTTCTCTCGTTCCCACGTGCTGCGTAGGAATCAGAATAAAGGGATTAAATCCTACGAGGAACAGAAAAATAAAACTAAAAAGTCAAGGGTGGAAACATTTCCAGACTGTTTGGTATTAGTCACTGCCTTCATAATTTTTACAAATTCAATGCGAAGCTCTTCGCATACTCTGTCGTGACAATTAAATGCATTCTCTGCATCGGTATTAACCGGCTTTAATCCCGCATGAGAGGTCGCTGAGATAAATTGCTTGTTAACGCCTAGCCTCGCAAACTGGCAACGCATTCTTTGAAAAATTGTAGGAATTTGATCATGTCAAAAAACTTCATACTTAAATTGTTAATAGTGGCTCCACCAGTTATTCATGCAATTACTGAATTGTTGAAAGCTATCCATACATTTATGGGTTAAACAAAATGACAATCTTTATTTTCAGTAAGTGTACAAACCTGCCATTTCCGTCAGACGGTAACGGAGGGACGTTTTTGTCCCCCTCTGCCGCGCCGAGCACCGGAGGGTTTGAACGGAATAGCCCGATAGGGGCGTCGCATGGATGCGGCGCGTTGCATGTAGGGGCTGGGAAGCCCCTTCAGGCAACCCCGTTCAAACCCGAGGAGCGCAGGAAGTAAGCGGCAGTGGGGTGTCTTTTCTTTTGGATACTTTTCTTTGGACAAGCAAAGAAAAGTATCTCGGCTGTCGGGCCGAGACTCGACTTCAAAAACCACCGTCGCGATAGCGACACAAACACCAAACCCCAAATTCATCAACCACATCAAAAGCCAACGTGTTGGGTTACGCTTCGCTAACCCAACCTACATTTTTTGGAATTACGATTCAGCAGCCCTCCCTTTCTGCGGAAACAACCCCCTCGGCTTCTTCTGAATAAACAAAATAATAAACACCAACACCAAAATCTTCGCCAATACCGCCCCTGCATAAGGCTCCAACACCTTGTTGGCGATGCCTAGGGTAAAGCCTGCGACTAATGTTCCAAATAAGTTACCCACTCCACCAAACACCACCACCATGAACGAGTCAACGATGTAAGCCTGACCGAGATTAGGGCCGACGTTGGTGATCTGGCTCAAGGCCACACCGGCCACACCGGCGATACCCGATCCCAAGCCAAACGTCATCGCATCGACCCGAGCAGTAGGAATACCCATTGCCCTAGCCATGCCGCGGTTCTGGGCGACAGCCCGAACTTCCAGTCCCAGCTTGGTACGCTTCAGGATTTGCAGCAGCGCGGTAAACACCAGCAGACAGAAGATCAGGATGTAAAAACGGTTCCAGGTTAGCGATAAAAAGTCGTTGATCTGCCAGGAGCCGCTCATCCAGTCTGGTGTAGAAACGCTACGGTTCAGCGGCGAGAAAATCGAGCGTACGGCTTGTTGCAGAAACAAACTGACACCAAAGGTCGCCAGCAAGGTTTCCAGTGGTCGGCCGTATAGAAATCTGATGATGCCGCGTTCGATGGCGATGCCGACCAGCGCCGCGACTAAGAACGCCATCGGTATCGACAGGATCAACGCAGTGCCTAAATAGCTGGGCAGCAATTGCTGCATCACGTACGTGGTATAGGCGCCCAGCATCATCAGTTCGCCGTGGGCCATGTTGATGATGCCCATCACCCCAAAGGTGATGGCCAAGCCAATGGCGGATAACACCAGCACCGCGCCCAGACTCAAACCGAAGAATACCGTCTCGACGGCGGCGTAAGCCTGCATGCGTTCGCGGATCTTGATCAAAGCCGCTTCGGCCAGATTGCGCACATCGCTATCGGCTTCCAGGTTATGACCGTCGGCGTCGGTTTCGATGATGGCTTGCAGGCTATTGACCACGTCCTGGCTATCGTGATCCTTCAACGCGTCGATGGCCTTGATGCGTAAGGTTTTATCGGTGCTATTCAGGTCTTGCAACAGCAAGACTTGTTGTATGGCTTGTTGAACCTGTTGATCGGGCTCGTCGCCAAGGTGAGATCGCAGCAGTTCGACCGCTTTGGCGTCGATGTCTTTGTTCATCGCTTTTACCGCCGCCAAGCGCAAGCTGGGATCGGCAGCATTCAGTTGCAGCTGGCCGACGATTTTGCGGATATTGCCGCGCAACTTGTTATTCAGATTGATTTTGCCGACCGCGCCGCGCTCGACCTCTGCCAACGACTCGCCTGTAAGCGGATCGGTCAAGCGGTAGCCGGTTTCACTTTCCTGGCCTATCACCAGTTTGGCCTCGTTTTTCAACTCGAACAGTTTGCCGTCTTGCAGGGCTTGCAACAACGTCAAACTGCGCATGTCGCTGCCCAGTTGTTCGATGGCTTGCTCGCGTTCGTTGATGTTGCCTTGTCTAAGCAGGTTAAGCGCTTGCTCGAAGCTGTCTTGATCGGCTGCCTGTGCGGCCAGCGGTTGGCTGACCAGGATCAACACCGTTAGCAGCCGACAGGCCAGTATGGAAAGTCGTTTAAAAACGCCGCCGATCTCCAACCAGGCCAGCGTCGAAATGGTAGGCAACACTTGAGGAGAGTGGGGTTGAACCGCGACCGAGCCAAAACCGGGCGGCGTTTTTAAACGGCTTTTAAATGTTCGCATCTTCATGACAGTTGTTCCTGTTCTGGAGGCGATTCCCACAGCCTCCTGCCGTGGGAATCGGGATAACATCCGTGTTAGTAGTTCTGTCCTGAACACTTTTTGGTTTTAGTGTTGTAGTTGCCGCAGCTGATAGGCGCGGTCCAGTCGGCGATGATGGGTTTGCTGTCCGGCAGGAAGTCGGACCAAGCGTCGCCGTCGACGACTTTGTTGGTTTGCCAAACCGTGACGAACTGGCCGTCGCCTTGAATTTCGCCGATCAACACCGGTTTGCTGATGTGATGGTTGGGCAGCATTTTGGCTACGCCGCCGCTGAGGTTAGGGAATTCCACGCCGATCAAGGCTTTTTGTACCGCTTCGGGATCGGTGGTGCCGGCTTTCTCGACCGCTTTCACCCACATGTTGAAGCCGATGTAATGCGCTTCCATCGGGTCGTTGGTCACGCGTTTCGGGTTTTTGATGTAATCCTTCCATTGCTGGATGAAGGCGGCGTTTTTGGTGGTATCGACGCTCATGAAGTAGTTCCAGGCCGCCAAGTGACCGACCAATGGTTTGGTATCCATGCCGGACAATTCTTCCTCGCCGACCGAGAAGGCGACGACCGGAATGTTTTCGGCGGAAACGCCTTGGTTGCCCAACTCTTTATAGAACGGCACGTTGGCGTCGCCGTTGATCGTCGAAACCACCGCGGTTTTCTTGCCGGCCGAGCCGAATTTCTTGATGTCGGCGACGATGCTTTGCCAATCGGAATGGCCGAACGGCGTGTAATTGATCATGATGTCTTTTTCCTTGACGCCCTTGGCTTTCAGATAGGCTTCAAGGATTTTATTGGTAGTGCGCGGATAGACGTAGTCGGTGCCGGCCAATACCCAGCGCTGCACTTTCAGGTCGTTCATCAGGTAATCGACCGCCGGAATCGCCTGCTGATTGGGCGCGGCGCCGGTATAGAACACGTTTTTGGAAGATTCTTCGCCTTCGTATTGCACCGGGTAGAACAGGATGCCGTTCAGTTCTTCGATCACCGGCAGCACCGATTTTCTGGATACGGAGGTCCAGCAACCGAAGATTGCCGAAACTTTATCCTTGGTCAGTAACTCGCGGGCTTTCTCGGCGAACAACGGCCAGTTGGAGGCCGGGTCGACGACCACTGGCTCCAATTTCTTGCCGAGCAGACCGCCTTTTTTGTTTTGCTCGTCGATCAGCATCAACATGGTGTCTTTTAAGGTGGTTTCGGAGATCGCCATCGTGCCGGACAAAGAATGCAACACACCGACTTTAATGGTGTCTTCGGCGCCGACCGGGGAGGCGGCCATGAATAGCAGCGACGACAGCGCGGCGCTTATAGCCAGTTTACGGAAAGGATTGCTTGGTATTTTCATATTAATAGTCCTATTTAAAGAGAAATTTGTAGGGGCGAATTTATTCGCCCATCGTTCAATTACAGCCGTAGGTTGGGCATTTTTGCCCACGCGCGAAGACATCTGTTCCGCGTGGACACATAAACCGTGCCCACCCTACCTTTAAATTTGCCATTGAAAGCCGACCATGACCTGGCTGGAGTTCTCGCCGGTCGCGGTGGATTTGTAATTCAGGCCTTTGGTCAACAAATCGCCGTATTGGTAGCTGGCAAACACCTTGGCGTTGTGGCCGTCGATGATGTAATTGACGCCGCCTTCGTAGACTTCGCGGGTGCTGCTGGTGCTGGGATCGACGTTGACATAGCGCAGGAAGGGTTGGAACTGGCCGATGCCGACTTTTTGCGGGAATAAATACATGCCGCTGACGTCATAAGCGTTGCCTTCGAACATATCGAAGCCGCCGCCGGCATCGCGCGATGCCTGGCTGTAGCCGTTGGAGATACCGTAGTTTTTGTACTCGCCGTTCACGGTGACCACACCGCCGCCAGCTAAGACTTTTTCCATCAACACATCGACCGTGGTACCGCGAAAGTTACCTGGATCGGCGGCCGTGCCGGCGCCGCCTTCTTGATATTGATTGGAAACACCCACTGTCAGGATGTCGCCGCCTTTACCGTAATAAGTGCCGGAGGTGTAATAGCCGGGATTTTTCTCCACGTCCCAGAAGTTATAAGCAAAGCGTTGGCCGTACAAAATATTGTCGTTGACGTTGGCACCGCCGCGCAGGCCGCGGAAGAAACCGGCGGCGTATTGGAAGCGGCCGTTAAACGCCGCACCCCAAAACGTCGCACCGTCGTCGCGGCCGAAGGAACCGGCGGAAGTGCCGTCGGATTTGATCACCAGATTATAATCGGCCGGTTCGAACGGCGTGCCGGCCGAAAAGATGTTGTAGACCGCGCTGTAGAACGGACCGTTCATCTCGCGGCGCTCGGCTGGCACCAGCATCCGGCCCACCCACAAGTTCGCGTATGGATTAACCTCGAATTTGCCGATCGCATCCAGCACCCGTACTTCGCCGCCGTTGCCGCAGGTTTGGCAGTCGGTGTTGAATTCCACTTTCAAATATTTATGAATCTGACCGTTGATATATAAACGGATGTTGTCCAGATTGAAGTCGTTGTTCCATTTTTCGCCATTCGCCCCGGCGCCGCTTTCCTGGGCGCGGAAACTGGTTCTCAGACCTGCGCCGACGCTAACCCATTTGGTATCGTCGATTTTGAAGGTGGCGCCTGCCTGCGCTTCGGGCGTTTGTCCCAGGCCGATGGCGCCCAAGGCCACCCCGCTCAGCAAGCCGATGGCCCGGCCGCTTAATTTTTGTGGGTTAAAACCAGTCATTTGCATTCCCCTTTATCTGGATTAAACAAACCATTGCCAGCGGCGATGGCGATCGAAAACGTCGGGGAGATTGTTGAATTTGCAGGCACCCGCCACAATCGGGTAAATGACTCATCAGTCATTTGACGTATGGCCGGCTACAGAGAGCTTCCGTAGAGTGCGTCTTAACTTGGGAGATTTACGATGATGAAAATAACGTCCAGTTTTTATTGTATTGCCGGCTGGTGTGGGTTGGCATTGGTGTTGATTCGCCCGGTCTCGGCGGAGCCGGCAGCCGACGCCGTTAAACCGTTGCAGGCTATCGAATTTGTGTTGGCTGATGAGAATCTGAAACAGTTCGGGGTCGCAGTGGAGCCGGCGCAAATCGCCGAGCGGGTGCGCGTCAATTTGACGGAGTGGGAGTTTCCATTAACAGCCAAAGGCCCTTACAGTCACCGCCTACTGACCAAGCTCGGTAAAGTGACGCACCGTGAAACGCCGGTGGGTTTTTCCTTTTCCAGCGGTAACTCCGACCCGCGCGCGACCGATTTTCAAAAGGCCGACGTGTTGCCGATTACCTGTACGTTGCGCGATGCGGGGACTCAAGCCGTGTTGATCGAGCGTGAATCGACTTTTAGCGCGCATGCCTTGGATAAGGACGTGTTGCCGCCGCGCATCATCGATAAATTGGTCGATCAGATTGGCACCGCCTGTCTGGATGTGTTGGAACATGTGCCGCTACCTAAGCAGCCGGGCCGTGCCAGGACCGAGTTGTTCAAGCCCAAATGGATGCCGGATGTGCGGGTGGAAGTAAGAGAAGTGCCGGGCGCGGTCGATGCGAATGGCGTCGCGCAGCCGGCCGCTGTCGGCGACGAGCCGAAGAAGGAGATTATTATTCATAATCAGGGGACGCCGGTTATCTTTCAGTTTGGGCATGACAGGAAGTGATGTTTTGCTTGGCACGATTTGCGTGTGGCGCTCATATGTATTTGATTGCGGGACGGTCTGTTCCTTCTCCCTCAGGGAGAAGGCTAGGATGAGGGGATAAGAAGGTGTCGCTGGCGCGACGGGTTTTGTTGAAGTCGGTTTCACGAAAAACCTCCCTGTTTTTCGCCCTACGGGTGCTCTCGCATGCAAATCGGCTATCCTGCCGATTTGTCGGCCCGACGGCCGAAATACTTTCTTTTGCGTGGCCAAAAGAAAGTATTCAAAGAAAAGGCCACCCGGAATTTCGCCAATTTCCTGCGCTTTTGCGAAAACCATCCATGGTTTTCGCCCTCCGGGCCAGCCTATCGGCTGTTCAAATTTGCTCCAGGCAAATTTGTCGCTTTTGGCGAGGGTTTTCCGAAGGGGCATCCAGCCCCTGCGGAAAACGAGCGGCATCCCTGCCGCTCCCCTTTCGGGCTGTTCTCGCCAAAAGCTGCGATGCTCGGGGCGGAATAACGGGAATTGTGTCCACTTTTTAAGGAAATAAGCTGTTAGACGGTATCGAGAACTAAGTATTTGATTGTGTTGTACGATGTACTAATTTGAAGCCATGTAGGCCGGAATAAGCGTTAGCGTTTCCGGCAAACGTTGAATGCCAGAAACGCCTGGCGGCTTATTCTGGCCTACGAATTTGGTTTCGTTGATTTGACCAAATCCGTTTTGATTGCGGGATGGTTTTCATCCCCTGATGCCGCGCCGAGCATCGGAGCCCGCGTAGGTCCGATTAGCGGAGCGTAATCGGACGAATGTATAAAACCAACAAAATTCACATTCTTGAAATCGTACAGAACCATGCCCAATTACCGACGCGCATTTATTCCCGGTGGCACATGGTTTTTTACGGTTAATTTATTGGAACGTAAAAACAACGATTTATTGATTCGGGAAATTGAATTGTTACGTGAGTCTGTGCGGGCGGTGCGTAAACGATATCCGTTTCAAATCGACGCCTGGGTGGTATTGCCGGAACATATGCATGCAGTTTGGACGTTGCCGTCTGGCGATGCCGATTTCAGCAAGCGATGGCGTTTAATCAAAAGCGGGTTTTCGCGGGCGTTACCGAAAATGGAGTTTCGGTCGAGTGTACGAAAAGCTGCCAATGAACGCGGAATATGGCAACGGCATTTTTGGGAGCATTCGATACGCGATGAAAAAGACTTCGAACGCCATGTTGATTATGTTCACGTCAATCCGCTTAAACATGGTCTTGTGGGACGGGCTATTGATTGGCCTTATTCCAGTTTTCATCGGTATGTCGAAAATGGCGTTTATCCGGAATATTGGGGTGGTAACGTGGATATGTCGGTGGAAGGGGATGATTAACATGCGTCCGATTACGCTGCGCTAATCGGACCTACCGATCCCGTTTTTATAAATTTAAAATTCGAGATGGTTTTCGTAGCGAAAATATTGCGGCCGTCGGTTCCGAACCAACATTTAAAATAGCCCGTCGCGACAGCGACACAACATAAATGAAAGCCATCCACCAAAACATCACTAAAATCCGCCGCGATTACAACGCCCTGGTCGCCAACGAGATGTTGGAGGATTACGCATTGCGTTACGCGCCGCGTAGCTTCCGCAAGTGGTCGGAGTTTCAGGTCGCCAACACCGCGTTCGGCTCGACCTCGTTTCTGGTGCTGGAAGCCATCGGCGGTTTCCTGTCGATCAATTACGGTTTTACCAATGCTTTTTGGGCGATTCTGATCGTCGGCGTGGTGATTTTCATCACCAGCTTGCCGATCAGTTATTACGCCGCCCGTTACCATATCGACATCGATTTGCTGACCCGCGCGGCGGGTTTCGGTTACATCGGCTCCACCGTCACTTCGTTGATTTACGCCTCGTTTACTTTCACGCTGTTTGCGCTGGAGGCCTCGATCATGTCGCTGGCGATCGAATTGTATTTTCAGATTCCGTTGGCCATCGCCCATGTGGTCAGTGCGGTGATCGTGGTGCCGTTGGTGACTTTCGGCATCACCACCATCAGCAGGATGCAACTCTGGACCCAACCGGTCTGGCTGACCTTGTTAATCGCGCCTTATATTGCCGTGGCGATGCGCGAACCCGAAGCGTTGTTGACACTGAAAACCTATTTCTGGATCGCCGGCAGCGGCCAGGGTTTCGATTGGCTGTTGTTCGGCACCGCCACCACGGTGGCGTTTTCGATGGTCGCGCAAATCGGCGAACAAGTGGATTTTCTACGGTTTATGCCGGATAAAACCAAGGCCAATCGGTTTAAATGGTGGGCGGCGATGTTGGCGGCCGGGCCGGGCTGGATCGTGTTTGGGGTGATTCGGCAGATAGCCGGCGCCTTGCTGGCGCATCTGGCGATACGTCACGGTATCGATCCTGCCCACGCTCACGAGCCGACCCAGATGTATCTGGTGGCTTATAACGAGCTGTTCGACAATCCGCAATGGGCCCTGGCGACCACGACCTTGTTCGTGGTCCTCAGTCAGATCAAGATCAACGTCACCAACGCCTATGCCGGCTCGCTGGCTTGGTCCAACTTCTTTTCACGCTTGACGCATAGCCATCCAGGCCGGGTGGTGTGGTTGTTGTTTAATGTGTTGATCGCGCTGCTGCTGATGGAATTTGGGGTGTTCGGTGCGCTGGAAAAGGTGCTGGGCTTGTTCTCGAATATGTCGATCGCCTGGATCAGCGCGGTGGCGGCGGAATTGATGATCAACAAACCGCTGGGCTTGAGCCCGAAAGTGGTGGAGTTCAAACGCGCGTATTTGTCCGATCTGAATCCAGTCGGGATTATCGCCACCTTCGTTGCCTCGGTGATGTCGATACTGGCCTATGTAGGCTTGTTTGGCGAGGTGCCCAAGGCCTTTTCGGCATTTATCGCCTTGAGCTTGTCGTTCGTGTTGGTGCCGGTCATCGCTTATTGTTGCGGCGGCAGACATTATCTGGCCCGCGACCGGAAAGAACATAACCGCAAACTGCATACTCAATGTTCGATTTGTGAGAACGATTTCGAGCATGAAGACATCGCTTATTGTCCGGCTTATGGCGGGAGTATCTGCTCGCTGTGCTGCACATTGGACGCCCGCTGCCTGGATGCCTGCAAGGTGGGGTTTCGGTTCGACGATTATCTGGAAGCCTTGGCCAAGCGTTTCATGCCGGCGGCGATGAGCATCAACGCCCGTTTGCGCTTGCTGCGCTTTAGCATGATGTTTTTGTTCCTGTCGGTGTTGACCGGGATCTTCGTCAGCATCATTTACTATCAGGACTTGTTGAGCGTTCAGCAAAACCTGCCGGCGTTTGCACTGTTGTTGAACAATTTTTTCAAGATCTATGCGTCCTTGCTGGTGTTCATCGGTTTGTGTACCTGGTGGCTGATCCTGAATGCGGAAAGCCGGCGGGTCGCGCACGAAGAAACCGCCAAGCAGACGCAATTATTGCTGCTGGAAATCGACGAGCACAAAAAAACCGACAGCAAGTTGCAACAGGCCATGAAGCTCGCCGACACCGCCAATCAGGCTAAAAGCCGCTTTCTGAGCAGCATGAGTCACGAGATCCGTTCGCCGCTGAACAGCATCATCGGTTACGCGCATATTCTGCATCAAGATCCGGAGATTCCGGCACACCGCCGGCAAGCGGTGGAGACCTTGAAGCGTAGCGGCGAACATTTGTGCGCGCTGCTGGAAGATATTTTGGATATTGCCCGCATCGAAGCGCGTAAATTCGAGCTGAAATTCCAACCGATCCATTTTCCGGATTTCATTGAACATCTGGTTTACACCTACAAGCTGCAAGCGGAAGACAAAGGTTTGAGCTTCAGCTGCCAGATCGGCAATCAGCTGCCGCAACGGGTACGCGGCGACGAAAAGCGGGTGGGGCAGGTGTTGATTAATCTGTTGGGCAACGCCGTCAAATTTACCGAGAGCGGGGGTATCGTGTTTCGGATCGGATACAGCGGTGGCGTCGCTAATTTTCAGGTGATCGATACTGGTGGCGGTATCGACGAGCAGCAACTGAACAATATTTTTCAACCGTTTACCCGAGTAGCCAATCCGACCGGCAATGCGGTGGCCGGCAGTGGTTTGGGTTTGACGATCAGCAAGATTCTGACCGAGGTGATGGGCGGCGAATTGACCGTGAAGAGCCAGGTGGGGCAGGGTTCTACGTTTACCGTACGCTTGTTGTTGCCTAGCCTCGGCGCCGAGATCGAACAAAATCCGCAGGCGACTATCATCGGCTACCAGGGGCCGCGGCGGAAGATTTTGATCGTCGACGACCAGCGCGAACACCGGGAGTTATTGCTGGCCATGCTGGAGCCATTAGGGTTTTATTTGAGCGAAGCTTGTTCCGGCGAGGAATGCCTTTTAAAGGTCAAGGAAAATCCGCCGGATCTGATTATGCTGGATATTTCCATGAGCGGGATCGACGGCATCGAAACCGCGATGCTGTTGCGGCAGCAGGATTGGGCGATGCCGGTGGTGGTGCTGAGTGCCAATGCCTATGCCAGCGACCGGATGGCGGCGATGAACGCCGGATGCAACGATTTCCTGTCCAAACCCATCCAGGTTCAGGATTTGATGTACAAATTGAAGCTGTATCTGTCCTTGGACTGGTTGTATCGGGATGCTGCCGAACGGCCGGTTTCTGCGCCGACCGAAACCATCGAAATGCCGCCGCAAGCGCTGTTGGACGCTTGCGTCGATTGCGTGCGGATCGGCGATTTACTGGGCTTGAAGAAAGTCTTGGCTGAACTGAGCCAGCGTGAACCGCAATACGCGCCGTTTTTTGCAAAACTGCAAACGCTGGCGGACGAGTTTCGGGTCGGCCAAATCAGGAAATTGTTGAATATGACCAAACGGGAGGCCTCGTGATGGTGGAATCGTCGATTAGTAACGGTACGGTGTTGATCGTGGACGATACGCCGGGCAATCTGGCGCTGCTGTCGGATACCTTGTCGGAGGCCAATTACCGGGTGTTGGTGGCTACCGACGGCAGTTCGGCCATCGAGCAGATTCAATACATCAAGCCCGACATCATTTTGCTGGATGTGATGATGCCCGGCATAGACGGATTCGAAACCTGTAACCGCCTAAAAGCCGATCCGGCGACCGCGCCGATTCCGGTGTTGTTCATGACCGGCTTGAGCGAGCTGGAAAACTTGCTGCGCGGCTTCGGCGAGGGCGCGCTGGATTATATCGTCAAGCCGATCCGGCCGGCGGAGGTGTTGGCGCGGATCGAAGTGCATCTGACGCAGACCCGTAATCTGCTCAGGGCGGAACGGGTATTGGCGCACGGCGAGTTTGCCGCGCTGGCGGTCGATGTGCAGGGCCGGATCAATTGGCAGACGCCGGCCGGTGCGCGCTGGCTGACGGATTTTCGGCTGCAGCAGGATTTGCCAGTCGCCTGTGAATCGGACCAGACTTTGCCGGCCGGGATACATGGCTGGTTTCTGCGTTGGTTGCGGCAAGGCGGCCGCCCGGACGGCGAAGCGGATCAGCATCGTCTGGCGCCCGGATTTTCGATCCGGATCAGCGCTTGTCAGCATCCGGACGAATACTTATTGCTGTTACATCGGGAAGAAGCGCCATGGACGCCGGAAAATCTGCGCGACAAATTAAAACTGACCTTTCGCGAGGCCGAGATTTTAATGTGGATAGCGCGTGGCAAAACCAATAAAGAGATTGGTATTATCCTGACCACCAGCCCTAGAACCGTGAATAAACATCTGGAACATATTTTCGAGAAGCTGGGTGTATCCACCCGCTCCGCCGCCGTGGCGATGGTGTTGCAGCGCAACTAATTTGCCTCAATAAAAAAGGCCGGAACCATGGGGTGTCGGCCTTTTTTATGGGTACGGTAGCGCGTCGGCCGTTAAGGCATATACATGCCGCCGTTGACGTGCAGGGTTTCGCCGGTGATGTAAGAGGCTTGCTCAGAAGCCAGGAAGGATACGGCGTGAGCAATTTCTTCCGGTTGGCCCAAGCGGCCCAGCGCAATCGAACCCAACAGCGCATTCTTGATGTCTGCGCTGAGTTCCTTGGTCATGTCGGTATCGATGAAGCCCGGCGCGACGGTGTTGACGGTGATGCCGCGCGAACCGACTTCTTTCGCCATCGATTTAGCGAAGCCGACCATGCCGGCTTTGGCCGCCGCGTAGTTGGTTTGGCCAGCGTTGCCGGTGGAGCCGACGACCGAGGAAATATTGATGATGCGACCGTAGCGGACCTTCATCATGGCGCGCAACACCGCTTTGCTCATCCGGAAAATCGAAGTCAGATTGGTGTTGATGATGTCGTCCCATTCTTCGTCTTTCATCCGCATCAACAGGTTGTCGCGGGTGATGCCGGCATTGTTGACCAGAACGGCCGGTGTGCCGTAGGCATCGCCGGTGGTTTTGATAAAGCTTTCGATATCGGCGGCGTCGGCGACATTGAGCTTATAGCCCTTGCCGTTTTCGCCCAGATAACTGGAAATGGCTGCGGCGCCGCTGTCGGAAGTGGCGGTGCCGATCACGAAAAAGCCGTCGGCGACCAGTTTTTCGGCAATGGCTCGGCCTATGCCGCGGCTGGCGCCGGTAACGATGGCGATTTTTTTATCCATGGAGTTGCTCCACAACGTTGTTGATGGTGTCGGGGTCGAACATGGTCAGATGCGCCGCATCGGGGGCGATGCGTTTATTCAAGCCCATTAATACTTTACCGGGCCCGCACTCGACGAAGGCGGTGACGCCTTGTTCGTGCATGAATTTGACACTTTCCACCCAGCGAACCGGTTTGAACAGTTGTTCCTTCAGAGCATAGCGAATCACCTCGGGGGAGCCGTGCGATTTGACATCGGCATTGTGGATCAACGTGGTGTTGGGCATGTCGATGTTGATGCCTTGCAATATCTCGTTCAATTGGTCCGAAGCCGTTGTCATCAGCGCGCAATGCGACGGGACGCTGACCGGCAGTTTCAGCGCGCGTTTAGCGCCGAGGGCTTTCAGGGCCTCCATGGCCCGTTCGACGGCGGCAGCTTCGCCGGCAATCACGACTTGGCCGGGGGCGTTGAAGTTGGCCGCTGCGACGATTTGGCCGTTGGCAACCTCGGTGCAGGTGTTGACCACTTGATGGTCTTCCAGGCCCAGTATCGCCGCCATCGCGCCTTGATCGGCCGGTACGGCTTCCTGCATCAGTCGGCCGCGTTCGGCGACCAGGCGAATGGCGTCTTCATAGCCGATCGCGCCGGAGCAGACCAGTGCGGTATATTCGCCCAAGCTGTGACCAGCCATCCAGGCGGGCTTGATCGCGGTTTTTTCGCACCAGGCCCGCCAGACGGCGACACCGGCCGCCAGCATGGCCGGCTGGGTATTGTGAGTTTGATTCAGATCCGCTTCCGGGCCGTTTTGGACCAGATTCCATAGATCGAAGCCCAGTACATCAGAGGCTTGTTCGAAGGTTTGTTTGACGATGGGGTTGGCTGTCGCCAGCGTTCCCAGCATGCCTACGGTTTGCGAACCTTGCCCCGGAAATACGAATGCCAGATTGTAACTTTGCTCTATCGTCGTCATGTTTAGTACCTGATTAATGCCGAACCCCAAGTGAATCCCGCGCCGAACGCTTCCATTAATACGGTTTGTCCACGTTGGATGCGGCCGTCGCGAACGCCTTCGTTAAACGCCAGTAATACCGATGCTGATGAGGTATTGCCCTGGTTTTCCAAGGTTAGAATTACTTGCTCCATCGACATGCCCAGTTTTTTGGCGGTGGCCGCGATAATCCGGGTGTTGGCTTGGTGCGGTACCAGCCAATCGATGTCGCTTTGCTCCAGGCCGTTGGCTTCCAGGGTTTCGTCAACAATGCGGCCCAGCGTGTTCACCGCCACCTTGAATACTTCGTTACCACGCATCTTGATGTAGCCGGCTTCGCTTGGTTTATCCGTTGCCGCGGCCTGCGGATTGGGACAATACAATAAGTCGTCGTAGCCGCCGTCGGATTGGATGTGAGTGGCCAGGATGCCGGGTTGGTCGCTAGCGGTCAGCAGAACGGCGCCGGCGCCGTCACCGAACAAGATGCAGGTGCCACGATCGGTCCAATCGACGATACGCGAGCATATCTCCGATCCCACTACCAAAACGGTTTTGGCAAAGCCGGTCTTGATGTACTGGTCGGCAATGCTCAGTCCGAAAATCGAACCGGAGCAGGCGGCTTGCACATCGAAGCCCACGCAATGTTCTATCTTCAGGCGTTGTTGCAACAGGCAAGCAGTACTGGGGTAAACCAGATCCGGCGTGCCGGTGGCGACGATGATCATGTCGATGTCTTGAGCGTCGATGCCGGCCATTTCGATGGCCTGCCGGGCGGCAATTTCCGCCATGCTCGATGCGGTTTCTTCGGCGCTGGCTATCCTGCGGCTTTTAATGCCGGTTCTTTCATAGATCCAGCTGTCGGAGGTGTCCACCATGGCGGAAATGTCATGGTTGGTGCGTATGGTTTCAGGCAGGTAACCGCCCGTGCCGATAACATGAGTCCAGCGTGTCATTCTTCAACCTTTTGAGTCAGCGCGAGTTCTAGTTTTTCGCTGATTTTACGAATAACGCCTTGCGCAACTTCTACTTCCGCCAGATGGATGGCGGTTTCAAAAGCCAGCGCGTCCGCGCCACCGTGACTTTTGATAACCAGACCGCGCAGGCCGATGAAACTGGCGCCGTTATACAGGCGCGGATCGATACTGTCTTTGAATCGTTTCAGAACCGGATAAGCGACCAGTCCTGCCAATTTTGTCAGCCAGTTTTGCGAAAAACTATCTTTGAGTTTGCCGCCTATCATCTTTGCCGCGCCTTCGATCGATTTTAGCGCCACGTTGCCGACGAAACCGTCAGCGACGATCAGATCAACCTTGACGTTGCCGGCGTTGATCGAATTGCCTTCCACGTAACCGATATAGTTCAGCGTGGAGTTTTCCAGCAATTTAGCCGCCGCTTTGACTTGTTCATTGCCTTTCATGTCTTCTTCGCCGATGTTCAACAAGCCGATCCGTGGCCGGTCGATATTTTCAACGGCTTTGACGACTTCTTCGCCCATCACGGCAAATTGGTAGAGATGTTCGGCACTGGAATCGACGTTTGCGCCCAGATCCAGCATGTGGGTGTGGCCGAAAACCGAGGGTAAGGTGGAAATAATGGCCGGCCGTTCGATGCCAGGAATCATTTTCAACACAAAACGGGCGGTCGCCATCAAGGCGCCGGTATTGCCGGCACTGACGCAAGCGTCGGCTTGGCCTTCTTTAACCAGATTGATTGCGACGCGCATCGAAGAATCTTTTTTGTTCTTCAAGGCTTTTTGCGGCGCTTCGTCCATTTCGACGACTTGCGACGCATGCTGAATACTGATCCGGTCTTTGAATTCGACTAAAGCCTGGGACAGCAGTTCGCTAAGAACCGCTTCGTCTCCGACCATGATCAGTTTTAAGTCCGGATTTTTTTTTAAACAGGCCAGTGAGGCGGGAACCGTTACTTGAGGACCGAAATCCCCACCCATGGCATCAATTGAGAGAGTTGAGCTCACGCTTAGGACTAACTCCAGTAGTTGAAAGGAGCCCACCGTTGTCGAGCAACGCGTCGGCTTTACCCAGAGACAATCGATAAATCAGATATCACTGCCTGCTGCCCTGATGATTGCGTCGGAAAACGCGATAATGCGACCAATCGCGCCAAGGTTTACCCGACTCGGGCGCTTATGCGGTATCGAGTCAGGATCCATGGCGATTTAAAGCGATTAATCTTCGTCGTTGCCTGCAACAATTTGACGGCCTTTGAAGAAGCCGTCGGGCGTCATGTGGTGACGCAGATGGGTTTCGCCGGTCAATGGATCCTGAGCCAGGGTTTTGCCGACTAATGCATCGTGCGAACGACGTTGACCACGTCTGGAACGCGATACTTTGCTCTTTTGTACTGCCATTTCAATCTCCAGTTTTTTTAAGTTTTGCTAAAACAGAAAAAGGGTTGTTAACCTTAATCTGACTATCTGTTGCGTGGTAATCGGCATCTTCGGAACGGTTGTGTGCGAGACAATCGTGTTCATGCCGAGGGTAGTCGGGCAATGCCAGCAGGATTTCGTCTTCGATCAACGCGTTTAACGAAATGGTGTCGCCGTCCAGCATGAGCGGTTCGCAATCGTCCAATTGCTTCGCTTCTTGTAGCGAAGCGACAACAGCCAATTTAAAATCGATATCGAGCGGCCACGCCAGCATTTGCAAACAGGATTGACATTCCAATTCCACGGTGCCTTCGATATGGCCGGAAATGACGACCCGCTTGCCTTCCTTGCCGAACTCGATTCCGACGCTAACACTGCCGCCGCGATCGACCACGCTATCAGACAAGCGCTCAAGCACAGCGATTTTTAATTCCCCGGACAAAGCGCTTCGTCTCTCGGCGAAGAGGAGGGGATCGATAAGGTCGGGAAACTTGTCTGACATAACTGTACAATAATACAGATAACTATCTGTTGCGTCAAACGCACACCTTCTCAAACCACTCGTTAGCCGATGACCGCCATTGTCCTTGCTTCAAGCTCAAAATACCGTCGCCAGTTGTTGGAGAAACTGGGACTAGATTTTCTCAGTTGCAGTAGCGACGTCGATGAAAGCCCGCATCCAGACGAATCGCCGGAGACGCTGGTAAGCCGATTATCAATAGCCAAGGCCGCAGCAGTAGGCAAAACATACCCCAATCATTTGGTCATCGGTTCCGATCAGGTTGCCGTGCTGGGACAAGAAATATTGGGAAAACCCGGCAGACGAGACGCGGCAATTCAACAACTTGCCAAGCAATCCGGCCGGACCGTGCAATTTTATACCGGCATCTGCGTTTTGAATAGCGCAACCGGCCGCTATCTGACCGATCTGGATATCTGTAGCGTGCATTTTAAAGCCCTTGAGTCCAAGCAAATCCAAAATTACGTCGATCTCGATCAGCCGTTCGATTGTGCTGGCAGCTTCAAGTCCGAGGGCTTGGGTATTGCGCTGTTTAGTAAAATTGTTGGCGAAGATCCGAATGCGCTGGTCGGTTTGCCGTTGATCAAACTGGTAGCGTTGCTGGGACAATTCGGCGTCCACATTCTTTAGCTGAGAGCAGTATCGGCGCTCGATTATTAAACAATGACGGTATTTTTGGCTAAAAACTCAATGAAATTTCTTGTTTGGGGCCAGCAATTCAAACATTTGTAAAAACTCGCCGTCCACCTGCTCCATAATCGAACCGATTTGCTCCCCGCTCAGGCGAACCAAAATCAGGGATTGTTTGGAGAATTCTTCAATGGCAGCTTCGATACCTTCGGCTTGTCCGACACTGTCCGCCAGGCGCGACGCCATATGTAATAGATGCGCATCCAGTTTATGCACTTGGGCATCGGCAGGGTGTAGATAGCAGCCTATGGTTTCGTATAAAGATTCCGGCAGTCCCCAGGTTTTGAGCAATTCCCTGCCGACATCGGCGTGGGTGAAGCCAATTAGGCTTTGTTCGAAACCAGCTAGCAAGCGTCTGTCGTGATTGGCGGCCAGCAATGCTTTTAGATATTGCTCGGGCATTTTCTGGCTTAACACTAAAGAACCGATGTCGTGGAGCAGGCCAGCCAGAAACAGTCGCTCGGTGTGCAGCACGGCGCTGTGTTTTGCTAGCAGACGGGCGATTACTGCGCATTGCACGCTACGTATCCAAAATGAGGTCATATCGATCAATTCGCAGGGGATTTTGCCGAAGCGATCCACGACCGTGGTGGCAAGGACCAGATTGTTCAAGTCGTCGATGCCGATCACGGCAATGGCCCTGGAAATGGTATCGATTCGGGCTTGGAAACCGTAGAAAGGACTGTTGACGATGCGCAGCAAACGCGCGCTTAATGCGGGATCCTTGGCGATGACCTTGCCGATGTCGGCCAGCGAGAAGCGCGAGTCTCGGATCATTTCGCTGAGTTGAAAATAAATATCCGGCAGCGAAAACAGCTCGGTCGAGCCGGCAATCAAGTGTTTTAACGCCGGCGATTGCACCTAACTTTTCCGGTACAGCGATAATACTTGCTGCACATAATTGCGGGTTTCCGGGTAGGGCGGCACGCTGTTGTTGTATTTCATCACCGCGCCTTCGCCGGCATTGTAGCCTGCCACTGCCAGCGTCAGATTGGAGTTGAACATCGCCAACAAGTCTTTCAAATATCGGGTGCCGCCATCGACATTCTGTTCGGCATCGCGTCTATCGGTGACGCCATAACGGCGCGCGGTGTCGGGCATCAACTGCATCAAGCCTACCGCGCCGGCCGAAGACACGGCATTGGGATTGTAGGCCGATTCGGCCTGTATCACTGCGTGTAGCAGTTTAGGATCCATTTGATGCTTGGCTGCGGCCTTGGCGACCAAGTCATTGAACTTGATTTTATTGCCCGACATGAATTTCAGGTCCCGGCTGTAGGTGCGCGGCCGGGTGCGGATGATCAAGCGGTAATCGAAACCTTTTTTCGGCTCGTCGGTATAGTAAACCCGACCGTCCGGCGAGGTATATTTGAAAATATCCGCCGCCACATCCGCGATCAGTGCTAGGTATAAAATGGCGATCAGCAGTGGTTTCATCGAGGTCACCATTAATGGATGCAACTTATTGGCTGACGCTAATCAGGCCGGCGGCCTGAACGGCTTTAGCGCGAGCATCGTTCACGTTATCGGCCGTTGCTAGCGCCACGCCCATCCGCCGCGAGACAAAGGCTTCCGGTTTGCCGAACAGGCGAATCTCGCTGTCCGGGACGGCCAGGGCTTTATCCAGGCCATGGTAGGTGACGGCTTTGGCGTCGATGCCACCCAAAATCACCGCGCTGGCGGCAGTTTTATCCAAGACGGTGTTGACCGGTAAGCCAAGAATGGCCCTGGCATGCAAATCAAACTCGCTTTGCCGTTGGCTGGCCATCGTTACCATGCCGGTGTCGTGCGGCCGAGGGCTGACTTCGCTAAACCAGACTTGATCGCCACTGATGAATAATTCCACGCCGAATAAACCTTGTCCGCCCAGGGCTGTGGTGACTTTGCCGGCGATCTGTTGCGATAGTTCGATAGCCTTGGCGCTCATGGCTTGGGGTTGCCAGCTCTCCCGGTAATCGCCGTTTTCCTGGCGGTGGCCGATGGGGGCGCAGAAATAGGTTTGTACTTGGCCTTCAGTATCCATGGCCCGTACCGTCAGCAAGGTGATTTCAAAATCAAAATCTACTTTCGCTTCGACAATCACTTTACCAGTGTCGGCGCGGCCGCCAGCCTTGGCGTAATCCCAGGCCGCTTGCAGTTGATCGGCGCTTCTCACCATGGACTGGCCCTTGCCGGACGAAGACATGGTCGGTTTAATAAAGCACGGGTAGCCGATACCGTTGTCGACGGCGGTTTTCAATTGATCATAGGTTTCGGCGAAAGCGTATTTTGAGGTTGGCAAGCCCAATTGTTCGGCGGCCAACTGGCGGATGCCTTCACGGTTCATCGTCAATTGAATTGCCCTGGCGTTGGGGACGATAGTGGTTTGGCCTTGCGCTTCTATCTCCGCCAGCGCATCGGTGGCGATCGCCTCGATTTCAGGAATGATGTAATTAGGCCGTTCGGCGGCGATCAGCGTCTTTACCGCGACGGCATCGGTCATGTCGATCACATGATTGCGATGCGCCACTTGCATGGCCGGCGCGCCGGCATAGCGATCGACGGCAATCACTTCCACGCCGTAGCGTTGCAAGGAGATGGCGATTTCTTTTCCCAATTCGCCGCTTCCCAGTAACAAAGCTTTAGTGGCGCTGGTGCTGTCAGGCGTACCTATTTTCATGATTTTGCTAAATAGTTGTCGATATCTTGTTTAGAAAAGCCGATTTTCTTAGCAACGCGATCGGCGTGGCTGACCCTGGAAATGCCGTCTATCAATTTAAATGTCGGCAGGTCGTCGGCAAATTCCACTTGTTTAGGCACCGCGATCTTTCTCTTGACGAACACATCGACTAGTTGATGGTTGTGGGTAATCAAAATGGTGCTGTTGCCCTTGCGGTAAAACCCGTCCAATACATCGATGGAAGACTGCATCTTTTCTTCAAAGGTAGTGCCTTCCGCCATTTCGTCAAGCACCACCAGGCTTTTAGCAGTGCTGGCCAGGAAAATATCGCGGGTGCGTTTCAATTCGGTACCAAAGCGGCCTTCGCCATCGTCGAGGTGGCTGATCTCCGGGCACTGATAGAAAATCCGGTCGGCGACGCTCAAGCTAGCGGCTTGCGCCGGCACGAAACAACCAATCTGCGCTAGCAATTGAATCTGTGTGACGGTTTTGCAAAACGCCGTTTTACCACCGCTGTTCGGGCCGGTGACGCAGACCAGACGCTCGTCGTTCATGTTAAAGTCGTTGCCGACATAGGCCGGGTTTTTCTGGCCCAGCACCGGGTTTTTCGCGGCAACCAGCTTGATGTTGTGACGTTCGCTAGCGTTCATTTCCGGCAGCACCATCTCGCTACCGTAATCCTCGGCGTATTTGATAAAAGCCAGCAACTCGTCGAGTTGGCCGAGGCCATCCAGCATGTCGCCGAGCGCCTGCGAGTTTTTATAGATAGTGCGTAACGGCATGATGCAGTTATCGCGGTCGTAACCGCCGATCACCGGAATATAGGCCAGCGCCAAGGGCAGAAAAAACACCGACGCCACCGACAAGCCGTCGCGCGTGACCTGGAATAGATCGGTCGGGAAAATTTTCATCAGTCCCCAAATCGCGGCGATCAACAAACCGATCAGCATCGGTTTGAACAAGGTCGGATGAAAGATCGTCGCCGGCGAGAAGGCGTTTTTGCGTTCTTCCTTGCTTTGCAGACCTTTTTCGCTGTTATAGACCGGGCCGACCATCAGCGAATATTCGTTGCTGTGAGAGAAATTGCCGATTTTGTCAAATACGCTTTGCAGGTAAGGGCTTCGCGGTTTGCCGGAGTTGTAAATCGCGCCGACTAGATTCAATACAAAGCGTACGCCACGCTTATATTGTTTGTAGCCGTAGCCTTCGATTTGATGGTCTTCGCGAGCGGTGCCGAAGCCGCCCAGAAATTCGCCAAACAATAATAAGTAGAGTCTGTTTTCCGAAGAAGCGGCATTGGCGACGATATTTTCGACGTTGGCGCGCACATCCGGATTATCGCGTATCTCGCGAACCGCTTCCTGCTTGGCGGCTATCGCGTCCAAATCGTCCAAGGGTTGGCTCAGCGAGCGGTACAGCACGGTTTTGCCGGCCGTGGTGCTGGCGTAATTCACGTAATCGAATAGCTCGTCCACTTCGATGGTGTTAAACGCGCCTTGATCGACAACGCCTTCTCCGGTCGGCAGGGGTTTGCTCGAGCGCACCGTCGGCCATTCATCGTTCCAGCTTTGTAGGATGTTTTGTTGCATATTGCCCCCGGTTTTTATAAGCCGCGCTTTATTTAGTGCGCGGTTTCAATTAAATCGTACATCACCTCGACATGTGCATCGCTGTCGTTTAAACAAGCGATATATCGGTAGGTGTCTCCACCGGCTTCCAGAAAAATTTCCTGGTTGGCTATGGCAATCTCTTCCAGTGTTTCCAGGCAGTCTACCGAGAATCCCGGACAAACCACGTCAACATTTTTGATGCCTTGTTTTGGCAAATCCCGCAGTACTTCCACGCAATAAGGCTTTAGCCATTCGGCTTTGCCGAAGCGCGATTGAAACACCAATCGCCATTGTTGGTCGTTTAGTCCCAACTGTTCGGCGATCAGGCGGCCGGTGGTTTGGCATTGATGGAAATACGGGTCGCCCCATTCGGTTAGTTTAGCCGGCAAACCGTGAAACGACATCAATAACAATTCCGCCTGGCCATGTGTTTGCCAGTGCTGGCGAATCGATGCGGCCATTGCTTCGATATAGCTGGGATGCTGGTGAAAGTCGCTGATGAAATGCAGGCCGGGCATGTGCCGCCAGCCTAAGAAAGTCTCGGCCACCACATCGAAAATCGAGGCCGTGGTGGTGGAGGAATATTGCGGATACAAGGGCAGGATGACGATTTCGTCCACGCCGTGTTTCTTAAAGTCTTGCAGTTTGTCCCGCAATGCCGGCTTACCGTAGCGCATCGCGCAGTCGATCAGCAACTGTTGGTTGCCGTAAAGTGTGTTTAATTTGTCGGTCAGTTGCTGGGTAAACACTACCAGCGGAGAACCTTGTGCGGTCCAGATCGACTGGTAAGCATGTGCCGATTTTTTGGGCCGGAACGGCAGCACGAACAGATGCAGAATCAGCCACCACAGCGGGCGGGGCAGATTGACGACGCGCCGATCGCCGAGAAACTCGCGTAAAAAGCGGCGCACATCGCCGGTTTTGGGGGAGGCCGGCGAGCCTAGGTTGACCAGCAACACCCCGGTCTTTTTAACGCCGGTTTCGGTCATGCTTATTTGCGGTTGATTAAGTTCAGGAACTCGGAGCGGGTGCTGATCTCTTCCCTAAAGACACCCAGCATCACCGAGGTGGTCATCACCGAATTTTGTTTTTCCACGCCGCGCATCATCATGCACAAATGTTTAGCTTCTATCACCACCGCCACGCCGCGAGCATTGATCGCGGTTTCCACCGCCGTGGCAATTTGCCGGGTTAACTGTTCTTGAATCTGCAACCGACGGCCGTACATATCGACGATACGCGCCAGCTTGGATAGGCCCAATACTTTACCTTGCGGCAGATAACCGATGTGGCATTTACCGATGAAAGGCAACAGATGATGTTCGCACAGCGAATATAATTCGATGTCCTTAACGATCACCATGTCTTCGGTATCGGCCTGAAAAATCGCGCCGTTCAATACTTCGTCCAGGGTTTTTTCGTAGCCGTTATTCAGAAACCTGAAGGCTTTAGCGGCGCGCTTTGGCGTATCGCGCAAACCTTCTCTATTCACGTCTTCGCCTATCGCCTGAATGATTTTGGAATAATATTCTTCCATTGCCGCCCCCGGGTAAAAAAATGTCGTGAGTATACAGTATCAACTGGTAAATTCTAAGGCGTCAAAAATCACTTGGCTGTTGGCGGCATGTCGGGTGGCGTTTTCGCTAAGATGCCGGCGCCAGGCTCGCGCGCCGTCGACGCCATGAAATAGGCCTAGCAAATGGCGGGCAATACAATGCAGTCGTACACCCTGTTGTAATTGCAGTTCGATATACGGCAACATGGCCAGTACGATTTCCTGGCGTGATCTAAGCGGCCGGTCGTCGAGAAAGATGCGCCGATCCACGTCTGCCAGAAGATAAGGATTGTGATAAATTTCGCGGCCCAGCATCACGCCATCGACTTGCTTCAGCAAATCCAGCGAGGCATCCAGTGTTTCGATGCCGCCGTTGATGGCAATCTGCAACTGCGGGAAATCCCGTTTTAGTTGAAACACCATCTCGTAGCGTAGCGGTGGAACATCGCGGTTTTGCTTGGGGGATAAGCCGGACAACCAGGCCTTGCGGGCATGCACGATAAAAGTCTCGCAACCGGCCGCGGCGACCGTGCCGATAAACTGCGTCAGTTCTTCGTAGGAATCGCGCTGGTCGATGCCAATCCGCGATTTTATCGTCACCGGTATCGATACGGCTTGCCGCATTGCCGACACGCATTCGGCCACCAATTCGGGTTCAGCCATCAGGCAGGCCCCGAAACGACCGTTCTGCACCCGATCGCTGGGGCAGCCGACATTCAAATTGATCTCATCGTAACCGTAGTCTTGAGCGATCTTGGCGCACTCAGCCAGATCGGCCGGGCTACTACCGCCCAATTGCAAGGCGAGCGGATGTTCCTCGGCGTTAAACTGCAAATGCCGCTGGCGATTGCCATGGATAATGGCGCCGGTGGTGACCATTTCCGTGTAAAGCAGGGTGTGTCGACTCAACAGGCGGTGGAAATACCGACAGTGGGTGTCTGTCCAATCCAGCATCGGTGCAACCGAGAAGCGATGTGCACTGAATTGATTGGTGTTATGGGTTTCGGTCATTTTTAAGTTCTGGTCGATTTTTTGACATATTTTCAGTTTTTTAGTCTATTCGCTGCCGGGCATTTGCTCAAAAATTTGTTTTTGAGCAAATTGCTTATAGGGCTAGGAAAAAGCAAGACTGGGTGGGCTTGGTAGGCGCGGAATCCGTTACGTTCGCGGAGCCAGCAAATATGGCGGCTTGACGCATTGCGTGCAATTCCCAAGGTGAATGACGGCAGCAAAGGTATAATCGGCGTTTATTTTTGCCTTAACCGATTGATAGCCTATGACCACCGTTAATACCGAAAAACTTTCTAGCGCCCGTTTTGCCGAAGCGACCGATGCTTTCGTCGAAGAGTTTACCGCGTCCGTCAGCTTTGACCAGCGCATGGCCCGACAAGATATTGAAGGTTCGCTGGCGCATGCGGCGATGCTGTGCAAGATCGGTATTTTAACGGAACAGGAGCTGGCCGACATCCGCAGTGGTTTAGCGCAAATCGGCGGTGAGATCGAACGCGGCGAATTTATCTGGTCGATCAAGCAGGAAGATGTGCACATGAACATCGAAGCGCGCTTGACCGATCTGATCGGCATCGCCGGCAAGAAACTGCATACCGGCCGCTCGCGCAACGATCAGGTGGCGACCGATATTCGCTTATATTTGCGCAGCGAAATCGAGATGATTTTGCTGCAATTGCAGCGTTTGCAAGTCGCCTTGCTGGACTTGGCCGAGCGCGAAGCCGACACTATCATGCCTGGCTTTACGCATCTGCAAGTGGCGCAGCCGGTGACTTTCGGTCACCATCTGATGGCTTGGTTCGAGATGCTGTGCCGGGATAAGGAGCGTTTGCAAGATTGCAGCAAACGCCTCAATGTGATGCCCTTGGGCGCGGCGGCGCTGGCCGGCACCAGTTATCCTATCGACCGCTTCATGACTGCCGAATTGCTGGGATTTTCCCGGCCGTCGAACAACTCCTTGGATTCGGTCAGCGACCGCGATTTTGCGATCGAATTTGCCGCGGCCGGCAGTTTGATTATGTTGCATTTGTCGCGCTTCTCCGAAGAACTGGTGTTGTGGGCCAGCGCCCAATTCAACTTCATCGACATTCCCGATGCGTTTTGCACCGGTTCGTCCATCATGCCGCAGAAGAAAAACCCTGATGTGCCGGAACTGGTGCGCGGCAAATCCGGCCGGGTGGCCGGGCATTTGGTGTCTTTGTTGATGCTGATGAAAAGCCAGCCCCTGGCTTATAACAAGGACAACCAGGAAGACAAGGAACCCTTGTTCGACACCGCCGACACCTTGATCAACTCGCTACGGGCTTTTGCCGACATGATGCCGCGCATTCAGGCTAAACGCGAGAATATGTACAACGCCGCCAAACGCGGCTTTGCCACCGCCACCGATCTGGCCGACTATCTGGTACGTAAAGGCATGCCGTTCCGCGATGCGCACGAAGTCGTGGGGCAGGCTGTGCGTTTGGGTCTACAAACCGAGCGCGATTTGTCCGAATTGACGTTGGACGAGTTGCAGGGCTTTTCTGAAACGATTAGTAGCGATGTTTTCGACATTCTGAAACTCGAAGGTTCGGTAGCGGCGCGAAATCATATCGGCGGCACGGCACCAGACACGGTTCGTCAGGCAATTTGTGACGCAAGGCAGCAAATACCCTTCTAAATTCTGGAAAATAACCATATAACTGCTACCCTACCGGCATTGATTGATTCGGAGGGTGGTATGTCCCAATTTTTTTCCAAGCTGGTGGTTGGTCAACATAGCGATGAATTTCAGCAGCAGGAACTTAGTCTATGGGATGACCAAGAATTAGCCGTATTCAGCTATTATCATAGCGATGAAGACCAAGCCCTAAACGCCTTGGTCTTCAAAGTTCGCAGAAATCCGAAGGATTTGCTGGCACATCTGCGTCGTATTTATTTTTGTTATCAACAGCGTTTGTCCGCCCAACTTTACGCTGCCTTGTTGGATTTTGTCATCGTGCTGCAGGGCAAGGGGCGAACCCTTAGTCGCAGGATGATCGAAGCTAGCCGCTCGCAATTGGATAGTCGGCAGTTGCAGAGTTTAACGCAGGCTGCTGGTCACGATAGGCTCGGCAATGCTTACTCATTGTTTAGCACGGGCCAAATAGGGCGATGCGAACTGGTTGATTATCAGCAACAAGCCGAAACACAACATGATTTTTTGGTGTTGGCTAACGACTTTATCGAATACAGCCAGCTCGAACAGGCCATGGAGGCGTTAGAAACTGGTATTGGCTTGCATCCGGATCGGCAGGATTTGCAACAAGCTTTATTGGAGCTATACAAATCAACCGGCAACCGCGAGCGCTTTCAAACCTTCCGGCGAACATTTAGTGAATCAGGCGTGTCGCTGGTAAAAGAATGGCTGGTGACGGCGAATTTTTTTGAAGGTCATTCATTATGAATAAAACGTCTAAGAAAGCGTTTCGAATCGCCTTGTACGGCATGGATAGCCGAACCTGCAAAACCATGGAGATGTATCTGAAAGGTCCTTGTCGTGGCGCGGCTGTCGTGGTTGGCGAAGCCGACGCGGATATCGATATGATCGATGCCGATCATGTTAAGGCCAAGGAAATTCTGCACACCAGAAAAGCCGCAGCACCGGATAGGCCGGTGATTTTGTTGTCTTTGCAAACTCTGCAAATCGATAATACTTTTTTTATCAAAAAGCCTGTCAATGTCGAGCAAATTCTGGCGGTACTGGACAAAATCAAAACCATCGGCACGGCACGTAAACCGGTTGCCGAGGCGCCGAAACCTGCTAAAACCGCGATCGCTTCTCCCGCAGTGGCCTTGGAACCGTCCAAAGTTGAACCGCCAAAGCAAGTGGCTATCGATGTGTATGTCAACAAGTCCGCCGACGTTAAGCCGATTGTCACCGAAGAGCACCAAAAAACCGCCAAGCATCAATCGGCCATGCAGCTCAATGAAGGGGGCTTTACCGCATTTTTGGGGACCTTGAGCGACGTCGATTTTGACGATGAAACCCAAGTGTTGACCGCCTGTTACGACTCAAGACAGTTTTTCCTGGGTTACGTGCAATCGGCTTATAAGACTGCCGAGCTACAATCTCGAGTGTTGCAACTCAATTCAATCTGGAAGCCGTTGATTATTTTTCCGGAGAGTCAGGAAATCTGGCTGGATGCCGACGATAAACAGACTAGAGCCTTCGCCGGTATGCCATTAGGCAAGAGCTCTATCAGCCAGATGACCTTAACCGCCGTAGACTTGACAAAGACGACCAATCGGGCGTTGGACAAGTTTCAGGACATGCATGCCTTTATCTGGAAATTGGCCATTTGGACTTCCAAAGGCCGTTTTCCGATTGGTTTGGATATTCAGCGGCCGGTATTCTTGGCAAGATGGCCTAATTTTACCCGGCTGGTGATTACGCCCGATGCTCTGCGGATTGCCGCATTGCTTGTGGAAGCGCCTAGAACACCCTTGGAAGTGGCTAGTTTGTTACAGATAAGCCCTCAGTATGTCTTTGCATTTATTAGTGCTTGCCACGCCATAGGCATATTGCGGCAGAGCGAGCGCCAGGCCGATATGGTAATCACGGCGGAGCCGACCAAGAAACCCAAAAACGAAGGTTTATTAAGCAAAATTCTTAGCAAATTGCGTGGCGCTTAACAACCGATAAGGAATCTCGATGAGCCAATACAAAATTATTTTCACTGGTCCGGTGGGTGCCGGCAAGACAACGGCGATTAATGCCATCAGCGACGTACCGCCGATTAAAACAGACGCCGCGGCTAGCGATATGACCAAAAATCGTAAATCGTCAACCACTGTTGCGATGGACTACGGGGTGATGAATTTGGCCGGCGGCGAAAAAATTCACTTATATGGAACGCCCGGCCAAGAACGCTTCGATTTCATGTGGGACATTTTAACCGTGGGCGGCATCGGCCTGATTTTATTACTGGATAACACCCGTGCTGATCCATTCCAGGATATGAAGTTTTTCCTGGATGCATTCGGTAAGTTTATCGGCGATACCACCGTGGCAATCGGGGTGACGCAAATGGATCTGAGTAACAAACCCAACATAGAAGATTACCATCTCCACTTACAGGGATTTGGTCTGAAACCGCCGGTTTTCGCGGTGGATGCCAGGGAAAAGAACGACGTTTCGTTGCTGGTGCAGGCCTTATTGTATTCGCTGGATCCGGGCTTGGCAGGGTAATTGCGATGGATAAATTCAAACTGATCGATGGCTTGTATTTGTACCCGACACCCGCAGGTGCTTATTACGCGGTTTCCTCTCCGGAGGCCGACAAGACGCGGCGATTTTTAATCCGCTTGCTGCAGCAGGAACAGACACCGGCTTTAAATGTTCAGCAATTGCTAAAGCTAATGGAAACCGACGACGAAGAGAAGGCCTTGCAATTATTGTTGTATTGCCAAAAGCTGGGTTGGGTGCAGGGCGTCGATGCTGTCATGCAGTCGCCACAAGGGGCGCTGGAGGATATTTTGCCGGACTTGTTGGGGAAAATATCGGAAAGCGGCAAGGTATTGCTGGCCGACGATCAGGGATTTTATTTGGCTTGCAGCGGCTTTCCTCATGAAGTGGCCGAGGAGTTGTCCGCCCTTAGCGCCGAATTGGCGACGGTGCATAAGCGTCGTTCCGGATTGTTGATTAACAATATGGGTATATCCAGTCATGCCTGGGCTATCGTCGATCCTTTCGGCAACAGTCAAATTGGTTTTTGGCCCATGTTCATAGGTAGCCACCGTTTCGTACTGGCGATAACGGGGATTCCGCATTTTAACCATGCCGAGTTCGTGACTTTGGCCTGGGCTTTGATTACGCGTTATTTAAAGAAGAGCGATTGACGTTTCAAACTGAGCGCTTTGCAACATCACACATTGGAGAGGAATTGAATTATGAAAGCGGATATGCTGACTTCGGTTTTGACCGAACTGAACGGAACCTCGGCGGATATTGAAGCATCGGGCGTGATTTCCACCGATGGCTTGATGATGGCTTCGGTATTGCCGGCTGGAATGGACGAAGACCGGGTTGGCGCGATGAGTGCCGCGATGCTGTCCTTGGGCGATAGGACAGCGCAGGAGTTGAATCGTGGCAGTTTGGAGCAGGTGTTGATCAAAGGCGCTAGAGGCTATGTGCTGATGACCTATGCCGGCAATGAAGCGGTATTGACGGTACTGGCGAAGCCTAATGCCAAACTGGGGTTGATCTTTCTGGACGTCAAGCGTGCCGCGGAAAGCATTTCCGAAATGTTGTAATCCTCGAACGGCAATCTGGAGTAAATCATGATCGTTGATATGAAACCGGAAGACATCGTTGGCGAGTACCAGGATACGACTCTTACCTATTACGACGGCAAATCCCGAAAAGTGCTGTATACCGAGATCGAAACGCCTTATCCGGACGGCAAATTGATTGTGTCCACCACTAGCCCGGATGGCGTCATCACTCACGTAAATCGTTCGTTTGTGGAAATGTCGGGTTACAGCGAAGCCGAATTGCTCGGCGCGCCGCACTATATTCTTAGGCATCCGGACATGCCGGCCGTTGCCTTCAAAGACTTATGGGATACGGTGGCCAGAGGCGAAAAATGGCAGGGTTTTGTCAAAAACTTGCGTAAGGACGGCGGTTTTTATTGGGTAAAAGCCACGGTGATTCCCAATGTGCGTGGCGGCAAGGTGGTGGGTTATACCTCGGTGCGTAGAAAACCTTCACGCAGTAAAGTTGATGAATGCATCAAGCTGTATCCGACACTTTTTTGATTAGAGGAATCGTCATGTCTTTCATGTTTACAGTGAGTCCGGATTTCGCCCCAGATCGCCTGTCGGGTTGGTATATCTTCAATACCTGGTTGCAAAAACAAACCGGCGAAGCGATACATCTGGAGATGTATAACCACTATCATGACCTGCATCAGGCGATAGCATCCGATAAGATCGATCTGGTCTACGCCAATCCCTTCGATGCGGCGATGTTGGTGAGAGAAAAGGGGTTTTTGCCGCTAGTCCGTGCCAATGGCGAATCGGACGAAGCGATTATCGCCGTCAACGCCGACAGCCATGTCCACGATGTGGCCGAGTTGATGCCGAACACCCGGGTGGCATTCACAGACGATCCCGATGTGCGTTTGATGGGTATGATTATGTTGGAACCGGCCGATTTGGGGGCCGAGAATATCGTGCCGCTGCTGTCGGATAATCACGTACTGGTTGCCAAACACCTGTTAAAAGGCGAGGCGGATGTCGGCATCATTTTGGCAGAGGCGTACGATAATCTGTCCAGTGTGATTAAAAAGCAGTTGCGGATATTGGTGCGTAGCCAAATCAGCGTGATTTATCATTCCTTGATGATAGGCCCCAGACTGCAAAGCCGGCGCGATGATATTCAGAAAATACTGGTCGAGATGGATAAAGACGAAAAAGGCAGCGGTGTTTTGGCCAGCCTGGGCTTTAACGCATGGCAACGCATCGAGGATGAAGAAATGGAATTCATGATCGATTTGATGGATACCCTGAATACTTGAGTTTCCCTTTGGGTCGAAATTAATTGTTATGATCGAGCCGATCACAGTTGATTTTCTCCGCCATGGCGAAGCCCGAGGCGGACAGTATTACCGAGGTATCACCGATGATCCGTTGACCGAGCGCGGTTGGCGACAGATGTATAGCCAATGCGGGGAAGGGCAGTGGGATGCGGTGATTTGTTCGCCGTTACGGCGTTGCCGTTCGTTTGCCTCAGCCTGGTGCGAACAGCAGCAATTGGAGTTGCTGGTCGAACCGGCGTGGATGGAAATCGATTTTGGCGATTGGGAAGGCCAGACAGCCGAACAAATCGGCCTGCATTCGCCGGACGCATTACAGGCTTTTTATCTCGATCCGGTCAAATATCCGCCACCCAATGCCGAAACTTACCCAAACTTTGCCGAAAGAGTGCGTAATGGCTGGGAAGGTCTGTTGGCTGATCGTGCTGGGCAAAAATTGCTGGTGGTGACGCATGCCGGGGTGATTCGGGCATTATTTGCGCATGTATTCGATATGCCGGCCACGCATAGCTTTCGGATCGAAGTTCCCCACGGCTGCTTGACGCGTTTTACCTGCTTCGACGATGGCAACGGTCGTTTTGTGCAGCTTAACTTCCACAAGCCGGGCTGATTTTCTTCTATACTGGCCACACACTTGATTTTGGCGCGGCGATTTTGACTAACCGATTCTTACCTATCCATCTAGGCGCGCCAGGCGAAGAGATCAGCAAAAAAGATCTACACGCAGTGGCTCAGCGTTTCAAGAATTTCAATCAGCTGCGTTTGCAGCAGGTACAGGGTTTCCTGCAACCCCGCCAGCAAGATTTCTTGAAGCTGTTGCCTTTGTTATTTCATCAGAATCATCCCTTATTACCCGGTTTCGTATCGCTGGAAGGTCCGGCCGGTATTCCCGATTACACGCCCAATAAGCAGACGACCGACGTCGCCAAACAGTTTTCCAAGGGCTTTGCTTATAAACGCAAGGCGCTTAGGCATTATCCTATCCAGGCTATCTTTCTCATGGGTAGCGCCGGTAGTATGGCTTTTTCAAAAGACAGCGATATTGATATCTGGCTTTGTCACTCGCCAAGCCTGGCGGACGATGAACTGAATGAATTGCGCCAAAAAGCTCAGGAAGTGGAAAAATGGGCGGCATCGTTAAAAATTGAGGTGCATTTTTTTCTGATCGATGCCGAACAGTTTTTACGCGGCGAAAATACACCCATTTCCAAGGAAAGTAGCGGCGAGACCCAGCATTATTTGTTATTGGAAGAGTTTTACCGAACCTCGATTTATATCGCCGGGAGGGTGCCGGTTTGGTGGCTAGTGCCTCCGCAGCAGGAAAAAAACTACAAACAGTATGTCGCGCATTTGCTGGAAAATCGGTTTGTTTCGGAAGCGGATGTCATCGATTTCGGCGGGCTGCAAGATATGCCGCTGGCCGAATTTGTCAGCGCCACGCTTTGGCAAATATATAAATCCCTGACGTCGCCACATAAATCGTTGTTAAAACTGCTGCTCATGGAAAGTTATGCCAGCGAATTTCCCGACCCGCAATGGCTATGCGTCTCTTTGAAACAAGCTATTTATCAGGGCGATTTCAGCGTCGATAGTATGGACCCTTACTTGCTGATCTATCGTAAAGTCGACGAATATCTTCGCCAAGCGCATTCCCGGCAGCGGCTCAATCTGATCCGGGAATGTTTTTACATAAAAATCATGGCGGCTTCCGAAAATGCGACGGAAAACCGGATACGCCTGCGGCGTGAAGATTATTTGTACAGTGTAGCGACCCAATGGCAATGGCCGGATGATCTGCTGGACAATTTGGCCAGTCAAAAATTTTGGGATATTAAAAAGGCGAGTGTCGAACATGTCGTGATTCGCGATCAATTGCAGCAATGTCTACGGATGATTTTGAAATTCGCCGGTTTGCCGTTGGATCAGGCTCAGCTGGGAAACAAGGACTTGACATTGATCACCCGTAAATTACGGGCCGCACTGGATCAGCGCCCTGGCAAGATCGAAGTATTGACCACCCGAGCCACCGTTCAGGCCAAGCCCGATCTTTTGGTCATCGTGGAGGTCACTGCCGACGATACGCCGACAAACTGGTGTTTATACATCGATAGAATCACCTCGCAGCAAGCTTTCCCGGAAACAATTATCAAGCAAGGCGAGAGTTTGCTGGAAGTTTTGTGCTGGGCGGTGGTGAACGGTTTATATAAAAAATCGCTTAATCTGCAGTTGGTGACACAAAGTCTTAAAATAGCCAATAACGATTTATATCAGCTATTTAGCGAGCTGAATGCGTTATTAAGCCGTTATATGGGCGGTAGGGAAAACGATCTGGAGGTATACGGTACGCCCAATCGGATAGCATCGTCGCTGGTACTGATCAATCTTGGCGAAAGCCTGGCCATTGATGCTAATAGTCAGCAATTGGTGATGAGCGATCGCTCCGATCCGCTCAGTTACGGCGACAGTCGGCAGTGTTTTGTGCAGAGTATCCAAAAATTGTCGGTGTCCAACTGGGGGGAAGCAACTTTACAACGCTATGTCGGGTTGGATGGCGTTTTCAATTGCCTCATCGATATTTTCAATAATAGCGTTACTCCCATCACGGCCGACAAGCTGCAAGTATTGTGTTACACCCCGGTGCGCGGCAGAAGCATCACTTTCCGCATAGAAGCTTTGTTCGGCAATTTGTTGAAGTGTTTTGCTGCGGAATCTAACGGCTTACAACGCTATATTATCGCCGCCGAAGCCGGTTATTGCGTGTTTCAGATCAAAAGCGACAGCTTGAGCTATTATCGGCTGGATACGCATAATCAGCTGTTACAGGAATTGGCCAAGCCGTCTGAACAGTTTTCCCCGGTGTTTTTTGATGCTTATGTGCTAGATCAAACGTTTATACCGTTTCTGTACAGCCATAATGCCGCCGATGTGATTCAGCTGTTCTACCATGCGACTAGCAAATACATTGGGGTTTATGTCATCGACGAAAAAGGCGCGCTGTTTGTGCGTCAGCACAACAATGCCAATCCGGAACATGTATTGACGCATTATTCCGTCTTTTTGGCTACCTTATTGGCACAAGCCCAATTGGCGGAAGGGTCAACGGTTAAATGTTACGAAATCCAGAGAAACTCTGCGGGTGTATTGTCCTGTCAGGCTGTGCAAGTAAGGCTTAGCGCCAGTGTGATGGATCTGAGAGTCAGGATTGCCAGCGAGGAGGCCGGTAGCCTGGCTATTTATTGCAACGAACGGAAATTTTCCGTCGCTAATGCCGATAGTTTTAAACAAATCAGAGCGCATATACTGGGCTTCCGGAAAAGTCACGACGACTATCCCTTTCATATCACTGAAATAGACGTACCTTGCCGAGTGCTGGGCGTGGAGCATGTCGAGCTGTTGCAGACCGTGCATTTCCTGAACTATAAACAAAAAATAGAAGATAAATTAAATATTTAACTTTCCTGTCGGTTGGCCGCTACCTTGCTGGAAACAAGTATGCCGAGGGGGCTGCCATGATTATCGAGAACTCCGCCATCAAATTTCAAGGCCAGCATCAGCTGCAACAGCTGGCCAAGCGTAGCGAATCCTTGCGGTTTTGGACCGATAACTCCGAGAAAAAGCCCGACAGAGCCGAACACGCTCGAGACTACGGGCGACTGAAAGATACGGTTAAACTGAGCGATGCTGCAAAAACGGCATCGACCGAAACACAGTCTGTCGATACCGATCAACCGCTGGATTCCATGGATAATCTGACCCTGCAAATCATCAGGCGCCTGGTTAAAGAAATCACCGGTCACGACTTCAAATTATTGTCGCCCAAAGACTTCGCGGGCGAAGCCGATCAACTCAGCATACAAGCGCCGCAACAACCGCCGGCCGCCACGCCGTCCGCGCCGGCACGCGAAGGTTACGGTTTGGTTTATCAGCAATCGTCTTCTTACTTCGAGAGCGAGACCACCAGCTTCAGCGCGGAAGGCAGTATCGCCACCAAAGACGGGCAAAGTTTCAGTTTTTCGGTGTCCTTGTCGATGAGCCGCTCATTCTATACCGAGTCGAATTTGAGCATCCGCGCCGGCGATGCGGCGAAAACCGATCCTTTGGTGATCAATTTTGAAGGCACTGCCGCCGAACTTAGCAGCACGCGCTTTCAATTCGATATCGACGCCAACGGCAGTCTGGATCAAATCGCCGGCTTGAAGGCCGGTAGTGGTATGTTAGCGCTGGACAAAAATCAGGACGGGCAAATCAACGACGGTTCCGAACTGTTCGGACCTAAAACCGGCAACGGTTTTGTCGAACTAGCGGCTTACGACGACGATAAAAACCAGTTCATCGACGCAGCGGATGCGATCTATGCGCAGCTAAGAATCTGGCAGCGCTACGACGACGGCTCGCAACAACTGTTGGCCTTGGGCGATAAAAACGTCGGCGCGATTTATTTGGGCCACCTCACCACGCCGTTTCAAATCAAAGACGCGGCTAACCGGACGCTGGGCGAGGTCGCCAGCAGCGGCATTTATTTAACGGAGCAAGGCACCGCCGGAAGTGTGCAGCAGCTTAATTTTGCGGTTTGATTGCATGATTAAAGAGGCATCGTTCGACACCCTATAATCTGGTTCTCAGAGGCTGCGCGACTTGGCCAAGTCGCGCAGCCGAGTGCCGATCAATAAGGGGTGACGGGCGACAGGGTTTCGTCCAAATCATCCAGATTAAATTCCTCTTCGGGCGGCACGTTGCCGTCGTGAACCAGATAATGGCGTTGCGAAATATAGGCGGCACGGAAAAACGCATACCGATCCAAGGCCGCTTCGCTGGCGATTTTCTCGTTTTCTAAATTATCGGCACGTAAATCAGCCGCATTCAGCGCGCCCAAACCGCCCGATACCGCTCGCGATGTCCAGGCTGACGTAAAATAAAGGCCGGTGTAGCTGATGGGGTTCATCGCGGTGTCGCCCAACAAGCCGAACAAGCCGCGCGGGGAACTCGGCCCCAGAAAGGGCAGTACTAGGTAAGGGCCAGGCTCAACGCCCCAATAGCCCAAGGTTTGATCGAAATCCTCCTTGTGCCGGGGTAAGTCGATTTCGCTGGCGACATCGAATAAACCGCCCAGTCCGGCCGTGGTATTGACCAAAAAACGGGCGCCGTCCATGCCGGCCATTAATAGCTTGCCCTGTAAGGCATTATTAATCAGCACGCGCACCTCGCCGATATTGCCGAAAAAATTGCTGACGCCGGTGTCGACAAAGCTAGGCGTTATCCAACGGTAACCCCGGGCCACCGGTTTCATCAGATAATCGTCGAACCGATCATTAAAGGTCTGTACTTTTCTATTCCAGCCTTCCCAGGGATCCTGGGAATCGGCGACTGGTGTCGTCGCACAACCGCCCAGTAAAACCGCTGCGCCGAAAATATTGAGCATCGTATTGGTTTTTCCGATTTGCATGAGTGTTACCTTGGGTCTGGAATTATCTTTGGCCGCGCTTACGTTGAAACATAACACATAAACCCCTGAACAGTTACGATCGATCCGGTCAAGTGCTCTTAAGCTTGGAGCCGGGCCAGCCAAGCGCGACATACTAGCAGCGCTTTGCTCAGCAAAGGTTTTAAAACTTGCGAAGCATGCCGCACAAAGCGGCTGGTCAGCTTGACGGAATCGGTCCGGGCCGACGCCGCCAAGCGCTGCCAGTCGATTTGCCGATCGGCGACCAAATCATGCCGGTATAGCCAGTGCAGCAGGCCGCTCAGGAATAGCAGCGCAGGCGTAAGGCCTATGAAGAACCACAGCAAGCGGCCGCCTTTGCCGAAGGCTTCGCCGGTATGCAGCGGCCAGAGCCAAGTGGTGAAGGTCTGGCCAGCCGAAAATTTGCTGGGGTTTTGCACGTCGCGAATCTGGCCGCTCCAGCGGTCCACCCAGACCGTGGTAAACGGATGGTGTTGATTGATCTCGTGGGGTTGGCGCAGATTGATCCGATAGGTACCCAATTCGCCGACCGGCGTGGTAATACGCCGCACTTCCGAACTGGGGAACGGTCCGCGCGCGACCAGTATGGCTTCGCTAAGGCTGACCGGTCGGTCGTTGGGTATCGCGGTGCTGCGGACATTGGGGCCGGCATCGCCGTGACCCATGCCGGCAGCGGCGGTCAAACTTTCCAGCAGGCTAGGGTAGGCCAAATGAAAGCCGGTAAAAGCTAGCAGCAATAAAATCGCCGAACTGCCTAATCCCAGCAGTCTATGCAGATCGAATACTAAGCGCATCAAGCCGGCATCGTGACGCACCGTAAAAGCGCTACGCAGTTGCCGCCAGCCCGGCCACCATAAGTACAAGCCGCTCAGCACCGACAGCATCAACAAGCAGCCGAGTGCAGCCAGTGCGTTGCGGCCGAAGCCGTCCAACTGCAACTGAGTATGTAGATCCAGCAGCCAAGTCGTCAGCGTTTGCCCCCAAAACCGGCTGGCCGCTACTTCGCCGGTATAAGGATTGACCGACACCATCAGCGGCGCGTAAAACGCGTCGACGCTTTCCTTGGGTGTTTCAAACCAGGCGGTAATCATGCCGTCCGGCGAGCGCGGCATCTCCAAGGTCCAGGCGCCATGCCGATTGGGGTGAGCGGTGCGTACCGAGGCGATAATCTTATCCAGCGACAAGGCTGGGCCTGACGGCGTGGCTATGCTTAGTTGGGGATTGAACAGACTATCCAACTCTTCCCGGTAAATACTTAAACTGCCGGTCAGGCCGATCAGCGCAAACAGCAAACCCAGGCTCAGTGCCAGGTAAATATGGCATAGCCGCCACCATTTTCGGCCGTTGACGATGAAGCGCGGACGGACGATCAAGGGATGCTGAGTTTCTGACATTTCTGGTTGGAATCGGTTGGTTTTATGATTGAAGTGGTTTAACAAGCGGCACGGCGAGCATGGTTTGCTGCCTGATGGGTGCTATTTTGCAGGATTAAATCGGTCATCACCAGTAGCCAGCCCATTGGCCCACCACGACAACCCTAAAAAATCCGCTAGACTGCGTTGATCAAGATTAGCCGCTGATATTATTTGGTAGGGAGTAAAGGCTTGTTTCACGAAGGAAAGACTATGTATAAACGGTGATTGGGTGAGCTTGATCAGCTTGTCGTTCCTGTTGGGCATTGTCGCCGTTCAACAATTTAGCCGATTACCCGACATGTTTGAATTGGCGGCGCTGACTTGCGCTTGTCTGCTGTCGGCTTATCGGCGTTATTGGCGGATTTTTGCGTTGTCGGGCGGAATATTGTGGGCGAGTCTATACGGTAGCTGGCGCATGGACCAGCAATTACCGGATGCCTATCAAAATGCTGAAGTGGCGGTGCGGGGTTACATTTCCAGTTTGCCGCAAGCCCAGGCGCAAAGGCTGAGTTTCGATTTTGTGGTGACAGAACCGGCTAGCGATTTTCCGGACAAGATTCGTTTGAGTTGGTATTACCCGGATCTGAGTTTGGCTGCCGGGCAAGCCTGGGAATTGAACGTAAAACTGCGAAAACCGCATGGCCGGCTCAATCCCGGCGGTTTCGATTATGAGGCCTGGCTGTTTGCCAATCGGATTGGTGCGACCGGTTATCTACGGGCTAAACCGGTGCCGCGCCGCATCGATATTTCACCTGGCATCGCCCAATATTTTGCTATTTTCCGACAAGCGATTGCCGACCGGCTGGATGCGGCTTTGCCGGGCGGCGAGCAACTTGGGGTGATCAAAGCCTTGACGATAGGCAGTCAGAACACCATCACCCAGCAGCAATGGCAGGTGTTCAGAACCACCGGTGTCGTGCATTTGATTGTGATTTCCGGCTCGCATATCAGCTTGATTGCCGGCCTGGTTTATCTTTGGGTCCGCCGGCTTTGGGCTTGGACGGGTATACTCGGCGTAGCGCCGCAACGGGCAGCGGCTTTGTCTGCCTGGCTGGCGGCATTGTTTTATGCCGGTTTGGCCGGTTATTCGGTGCCGACCTTACGGGCGGTGATCATGCTCGGCGTGGCCTTGGCGGCCATCGCCTGGCAACGTAATACCGCGCCGATGCAGATATTGTTGCTGGCCTTAGTGGCTGTGCTGCTGTTCGATCCCTTGGCGGTGTTGTCGGTGGGTTTCTGGTTATCGTTCGCGGCGGTGGCCTTGTTGATTTATATCTCGGCGGGCAGGCTGGCAAGGCGGTCGCATTGGCGCGAAGCCGCGCTGGCTCAATGGGCGACAGCAGTCGGCTTGTCGCCGTTATTAATCGTGTTTTTTCAGCAAGTGTCGTTGATATCGCCGGTCGCCAACTGGCTGGCCGTGCCGGTGATCGGGATATTGATCGTGCCGGCGGCCTTGTTGGCGGTGGTTTTGCTGTTTGTCTGGCCGTGGCTGGCGTCGTTGATGTTGACTGTGCTGGATTATATGCTGCAAGGCTTGTGGTGGCTGCTTTCGGTGATGGCGGACTTGCCTTTGGCCAGCGTGTCTTGTCTGCCGCCGCCTTGGTACGGCATGGCATTGGCGGGTGTCGGCATTTTGCTGTGGCTGGCGCCGCGCGGTTTCCCCTGCCGTCATTTAAGCCCCTTGCTGTTTCTGCCGCTGCTAGTGGTCGCGGGGGATAAACCCAAACCCGGCGAAGCCTGGTTGAGCATGCTGGATGTCGGGCAGGGCTTGGCGACGGTCGTCCAAACCGCCGAACATACTCTGGTGTTTGATACCGGCGCCCGTTATTCGGAATTTTCCGATATGGGCGATTCGGTGTTGTTGCCGTTCCTGAGCGAGCAAGGCATCGCGCGAATCGATGCTTTGGTGATTAGTCATGGCGATAACGACCATGCGGGCGGCGCGGAAACCTTATTGAAAGAGTTGCCGGTTGAGCGAACGATGAGCAGCGTCGCTGCATGGGCCGAACGCCCACACGGCGAGTATTGCCGGGCTGGACAAGCCTGGCGCTGGGATGGCGTGGACTTTACAGTGCTGTCGCCGCCGGAAGCGGAATTCGCCGGGGAAAACGATAATTCGTGTGTGTTGCGGGTTGAGGCGGGGCGGCATAGCTTTCTGTTGACGGGCGATATCGAGCAAGCGGCGGAAAGCTGGCTAGTGCATCAATACGCTGAAAAATTAGCCAGCAGCGTGTTGTTGGCGCCGCATCATGGCAGCAAAACCTCCTCCAGCTTGGCTTTTCTGGAACGAGTCGATCCCGAGCTGATATTAATTCCGGCCGGCTATCTGAACCGTTTCGGTTTTCCGCATCGGCAGGTTGTCGAGCGTTATAAACAGCTGGGGATACCTTGGTTAAGTAGCGCAAACCAAGGCGCTGTTAGCCTTTCCAGCGCCGATGAGCCGATAAAGGTGCAGTCGGAACGCGAGCGGCGCCGACGTTATTGGATGACACCGGCACCGCAGCACTAGAGCACTGTCCGCAGATAAATTTTGCCGCCGTACCGTTTCTGCCTATACTCTCGGCAACCCAATATGGAGCATTGCAGTGGATAACGAAAATCGCACCCGAATTCGCTTTAACCCGGAAGGATTGGCGGCGCATATCATTATCGATCCGCCACCGCCGGGCGGCGAAATCATCATCGACGGCCAAGTGGTCGACATGAGTTACAGCGGCATCAAGATTCGTTTGAAGGAACCTCTGGGGCAGGCTGTGGAAGATGCAGAACTGCGAATTTCGATCGTGTTGCCGGAGTCGAGAGTGCCGGTATCGATACACGGCATGATCAAGCATATCCACGAGAAGCGCGAGTGCGGCCTACAATACAATCTGGATAAACACAGCGAGGACGAGTTCGACGAGTTGATGTTCGAGTGTGTCAAGCTGGCGCCACATAATGGCGAAGGCTAGGCTTGCGATGAGCAAGCGTTTGGCTTATGGCTGGTTGATGCAATGCTGGCGTAATCTTAACGGTGATGCAGCCTACGAACGTTACCTGGCACATTGGCGGAGCCACCATCTCGAGGAAGCGCAAGCCCCGCTCAGTCGCAAGGCGTTTTTCGCCGCCGAGACCCGGCGTAAATGGAGTGGAGTCAAGCGCTGCTGCTGATTGAAGTCTAATCGGTTAGCCGTTCCCGAAGCCGGGAACGGTTCTGAGGATCATTGCTAGAAAATACCTGCCCTTAATCGATCGTCTCGATCCAATTGCAACGCTCCTTGACGATCGGTGCAGTGCGCTCGTTGGCGATGCCTTTGGCGATCAGCGCGATGACGCGGTCGTCGGTATCGTAGCCGATATGGGCATCCATCGGGTTGGCTAGCTTGCCCAAACCGAACGCGTCGTAGACTCTAGCGACATTGATGTTGATATTGGTGACATTGAAGCAGAGTCGTGAGTCTAGGTATTTATTGACAAAGTCGTCAGGGATCGCATAACTCAATAAATCGTTCGGATCGCTGAAAGCGATGATGGATGTTTTGGACAGAAAACGTTCGGTGTACTTCTCGCCATTGGCGCGGCAATAGGCGTTATCCTGATTGCTGATTTCCGGCAAGGCCCGCCCCAATTGCAGCATCGGCAATTGGTTGGACATCATGTAGATTGGTACTTCCTTGTTTTTCAACACATTGTTTAATGCCGTGTAATAGGTGGCGGTTTCGCCATTACCTAGTATCGAGGCGATATGTTGCAATCCGTCGATGGTGATACGGCTGCCCAGGCTGTGCGAGACGAAGGCATAGCTGTCGTTGTAAAACGGCGTGACGTTTTTTGATGAGCACACTTGATGGACATCGTCCGGCAGACTATCCCAGCCGCCGCTAATCATCCAGCAAAACGATTGGGCGAACGCCACCAAAATGTCCTCGCGTTTTTCGCCCAGATAAATAATCGGGTCCGGGCCGGTATCGTTGGAAAACTTCTTCAGCAGATCGTTGACCTCGGCGCGTCGAAACGACTGTTCGCCGGAATTATCGTAAGACAACACTTCCTTGTCCTTGGCGGTAATTTCCGACCAAGTAAATTCGTAAAACAGCATTTCCTGGTCTTTATTCTGGTCCAGATAGCGATGGATCCGCAGATTGCCCATAGGCTTGGCCGGGTCTTTCGGATCGGCCAGCGCGATATTTTTGTCGTTTTTGGCGGTGACATTCAGCTCCAATTCCTTGGCCAGTTTTTCCATGAATTGGGTGGAATAGCCGGGCGGGTGATTGCCGACCCCGTGTACCATCAACAGTTTCATCTTGCGGTTGGGTACCTGCAACTGCGGCTTAATCCCGTTGAATTTTTCGCCCTTAATCTCGCAGATGCGAGTGTCTTCTTCTTCCTGTTTTTCCAGAATGGCTTCGGTAATGCCCTTGCCGATGCTGGCGCAGCCGCTTAACAGCACGCTGACCATTAAGAGCAGCAGCTTGATGTCGATTTTTTTCATGAGGTGTCTATTGGATTGCTGGAGTTTGATGTCGATCAAGAAGCGGGTTTTTTCGGCCCGGTTTGCCCGTCTATCTCGATAGGTGGATTTTATGACAAATCGTCGCGCGGCGCATGACGGCGACCGGCTATGCGGATCGGACGGGCCAACGGCGCTGGCCCGTCCGGCTGCGAGGGGATTATTCCTTATCCAGTTTTTTCTTGGCGGCTTCGGCTTCGGCGCCGATTTTTTCCACGGTTTCCCGGTATTTGGCCTGGGCCCGATTGGCATGGTCGGCGATGATGCCGTTATCGGTATTGGCTTCCTTGATCAAGCACTCGAAATAATCGCGGGATTTCTGCTGCCAGGTATTAATCGCGGCAATGCTTTTGTTGTAGGCATCGATGTTGCCGCCGTCCACAGTAGGCGCTTCCGGGACGCTGCCGCAGCCGCTGGGTTGCCAGCTGCCGTTGGCCAGAGAGCCGGCACTGGCCTGGCTTGCGAAGAAAGTCGCCAACAGAATGGCTAACGGTAAGATGGGTTTCATCGGCTTACTCCTCTTTACGGTAAAAAATAGACTTCGTTTGTTCCGGGATAGACAATCCGGATTGACGGTCGGGTCAGATTATTCCTTAACTTGGCGATAATGCCAGTGACGGTGGTTGATAGTCTTTAGCTGAGCATTTGCCGGATATTCTCGATTTCATCCTTGGCCTGGTCGAGAATGTTGAGGCTGAGATCGGCATCGAGATTACCGGCCGCCAATTTCTTATAGGCCGGCAACTCGTCCAGTTTCGGCATTTGCTTGATGTCTATCTTGCCGAAAAAACTGTGCAATTGCGAGATCATCACGATGTCCGCATAACTGGCTTTCTCGCCGCTATCGCGGTGCCAGTTCTCGGCATGGATAATCACATCTTCAAAATCGCTGGGAAAATCCCATTTTCGGACGATTTGCACACCGATGGGCGCGCGCAGTTCACGCACCGCGTCGGCCAGATCGGTGGGATTTTCCAGAATATCCGGCTGGCGATCGGCATAAGCCAGGATAGGCACCACGCCGATGTCGTGAATCAAGCCGGCCAGCATGGCTCGGTCCGGATCGAAGCCGGGGGTTTTATGGGCAAACACCGCGCTGATCGCCGCGACGTAACTGCTGTGAGCCCATAAGTCCTGCATCTTGCGGCGGATCACCGGCGATTTGGCATTGAATACCGCTTTTAACGCAAAGGCGGTAATGATGTCCTGCGCCGCTTTCAAGCCCAGCCGGGTCAAGGCTTCCGGACAGCTTTCGATGCGGCGCCGGCCGCGGTACAGCGGGCTATTGGAAATCTTCACCAAACGGGCGGTGATGCTGGGGTCGATTTGCACGACTCTGGCGATTTTATTGCTGTTGGCGCTGGGCTCGTTGATGGCGCGGCGGATTTTTACCGAGACGTCGGGAATGGTCGGCAAGGCCAAGGAATCCGATTGCATGTATTTAAAGCAATCTTGATAGAGGCGATTTTTTGCCAGCTTGGCGGACAACGGATGGGATTGGGTTTCGGTCATGAACTTTGCTTTATTCGGACAAGAGGCGGGGTTTGGTTTAAAATCCGCCCCTGCATTTTTAAACGTATTTCTAAGTATAGACACGCTATGAATATAACAGGCCCGGATGTTATCACAACCCTAGTCAGCATCAGAGACTATATTCGCTGGGCCGCCAGCCGCTTTGCCGAGCATGAGATCTTTCTCGGACACGGCACAGTCGCGCCGCTGGACGAGGCGGCGGCGATCGTGTTGCATACAGTGCACCAGCCTTATGATCTGGATCATGCCTATCTGGATGCGAAATTGACCTTGGCCGAACGCGAGGCGGTGGTTGCGTTGATCGAGCGCCGGATTAACGAGCGCAAGCCTTCCGCCTATCTGACTCACGAAGCGATCTTTGCCGGCCTGTCGTTTTATGTCGACGAACGGGTGCTGGTGCCGCGCTCGCCGATTGCCGAGCTGATCGCCGAACGCTTCGAGCCTTGGGTGGACGAAACCCAGGTGTTCAATATTCTGGATTTATGCACCGGTAGCGCCTGTATCGCCATCGCTTGCGCTTACGCGTTTCCGGATGCGCAAGTCGACGCGGTGGAATTGTCAGACGATGCGATGGCGGTCGCGCAGATCAATGTGCAAAAACATCAGTTGGAACATCAGGTCGAGCTGTATCAATCCGATTTGTTCAACGAGTTGCCGGCCAAGCCTTACGACATCATTGTCAGCAATCCGCCTTATGTCGCCATCGCCGAATGGGAAAATCTGCCGGCAGAGTTTCATGCCGAGCCGGCCATGGGCTTCAAGGGCGGCGAACACGGTCTGGATCTGGTCTTGCGCATCTTGGTGGATGCCAAACATTATCTGGCGGAGCAGGGCATCTTGATTATCGAAGTCGGCAGCAGTGCCGAAACCTTGCAGGACATGTTCCCGAACGTGCCGTTCCACTGGCTGGAATTCGAGCATGGCGGCGACGGCGTGTTCCTGCTCACCGCCGAACAAGTCGATCTTTATCACTCACTCTTTGCTAGCGCTCTATAACTTATGTCCGGAAATACCATAGGCAAACTGTTCACCGTTACCACCTTCGGCGAAAGCCACGGCCCGGCGCTAGGCGCCATCGTCGACGGTTGCCCTCCCGGACTGGAATTGTCGGAGGCCGATCTGCAAGGCGATCTGGACCGGCGTAAACCCGGTACTTCGCGGCACACCACGCAGCGCCGCGAAGCCGACGAAGTGAAAATTCTCTCCGGCGTGTTCGAAGGCAAAACCACCGGTTGTCCAATCGGCTTGCTGATCGAAAACACCGATCAGCGCTCCAAGGATTACAGCAAAATCGCCGAAAGCTTCCGCCCTGGCCACGCCGATTACACCTATCAGCAAAAATACGGCATCCGCGATTATCGCGGCGGCGGCCGCTCCTCGGCGCGCGAGACGGCGATGCGGGTCGCGGCCGGCGCGATTGCCAAGAAATATTTGTTCCAGCAGCACGGCATTCAGGTGCGCGGCTATCTGTCGCAACTGGGGCCGATCAAAATCGAACAGTTCGACTGGGATGAAATCCCCAACAATCCGTTTTTTTGCCCGGATGCCGGCAAGGTTGCGGAAATGGAAAGCTACATGGATGCCCTGCGCAAGGAAGGTGAATCGATAGGCGCCAAGATAGAAGTAATCGCCAACAACGTGCCGCCAGGCTTGGGTGAGCCGATCTTCGACCGGTTGGATGCCGAACTGGCTTATGCCTTGATGAGCATCAATGCAGTAAAAGGCGTGGAAATCGGCGACGGTTTCGATTGTATCGATAGCAAGGGCACAAAATTCCGCGACGAAATCACCCCGGCCGGCTTTTTGAGCAATCATGCCGGCGGTATTTTGGGCGGCATTTCCAGCGGCCAGGACATTATCGCCCGGATCGCGTTGAAGCCCACTTCCAGCCTGCGCTTACCGGGGCGTAGCATCAATAGCAAAGGCGAGCCTATCGAAGTGGTCACCGAAGGCCGTCACGATCCTTGCGTCGGCATCCGCGCCACGCCGATCGCCGAAGCGATGGTGGCGCTGGTGTTAATGGATCATTTGCTACGGCATCGCGCTCAAAATCTGCATGTAAATTCCGGATTGCCGATCCTGCGCTGAATGAGCGTACCTTACTGGCGCTTATCCGGCTTTTATTTTTGCTATTTCGCCACGCTGGGCGCGTTTCTGCCGTTTTGGAGTCTGTACCTCAAGCAAGTCGGTTTCGTCGCTACTGAAATCGGCGAACTGACGGCCTTGCTGGTGGCCACCAAAATCATCGCGCCGAATTACTGGGGTTGGCTGGCCGACAAAACCGGCCGCAATCTGCGCCTGATCCGCGTCACGTCCTTGCTGTCGGTGCTGTGCTTCGCGGCGTTTTTGTACCGCAGCGATTATTTCTGGTTCGCCGCCGTGACGGTGATTTTCAGCTTCTTCTGGAACGCTACGCTGCCGCAATTCGAGGCGGCGACGCTGTTTCATCTGCAAGCCGAGCCGCAACGCTATAGCCAGATCCGGCTGTGGGGGTCGATAGGTTTTATCGCGGCGGTACTGGGCATTGGCCGCTTTCTGGATGATTTCAGCATTGCTTATTTGCCGTGGATTATCGGCGGCTTGATGCTGCTGAATTGGCTGATGGCGCTGATCACGCCGGAAGCCAGACCGCGCTTCGAACATAGCGACGCCGCCGGCATCCGGCAGATTTTACTGAAGCCGGAGTTGCTGGCTTTTTTGCTGGTTTACATGCTGCTGCAAGTCGCGCACGGCCCGTACTATGTGTTTTATTCGGTTTACTTAAAACAGCATGCTTATTCGGCCACCGAGACCGGTTTGCTGTGGGCCACCGGTGTCGCTGCGGAAGTGGTGCTGTTCATCGCGATGCGTCAGTTGCTGAAATGGTTTAAGCCGCGCGGTTTGCTGTTGGGGGCGCTCTTGCTCAGCGTGTTGCGTTGGCTGTTGATCGCCGATGGCGTCGATTCGTTGGCCTTGATTATTTGCGCGCAAGTTTTGCACGCGGCAACCTTCGGCGTGGCGCATGTGGTGGCGATGCAGTTGTTGTATCAATATTTCGGCAAACGCCACCAGAGCAAGGGCCAGGCGCTGTACAGCAGCGTCAGTTTCGGTGTGGGCGGCATGGTTGGCAGCCTGTATAGCGGTTATTTCTGGGATATATTGGGCGGGCGTCTGGTGTATATCATCGCCGCCATGGTCTGTTGCGTGGCCTTGCTGATTGCCTTTGTCGGCGTGGCCCGCGAATCTCGACCCGGATTGAGTTAAAATCGGCTGGTTTCAGCAATGAGGAATAGCAAAAGTGTTTGAGGTTATTAAAAACGGCGGTTGGATGATGGCGCCTATCATCCTGTGTTCAATTGCGGCGATGGCGATCATCGGCGAGCGCTTTTGGTCCTTGCAGCGCAAGCGCATTATTCCCACCGATCTGGTGCCGTATATCTGGCAATTGCATCGCGACAACAAGCTCGACGAAGCCACCATTCGCCGTATCAAGCTTAGTTCGCCCTTGGGCCGGATTCTGGCCGCCGGTTTGCTGAATCGCAAGCATGGCCGGGAGATCATGAAAGCCAGCATCGAAGAAGTCGGTCGCCAGGTGACCCACGATATGGAGCGTTATCTGAACGCCTTGGGCAGCATCGCCTCTATTACGCCCTTGCTGGGTTTGCTGGGCACCGTGGACGGTATCATTCGGGTGTTTTCCGATATTGCGGTCGGCGGCATGGGCGATCCTGCGGTGTTGAGTGGCGGTATTTCCGAAGCCTTGATCTGTACCGCCTCGGGCTTGACGGTGGCGATCCCCAGCCTGTTTTTTCATCGCTATTTCGAGCGCTTGGTTGACGATCACGTGGTGCGGATGGAAGAAGAGTCGCTGCGCCTGATCGACATCATGCAGGGCGAAAGAGAGGACATCTGATGGAGTTCCGCCGCAAACGCCGCACGCCGGTCGACATCGGCTTGATCCCGATGATAGACGTGCTGCTGGTCTTGCTGTTTTTCTTCATGGTCGCGACGACATTTCGCCATCATTCCGAACTGAAGATCAATCTGCCGGAGGCTCAAGGCAGCGAGGCCAACGAGCAAGGCAAGACCATCAATTTATACGTCGATGTCAAGGGTACTTATGCCTTGGCTGGCGACGACAACCAGTTCCACGAACTGGTCAACCAAAATCTGGATGGTTTGAAAGCCGCCTTGGCGCAAACGGCCGGCGAATCCAGACAGTTGCCGTTCATCATTAGCGCCGACGGCAAAGCGCCGCATCAAGCGGTGGTCAGCGCGCTGGATGTGGCCAATCAATTGGGTTTTCATCACATCACCTTCGCGATCAACCAACCGGAAAAACGATGAACAAAAAACTGGTCCGCTGGTTTGAGGATGCCTGGTACAAGGAGATGTATATCTCGGCCTGGTTCATGCCGTTGTCGATGTTTTATGTCGATGCGGTGCGCTTGCGGCGTTTTCTGTACCGCATCGGCGTATTGAAAAAGACCAAGCTGCCGGTGCCGGTCATCGTCGTCGGCAACATCACCGTCGGCGGCACCGGCAAGACGCCGCTGGTGATCTGGATGGTCGAGTTTTTGAAACAAAACGGTTATAAACCCGGCGTGATCAGCCGCGGCTATGCCGGTGCGGCCAGCAGCAGCCCGCAAGCGGTCACGGCCGACAGCGATCCGGCCCAGGTCGGCGACGAGGCGGTGCTGTTGGCCGTTCGCTGCGATTGTCCGGTGGTGGTCGGTGCCGAGCGGGTCGCGGCGGCGCGGCAATTGTTGTCTAGCCATGCTTGCGACGTACTGATCTCCGACGACGGCTTGCAGCATTATGCGTTGCAGCGCGATATCGAAATCGTGGTGATAGACGGTCAGCGTCGCTTCGGTAACGGTTATTGCCTGCCGGTCGGCCCATTGCGCGAGTCGCCGGAACGGGTCAAGCAGGTCGATCTGGTGGTCGTCAACGGCCCGGAAGAATTGCTGGAAGGCGAATTGCCGATGCAATGCCAAGGCCGGCAACTGGTCAATTTGCACAGCGGCGAACGTAAACCGCTTTCAGAATTCAAGGGCATGGCCGTTAATGCCGTCGCCGCGATCGGCAACCCCAAACGCTTCTTCGCGCAACTGGCCGGCGCCGGCCTGGACTGCCAAACCCACGCCTTCCCGGACCATCATCCGTTTAGTGCCGCCGATTTGCAATTCAACGACCAGCGCCCGCTGATCATGACCGAAAAAGATGCCGTCAAATGCCGTCGCTTCGCCACCGATCGTTACTGGTATTTACCCATCGATGCCGAATTGCCCGAGGCATTTTCCCAACAACTCTTGAAATTACTCAAAGACAAAACTCATGGATAAAAAACTGCTCGATATTCTGGCCTGCCCCTTGTGCAAAAGTTCGTTGATTTACGATAAGGATAAGCAGGAATTGATCTGCAAGGCCGATAACTTGGCGTTCCCGATTCGCGACGGTATCCCGGTGATGCTGGAAGACGATGCCCGCGAATTGAGTTTTGAAGAAGCGGAAGCCCTGCGCAAATGAGCGGCGGCTTTAAAGTCGTCATCCCGGCCCGTTACGGTTCCACCCGTTTGCCGGGCAAACCGCTGCTGGACATCGCCGGCAAGCCGATGATCGTCCACGTGTGCGAACGGGCGTTGGCAGCCGACGCCGAGCAAGTGGTGGTGGCGACCGACGACCAACGCATCTTTGACGCGGTCGGCGACCTGGGTTTGCAGGCGGTGATGACCGATCCCAACCACCAGTCGGGCACCGAACGCATTGCCGAAGTGGCGCGCGTTATGGGTTGGCAGGACGAGCAGATCGTCGTCAATCTGCAAGGCGACGAGCCTTTGATTCCGCCGGCTTACATCCGCGATGCCGCATTGGCTTTAGCCAGCCAGAATCAAGCCGGCATCGCCACCTTGGCCGCAAAAATGTTGGATGTGGAAGAAATTTTCAACCCGAATGCGGTTAAGGTCGTTTTGGATAAAAACGGTTATGCCTTGTATTTCAGCCGCGCGCCGATTCCCTGGAACCGTTCCACTTTCCCTGATAAACACGATCCCGCCGTTTCGTCTTTGCCGCATCTCAGACATATCGGCATGTATGCCTACACCGTCGGTTTTTTGCAGCGCTATTGCAGTTGGCCGGCTTCGCCGTTAGAGAGTGTCGAGTCGCTGGAGCAGCTTCGGATACTTTGGCATGGGGAGAAGGTGTTGGTGAAGATTGTTGATAAGGCGCCGGAGGCGGGGGTGGATACGGAGGAGGATTTGGTTAGGGTTTCTAGGCGTTTGCAGTCAAGAAAGAACTAAGCAATAGTGTTTTCAGAGCGGAACTCCTATAGGTATTGCGTGATAGATATAGACACACGTTACATTCAAATATTACGATATATGGAGCAGACCTTACTGTTGCTTGAAAAGCGTGTACCTCCACCACAACGAGTGCCTATAAAAGATGGTTTCGTCTATCGGTATGTTGAACGCACCATTCATCAAGCTCTGATTCAAAAACTCGCCCGAGTGATTAGCGGGTTGCATGCTGCCCGTCTGCTGCTTCAGCGCGGTTTCTTTCAGGAGCAAGCTGCTTTGCAACGAATGCTTGACGAATTTCACGAAGATATATCTATGCTTGCTTACGCTTGCATATACAGTGATATTACTGCATTGCATGAAGATTACCTTGCAGCCTTCTATGAAGAAGAATTTGACAATGAGAACGCTATTGAAGCTACGCAAAAGCGGCCAATGATTCCAAGAAGAAAAATCCGCGCTTATCTTGCTAAGATCGAAGGAGCCGCCCTTGATCAAAGCCGCGGCATCGAACTCTCGAGAACAGTGAGCAAGGCATATTCAGGCTATGTACATGGAGCATCTCCTCACATCATGGATATGTATGGCGGTCGGCCTTCGCAGTTTCTTGTTACCGGTATGCTCGGTACTGAGAGGGAGGAAGAGCACAGTGAAGATTTGTGGAACTATTTCTACAGAGGAATCATATCTTTTGCGCTCGTAGCCAAGGCATTCGGTGATGATCAGCTTTTTGATCAAATTCGTAACTACAGAGATGAATTTGAAAAGCAGTCAGGGAAAAGTTATGCGTAGATTGATTGGCGCGTTTTTATAACCATGACAGTTATAGATTATTTGTAGCGTTTCGCTATCGCGAAGCCTAATTTAATCGGGTGCGAGAACCCGATTAAACCAAACCGTCGCGATAGCGACGCCTTGTAATTGTTATTCAAATTGGTTGAAAAACGTTCGTTCCGTAGACACAAACAATGACCATCATCAACCTCTCCCAAGAACCCCACCACATCCCAATCCTAGCCAAATGGCACCACGCCGAATGGTCTGATCTCAATCCCGGCCAAACCCTGGGACACCGCATCGAAAGAATGCAAGCTTATTTAAGTGACAAATTAGTTCCGAGCACCTTCATTTATAAACATCAAGGCCAACTGGCCGGCTCGGCGGCGATTATTCAAAGCGACATGGATACCCGCCCGGAACTGACACCTTGGCTGGCCAGCGTCTACGTGGCACCGGAATTTCGCCGGCAGGGCATAGGCAGCAAGTTGGTCGAACATGTGATGCGGCAGGCCAAGGCTGCCGGCATCGCCAAGCTGTATTTATTCACGCCGGATCAGGCGGATTTCTACAAAAAACTCGGCTGGACGGCAATGGGAGAAGAAACATATCGCGCTTGTCCGGTTACGGTTATGCAGGTTGCGCTGAACAACTAGATTGTTGCCATCTTTTTCACGAAGCCTGACGCGGGTCTGTTAAGGTAGTTCCTCGGCGAACATACTGGGCGCCTTTCTGCCAAACCGGAGCCATCACCATGCGTAAGCGAATCATCGTTCCCATTCCTCAGGAAGCCGAGATGCCAGACCAGGACTGGCTGAATCCGGAGGATATTGCCGAGCTGGAAATCAGCTCGGAAGACCCGGACTATCCCATTGAGTTTGCCTTGCTAGCCGACCAGGTGTCCGGTTGGCGCGCCGCCGGCCCAGGACCGCAAATCATTCGGCTGATTTTCAAGCAGCCGCAAGCGCTACGACGGATATTTCTTAAATTTGTCGAGACCCAGGCCGTACGGACTCAAGAATATAGCTTGCGCTGGTCGGCGGATGCTGGGGAGACATTTGAGGACATTGTCCGGCAACAATGGAATTTCAGTCCGAGTGGCTCGACCTGCGAAATCGAAGATCATCCTGTGCAACTGTCCGCGGTGACCGTGCTGGAGTTATGCATTATTCCGGATATTGGCAAGGATGCCGAGATTGCCAGCCTGGAGCAGCTACGGCTGTCATGACTGTCTGCATGACTGTCTGCATGACTGGGTCGCCGCTGGTTGCTTAAGGTGCTAAGTATTTAATAGATCAACCGCTTTAAATCGCTGGCGGCAAGGAAGCTATGATTTTGGTGTTAGGCAAAAAATCCCTAATACCTTATTTTTTAGGGTATTGACAGATTATGCATTTACAATCTAGGCTCAGTTGACATTCAGCGAGGAGTGAGTCATGAAATTGATACTATTTGGTTTTATCGGTGCGGTTTTCTGGGTTAACAATGTGTTTGCTGTCAGCATCACTCAACGAGCGGGGAATAATTTCCGCACGGCGGCCAATAATCAGGAGTTCACGCTTAACAAAAGCAATGTCAATCCCGATCAATTCGGTTTGCTGCGCACTTACGATTTCAATGCCAAAGTGGAAACGCAACCCTTGGTCATCGAGAAAGGCGCGGGTGCCGACGATCTGGTGATCGTCACGACGATGAAGAACGAAGTGATCGGCATCAACGGGCGCACCAACGAAACAGTCTATAAAGTCAAATTGGGTTCGGAAATCAGTTCTCAGGATATGGACATGTGGAAGCATACGCCGACCTGGGGTATTTCGGCCACGCCTATCGTCGATCCGGCTACCAACACCTTGTTCGTTGCTTCCTGGCAAAAGAAAAACAACAATAACCGCTTCCGCGATTATTGGGTGTATGCGTTAAATCCGCTGGACGGCAGCCAAAAATCCAAGCCGGTACGCATCTTCGGCAAATCGCAGGAAGGTAACGGCTGTTGGTTTAACGATGCCGGCGCGGTTTACCGCGAAAATAACCAAACCAAGCAACACGTCTATCCCAAATTGCGGGCCGGATTGGCCTTAACCGGCAACAATGGCCTGGTGCTGGCGTTTGCGGCAAACGGCGAGTCGTTTAAGGGCGGCCGCAAAAATCCGCACGGTTTTGTAGTGGCCTATGACACCCGTGCTTTGCTCGGTCAAGCCGGTGTATCCAAGGACGCGGCGATATTCTGTGCCACCTCATTCGATTCCTGGGGCGCCGGCATCTGGCAGGCCGGCGGCGCGCCGGTTACCGAAGATGACATGATATATGTCGCCACCTCGAACGGTACCTCTAACAACGGCAATGTCGATTTAGCCGAAAGTATGATCAAACTGCGTTTTAAACCCGGTACCGGCGGCGCACGGCCCGAGCTGGAGAAGGTGGATTTTTACAAAGCGTTTCTGGACGAACGTGTTCCCCGCGATAAATGTCTGTGGAACGACAATAACTCTGAAGTTTCTTGCGGTCGTGCCGGCGTCGGCAGTGCCGGAGCTGACTGGGATTTCGGCGCATCCGGGCCGATGCTGGTGCCGGGTTCCAGATTGCTGTTGCAAGGCACCAAGGACGGGATTATTTACTCGCTGGATAAATTCAATCTGGGCCAAAACGACCGCTTCAATCAATTAATGTCAAAACCGCCCTTGGTGGCAACCTATTATGGCGGCGGCACCGACGAAAATTGGGACAGGGTGCAACACTTGAATCGCAGCTTGCCGTGTCCGGCGGCGGGCAATAGCGATCACGGTTGGTTCGTACCTTGCGGTGATCCGGAAAACAACAAGATGCACCATATTCATTCCCTGGCATTGGCACAGAGCGATCAGAACGGCGGCATCGTTTATGTTTGGGGTGAAAATTCTCGATTAAAAACCTATAACTTTTCCACCGTGGATGGCAATCTGCCAACTTTTCGCGCCGAAGCCGACGATCTGGCGTCGATCGGCAAGGAATCGCCCGGCGGCATGCCCGGTGGGTTGCTGATGGTGTCCGGCAAGCCGTCTGCCAATTCTAGTTTTCCGCAGGCCATCGATTTCGGTTCGGCGATTGTCTGGGCGGTGTTTTCCAAATTCGGTGACGCTAACAAGGAATTCGCCGAAGGCCAATTGATTGCCTATGATGCGACGGCTATCGAACCGGGGAATAAACTAAAACGCTTGTTCCGCACCGGCGACGATAATAACGGCGGTCTGGGCAAGATGTCGCGGATGATTCCGCCGGTAGTAGCCAACGGTCGCGTGTATGTGATGATTTACCGGGTAGGTACCTCGGACTGCACGGTGCCGGACCATCAATTGCCGGTTTGCAGTCAGTTGAAGGTTTACGGCTTGAAGTAAGAAGGGAGTAGGGGGCACCATTCAAGAAAATTTTCGCATCGTTACCGTTAGGGGCTGAATCGGCGGGCTTATTTTCACCAACGATTCAGCTTAGCAATGAATCGCAGAAGCTTTTTCTCCAACGACCTCTCACGGAAATGCCAATGTTTAATCCCGTCGCGAAACTGTCGGTGCGATTTTGGGAAATGATCCGGAAAATATTTGGCGGTTGTTACATCCGTACAATCCGCAAACCATTGGGCAGCGTTGTTAAACTATGTTCGGTTGAATACGTAATTCGTTTGCGATATGCTTCAAGCGCGATGTGTTTATTACAGGTTACGCCTGACAATCTCTGAACAATCTCTCGAAAGCTGCCCCGGAATGACACCAAGGTGTTGTTTGAGGAAATCGCAGTCCTAACGAGACTTGTTGCAGTGCATAGTAACGACGAAAGGGACCCCAAATGACCAACACCACAGCCGAGCTCGAAGAGCTCCTCATGCAACGATCTTTGACCGATGCACAGCTTCAGGTAGCGGCATCGGCCGCAGCCGATTTCCGTATTCTGCCGGACGCAACGGTCATCAAGATTGGCGGGCAGAGCATCATTGATCGCGGTCGCTCCGCAGTCTATCCGCTGGTGGATGAGATCGTTGCTGCCCGCAAGGCTCACAAGCTGCTTATTGGAACCGGTGCGGGCACCCGTGCCCGCCACCTCTACTCCATTGCGGCGGGGCTCAACCTGCCGGCGGGCGTGCTCTCCCAGTTGGGCGCCTCGGTTGCCGATCAAAACGCCGCGATGCTGGGGCAACTCCTTGCCAAGCACGGTATCTCCGCAGTCGACGGCGCTGGTCTGTCGGCGGTGCCGCTTTATCTTGCGGAGGTAAATGCCGTCGTTTTCAGCGGCATGCCGCCGTATGGACTCTGGATGCGTCCGCCTGTCGAAGGCGTGATCCCGCCCTATCGTACCGACGCAGGCTGCTTCCTTCTTGCCGAACAGTTCGGCTGCAAGGCCATGATCTACGTGAAGGACGAAGACGGCCTCTTTACCGCGAACCCGAAAACCTCGAAGAATGCCACGTTCATTCCGAAGATCTCGGTTGACGAGATGAAAGCGAAGGGGCTACACGACTCTATCCTTGAATTCCCGGTGCTCGACCTGCTTCAGGCGGCACAACATATCCACCAAGTGCAAATAGTGAACGGCCTCGTCCCCGGCAACCTGACCCGCGCGCTTGCAGGTGAGCACGTCGGCACCATCATCACTGCTAGTTGAGAATCAACACCATGGCTGAAACCACCAATACCATCAAACACGTCGCTTCGCCGCTGGCGCGCCAGACTCTCCTTGACGGCGACCTCACCCGTCCTGTCGCGGGCGTGCGGCCTATCCGTCTGCTTCCCTGGCTGCAAGTCGTGAAGATCGGCGGGCGTTCCATCATGGATAAAGGCGCCGACGCGATCCTGCCGATCGTGGACGAACTCCGTAAACTCCTGCCTGAACACCGCTTGCTGATTCTGACTGGCGCCGGTATCCGAGCCCGTCATGTCTATGGCGTTGGCCTCGATCTCGGCTTGCCGGTCGGGTCTCTCGCCCCGCTCGCCGCGAGCGAGGCCGGCCAAAACGGCCACATTCTTGCCTCTCTGCTCGCACCGGAAGGTGTCTCCTACGTGGAGCACCCCACCATTGCCAGTCAACTTGCGATCCATCTTTCTGCGGCCCGCGCGGTTGTTGGCAGTGCTTTTCCACCGTATCACCACCACGAATTTCCAACCTCGCGCATCCCGCCTCACCGAGCCGATACCGGCGCATTCCTGCTAGCCGACGCGCTTGGCGCTGCCGGCCTGACGATCGTGGAGGACGTAGACGGTGTGTATAATGCCGATCCTAATGGCCCCGACGGAGAGCAGGCGTGTTTACTCCGCGAAACCAGCCATGCCGACCTCGCCACGCATCAAGGCTCGCTGCCGGTCGACGGCGCTCTTATCGAGGTCATGGCAACAGCGCGTCACATCGAGCACGTGCAGATCGTGAATGGACTGGTACCGGGTCGGCTCACTGCCGCGCTGCGTGGGGAACATGTCGGGACAATCATTCATACCGGCGCGCGCCCGGCCTGAGTAGGCGGCGCTCCGCGGTCCCGTCAATTTAGGGCCGCAGATGCAGTAAACGACGGGTACCGCACCGGCAGCGTTGGTGCGGTTCCCAAATTCACCACCATTCGACCCAAGTTCAATGTAGAACGGCAGTTTTCTGGCTTTCTCCCGGCCAATGGTCGGCAAGGGCCTGATTCCTGCTCGAACCATTTCCAAGCCGCTTCGGATACAGCCTTACTTGTTAAACAATTCCGCCATCGAAATGACGTTCTTGGCCATTTCGCCGATGGCGATGTTGCGGTCCATCGCCAGTTTGCGCAAGGCATGATAAGCCTGATCTTCCGTGTAGCCTTGCGACTTGATCAAAATCGCCTTGGCGCGGTCGATCAGTTTGCGGTCTTCCAGCTGGGTCTTGGTTTTTTTCAATTCTTCCTTCAACGCATGTTGTTCCTTGAAGCGGGCGATGGCGATGTCGACGATGGATTTGATGCGTTTGGCTTCCAGGCCGTCGACGATATAAGCGCTGACGCCGGCCTTGATGACTTTGTTGATGGTTTCGGTTTGCTGGTCCTCGGCGAATATCACGACCGGTAGCGAATAGTGGTGGTTTATTTCGATGATCATCCGCAGCACCGCCTCGCTGGGGGTATACAAATTCAGCACCACCACATCCGGATGCAGAGTCTGGACGATTTGCACCATATTCAATTCTTTCAGCTTTAACGTTAATACCTCGCAGCCGTGCTGGCGCAAAGTGGCTTCCAGCAGGTGTTCGCTGTCGAATTCGTCGACGACTAAGACGTTTAGCGCTGCCATGTTCAATCCAAGGCTATTTTCAGCAAGGAGCCGTCCGGCATGATTTCGGTGATGTAGTTTTGAGGTTCTTCCAGATAATAAATCAAACCCAACAGCAGGAAACAGGACAAACCCAGGATCAGGAAAAATTGGCTGGTCGAGACGAAGGTCAGCAAAATCAGATAGATGATCGCGCCGGCATTGCCGTAAGCGCCGACGATGCCAGCCACTTCGCCGGTAATGGCGCGCTTGACCAAGGGTACGAACGCGAAAATTGCCCCCTCCGCCGCTTGCATGAAAATAGAGCAAAGCAAGGTGACGGCGACCGTAACCATGATCGACCATTGTGGCGAGATCATCGCCATTAGCCAATAACCGCCGGCCAGCCCAGCTACGAATACATACAGGGACAGTTTGCGGCCGATCTTGTCGCTAAACCAGCCACCGGCAGGCCGAGCGATCACATTGGTCACCACGAAACTGGAGGCCAGGAAGCCGGCATCCAACATGCTGGTGCCTTGAGTTTCGTTGAAGGTTTTGAAGAAAAACATCGGCAACATGGACAATACCGCCAGCTTGGAGCCGAAGGTAATCAGATAGGCAGCCGCCAGGATGAATACTTGCCGGTATTGATAAAGATGAATGCTGGCGATTGGCTGGCTGAGGCGTTCGGCATTGTTGTTGACCAGCTGGTAGACGTGTATGAAAAACAGCGTCCAGACCACCAGATGGATCGTCAGATTCCAGCCTTCACTGAGAACCGGCGTCGCCGGCGTCGATAGTTTCCAAGCCAATAGCGAAATGGTGGCGTACAAGGGCACCAAGCTGAGCATGTATAAAAACAGGTCGCGGATGCTGGTGACTTCCATCGCCATAGGCCGGCGGGTTTTCAGCGCGGCGATTTCCGGTGGCAGGTTTTCCACGCTGAAATAATAAATCACCGAATAGATCAGCGCGATGACGCCGGTCAGCGCAATCGCCGCGCGCCAGCCGTGCTCTGCGCCGAAATAAAACGCCAGCCCCGGCAGGAAAATCGCCGCGATCGCCGAGCCGAAATTACCCCAGCCGGCGTAAATACCCTCGGCGGTGCCGACCTGGCTGGCCGGAAACCAGTCGCCGATAATACGCACACCCACTACAAAGCCGGCGCCGATGAAGCCGAGCAAGAAGCGCGACCAGGCCAGTTCGGTAAAGTTTTCCGCCATCGCGAACGTGAAACAGGGGATGCTGCACACTGCCAGCAGTACGCTGTAACTGATCTTGGCGCCGAATTTATCCACCAGCATGCCGGTGATCACCCGAGCGGGTATGGTGAGAGCGACGTTGAGCAGCAACAGAATCTCGATTTGGGTTTCACTGATACCCAGGTCTTGTTGAATCAGCACCAGCAAGGAGGCGTGGTTAAACCAAATCACGAAACTGATGAAAAACGCGATCCAGCTCATATGTAGCACTTTGGTTTTTCCGTGCAGGGACAGCAATTTAAAAGGCGTAAAAGACATGGTTTATCCGTGGTGATGATCGATCCTTGGATTAATCCAAGCATCTTGTATGCCAATGGCGCGGCAACGGAGAAACTGGCAATAGATGCTGACGTGGCTCCATGGTGGTGCAAAGTGCCGGTTTTTATGCCTTATTTGGGTGCGTAATGGTTCGCAGGATGCGGTGCTCTGGTCTGGAGATGCGATGTTTCAAGGGTTTAGGTTGTTGGCACTAATTTTGTTATAGATTTATCAAGTCTCGTCGTTAGACTTACCCCCGTATTAAACCTGGACAAAGGCGTCCTGCTTGAATGAGTTAATCATTCGATCAGGATGCCTTTTTTTTTGGGTTTGAAAAAGGGGTGACGACGAGACGGTAGCTCATTTAACCGCGCTACCGCCTGTTTGGCCGGGTAGCGCGTTTGGATAAATCGAAGTAAACAGAGGCCCACTGATGAATATAAAGCAAACCCTGGTTGTTATCGGAAACGGTATGGTCGGCCAGAATTTTCTGGCTGGATTGGTCAGCAGCAGCGCGAAAGATCGCTACCGGATAGTTACTTTTTGCGAAGAGCCCAGAGCGGCTTACGATAGGGTACATTTATCCGAATATTTTTCCGGCAAAACCGCCGCCGATTTGTCGCTGGTGGCCGACGGTTTTTTCGAAGAGCACGGCATAGAAATTCATTTAGGTGATAGGGCGGCGAGTATCGACCGGGAACGTAAACAAGTCACCTCCACCAACGGCGTAGTGGTCGATTACGACAAATTGGTATTGGCGACGGGCTCCTATCCTTTCGTGCCACCGGTACCGGGCCATGAAAGGCCGCAATGTCTGGTGTACCGCACCATCGAAGATTTGGAGGCGATGACCGCCGCGGCGGCTAAATCCAAAGTTGGCGTGGTGATCGGCGGCGGCTTGCTGGGCTTGGAAGCCGCCAAAGCTTTGAAGGATTTAGGGCTGGATACCCATGTGGTCGAATTCGCGCCGCGCTTGATGGCGGTGCAACTCGACGATGGCGGCGGGGCGATGTTGAAACGCAAGATTGAAGCGCTCGGCGTCAAAGTACATTTAAACAAAAACACCAGCTTGATCGATGACGGCAGCGAATGTCTGCATAAGATGAATTTCGCCGATGGCGAAACCTTGGAAACCGACATTGTGTTGTTCTCCGCCGGCATCAGGCCGCGTGACGATATTGCCCGCGGCTGCGGTTTGGACGTCGGGCCGCGCGGCGGTATCGTCATCGACAATCAGTGCCGTACCTCCGATGCCGATATTTATGCGATTGGCGAATGCGCATTGTGGAACGGCCAGATTTTCGGTTTGGTAGCGCCCGGTTATGCGATGGCGCGAACCGTAGTGGCCGATTTGGCTGGCGAAGTGGGCAATTTTACCGGCGCGGACATGAGTACCAAGTTAAAACTGATGGGGGTCGATGTGGCCAGCATCGGCGATGCGCATGCCCGTACCCAAGGCGCGCTGGTCTATACCTATCAAAACGGCTCCAGCGAAATTTACAAACGTCTAGTCGTCAGCGAAGACCGGAAGCGTCTGTTGGGCGCGGTATTGGTCGGCGAGGCCGCAGGTTATGGCACCTTGCTGCAATACTGTTTAAACGGCATCGAACTGCCGGAAAACCCCGACGCCTTGATTTTGCCGCAACGCCACGACGAATCTGTCGGTTTGGGTCCGGACGCGTTGCCGGCCTCGGCGCAAATCTGTTCCTGTCACGATGTCAGCAAGGGCCAGGTGTGCGGTGCGATCGAAGCCGGTTGTACCACGATAGGCGGCTTGAAAGCCGAGACCAAAGCCGGCACCGGCTGCGGCGGTTGCTCGGCTTTGTTGAAGTCGGTATTGGATTGCGAGCTGACCAAGCTTGGTGTGGAAGTCAGTACCGATATTTGCGAGCATTTTCCGCATACCCGCCAGGATTTGTATCACTTGGTGATGGTGGAAGAAATCAAAACTTTTGACGAATTGCTGGATAAACACGGCAAGGGCCTTGGCTGCGAAGTCTGCAAACAGGCGGTCGGCTCGATCCTGGCCTCGTACTGGAACGATTACATCTTGGAAAAAGAGCATATTGGTTTGCAGGATACCAACGACATCTTCCTGGCCAATATGCAAAAAGACGGCACCTATTCGGTGGTGCCGCGCGTCACCGGCGGCGAAATTACTCCGGATATGTTGATTGCGCTGGGACAAGTAGGCAAGAAATACCAGCTCTACACCAAAATCACCGGAGGCCAACGCGTGGATCTTTTCGGCGCTCGCGTCGAACAATTGCCGCTGATTTGGCAAGAGCTGATCGACGCCGGTTTCGAATCCGGCCATGCTTACGGCAAATCGTTGCGCACCGTCAAATCCTGCGTCGGCAGCACCTGGTGCCGGTTCGGCGTCGACGATAGCGTCGGTTTGGCGATTGAGTTGGAGAATCGCTATAAAGGTTTGCGGGCGCCGCATAAGATCAAGTTTGCGGTGTCCGGCTGCACCCGAGAATGCGCAGAGGCTCAAGGCAAGGACATCGGCGTGATCGCTACCGAAAACGGCTGGAACTTGTATGTGTGCGGCAACGGCGGCATGAAGCCGCGTCATGCCGATCTGTTCGCGACCAATCTGGACAAGGCAACCCTGATCAAATACATCGACAGAGTGTTGATTTTTTACATCCGTACCGCGAACCGTTTGCAGCGTACCTCGGTCTGGATGGAAAACATGGAAGGTGGCTTGGATTATTTAAAAAGCGTGGTGATTGAAGATCGGCTGGGCATAGGCGAGCAGCTGGAGCAGCAGATGCAGCATGTCATCGACACCTATCAATGCGAATGGAAAACCACGCTGGCCGATGAACAGCGCCTGAAACGCTTCCGGCATTTCGTGAACAGCGATCAAGCCGACGACAATGTGGTGTTCGTCGAGGAGCGCGGCCAGGTTCGGCCGGCCAATGCGCAAGAGCGTAGGCATTTCAAACTGATAGAGGAGGCGGCATAATGTGTGCGTGGATAGAGGTGTGTCATGTCGACGACTTGCAAGCCGATTCCGGGGTGTGCGCCTTGGTGCAGGGGAAGCAAGTGGCTATTTTTTACCAGCCGCGCCGGCAGTCGGTATATGCTATAGGCAATTTCGATCCGTTTAGCGGAGCCAATGTCTTGTCCAGGGGCATGATAGGCGATATCGGCGGCGAACCGATGGTGGCGTCGCCGATGTACAAGCAGCATTTTCATCTGCGGACCGGGGTTTGTTTCGAAGATGCCAATGTGTGTGTGCCAGTCTATCCGGTACGGCTCGAACACGGCAAGGTGGCCGTGTTGACAACGCCGATGTCTGTCGAACGCAAATCGCCGTCCCTGACGGCATGTGAAGTGGGGTAACGCGTGAAATACCAATATTACATCGCCGATGTATTTACCGACCGGGTTTTCAACGGTGCTCAGATTGCGGTGTTTCCGAAAGCCGACGGTTTGAATGCCGAGAAAATGGCTGTGCTTGCCAAGGAATTGAACCTGTCGGAGACGGTGTTTATTTTCCATAAACTTCAAGAGGACGGTCGGCGGCGGATGCGGATTTTTTCGCCATTGGGCGAAATCAATTTCGCCGGCCACCCGATTATCGCCGCCGCCTATGTATTGGCGATCTCCGGCGATATAGCGCTAACCGACCCACTCACTAAGTTGGTCTTCGAACAAAATGTCGGCGCTATCGAAGTCAATATTTCCAGCCGGGATGGTCAGCCTAGTCTGGTGCAATTTAGTCGTAGCGTCAGTTCGATTATCGATCGGTTTGCCCCCAGCGACGACGAACTTTGTCGTTTCCTTGGCTTGAACTTGGCCGATCTGGATCATAAAAAATACTCGCCGCGCCTGGTTTCTTGCGGTTTCCCTTATCTGGCGGTGCCGGTATGGAATTACGAGTCGGTGCGCAAGGCCCGCTTCAATTATGCCGCATGGTCGCAATCGGCCGCGCCGCAGACTGCCGCGCAGGAAATTTTGCTGTTCGCGCCCAAGTCGTCCGGTCCGGAAGCCGACTTTAACGTGCGCTTGCTTGGGCCTAATATTGGTATTCACGATGATCCGCCGGTCGGCAGCGCGATGCCGGCATTTTGCTGCTATTTGTGTTCGTTCGAGCAAACCCGAAAAGGCACCCATGTGTTTGCGGTGGAGCGTGGAGACCAATTCAGCCGTCGTAGCTTGATTCAGCTGGAAATGGATAATAAGGGCTTGGAGAATTTGACGATCAGGGTCGGTGGTCAGGCGGTGTTGTTTGCGGAAGGTAGCGTTAATTTGCCTGATTAACGGAACGGTTCTAACAGCGAGGCCTTAAGCAAGCCAGGCCCCGCTTTGATCAGCACAAAGCAGGGACTTCAAGCTTCGCGACCAGATTATTCCTTGTTTTTACCGCGTTTCGACGGCGAACCGACGCGTTTTTTGCTTTTATCTTTCTTGACCAGGTTGGCGTCGAATTTGGAAATATCCAACGTTTTGCCGGCTACTCTGACTTTCTTCAGTGCTTGAAATAAATCTTTGGGCATGCCGGCCGGCAGTTCCACGGTGCTGTAGTGTTCCTCGATCTTGATGCGGGCGATGTGGTCGCCGTCGATACCGGTCTCGTTGGCGATGGCGCCGACGATATTGCCGGGTTTGACGCCGTCACTATGGCCGACTTCGATACGAAATGTCTCCATTTCCACCGCGCCGACGCGGCCCTTTTCACGTCGTGGACCGCGATCACGGTCTGGGCGGCCTTTGTTATCGTCTGCATCTTTACGCGGTTTTTTGCTGGGTTCCTTCAACAGCAGCGGTGTATCGCCCTGCAACAGTTTCGCCAGTGCGGCGGCAATGTCTAAAGCCGGTACGTTGTGCTCGACCTGGAATTGGTTGATCAGCTGGTTGTAAAAGCTGAGTTCCTCGCCGGCCAGGGTGTCGGTAATGCGTTGTTTGAAGCGGTTGATGCGGGCGTTGTTGATGAACTCGGTCGAAGGTAGTTGCATTTCCTCGACTTTTTGTTTGGTGGCTTGTTCGATATTGGCCAGCAGGCGTTTTTCGCGTGGCGAGACAAACAAAATCGCATCGCCGGTGCGACCGGCGCGACCGGTACGGCCGATACGATGCACGTAAGATTCGGTGTCGTAAGGAATATCGTAGTTGACGACGTGGGTGATGCGGTCCACGTCCAGGCCGCGCGCGGCGACGTCGGTGGCGATCAGGATGTCCAGTTTGCCGCTTTTCAGGTTATCGATGGCCCGTTCCCGCAAGGCTTGCGACATATCGCCATTGATCGCCGAGGCGGAAAAGCCGCGCGCTTCCAGTTTTTCGGCGACTTCGATGGTAGCGGTTTTGGTGCGGACGAAAATAATCATGCCGTCGAAGTTTTCCGCTTCCAAAATCCGGGTCAAGGCATCCATTTTGTGCACGCCGCTGACGAACCAGTAACGTTGGCGGATATTGGCCGCCGTGGCGGTTTTGACCTTGATGGTGACTTGTTCCGGGTTGTTCAGATATTTCTGAGCGATTTTGCGGATCTCGGTCGGCATGGTCGCCGAGAACAATGCGGTTTGCCGGGTCGACGGGGTTTGTTCCAGAATCCACTCGACATCGTCGATGAAACCCATCCGCAACATTTCGTCGGCTTCGTCCAAGACCAGGGTTTTCAGTTGATCGAGTTTCAGCGTGCCGCGACGCATGTGGTCCATGACCCGGCCAGGGGTGCCGACGATGACGTGGGCGCCGCGATTCAATTGACGCAGCTGGCTGGTGTAGTCTTGGCCGCCGTAAATCGGCAATACATGAAAGCCTTTGATATGCGCGGCATAGCTTTGAAATGCCTCGGCTACCTGAATCGCCAATTCGCGAGTCGGGGCTAGCACCAAAGCTTGCGGGTCTTTTTGTTTAAGGTCGATACGCGACAAAATCGGCAACGCGAAAGCGGCGGTTTTGCCAGTGCCGGTTTGTGCCTGGCCCAGCACGTCGCGGCCGGCCATCACGAAAGGGATAATCTGTGCCTGAATCGGCGAAGGGGTTTCGTAACCGACACTTTCCAGGGCTTTGAGAATGGGGTCTGAAAGCGATAAATCTTTAAAGGAAGGCGTGGCGGAGGAGGGGGTGTCGGACATTAATAATACCTGTAGAAAAAAAGAGAGTAGCCGGCCGTTGGCAAGCAATGCTCGACATTGTATCGCAATTCGAGCTAATCCTGTTTAACTTATTGATAATTACAGTAAAAATCCTGGCTTGTCTATTCGGTCCGGTTTGCCGAATACTTCAGGCAAATATAGATGAAAAATTGCGCGCCGAATATCAGATTGGCCATCAATAAATGCACCGGTTGGGCAATGGCCGGAAAGCCAAGTCGGTCGAGGCTGACGCCCGCCAGAATGGCGGTGGTAATCAATCCCATCAATATATAAGCCATGCGCAATAATGGGCTGGTTTTCGCAGCTTGTTGATAGATCTTCCAGGCCAGCCAAAGGTTGGTGAACAGAATGATCGATGAAAACGAGCGGTGCACGTAGAAAATAATCGGAAAACTGTCGCGCCAGTATTGTCTATCGATGTAGCTGTGTTGATGAGCGATGTAATCGACCGTTTCCCGGACCTGGGTGCCCATCGCTATTTGCAATAAGGTCATCGCCATCGCAATCTTTAACACCAAGTTGAAACGCGGTATTAGCCAATGGCTGTCGATGGTTTGCAGCAAGGGCTTTTGGGAGCGGGCGATGGCATAGATCAATAATGCGACGATGAATAAAGCCAGCAACATGTGCAACGTGATCATCAAGGGTTTTAAATTGCTGGCTACCACGGCCGAGCCGAGCCAACCTTGAAAACCGACCAGAAAAAACACCGATACGGCCAGATAAAAGATGGTTTTGTCGGCTTTCAAATAAATCCGCGACGACCAGGCGGTTAGGAAAATCAGGAAACCGATCGTCACGCCGACCAGGCGGTTGGTGTATTCGGTCCAGGTTTTGACCGGATTGAAGGTCGTACTTTCGTAACCGCGCGCCGCGTAGATTTCGTGGTAATTGGCGGGTAACTGCGATTCGTCGGTGGGCGGCACCCATTGACCGAAGCAGGTTGGCCAATCCGGACAACCCATGCCGGCCCCTGAGGCGCGCACGATGCCGCCGACTAAAATCACGAAATACACGGCAAAAATAGTGAGCGTGCCTAAGCGGCGAAAGCGGGCGGCGGCCTGGGTATCTATCATGGTTGTTTGGTTTATTGCTTACAGAAACATGGAGTGGGTGAGTTCAATATCGTCCGATACGCCTTCGATTTCCAGAATTTCGGCATCAGCATTCAAGCCTAATTTAGCAAAGGCCGGCACGGTGTGCCAATCGACTCGGCATGCCGGATGGCCGGTGCCGGCTATGCTTTGCAGAAAGGCAACTTGCACTAAGTCTACATAATCGGCCTTAGGTCCGGAGTCGCGTTGAAAATCCACATATTCGGAAGGCACCGGCTTGAGTTCATTCGGAAAATTCCAGGTGTTCATAATGATTTTGCCGACATGGGGGTGGGCTTTTTCCAGTAATTTATCCAGCCTGGACGGACTATCCCTAAATTCCGGGATTTTTTCGACCAAAGTCAGTATCGGCAGTTTACCGATTTGGTGTATCAGGCCGGCCAACATGGCTTCCTCGGCATTCAAGTGCGGAACGAATGCACTCAGGGCTCGGCTGATCGCGGACACGTTGACGCCTTGTTCCCAGACGCTACGGAAATAACTTTCCAACAGCGCGGTGGGCGGTGCGAACATTTGCTGCATGATCAGGCTGGTGATCAGGGTGCGGATGGTATTGTTGCCAAGTCGAGTGACCGCCATTTGAATGTTTTTGATTTCGACGGCGCCGCGATACAACGGGCTATTGGCAACTTGTATCAAACGTGCTGAGATGGCGGCATCGGTCGCAATTATCTCCGCCAGACTTTGTGCAGTGGCATCGCCTTTACCAACAGCATCGCGTACTCTGATAGCCACGTCCGGCAAGGTGGGCAGCACTAAACGATTGGCGTCCAGCTCCGCTTGCACGTGGACCAGAAAGTCTTGAACAGATCTGAATTGCATGGATTGGATTTCCGTTAATAATCCGAAATAATCGCCAAGGGGGTGCGATGGTCGTCGTCAAGTATAAGGTTTTTTGGCTGACCATCAACTATTTGCAGGACTAGCAGTAGCCGGGTAACCCCCGCCCAAGTTCTGGCTGCCAGTACGCATCCGAGATTTTGCAGGTTGTTGCTGTCCAACACCGCGCAGCCATGATCGAATGTGCCGGGTTGGTGGCATTCCGCAACGAACAGTGCCCGTTTGACTTTACCCAGATAATGGCTGCGGGCAACGATTTCCTGGCCAGTATAGCAACCCTTGTTGAAACTGATGCCGCCTAGCTGGTCCAGATTCAACATCTGCGGGATATGTTGTTCCGTTTGGTCCATATCGAACCAGGGCAGCGCGGAACTTATGTCTTGGTAACGCCATTCGTCGAGATCGCCGGTTTCGAAACCTTGCCGCTCGCGCAGATGTGCTATCAGTTCTTGGGCTTGCGTGGGGTCGGCGACCAACAAGTAACGTGGTGTCGAAGGCAATTTAACCAGCATGGCCGGGTGATGGCCGACCGCGAAATCGGCGGTTGGCCAATCAAATTCATTGACTTGATTCGGCAGCGCTTGCAAGCCTAATAGCTGGCATTTATCGGTTTGGTCGTGCAATTTCACTTGAGCGCGCAGCACATACATGCCGAGCTTTTTTATGACCGTGTCGAGTAGGGAGATGGGCAAAATCAACAGGAACGATTGTTGGATTTTGACCACCACCAGCGTGCTGATCACGCGGCCTTTGGCATTGCAGAATGCGGCTATGCTTGCTTGAGATTCCGATAAGTCGTTGACATTGCAAGTCAGCTGGCCTTGCAGGAATTTTGGAGCGTCTTGGCCGCTGACTTCAATGACTGTCAGGCCAGTGGCAGTGAAAATCTTGTTCTGAAGCAGATGGCTAGAACTAGAGTGGTTGGTATCAAAAAGGGAGGGGACGACTTCAATCATACTGGTTGCGGTTCTTTCTTAAAGAGTAATGATGAACAAAATGGTTGGCGGTAGTTTACCTTAGCTCAAAAAAGACGATTCGATTGTGTCCAGAAATCTTGATCAGAGTTTACATTTTACGATTCAGTCTTCACGGTTACTGACTTTCACCGTGATTGCCATTCATCTCCTGGCAGCCTTGTCCTGTTGGCTGGCAGCAATGGCGATAAGCTATAAATTAATGCTATTGGCGCTGGTGTGTTTTAGTTGGCTGTTGAACGGCGCATCCGCTAAAACTTGTCCTATTTTTCTGCGTTATACTGCACAGCAAGATTGGTGTCTGTGTGGCATGGGCGGTGAATATCTGCCGATTCGTATTAGGCCATCGACTGTGATAAGCAGGACGCTAATCGTTTTACATTGGACCAGGGATGAGAAATGCATAGGAAACTTAGTGATCTTTAAAGACGCCATGTCTCCAAATGACTATCGTAGACTTTTGGTTTGTTTAAAAATTTCGGGTTGTGGTCAGGGTTAATGGACGCAAAAGCAAAGCAAAAGATTCAAATACAAGTCGGTACGCTGAAAAACTTGCCGGTATTGCCCGAGGCCAGCTTAAGGATTTTGGAGGCTATTAACACGCCAGACGTCTCCATCGATAAATTGGCCGCAGTGTTGTCGCTATCGCCGGGATTGGTCGCCAGACTGCTCGGATTGGCCAATTCGGCGTATTTTGCGCGCGGCAAAGACGTTGGTGACGTGCGTACAGCTATTTTTCAGGTTCTAGGCTTGGATTTGGTGAAAGCGTTGTCGATGGCGATTATTTTCAATATTCAATTCGATACTCGTAAATGTCAGGAATTCGATAGCGAACATTTCTGGATGCGTTCGCTGCTGACTGCGGTCGCGGCGCAAAAATTAGCCGCCGATGCCGGGCAACTGCGGGCATCGGCACCGTCGGCGGTTTACGCTAGTGGTTTACTATTGGATATCGGGATTATGGTATTGGCTTATTTGATGCCGGATGATCTGAACGATATTTTTTTGGCATCTAAAAAAAATCAGTTAACCGTTAGCGAGGAAATTGTACGTCGGCTCGGGCAAAGTCATTTTCAGCTAGGTTACTTACTACTGAATAAATGGCAATTGCCGTTGTTGTATCAAACCGTTTTGCAGCATTATGACGACGACCAGTTTAGCGGTCCGGAGCAGCCGTTGTTAATGCTGTTGCGGATTTGCCGGCGTCTGAGCGCCGTTTTGGTTGCAGGTAAAGCGATTGATACGCTAGAGTTTGAGCACGTTTGCCGACAACTTGATTTGCCGATGGCAAGGTTGAACGAGCTAGTCGAGCAATTGAGCGAGAATAAAGAGGCTATTCAAAACCTGGCATCTATTATGAGAAATTGATGATCCAAGAAATCAAAGACAGCCAGCAGCCGCCATTCGGTGGTTTAGGCGTGCAAGATTTACTGATCGGTTTGGTCAATGCGCTTTCCGCGGTAAAGCAGTTGTCGGAGTTGGATTATCAGGTTGACGACGAACGCAACTTGATCAGGCAGGCTCTGGCTAGCCTTCTTCAGTATCAAGACATGGAAAGGTGTTCTTTTTTCATCGTCGATGACGAAGGTTTATTGACCAATGTCACCGGTATCAGCATAGCTGAAAATGTGCCTGAATCACCCACAAGTCTGGAACAGCCGTTACAGTTCAAAATAGGCGAAGGCTTAATCGGTGCGGCAGCGGCTAGCGGCGATTTGCAATATTGCCAAAACTGTCATGAGGATCCACGCTTTGAAAAAAAACTGAATTCCAGACAATTGCCTGGTTCTATTATCAGCGTTCCGGTTTTTACCTTAAATCGGGCCTTGATCGGTGTTTTAAATGTCTCTCATCCCCAAGCGAATTATTTCAACGATTGGCATATACGTTTGTTGGAAGTATATAAAAATATCCTGGGGCAGTTGATCACCACGCGACGATTAGTCCAGCAAATGGAGCAGCAAATTGCTTCTCGGACAGCCGAATTGGAATCTTTGGTCGTGGAAACCAAGCAGTTAAAAGATCATTTCGCTAGTATGTCCATGCATGACCAATTGACGGGTTTGCATAACCGGCGTTTTTTTTACGATCAGGTTGAAGTCGCAATTGCTCATCATAAACGTTACAAGAGCAGCTTTTGTCTGTTGGTTTTAGATATCGATCATTTCAAATTCGTTAACGATCGCTTTGGACACCTGTTTGGCGATCAAGTATTGACTGGCGTGGCTGATGCCTTGAGAAGACAGGTGCGTGCTACCGATATTTTGGTCAGATTTGGTGGTGAAGAATTTGTAGTGATTTTTACTAACACTCGCTGTGATAACGGCAAAACATTCGCCGAACGCATTCGGCAGGAAATAAAAAATCTACAGTGGCAAGTCGATAACGAAGTGGTTAAGGTCACGCTGAGTATCGGCTTATATTGTCTCAATGCCGATACTTATCCTGCCCAACAAACGCCAGATATCGATCAGATGATTAATTGGGCGGATACGGCCTTGTACCAGGCAAAAGCTAGCGGCCGAGATCGGTTGGTGGTGTTTGGCGAGGAAGGCTGAACGACACTTGGCGTTGTATCGCCAAACTAGTTGTTCGGGATGGCTATCGATTTTACAATCGGGAGAGTTGAACAAAAGGCATGGAATTGGGCAATATTTTTCGAGGGTAAATGACTAAGGGGTTTTCTGCAAAACTGGGATTGACGGAGTAGAAAATGAAAAAGAAAAAGAAATTATGGCAATACCTATTATTGGGTCTGATAGCGGCGAATAGTGCCGGTGTAATGGCTGATCAAGCTAGCGACATGCAAAAAATGCTCAACGATCAGGTAATGGCCAAGCCGTTCAGCGTGGAAGACGAAGCAAAGCTGAACAGTTATATCGAAGAGGCGACAAAAAGAGGCACGCCGCCGAAATCGGAACCTAGCAAATATTGGCGTAAAGGTTATACCTGTGGCGATTTAAGGCGCTATTCCTGGAACGATTACCGGGATTGCAGTTATTACCATCATTATTACGGCTATTATTGGCCCTATTGAGTAGGTGTTTTCATTGTTTTGGATAATTTTTTTGGAGATATAAATGGCTATAGATAGAGCTAGATGGGTCAATATTGCCGGTGTTGTTGCTATGACTGCAGTGTTGGGCGGTTGCGCCGCTGTACATACTTCGATTGCTAAAAAGGATCTGGATGTGCAAACCAAAATGAGCGACACGATATTTCTCGATCCGGTCGGCCCGGAACAGCGGACTATTTATTTAGACGTGCGCAATACCTCGGATAAAGCCAATTTTGATGTACTGTTGCCGGTCAAACAAGCTCTGCAATCGAAAGGTTTCATCATCTCGAACGACCCGGAAGCCTCGCATTACTGGTTGCGCGCCAATGTGTTGAGCGTCGATAAAGCCAGCCCGACGGCGGCTGAGTCGGCTTTACATTCCGGTTACGGCGGTGCACTGGCCGGAGCAACTGCTGGTGCGGCTATTGGCGGCGGCTTGGGAGGCTGGTCCGGCGCGGGTATCGGTGGTTTGGCCGGTGTTGCGGTGGGTGGCGCCCTCGAAACAATTGCCGATGCGGCGGTAAAAGATGTTACTTATATGGTCGTCACGGACATCGAAATTGCCGAAAAAGCCAAAAGCGGCGTGGTGGTCAGACAGGATAGTCAGCAAGATGCCAAACAAGGTATCGGCGGTTCGCGTCGTCAAACTTCATCGGAAGTCAGCGATAGAAAAAAATATCGTACTCGCATCGTCAGCACCGCCAATCAAGCTAATCTGGAATATGAGGCGGCCGCGCCAAGTTTGACTTCCGGTTTGGTAAGATCTATTTCCGGCTTGTTCTAACGGATCCCATCCAAGCTCTCCCGGCTGCGTCACGAGCGGCGGGGAGGGCTGAGTTAGTTTTCAATTTCCAAATTCGCTGTATAATCGCGCCTCGCTTCAATCCCGGTATCTGCCGGTAATCCTCCTCTTAAATTCAAAAAAAATATTGCTATGGCACTTTATTGCGGAATCGTTGGGCTGCCCAACGTCGGTAAATCGACTCTATTTAATGCACTGACTAAAGCGACTATCGCCGCCGAAAATTATCCGTTCTGCACCATAGATCCCAACGTCGGCGTCGTGCCGGTTCCCGATCCGCGCATGGATAAACTCGCGGAAATTGTCAAACCGGAACGTGTATTGCCCACCACGATCGAGTTTGTCGATATTGCCGGTCTGGTAGCGGGGGCGTCCAAAGGCGAGGGCTTGGGTAACCAATTTCTGGGGAATATTCGCGAAACCGATGCCATTGTGCATGTAGTGCGCTGTTTTGAAGACGACAACGTGATTCATGTCGCTGGCAAAGTCGATCCGATTAACGATATTGAAGTCATCAATACCGAATTGGCGCTGGCGGATATGGCATCCGTCGAAAGAGCGCTGCAAAAAGCCGCGAAAGCGTCAAAGTCGGGTAACAAAGACGAGTTGGCTAGGAAAGAAGTCTTGGAGCGCGTCCTGGAGCATCTTAACGCCGGCGAAGCCGTGCGGACTTTAGGGTTGACCGAAGACGAAGCCAAACTTATCAAAGAGTTGTGTCTGATCACCATCAAGCCGACACTATATGTTGCCAATGTTCAAGACGACGGTTTTGAGAACAATCCGATGCTGGACAAAGTCAAGGCTTTTGCCGAAAAAGAAGGCTCAAAAGTGGTTGCGGTCTGTGCTGCGATAGAAGCTGAGATCGTTCAATTGGACGAGGACGAAAAGAAAGAATTTCTCGAAGACCTGGGCCTTGACGAGCCCGGCTTGAATAGAGTCGTACGTGCCGGTTATGAGTTGCTGAATCTATCCACATATTTTACCGCCGGTGTCAAAGAAGTAAGAGCTTGGACGATTCCGGTCAATGCGACCGCACCACAAGCGGCCGGCGTGATACATTCCGATTTCGAAAAGGGCTTTATCCGAGCGGAAGTCATGTCTTATCAAGATTTTGTGACTTACAAAGGCGAGCAAGGTGCGAAAGACGCCGGCAAATGGCGGCTTGAAGGTAAAGAATACAAAGTCCAGGATGGCGATGTCATGCATTTCCGCTTCAATGTTTGACAATCGAAAAGGCGCCACCTATAATGCGCGTCTTTTCAAAGCTGTTCCCAGTGGCGATATAGCTCAATCCGGTTAGAGCGCGGGATTCATAACCCCGAGGTTCCAGGTTCGATCCCCGGTATCGCCACCATTTATAGCTTTAACAGTACCCAAAGAAAGCCTAAGTCCGTTAATTACAAAGACTTGGGTTTTTTTATGCCCTAAACATTTAGTTAAATTCTTGAAGTCACGACGACTTAAAAGCCGAATTGCCGCTCAAGCGGATTGGGACGGTGGCGGTGCAGGATGAGGAATAATTCTAAAACGCCAACTTATGGCGGTAGGATTATAAGAACTGGATTGTCGATAAGCGTTGGCTACAACATGCGAAGAACGACTTAAACGCTGCTGCAGATTCTTTTTGTTGAAAATGCTCATAAATCATGGCAGTTCATTCCGTCAACGCGACGGAATGGCTTTTTAAATCCCGTTAATCCCTTACCCATTCCTCGACCAAACGGCTGGGCATATGCTGTGACTCGCTGGATTGCGGGTAGTTTTTGCCGGCGAGGATGCAATAGATCACCCGTAAGGTATCCGCCAGCAATAGCCAGGTGATCAGCATGAACAAACTGGTCAAGCCGGCATTCAAATAGTCATTAAAAATCAAATGTGGAGCGGCTTTGATTTGCTCGGCCGGCAGCGTGCCATTATTCAGTTTGGTGGATAAATCGGCGGCATGTGCCAGAAAACCTACTCGCAAATCTTCGGCGAACAGTTTCTCCCAGGCGGCGCAACTGGTCACGATAATCAGCCACACTAAAGGTAGTGCGGTGACCCAAACGTATTTGAGCTTATCGGTTTTCACCAATATCGTGGTGGCGACGCATAAAGCAATCGCGGCAAGCATTTGGTTGGCGATGCCGAATAAGGGCCACAAACTGTTGATGCCGCCCAACGGATCAATGGTGCCCATGTACAGGAAATAGCCCCAGGCGCCCACCACCAAACCACTGGTCAGCAGGATGCTGGGATAACTGTTGGTTTTGGCGAGACCGATATTACCCAGCATGTCTTGCAGCATGAAACGGGCGACGCGGGTGCCGGCATCCAAAGTGGTCAAAATAAACAGCGCTTCGAACATGATCGCGAAGTGATACCAGGCAGCCAGCAGATGCTCGCCAAACACTTGTGCGAACAGGCTGGCCATACCTACCGCCAGCGACGGCGCGCCGCCGGTGCGGGCGAACAGCGTCGACTCGCCCATGGTTTTGGCCAGGGTTTGCATTTGTTCTACACCGACCGGAAAACCCCAGCTACTGATCTTGGCGACCGCATCGACCGCTTCCTTGCCGACGATGCCGGCCGGGCTGTTGATCGCAAAATACACACCAGGCTCTAACACCGATGCGGCGATCATCGCCATGATGGCGACGAAGGATTCCATCATCATCGCGCCGTAGCCGATGAAGCGGGCGTCCTGCTCGTTAGCCAGCAACTTGGGCGTAGTGCCGGAGGAAATTAGCGCATGAAAGCCGGAAATCGCGCCACAAGCGATGGTGATGAACACGAACGGAAACAGTTTGCCGCCGAAGATCGGTCCGCTGCCGTCGATAAACTGGGTCAGGGCGGGCATTTTCAGTTCCGGGCGCAGCACCACGATGGCGACCGCCAGCGCGGCAATGGTGCCGAGTTTCATGAAGGTGGACAAGTAATCGCGCGGCGCCAGCAATAGCCAGACTGGCAATACCGCTGCCGCGAAGCCATACAGAATCACCATCAGTGCCAGTTGTGGTGCGTCGTAATCGAACCAGACGCGAATGGCAGCGTTATCGTCGATCCAGCCACCGCCTACTACCGCGAAAATCAGCAAGGAGACGCCGATCAAAGTCGCTTCCAACACCCGGCCCGGCCGCAAGTGGTGTAGATAACAGCCCATCAGCACCGCTATCGGTATCGTCGCGGCCACGGTGGAGGTCGCCCAGGGGCTGTGTTTCATCGCGTTGACCACCACCAGGCCCAGTACCGCGATCAAAATTACCATGATCATCATCACGCCTATCATCGCCGCGCTGCCGCCGATTGCCCCCAGCTCGTCCTTGGCCATTTGTCCCAAAGAGCGGCCGTCGCGGCGGATCGAGAAAAACAGCGTAACGAAATCCTGCACGCAGCCGCCCAATACTGCGCCGATCAAAATCCACAAAGTGCCTGGCAAATAGCCGAATTGCGCGGCCAGGGTCGGGCCGATCAATGGGCCCGGTCCGGCGATTGCCGCAAAATGATGGCCGAACACTACCCATTTGTGGGTCGGCATGAAATCGCGGCCGTCATCAAAGCGTTCGGCCGGCGTGGCGCGGCTGGGATCCAGCACCAAGACTTTAGTGGCGACAAAGGCGCTATAGAAGCGATATCCCAGCGCGTAGATGCAAATCGCCGCGACGATCAGCCACATGCTGTTGATGCTTTCGCCGCGTTGCAAGGCGATGCCGCCGACGGCAAAGGCGCCGGTCAGTGCGACGCCGGTCCAAAATATAATGGACGGTAATTGTTTGTTGTTGCCAGGCATGGCGAATTCCTTTCGAAAGTAGTGCGGTGTATTGCGCGATAAAATTCGCAAAATGGTAGCACGCCGGCAACGATTGGCGTAGACGGGTTTAACGCCGAATCAGGCCGGTTGAGCGGTGTTTATCGGCTATTGGCTCACGGTTAAGGATGATTGCGGTCGATAGTATTGGTGGCTTATCGCGTTAGTCGTTAAAATCCGCAGCGCATGAGTAGACTTTTTTGATGGTTGATTACGGAGGATGAAGATGAATAAAAATACTTTCAGCGGCTTGTTATTGGCGGCGACCGCATTACTGACGGTCGATGCGGCATTCGCCGAAACCGCGCCGGCCGCGAAACCGGAACATGGCGAATACCGCGATTGGCGTGTGCTGGGCGTATCCTTGCGTCACGACAAAAACAGTATGCGCGCTATCGTCGGCAACCATGTGGCTATCGCCGCGGCTCGGGCCGGCAAAGTCAAACCCTGGCCGGATGGTAGCATCATCGCCAAGATCAAATGGGGCGAAAGGAAGCATCCCAATTGGGAACAAGCCACCGTTCCCGGCGAATTCATCGCCGCCGAAGCGATGGTGAAAGACACCAAGAAATACGCTGAAACCGGCGGCTGGGGTTTCGGTATTTGGGAAGGCAAGACCTTGAAAATGCTGGATCAGGAAAAATCCGCGCCGTGTTTCGCTTGCCATTTGCCGATGAAGGATAGCGACTACGTCTATACCCTGCCTAATCTACAATAAACGCGATACCCCTAACTCGAGAGGCGAGTTCATTCGCCTCTCTTCGCCGCGCCCAGTAGACCAGTAACATGCGCCGCAACACTGGCCGCCAAGGCCCTCAGATTGTAACCGCCTTCCAAAGCCGAAATAATCCGGCCCTGGCAGCAGGCATCGGCGATCGCGATCAATTCATCGGTAATCCAGCGGTAATCGTCTTCTTCCAGTTGTAAAGAAGCCAAGGGGTCGTCTTTATGAGCATCGAAACCGGCCGAGATCAAGATCAGTTGCGGAGCGAATTTTTTCACGGCAGGCAAGATAATCTCGCGATATTTGGCCCGAAACACCGCGCCGTCGCTACCGGGCGGCAAAGGCACGTTGATGATGTTGCCGACGCCGTGTTCCGACGGATGGCCGCTGCCCGGATAATGCGGCCATTGATGGCTAGAGGCGTATAACACTTGCGCTTGCTCGTAAAACGCCGCCTGAGTACCGTTGCCGTGATGAACGTCGAAATCGACGATGGCGATCCGCTGCATGCCATAATGGTGGCGAGCGTATTCCGCGGCTATCGCGATATTGTTGAACAGACAAAATCCCATCGGATAATCCGGCATGGCGTGGTGCCCCGGTGGCCGCACCGCACAGAAGGCCCGATCGGCTTGTCCTCCGAATATCTTATCCACCGCATCGCAAAGCGCCGCTACCGCTCGCAATGCCGCTTGCTTGGAACCGGGCGAAACCACGGTATCGGCATCGAAATGGGCGGTGCCTTGCTGGGGTATCGTCGTCAACACCTTGGCGATCATGGCCTTGCCATGCACCAGCGCGATTTTGTCTTCGATATCGGCCGGAATAGCGGGTTCGATTCTGATCAGGGCCGCAAATTCCGGCTCTGCCAGCGCCTCATCTATCACCCTAAGTCTGTCGGCGCATTCGGGGTGCGCCAGGCCGGTATCGTGAATCAGAAAATCCGGGTGACTGTAATAAAGCGTATTCATAAGCTGGACTCCGGCGGACATTGCGCTGAGGTATCACGGTCTAGTGATTGCTTGGATGCAGTGTATCTCGCTCCACGGCAAAAAAGCTATGAATATTAGTTATTTATACAAATTAATCCGTAGCGTTTTTCAGCGGTATGAGGATACTTTATTCAAAATTGATGTAGTGAATTCGCGGTAAGGCAATGGCGCTGTCTACAGACACCCAGTAGATTACGGGGCACGGATTTTGGATGCGCTTTTCCCTACATTGTCCATTTCAGCTCGCATCGCGTAAAATCCGTTTTCAAAATCATGCTCGCTTTGGAGAAAAACCCATGAAATACCCCTTGTTTGTTGCATTAATGTTGGTCGCCGGCCTGGTTGGCGCGGAAGAAGCCAAGGAAGAGTGGAATGAAACGACGCTGAAGGACGAGACGATTCAGAAAATTCAGCAGGCTCAGTTTACCTATAAAAAATGCGTGGTCGATACCATGCAAAAGCCTGAATATGCCAAGATGGAAAGCCGCAATGCCACCGATGCCATCATCAGACTGTGCGAACCGACGCTGGCCGAAATACGCAAAGTGTATACCGATGCCGAAGTACCGGGCGTGATCGCCGACCGGCATTTGAAGAAAATGCGGATTCAAGTGACGCGCAATTTGCTGCAAGAATTGATGTATGTCGAAGCGGCCAAGAAGGCCGGCATGCCCTAAACCTATCAGGATGCGCCTCTGCCATTGTCACGCGGTCGTGCCAGTCGAACGGCCATAGTGTTAACGGGCGCCGCGATACCTCTTTTTAATTCATCATTTAGTCTTTCATGAATACCTACACCATCGATTTATCCTTGCGCCCGACCACCTTCGATTTGTGGCATGTGTGTTTAGCCGGTACCGCCGCGCTGTTGGCTTTGATCCTGATTGTGGTTTTAGTCTCGGTACTGCTGGGCATGCGCCGTTGTAAATCCGCCGCGCCGGCTGTAGTTGCCGTTGCGCCGCAACCGGAAATCAAAATCGTCGAGAAGATCGTCGAAGTGGAAAAAATTGTCCAAGCTCCGACGCCGGAACCGGTGGTCTTGAAGGAAACCACTCCGGATGCGGCTTTGCAATTATTGAGTTTGCTGCAAAAAGAAGCCCGTTTTATCGACTTTATCAAGGAAGATGTCAGCGCCTTCTCCGACGCCGAAATCGGCGCGGCGGCGCGGGTGGTGCATCAAGGTTGCAGCAAGGCGGTCAGCGAGCACTTCACACTGGCGCCGGTCAGCAACGATCCGGAAGGCAACCGGGTGACCTTGAATAAAGGCTTCGATGCCGCGTCATTCCGTTTGACCGGCAATATCGTCGGCGAAGCGCCGTTTACCGGTACCTTGGTGCACAAAGGCTGGCAAGTCACCGAACTGCGCTTGCCGAAATTGACCGAAGGCCATAACGCCAAAATCGTCGCACCGGCCGAGGTGGAATTATGACGGCGCGTTATTCGGTCGGTATCGACTTAGGGACGACGCATTGCGTTTTGTCTTATGTCGATTTGGAGGCTGGCGACGATCAAGTGGTTCTGGATGTGTTGGCAATCCCGCAACTCACTGGCCCCGGCAGCATAGAAGACAAGGCGCAACTGCCGTCCTTCACCTATTTGGCCCACCCGGCCGAGATTGCCGAAGGCGCGACTGCCTTGCCGTGGACTGCTAAACCGGAGTATCTGGTCGGTGAAATCGCCCGCAATCTGGGCAGCAAAACCCCTATCCGGCTGGTGTCCAGCGCCAAGAGCTGGTTGTGTCATGCCGGCGTCGATTGCAAACAAGCGATTTTGCCTGTGGAAGCGCCGGAAGATGTGGAGCGGATTTCGCCGTTTGCCGCTACCAAAGCCTATCTGCAACATCTGCGCGATGCCTGGAATCACCGGTTCCCGGAACACAATTTACAAGATCAGGATGTCACCATCACCGTGCCGGCCTCGTTCGACCCGGCCGCCCGCGAACTGACTGTCGAAGCGGCGCGAGCGGTGGGCTTGGGGCAGGCGGTGTTATTGGAAGAGCCGCAGGCTGCCTTGTATAGCTGGATCGAAAACAGCGAAGGCGACTGGCGCAATCACGTGCAAATCGGCGACGTGATTTTGGTGGCCGACATCGGTGGTGGCACCACCGACTTGTCGTTAATTGCAGTCACCGAACAGGACGGCAATCTGCAACTGACGCGGGTGGCGGTTGGCGATCATATCTTGCTGGGCGGCGACAATATGGATTTAGCCTTAGCCTATACCGTGAAAGCCAAGCTGGAACAGGATGGCGGTAAGCGCCTGGAATCCTGGCAATTGCAGGCTTTAACCCATGCCTGCCGAGAAGCGAAAGAAAAACTGTTCAATCAACCGGAATTAGGCAGCATGCCTTTGGTCGTAGCGAGTCGCGGTTCGTCCCTAATCGGCGGCACTTTGCGTACCGAGCTGACCCGCGATGAGCTGAACCGCATTTTGGTCGAAGGCTTTTTGCCTTGGGTACCAATTGACGAAAGACCGGTGGTCAGGCCGCGTAGCGGTTTGCGTACCGCCGGTTTACCTTACGCGCAGGATGCCGGGATTACCCGCCATCTGGCCGCATTTTTGTCCAGGCAAAAAGAGGCTACTGGCGAACTACCCGATCACGTTTTGCCGGAACACGCCAGTTTCCTGCATCCGACCGCCGTGCTATTCAATGGCGGGGTGCTAAAAGCAGGCTTGATGGCCGAGCGTTTGATGCAGATATTAAATAACTGGTTGCAAGCCGAACAGGCCGAGCCGGCCAGATTATTGCAAGGCGCCGATCTGGATTTGGCGGTGGCTCGTGGGGCGGCGTACTACGGTTTTGTGCGTAAAGGCAAAGGCGTACGCATCAAGGGTGGCACGGCGGCAGCCTATTATGTCGGCATCGAGAGTTCCATGCCTGCAGTACCCGGATTGCCCGCGGAAATCGAAGCCTTGTGCATCGCCCCGTTTGGCATGGAGGAGGGCAGCGAACAGGAATTGCCCAACGACGAATTCGGCTTGGTGATTGGCGAACCGGTGCGGTTTCGTTTCTTTGCCTCGAAAACCCGCCGCGACGATGTGGTGGGCGTACGCCTGGAACATTGGCAAGACGACGAACTTGAAGAACTGGACGAAATCGAGATTACCTTGCCGGAAGAGGGCCGCCATGCCGGCGACATCGTGCCGGTGCATTTGTCGGCGGCGGTGACCGAAGTGGGGACTTTGGAACTAAAAGCCGTTTCCAAACGCGATCAACAGCGCTGGAAAATCGAGTTTGATGTCAGGGCAGGCGAGGCAGGATAGAGTTTGAATCGAGCTTGAACCGAATGGCTCAAGCTTTGGACGATTGCTCTGTTTATGGTTAACCCTCTCCGGAAAGGAGAGGGTAACTTGATGGATGGCCTTATCGTTGTTGATAGTAAGGCTGCTGGTATTGCTGCTGCGGGTATTGCTGGTACTGTTGAGGATAGCCTTGCTGTGGATATCCTTGTTGTTGCGGGTACTGTTGTTGAGGGTAGTTTTGCTGTGGATACCCTTGTTGCTGATAAGGCTGGTTTTGCTGAGGATAACTCTGTTGCGGATAACCGCCCTGTTGATACGGTTGGTTTGGTTGTTGCGGGTAACCTTGCTGCGGTTGCTGTGCGGCACCGGCATTTTGATTGGCGTTAATAGCCAGTTCTACCCGGCGATTGATCGCGCGGTTGGAGTCACTGGTGTTTGAAACCTTTGGCGAGCTTTCGCCCATGCCTTGCTGCGATATACGCATACGGTTCACACCGCGTTGGCTTAAAAAATTGGCAACGCTGGTCGCGCGGGCCTCCGATAAGCGTTGGTTGTCAGCGTCGGAACCGACATCGTCGGTGTGGCCGGTGACCGAAATAGTCGATTCGGGATAGTTGTTCAGGATTCTGGCTATCGGATCGAGGGCATTTTGAGCCTCCGGTGTTAAGTCCGCTTTACCGAACGCGAAGGTGACATTGCTGGTGCTGGGCATGTTCAAAGTCAACTGGTTTTCGGCGGTACGCTGAACCTCGATGCCGGTACCTTGCAACGATTGCTGCATCTCTTCTTGTTGTTTGTCCATGTAATAACCGACACCTGCGCCCACCGCAGCCCCGGCTAAAGCGCCCAGGCCGGCATTTTTCCAGTCGTTACCGCCGAACAGGGTGCCGGCACCCGCGCCCACTGCCGCGCCAACGCCGGCGCCCTTGCCGAGGTTGCTGATGCCGGATTGGCCGGTGTAGGGATTGGTAGCGCAAGCAGTGGTTAATGCCGCGATGATGCCCGATATAAGTATTTTTTTTGTCATAGTTATTTCCCAATGTGAGTGCCTAAAAACCCGTGAATTGTCCGCCGATATGACAATCTCTACAAGTGCGCACGAATTAAAACTAAGCTTGCTTAATCTTGGCTTAAAGCGGCACGATTTAGCAATAATACCTTGTCAGCCTGTCGAAGCATGAACGGATATATTTTTTTAGAGGTCCATGAATAAAAACGGTACCGTTGTCCGGTCGGATATACCGGGAATGCAGCGAGAAGGGGGATGGCCCAAGTAAAAACTCCCTTATTTACGGATCAAATCATCAGCGTTCGAGTTATTTTCTCCATCAATCAAGCTCGGAACCGCAACGACCGAGAAATTTTCTTGAATGATCGAGCTCAGAGCTCAATCGGCCGAGAAATTTTCTCAATCGATTGAGTTCTGAATCGGAACGTTCGAGCTTTTTTCTCGATCGTTCTTCTTCGGAGCTGCATCATTCGGGCTCCGAGCTAAAACGTTGGAGTTATTTTGTCCAATGGTCGAGAAAAAAGCTTGGCCGTTGCAGAAAATTTGTGCAACAGCCAAGAAAATAAGTCAATTTGCGGTACTGGCTTAGTGAGCGGTTGGCGTCGTGGCCTGGGTGGTCGAGCTGGTCGATTTTCTGGCGAAGCGGCGGCTTAAACCGTCCAGGTGTTGTTCCAGGGCGCCATTTTTGCCGGCCAGTTTCGCCGCTTGATAAACCAGCAAGGTCTGGCTGTAAGCATCGCTGCCCGCCGCCAAAAACGTATCCTCCAGTCGGCCTTGTAACTGCGCGAGGGCCAATACCAGCGGCTCCAACTGCCGGACTAAAGTCACGTCGCGCTGGTATTCGTCCAGATCGAAACTGCGCGGCAATATGCCGGGATTTTGCACGGCCAACACCAAGCCCTGGTCTACAAACGCCCGGCTCTTGTCGCCCAGCTTGGGCAAGGCCCGGCGCTCGTCGGCATTTAAATCGATCAAAAACGGCAACAGGCTCTGAATTTGACCAATCAAACCCAACACGGCGTTCTGCTGGTCGGCGGAGAGTTCGCCCTTGACTAAATCGTTGTTCATAATTGCTCCTTGTCAAAAATATTAATACCGGGATTCATGCCGATGCAAGCATAGAACGGGTTGAATGCCTGTATTTTAAGGGGATAGTAGTGGGGTGGCAGTCGCTGCACACTTAAACTGCCGCTTTCGGCAACCGGCAAGCAAGGTATTGCGCGTAAACGGCTAAAATGAGTCGCCTTTGGGTTGCCGGCTGAGTTTAGTGGAAAAATGGCAGGGATTCAAACCTATCGGAACCCGAATGCTAAGCACGGTTAATATTTTTAGCCGGTTTATATTTGATCGCAATGTCTAATGGCCGCTTGGTTTGTATAGTGGCTATCCAGTTCAAACGTTCGAGTTCGGCCAACTCCTGCCGGTCACGAGTGGCGCCTTTATGGTGGCGAATAAAGTAGTGCGAGGTTGGGCAACGAACTAATATTGCTGGAAGCTGCTAAAATAAAAAGGTTTCTTTTTATGCGGCATTTTTGAGACAAACTTTTGAAACTTGCAAACCCTTGATTCTGAGGGCTTTAGAAAGCATGTCAAAACTTACCCTTTGTGAGAATAGTATTTAGGATAAGCCGCTTTCGATTACAATGTCATGGTCAATTAAATAGCCACGTGGTAAAACTATGACAAAGCTAAATCGTGAAGATGCCTCAAAAAAAGGGGCTGATTTCTATCTTAAAAATCAAGATAAGTGCAGTAAAATTTTTTCAGAACCTGATAAACTCGAATATTATAAAATTGCAAAAAATGTAATAGGCGAAGGCGATGATAAAGATAATAGTCTCAATAAACTAATAATGTTTATTGGTGGTTATAAGTGGGAAGCATTTAAATTTTATGATTTAGATGAACATGCACAATCCGCGCTAAAAACGATTTTAGACGACCAAAAAGAACAATGAATCAACGCGGGAGCGCGTGTTCTCGTTAGCCTTTAGGAGAAGATATGGGATTTTTAAATAATTTGTTTGGTGGAAAAAAAAGCATTTCATCAGTTTTAGTCAATACACAAAAAAAGCTTTTTAGAATATATAATATATCAAATCCAAGTGATGCTCAAAAAATGAAAGCATCCGTTTATCTTTGTATCACTGGAATTGCTAGTTTTAATGAATTAGGAAATAATAAGCCAGAATTAAGACCACATTTATTGCCACTAATTGACAATTTAGTTCAAGAAGCAAAAGAACTTACAAAATCATTATCAATTAGGGTTAAGGATATAACGAACGATAATGAAGAGCTGAAAGGTATGCTTGATTTTTTTCCTAGACATATTCCGATAAATGAATCAACTAACCTAAACGGTTTGGCAGCATTTGAAGCTCTATATAACTCTAAAGTTACAAATTTGATTGACGAAATTCTAAATCATACACGCGGCCCGTTTGGATCTACAGGGTATGCGGCAATTATTGTTGCAGATGGAATATTTGGCAAAGGTGCATCAGAAGATTATTTTATTGATGTTGCGAAGGAACTTGAAAAGTTCACATTAGAGCTTTGCGAAGCGCGTTAAAATGGTTATAAGCTACTTCAAAAGGTGACACAATGGAAAACTCTATACTGTACACGTTTAGCACCATCGCTCAAACTTTATCTGGTTCAATTACAGTATTGGCCTCGTTTTTTCTTTATTACTTACAGAAATCAAATACAAAATAGAAAGTATTAGCGAACAATTAATGAGTTGGATTGATCATATAAAAATCAAACCTAATTCATGTCTTTATAAGATTAGTTAATGAAATAAGAATTTATTCATAATAAATCAATAAGGTATCAAGTAATTCTATCCTAATATAGGAATAGGTATGAAAAAAATAACATTATGTTTGGTTTTATTCTGCTCTTTTGTGTTTGGTTCCACGGCTTTTAGTGAAGACAGCTCCGCACAACTTTTACTAGCGCGTAGCGCAGGATCATATCTCGGTATATTTGAGTATATTAGGGTTTTTAAATATTCTAATTGTGGATATACAATGCCAAAATCCTTTCCATCTGTTGATGAAGTGCTTGTAAGTGAAGTTATTCCAGTAATCCAACCAGAGTATAGAGATGAGATAAAGACCTCACTAATTAGCATAAAACCTGAGTTATCAAAACAGGCAAATGAAATTGTTAGTGGCATGATTGCTTCAGCTCGAAAGGATTATGATGATAAAACAGCCTGTGGTGTGGCGGCTTCAATTATGGGAGATATACATGGGCGCGCAAGTCAAAAATGGGAATCAGACAAAGCAAAGTATGGCTGGAAAGAAAGTAAATGGAAATTTTTGGCCAAGTAATATACACCTTAAATTCAATGGTAATATTACAAAAAACCAACAGAAACTTTAAATTGGTTTAAAAAGCACATACTTATAAAATATCTGTAATCACCAAATTGAGGTGTGCATATATAATAAAAAATATCTCTATTATCCCCAGAAATATCTGGTTGGTTAAATAAATTTAGTATATTTTGGTCTGTATCTTTTTCTAAAAAGTGTATGTGGATTTTTGTTTTCCCTTCGAATCTTTTTTTATGCTGATGAAAAAATAGGCCACGAGACAGACAATTGAAAAATTCATGTATTCTTTTTATACAAACTTTAGCATAAACAACTTCTTTTCCAGATGGTTCAATACATATCTTTGCTTGATTTAAAATAGCATGTCTAAAACGAGATTTTCTTTCAAACATTGCTCGATGCGATGACTCAAGTAATGAAATCAAACTAGAATCATTTTCAATTTTTTCAGATGCGTTAGCAAATAAGGTTTTAATATATTCGTCATTCATTGATTTGCTCGAGTTATGCTCATCACATGATGGAACAGTAATTAGATTATTTCTTTTTCCTTTGGGAAAGAAACATTTAGGCGGGAGATGCTCCATTGAAGTTTTTTTTGCATTGCAAAAATAACATCCATTGCTCTTATCGTTTTGCATCGTTATAAGCCAAATTAAAAAGTCAAAAATTAACCTTTAGTTTACAATAAATTTATAAGTCTGTTAGTTTGGTAGCATCAAAATCTCAAATATGAGACATTTTAATACGTTCTGTCTCATGTTTTGACTGCCTGTTCATTGCTGTTTGCCAAACATCGTGAATGACAGGATTTGGGCGTCTTAAATCCAAAGTTGACTGGCAGATGTGGGTCGATAACGCCAACCCACTAATTTCATATGCCGAATAATTTCTGCGCAGCCACATTCAGACTTCTTATTAAAACTTATCTAGCTATAGCCATATGTCTGGATGCGCCGAAACTTAAGTCACAAGTATGCCTATCAGCGTTATGGCAACGCGTTGATCATTCGAGCGCATTTCGCATAATATTCGCCGCCTTCCCAGGCTAAGGTAACCAGGCTGAGTGCCTTGCTATCGGTATCATTCGTTGGATCAGCAATTAGCGATAATTGCGTTTGCCAGTACCAGTTAACCGACTCTACTGATTTGGTGCAATCGCCGAACGGAGATATAACATCGCCAAACAAGGTTTCCGCTTTTGTTCGCAGTGATTTGAGTAATTCGGAGAGTTCTTCCCGCTTCAAATTGCTTTTTAACACTATCCCGTCTCGGGTCATGTCTTGGGCATCGGTAAATGCATTCAGCCATGCTTCCGCATCGGCTTTGCTGGGCGCTTTAAATGATAGATAGTTGTCGGCATTGGCGGCCGAACAAAAGGCCAGAATAGTCCCCAATAGATGTCTTTTCATGATGTCTGGTTAATAGGTGGATGGTTTGGTTTGGGTGGCGGACCGAACTTGGTTTAAAACCTCTAACAGCTGAGCAATATCTTCACCCGTTGCTTGAGGAGTTGTTTGCGGTTTGCCCTGAATTTTTGCTTCAGTCCAGTCGACCACTTCGCCCGATCCCCAGGACAACAGAGAGGCTAAGGTAAACACCAGCAGACTACGTGTCGTGCCTTTCGGCAAACCTTGATTATCCAGGAAACCTCGGGCACGCTTGGCTATCCAGATGAATACGATGGTGGTAATAAGCAGGTTCCAGATGGATGGTAAGGTAAACAAATTCACTCCAATTTTTTATAACTTAAGAGCGGGATGGGGTACATACCCCGTCCCGCGAGTTTGAAACCAACATTGGAATTGACGGGATTTTCTAGGTTGCGGATACCGGTGGCTGCGGCTCGCCGGTTTCCTCAATACTCACCGGCTGGCCGACCGACAAGTTGCCGGGTTTGTCGTGCAAGGCATTTTGGCCGAAATAGACTTTGTTTTGCCATTTGCGTAGCCGATTCAGCGTCGTCAGCGGTTCTTTGCCGCTTAACGCGGTCAAAGGATCGATAGTCGGTACCGAACAGCGTGAACAAGGTTTGGGTAATCTGAAGCCGATATGGTTGATGGTGATGCGCCGCCAAGCGTCTTCGGCGTAGCTGTCGCAGTCGGCGACCACGAGATTAGGCCGGAAGCGAACCATATCCAATTCCAGTTGCATGGCTTGATTCAGTGCATTTAAGGAATTTTCCGAAACGATTAAAAATGGAAAACCGTCGGAAAACGAAGTTTGATCATTATCTGTCGCATATTTCGGATCAACCTTGCGAATGTCTTGGTCGGTTTGATAGACCAGCCTGCAGTCGATTTCCAGAAAACGGCTTAACCAAACGTCTGGATCACGGCCGCAGGATTTAGCCAGACAATGGTCGTGCCAGACATCTACTTCAAGCACTTCGCCGTCGTCCGCTTGTAAGGGCAGTGCTAAATCGGCTTGACCCGGCGCGGATAAAATCAACTGCTCATCGTCGATATGGGTTTTGATTAACGCCATTTTCGGCAAACGCCGTTGGCTAAGGAACTGTCCGTCCTTGTCGACCAGCATCCATTTTCTGTCGTACAACAAGCCTTTGTTATCGACCGGCCAGTGTTGCACCGGAATACCGGCTAGCGATTTGACCGGATAAACATATATTTGGCTGAGTATCGGCATGGTTTTGATTGTATCAGCTGAAATTTAAGTCTGTTTGGGTATGCAGTATGTGGTCGGCTAGCGCCGCATTGGTGGTGTCGAATTTAATGCCATAACGGTGGGCGGCACAATCGCAATGGACGACAACAGCATCGATTTCAAAGCGGCTCCCGTCGCTAAATAACAAAAAAAGCTTTATCCGGCATTTTTTGACCATTTTTTTTTCGCTAAGCACCAAGGCGCCTCGGCTGCTGATATCGCGCAATAATACCGGAAATAGGCGGGGAAACCACAGGCTGCGGATCTTGATGGCGGCTTTGATGTCATCGCGCAAATATCGGACCGCACTACGCTTGTGAGACCATGGGTCATCGGGCGTAACCTTCTGATCGAGAAAATCCAAAGAGAAATCTGGCTCTGACATGGCGAAAGCTGCGAATGTAAAGGTGGCTAAGTATTGATGTTAAACCGCTAAAATTCAATAGACGGCCAGTGATTATTGGTTGAGCCTGCCGCTTGGTAATCCGTTAAAATTATGATTTTGTGAAAAGATTCCGCGAAATATGAAAAAAACCAAGCAACTTGTAATTTGTGCGTTGATATTGGCATGGCTTACCCAGGGTATCGCGCTGGCGGCGCCGGCTAAACAGTTGGTGAAAATAGCTTATCTGAGTCAGGAACAAGCCGTACCGGTGGCTTTATCGAATCTTGATCCGTTTATCCAAAATAAAGGCCAAATTGGGGCCGAGCTGGCCATCAGCGATAACAACACTACAGGCCAGTTCACTGGTCAGCAGTATGAATTAAAGAAAGTCGTGGTGCCGGTCGACGGGGATATTCAGCAAGCGTTTAATCAATTGGGCGACGATATCGGATTGGTGGTGCTGAATGTCGGTCCCGAGCAACTGAATCAGCTGGCAGATTTGCCTTCCGCTAAGAATAAATTGTTGCTGGATGCCGCGACTAGCGATGACGAATTGCGTAACGGCGGCTGTCGGCATCATGTCTTGCATCTCTTGCCGAGCCGGGCGATGCGGGCCGATGCGCTAGCGCAATACATGCTGAAAAAACGCTGGCAAAACTGGTTTTTGGTGACAGGACCCAGTCCGGCGGATCAGTTGTATGCGGCGGCGGTCAAGCGGGCCGCTAAACGATTTGGTATGAAGCTGGTCGCTGAAAAAGCCTGGACCAACGATTACGACGCGCGCCGTACTGCCCAAGCCGATGTGCCGGTGTTTACCCAAATAGACGATTATGACGTATTGGTAGTGGCCGATGAGCAGGGCTTGTTCGGCGAATATCTGGATTACCGCACCTGGAAGCCGCGGCCAGTGATAGGCACGCAAGGCCTGATCGCCACTGCTTGGCATAGAACTCACGAACAATGGGGGGCGGTGCAATTGCAGAATCGTTTTAAGGAGGCTGCCGGCCGCTGGATGGAAGAACAAGATTACGCGGCCTATCTGGCTGTCAGAGCGATAGGCGAGGCTAGTGTCCGCAGTAAGTCCAATCAGGTGCTAGCCATCAAGGATTATATGCTGTCGGAGGCGTTTGCCTTGCAGGGGTACAAGGGTATGCCGCTGTCGTTCCGTGCTTGGGACGGACAGTTGCGCCAGCCGTTGCTGCTGGCTGCGCCACGCTCAATGGTCGGTGTGGCACCGGTAGAAGGTTTTTTGCATCCCAAGACCGAGCTGGACACCTTGGGTTACGATCAACCGGAAACGGCCTGTAAATAAGGGTTGATTTAAGGTTGTTTTATAGGCGCGGATTTTTTGCGCCTATAAACGAGAAACCGGATTTGCTTGGCGTTTTTGGCACTAAAAGCTCCGCTAATTCTGGCTGAGCTGACCCTGCAAATACTGATTGATCTGTTCTAAGTCCTGTTCGTTCAGGCTGCCGGCGGCTTCCTTCAGTTTGATACCGTTGATCAGATAATCGTAGCGGCTTCTGGCGTAATCGCTTTTGGCTTTGAACAGGTTACGTTGTTCGGTTAACACGTCCACCATGGTGCGGGTACCGACTTCAAAACCGGCCTCTGCCGCTTCCACAGCCATTTCCGCGGATTTGCTGGTGGCGTCCAGAGCCTTGACTCGGCTGATGCTGGACACGACGCCGCGAAATGCGTCCTTGACGCCACGATTGACGCTGCGCTTCACTTTAATTAAATCTTCCTTGGCGGCTTCGTATTCGTGTTCCGCTTGACGGGTACGAGACGAGGTGCCGCCGCCTTCGAACAACGGTAAATTCAATTGCAAGCCCACGCTTTCGTTATCGCCGCGCAAGCCGTAACGGTTACCGTTGTCTTCTTCGCCATATTGGGCAACGATGTCCAGGGTCGGCAAATGTTTGGATTGTTGCAAGTCGACGTTTTTGCGAACGTATTCGGCTTGGTTGATCTGAGCGACTATCGAGAAATTATTGCTTTCGGCAGAGTTGGACCACGAGGCTAAATCTTCCGGGGCTGGTGGGCTGAGCGGAATATGCGGCTGCAAACCATTTAAATCGGCGGCGTTTTCACCGATGATTTCCCGCAAGGCTTCCTTGCTGTTATCCAATAGGTTTTGCGCCTCGATTTCGCTGGCTGTGGCCCGGTCGAAACCGGCTTGCGCTTCGTATACATCGGTAATGGCGATAATGCCCACATCGAAGCGCTGCTTGGCTTGTTCCAATTGTTTTTCGATAGATTTTTTCTCAGCCACGCTGAATTCCAGGTTATCCTGCGCGGCCAGTATATTGAAATAAGCCTCGGCGGTTCGACGCATCAAGTTCTGTTGTTTGGCTTGGAACTGGGCTTCGGCCTGGGCGATTTTATTATCACTTTGATCAAGCTGGATCCAGTGGTCCCAATGAAACACGGGTTGTTTCAAGTTAAAACCCAGCTTGTGGTCCCAATAGTGCTGTAAGGTGGTACCCAAAAAGCTGGAGCTTTCCAGACGATTGCGGCTGCTATTGGCGCTAAACGAAATATTCGGCAACATCTGCGCAATACTTTGTGATTTTATCTCTGCGGTCGTCAGCTTATTGATATCCGAGCTTTTAAATTCGGGGTCGTTTGCCTTTGCCAGCTGATAAGTTTCCAGCAAATCCTGGCTAAAAGCCGATTTCGCCGGAATCAACACGGCCAAAAGCGTGAATAACAGTCTTGTCATTGCTATATCTCGTGCGGAGAGGTGAAAATAAACCAACATTATCGCCTAAAATACAGGCGCTTCTGTTGTTAATTAAGAGTGCCATAAGGTTAGGCACACATTATTCGTTCGTCAAAAATAAAACCTAAACCCAAAAGAGTCATTATGAGTCAGAAAATTACTAAAGCTGTATTTCCGGTTGCCGGCCTGGGAACCCGTTCTTTGCCCGCCACCAAGGCCGTTGCCAAGGAGATGCTGCCCGTCGTCGATAAACCCTTGATTCAATACGCCGTGGAAGAAGCGATTGCCGCCGGCATCGATACCATGGTGTTTGTGACCGGCCGTAATAAAAATTCTATTCCAGACCACTTTGATAAATCCTACGAACTGGAAAAAGAACTGGAAAAAAGCGGTAAAACCGAGCTGCTGAAAATGCTGCGCGAGTTGTTACCGCCACACGTCTCTTGTGTGTTTGTCCGTCAAGCCGAGGCGTTGGGCCTGGGTCATGCGGTGCATTGCGCCAAGCCGGTGGTCGGTAACGAACCGTTCGCGGTGATTCTGCCGGACGACTTGATCGAAGACGGCAGCCGCGGTTGCATGAAGCAAATGGTCGAGCTGTTCAACAAAGAGCAAAGCAGCATTCTGGGCGTGGAGCGGGTCGATCCCAAGGAAACCCATAAATACGGTATCGTCGAGCATACCGAAACCGCGCCGCGCATCGGTAAATTAAGTTCTATCGTCGAAAAGCCGAAGCCGGAAGTGGCGCCTTCCAATATCGCCGTGGTGGGCCGTTATATTTTGACGCCGGCGATCTTCGAAAAAATCGAAAACACCGGTCGCGGTGCCGGCGGCGAGATTCAGTTGACCGACGCGATCGCCGCGCTGATGAAAGATGAACAAGTGCTGTCTTATGAGTTTGAAGGCAACCGCTACGATTGCGGTTCCAAATTCGGTTTCTTGCTGGCCAACGTCGAATACGGTTTGCTGCATCAGGAAATCAAATCCGAATTCGCCGCGTATCTGAAACAACGCGTCAACCGCGTTTAAGCGCTAGACAACGGAATGGCGACGATTAACGCCATTCCGTTGTTGCCGGCGATTGACGATCTCGTAAATCAACAACGCGCACATAATCAGCGCAGTGCCTAATATGGTTTTTACCGTCAACGGTTCATGGTTGACGCTATAGCCCAGCAACAAGGACATTACCGGTGTCATCAGATTCATCATGGCCACATTGGTCGCTTGCATATTGTTCAATACGAAATAATACAAAGCAAAGCCTAGCGTCGTGGCAATCACGCCCAGGTAGATGATCGAATACAAAGTTTGCGGCGGAATATTGGTCGGTAACGCGCCGTCGTCCAGCCAATACCAGGTGCAGAAATACAAGGGCACCGCTACCAACAATCCACCGGTTACTAACTGCAGGGCCGATAGGCCAGCCTGAATCTGTTTGACCCACACCGCGCTGGCCGCGTGGATAAAGGTGGCGACCAGCACGCCTATCACGCCTTGTAAAGCCAGCTCGTCCAATTCCAAAGCCGAGCTGAACATCACGACTAATCCGCCAACGCCCAAGCTGTAGGCGATTAATTTACCCCAACCCAGGCTGCGTTCTTTCAAATAGGCTGCCGCCATGAAGGCTGTCATGAAAGGGCTTAAGCCGAAAATCACCGAAATCCAGCCGGAAGGTACGAACTGTGCCGACCAATAAGTGACCAGCATACTGCCATAGAGCTGCACTGCAACCGCCAAGTAGGTTAACAACGCGGCGCGATGCCAGGGCAGTGGCCGGCGTATCAGCAGCAATAGCAACAGCAGACAAACCAAGCCCGTGGTCATCCGCGCCGTTGCGCCGAACACGAAACTGACGCCGTTGCTGCTCCATTTGATCGCCAACGGCGTGGTGGTCCAGACCAGTACTACGCTGATATAGGCTAAAGCCAGCCGAGTTTTCACCTTAAGGTAGTTTCAAGCGATTGGCGATTAATTGCTCAACTACCGATGGATCGGCAAGCGTCGAAGTATCCCCGAGATCGTGGAATTCGTTGGCGGCGATTTTGCGCAGGATGCGGCGCATGATTTTGCCGGAACGAGTCTTCGGCAAGCCGGGCGCCCACTGAATCAGATCGGGCAGCGCGATAGCGCTGATTTCTTCTCTGACCAAGTCTTTTAATTCGCCTTTCAGACTACTGTTGCCCTCGATGCCGACGTTTAAGGTCACATAAGCGTAAATCCCCTGGCCCTTGATCGGATGTGGGAAACCGACCACGGCGGCTTCGGCCACCAGATCGTGCAGCACCAGCGCGCTTTCGATTTCGGCGGTGCCCAAACGATGGCCGCAAACGTTCAGTACATCGTCGATCCGACCGGTAATCCAGTAATAACCGTCTTTGTCGCGGCGGGCGCCGTCGCCGGCTAAGTAATAGCCGGGGAATTTGCTGAAGTAAGTATCGACGAAACGTTGATGGTCGCCATAAATAGTGCGGGCCTGGCCGGGCCAGGGATAGGTCAGCACTAAAATGCCTTCCGCTTCGCCTTCCAGGACATTGCCATCCTGATCGAGTAGAGCGGGTTTGATGCCAAAGAACGGCAGTGTCGCCGAGCCGGGTTTTAACGCGGTGGCGCCGGGCAGGGGCGTGATCAGAATGCCGCCGGTTTCGGTTTGCCACCAGGTGTCCACCAGTGGGCAACGTTTGCTGCCGACTACTTGGTAGTACCATTCCCAGGCCTCAGGGTTAATCGGCTCGCCAACGCTACCCAGGATGCGTAAAGAGCTGCGTTTGGTGCGGGTAACGAATTCGTCGCCCTGTGCCATCAGTGCGCGAATCGCGGTCGGCGCGGTGTAAAAAATATTGACCTGATGTTTGTCGATGACTTGCCAGAAACGATCGGGGTGCGGATGAGTCGGTACGCCCTCGAACATCAAACTGGTGGCACCGTTGCATAACGGTCCGTACAGCACGTAGGAATGGCCGGTAATCCAGCCGATGTCGGCGGTGCACCAGTAAATATCGCCCTCTTGATAATCGAAGATATATTTATGCGTCATCGCCGCATACAGCAAATAACCGCCTGTGGTATGCAGCACGCCTTTCGGTTGGCCGGTGGAGCCGGAGGTATACAGGATGAACAGCGGATCTTCGGCGTCAACCATCACCGGTTCGCAGTCGGCCGACGCGGTTTGCATGGCTTCGTGATAGCAAATGTCGCGACCTTCAGTCCACGGGATTTCGTGGCCGGTGTGCTTGATGACGATGAGGGTCGTTAAATTGGGGCATTGCTTGACGGCTTTGTCGGCATTCAGCTTGGAATGAACCAGCTTGCCGCCGCGATAACTTTCGTCGGCGCAGATCAACAGCCGGCAATCGGCGTCGATAATCCGGTCGCGCAATGCATCCGCCGAGAATCCGCCGAACACAATGGAATGCACCGCGCCGATCCGGGCGCAAGCCAGGATCACCACGGCGGCTTCGGCGATCATCGGTAGATAGATGCAGACTCTATCGCCTTTCTCCACGCCGTTGGCTTTTAACACATTGGCAAATTGGCAGACTTGGTGATGCAGTTCCCGATAGGTCAGCGTTTTCTGATGGGCCGGATCGTCGCCTTCCCAGATGATGGCCACCTGCTCGCCGCGTTTTTCGAGGTGACGATCCAGACAATTGACGGTGACGTTGAGTTTGCCACCCTTAAACCAGTGGATTTCGCCTTTTGGATAATCGTATTGCATCAGCTGCTGCCAGGGCTGATGCCAGTCTAAAAACCGCGTCGCCTGTTCGGACCAAAAAGTCTCCGGATCGTCTATCGACTGCCGGTAGAGGCGTTGATAAGTATCGGCGTCAATATGCGCGTTACCGGCGATGATCGGGTTGACCGGATAGATTTTTTGATCTGACATAACGTAACCTCCTTCTTTGAACGTTATTAGTGATGTTTTAGGTCTGAAACGGTTTGGATTTTTGCCAATCGCTCGACTTGCCAATGCGCTATAGCCCATTCCAGAATACTGTCGATAGGGGCCAGCCGCAAATCGAGCGGCGGATTTTGTTCGAGTAAGGTTAGCAGCAGAAACAAGGTTGGTCCGGCTAGTGCGGTATTTACCGCTTCGGCGCGGGTTTGTTTGCTGAGCTTATTGCCGTCTCGGTCGACAATCAGCGGTATATGCATATAACTTGGCGACGGATGACTCAATAGACTTTGCAAATACAATTGCTTAGGCGTCGAATCCAGCAAGTCGTATCCGCGTACCACATGGGTAATGCCTTGCCGATAATCGTCGACGACTACCGCCATTTGGTAGGCAAAGATGCCGTCCTTCCGCTTGACGATGAAATCGCCATGTTGCGTCGCCAGGTTTTCACTGATTTCACCTTGCAAGGCATCGACAAAAGCGACTGGCGCATCGGCCGTTTTGACGCGTAAGGCGTGCGGACTATTGGTCGCAGGATGTTTATCGCGGCAGTAGCCCGGATAGATCAGCGGCGCATTGGCCAGCAAACGACGGCTGCAAGTGCACGGATAAAGCTGCTGCTCATTTTGTAATACCGCGACGGCTTTTTCATATTCGTCAAGATGCCGGCTTTGGTAATCTACCTCGCCGTCCCAATGCAGCCCGAATCTTTGCAAGCAATCTAAGATTTTGTCAGTTGCCCCAGGCATATTGCGCGGTGTATCGAGATCGTCGATACGCAGCAACCAAAGCCCTTGATGATGACGGGCATCCAAATAACTGGCCAGCGCCGTGTATAGGGAGCCGAGATGAAGCGGGCCGGTAGGCGAAGGCGCGAACCGGCCGATATACGGAGTCGAGTGGGGCAGAGTTAACCCAATTGTTTTTCCCTGATTTCATCGAGTGTTTTGCAATCGATGCACAGGGTCGCGGTCGGGCGCGCTTCCAGACGACGGATGCCGATCTCGATGCCGCAAGTTTCGCAAAAACCGTAGTTGCCGGACTCGATTTCCTTTAAGGACTCGTCGATTTTTTTAATCAATTTGCGTTCGCGATCGCGAGTACGCAGTTCCAGACTGAACTCCGATTCCTGCGTAGCCCGATCGTTGGGATCCGGAAAGTTGGCCGCTTCGTCCTGCATGTGGTGGACGGTACGATCCACTTCCATCATTAACTCGGATTTCCATTTGTTTAAAATGGCGGAAAAATGGCTCAACTGCGCCTCGTTCATGTACTCTTCGCCTTCTTTTTCTTCATAAGGCTTAAAAGTAAATTCCGATGCGGCAGGGTTAGAATTGTTCATCCAATGACTCCTGACGGTCTGTAAAAAAATCGGGGCTTTTTAACAGAATAGCAGGGGGCAAGCAAGAAGTTTGTTATGATGCGGACGCTTAAGACTAACGGAATTTTGGCATGAAACAACACGTCGCCGAGCGGATGCGCGGCATCAGCTCATTTTATGTGATGGAATTATTACAACGCGCAAAGCAACTTGAGCAGCAAGGTCGCGACATCATTCACATGGAAATCGGCGAGCCGGATTTTGCCACCCCGCAAGCAGTATTGGAGGCCGGTCAGGCTTTTATGCAGGGCGGCGAAGTGAAATATACCGCTGCAGCCGGATTGCCGGAATTGCGGCGCAGCATTGCCGATTATTACCAAACGCAATACGGCGTTAAGCTGGACCCGAAACGGGTATTTATCACGCCCGGCGCTTCAGGCGCGTTTTTGCTGGCGTTTGGCATCAGCCTGAATCCGGGCGAGCAAATCTTGATGGCCGATCCCTGCTATCCGTGCAACGATAACTTCGTACAGCTGTTCGACGGCATAACCCGTTTTATCGATGTCGAGGCAGACAGTGCGTACCAATTGAATGCCGAGCTGATTCGGCAGCACTGGCAGCCGGCTAGTAAAGGCGTATTGATCGCATCGCCCTCCAATCCCACTGGCACGGTGATCGGCAATGATGGGTTGCGCGATGCGGTTCGGCAGACGCAAGCGCTGGGGGGCTGTTTTTACTCCGATGAGATTTATCACGGCTTGGTTTACGGCGAGTCGGTGAGCAGCGCGCTGGAATACAGCGACGATGTATTCGTGATCAACAGTTTTTCGAAATTTTTTGGCATGACCGGTTGGCGCATCGGTTGGCTAGTGGTGCCGGAAGATTTTATCGATGCGGTCGAAAAATTGGCGCAAAACATTTTTATTTCTACGCCGACCCATTCCCAATATGCCGCGCTGGCGTCGTTCAGCCCGGAAAACATGGCCGAGTTGCGTAGACGCCGCGACGAGTTTGAAAAACGCCGGGATTTTTTATACGAGAACCTGTTGAAGTTGGGTTTTAAAATTGCCTGCAAACCGCAGGGCGCGTTTTATATTTACGCCGACTGTAGTGCTTTTACTCAGGACAGTTTCGAGTTTGCTAAACAATTGCTGGAACAAGAAGGGGTGGCGGTAACGCCGGGTAAGGACTTTGGCCGGTATCGTGCCAACCAACATATTCGATTTGCATATACCGCCTCAATCGATAGAATGGCCGCCGCGCTAAAAAGACTGGAAAGATTTATATGCCAATAAGCCAATATACACCGCAACAATTACAGCAACACATACAGGACGCTCCGTCAGTGTTTTTGCTGGACGTCAGAGAGCCTCATGAATTTGCTTATGCGCAAATCGCCGGCAGTGTATTAATTCCGTTGCAACAACTGCCGTCGCGCATCGGCGAAGTGCCTGCCGATCAAGATGTGGTGGTGATTTGTCACCACGGCATGCGCAGCCAGCAGGCCTGCCATTTTTTGCAACATTCCGGGTTTCAACGGTTGTTCAATCTGAAAGGCGGCATCGATGCTTGGTCCGCGCTGTGCGATTCTTCCGTTCCACGCTATTAATAAAAATAAATAAATCTATGTTTTTAAAAGAGTTTTATGATCTTCAAGGTGGCGGCATCGCTATTAGCGCCGCACAGGCCAGCATGTTTGCCAAGGAAGTGGCGCACGATTTCAATCCCTTGCACGACGAAGACGCCAAACGCTTTTGCGTGCCCGGCGATCTGTTGTTTTCCTTGGTACTGGATAAATATGGGCTGAGCCGGAACATGCATTTCATCTTTTCCGGGATGGTTGGGCACGGCGTGTTGTTGAATTTCCCGGATAGCGACGCCGAACGGATCGATGTGACCGATAACCAAGGCAAAACCTATCTGCAAATTGAGCGCTCTGGTGAGGTGATTCGCGATCCGGCTCTGATCGAGGCCTTGATTCGCGATTACGTGGCGTTTTCCGGGCAAAACTTTCCCTATGTATTGGTGCCCTTATTGGCCAAGGAACAAGTGATGTTCAACATCGACCGGCCGCTGGTGATATACGAAAGCATGACCTTGAGTCTGAATCGGATGGATTTTCACGAGCCGCGCTTGGAAATGCTGGAACCGAAAATGGAAGTGAACGGCAAACGCGCGACCGCTTATCTCTATTTTCAAATCAAATGCGGCGAGGAAGTGGTTGGTTCCGGATTTAAAAAATTGGCTGTGAGCGGCCTGCGCGAATACGAGGCTGAGCCGATGCAAGCCTTCGTCGACGAGTATTTGGCCAGAAAACATGGTTATTTGGGCGATTTAGCGCTCGCGGCAGCGAGCTGAGCAGTGAGTGTCAACCGCCCAAGCAAAAAGACGAGTTTTCCATCCGATGTTTGCTTGGGTTGAATGCGGCGCTAGTTAGATCAAAATATCGAAAGGTTCTACCGTCACGCTCTCTCCGGGCGAGACGCCTGCACAATCGGCGTCCAAAACAATAAAACAGTTGGCGATGCTGGCGACCTTGAGTTGGTGCGAGTCTTGTTGGCCGGCCAGTTTGACCACCAACTCGCCGTCGGCGGATTGGCTGAGGATGCCGCGCTGATATTCTTGGCGCCCCGGCGACTTTCTAAGCGGGCTGTCGCAACGAGCTTGCAATTGCAAGGCATCGGCATGTGGGCAACCGGCCAACTGGGCAAGCCCCGGTTTGACGAATTTGTGGTAGGTCACTAATACCGCTACCGGGTTACCGGGTAGGCCGAAAAACCAACAATCGTTAATTTTGCCGAAGGCCAACGGTTTACCCGGTTTGATGGCTAGCTTCCAAAAATTGACCTGTCCGCATTTTTCCAGAGTCTCGCCGACAAAATCCGCATCGCCCACCGAAGCGCCGCCGCTGGATAGCAGTACGTCGTGCTGCCGGGAGGCTGTTAATAAGATTTGCTCCAGTTGCTGTCGGTCGTCACCGACAAGGCCCAGGTCGTTGACGATGTGATTCGAATCGCTTAGTAACGCGGCTAGCAGATAACGGTTGCTGTCGTAGATTTGGCCGTAAGCTAACGGTTCTCCAATCGCAGTCAATTCGTCGCCGGTTGAAAAAAAACCGATTTTTATCTTTCTTTTCACGCTGATTTTTGCGATACCGGCCGCCGCTAGCAGGCTGAGATCGCAAGCGTTGAGTTTTTTGGGGGCGGCGACCAATATCTGATGGCGTTCGACATCACTACCGGCGGCGCGAATGTTTTTGTATGGCGGGCAGTCTTTTGGGAACGTGACCATATCGCCGTTAACGATAACTTGTTCTTGAGCGATGACGCTGTCGGCGAAGTCGGGGACGACGGCGCCGGTAAATATGCGCACGCATTGGCCGGACGCAACCGGTTGCAGATAAGGTTGACCGGCCCAGGCAGTGCCGACCACTTGCAGATCAAAGGCTTGTAGCGTGTTTATGTCGGCCGAGGCAAATGCGTAGCCATCCATGGCCGCGTTGCGTTGCGGTGGTATGTCGATAGGTGATTGGACGTTTTGTGCCAGTATCCGGCCCAGCGCTTGCGGCAAGTCGATTATTTCCGGTTCGGCGATTGGGGCTATGGCCTGGCGAATTTCGGTCAAGGCTTGCTCGACGCTTAACAAAGCGGTTTTCTTGGGATAACAGATATCAGTCACGAGATGGCTGCTCAAAAATGTATGAAGGATGAAGTCGGCGATGGCATGCGGATTGTTTAAATCCAGGCAAGGCAAAGCGGCGGGTGTCGACAGCGCTTGATCGCTGGCTATGGCAATAATCGCATGGTCGTCCGGATAGAGTAAGGGTTTGCCCAAGCTGGGTCTATGCAGTTCTATCTTTGGGAATATTTCATGTCTGAAGCCTTCCACCAATATCAAATCCAGCTCGTCATACGGAAATGCGGCGAGTTGGTCTGCTAGATTGATTTCCCGGTCCGCAGGCAATTCGCTGATCAGCGCGCACCGGTAGGGCGAGACCAGCATTACCGGTGAGGCGCCGGCCTTGCGTAAACGGTAACTGTCTTTGCTCGGTTGGTCTATTTCAAAATCGTGATGACTGTGTTTGATGATGCCGATTCTCAGACCTTGATCTTTAAGTATGGGGATAAGTTTAGTCAGTAGGCTGGTTTTGCCAGTGCCGCTGGGGGCGGCAAAGCCCAGAACGGGAGGGCGGCGATCAGACATTGGGTGGCTCAGCGGTTATCGAACGAAGAGCCGTTATTCTAAGGTATTATGGTTTGCAATTGTTAGAGTGCTCGGAGATAGAGTGATACGCATAGGCATACTATTGGTTGTGATATTGGCGATTTTGGCCGTGCGGTGGTTTTTGAAAACGCCGCGGGAGACATCGGGCAAACAACTTAAACAAATAGTCTGGATTGCGGCAGCACTATTTCTGGCGATTTTGTTGCTCACCGGTAAATTGAGTGCGCTAATCGCATTGCTGGGTGTGTTGTTGGCGTTCATCGTGCGCTCCATGCCGATAATATTGAATTATGGGCCGCAGTTACATCGTATTTGGTTGAAATTTAATGCCTCAAAACAACAGGAGCAAGGCAAATCGAGCGGCGCGGTTCGAACCGCCGGGATGACAAAAGCCCAGGCGTTGGAAGTTTTGGGGCTTAAAGCGGGCGCATCGGACGAAGAGATTATCCAAGCCCACCGTAAACTGATTTCGCGAGTTCATCCCGATCGGGGTGGTTCCGATTATTTGGCTGCGCAAATTAATCAGGCTAAAAAAGTCTTACTAAAGCGTTGAATCGGTGTTTCTCTAAGTAATAGTTGCTGAGTTTTGGTTTTGTCAGCGTGCGTTCTGTTTTTTGGCTTGCGTAAATAATTGTGATGAACGCCGCTATCTTGTTTGATAATTTTGCGTAAGAGTGTGGTCTTCTTTTTAATCGGCTTTTTTTGACGTTGTTTGGGAGCGGCAAAAGAATGCGGATAATATCAAAAAAGAGATATGTGCCACAAAAAAACCAGTAAATTCAATTTATAAGATGAATCTTTTAAAGTTATACTGGCACTCGCCGTTAAGGCCAATATGGATTCGAAATGCGTGCTTTAAGGGGATAAAAAAGCGGAGACTTGGTGCCGGATGACTCAGTATTGTCGGTGATTTTGCGCAATTGCCGGCGTGATGTAGCGTTGGATTTCAATCTTATCCGTATTGAGATTAACAATGGAAGATCGGTGATCGGGCTGGATACTTACCAAAAACAACTGAATCAGTAAGCCAAATACCTGGGAGATTAATCATGATGGAAGAAGCGATAGGTGTAATAAAAGACATGGATATTCCAGATTTCATTTCTTTTGAAGATGTGGACGAAGAAGTGGTTGAAATCGATCCGCAAGAAACGTTTAAACTCACAGACATTGAAAGTAGTGAATCACAGAATGAAAGTGCTTTCGACGCCACTCGTGCTTATCTGAACGAACTCAGTAAATCGCAGTTATTAACGGCTGATGAAGAAAAAATTTACGGCAAGCGCACTCAACAAGGCGATCCTAAAGCCCGCAAAATCATGATCGAAAGTAATTTGCGCTTGGTGGTCAAAATATCAAGGCGTTACCTCAATCGTGGTTTACCGTTGCTTGATTTGATTGAAGAAGGCAACTTAGGGCTGATCAGAGCCGTCGAGAAATTCGATCCGGACCGTGGTTTTAGATTTTCAACCTATGCAACCTGGTGGATCAGACAAACCATAGAAAGAGCAATCATGAATCAGACGCGGACCATACGCTTGCCGATTCATATCGTTAAGGAAATGAATATATACCTCAAAGCCCAAAGAAATTTGGCGCAGCAACTCGATCACGAGCCTACGGTCGACGAGATTGCCAAGCATCTCGACAAACCGGTCAAGACAGTCAGTAAAATGCTGAAACTCAACGAACGGGTCACTTCGGTAGATGTTTCATTCGGTAAGGACTTCGATAAACCGTTACTCGATACTATTTCGGAAGAAGAAAGTCGTAATCCCGCCGAAATTCTGCAAGATGACATTATTCAAAATAATGTCACATACTGGGTGTATCAACTCGCTGAAAAACAACGTGAAGTGATTTGCCGCCGATACGGATTATGCGGATTTGAAAATGCGACGCTCGAGCAGGTGGCGCTTGAGTTGGGTGTTACTCGCGAACGAGTCAGACAAATTCAAATGGACGGATTGAAACGACTAAAAGAAATTCTGGAAAGTAGCGGTTATTCGTTCGAATCTATTTTTAGCTGATTACGGCTTGGCATCCGAACCTGATTTGACACTTTGTGTAAGATCAGGTTCGGATGCCGGTGCACTGTCCCAGCTTTTCGACTTCAGACTTCAGGGTTGTTGATACAGCGGTAAAGCCGCTATCCGGCTGTCAATTTGCTCAATCAATTGTCGGTAAGCAGGGCTATCGATCTTATCAAATTTCAATTTAAACGCTTGTTCGTCCATCTGTTCCGGCAAATCCTGCGGATTAGGGATGATAGAACCGTAGTCTTTGGTGGCCGACATTATTCTCTGTAGTTCTCTGGCTTTTGGGTTGGAGGCAATCGCTAGTTGGCCAAAACGGCTACCGGCGCGGTCTGCCATCAAGTCTATAAAGCTGAAGCCACTACCTGTTTGCGCATCACCTAATTCCTTATCGATGCCGATTTGTTCGCCTAGTAGCGAGGAATCGACGGTTGCTAATAGCGCCGACGCGATAAAGTGTTGAGGGATGTCGACGCGTTTATACGCGAATACCGGGTATTCCTTGCTGTAAACCAGGCCTAATGGCAAATAGCGGCGTAAATCATGTTTATAAATATAACTGCCGACGGCAATGATAATGGCGCGGTTCTCTTGAATCGCATTCTTTTCAGTGGTGTTCTGATAGGCCGAGCGAAACAGCGGTTGTAATAAATCAATCAGCGATAAGCGCCAGCTAGGGTCGTGTTGGCTGACGATTTCATTGATCTGTTGCTGGTAAAGATGCAGATTGGGATATTCGCGATGTTTGCGAATCGCCAATTGTTTCGCGGCGTCAACGATGGAACCCAGATAGCTGATTTCCAGGGCTTGTGGGCTGATACGTACGTTTTTGACGTATTGGCTCAAGACCCGCCAATATTGATTGAGTGGTGTGTGATGGACGATGGCTGGAATCAAGACATTGGCGGCTGGGTCCGGGATCGAAATTTCGCCGACTTTGAATGATTTGATCCGGATCGTATCGCCAGCCTGGCGGAGGCTAAAACTGAAATCCAGATATCTGCCCCAAAGGCTTTTCGGTACGAATATCGCAATTTGGAATGCAACCCTATCGTCTATAAATTGAATCTGAGTGGTGTTTTCGGCGAAGTGGTTGAGTAGGTAGCTGACCGCGATATTCAGATCTTTTTGATCCAAATTGACCGTTTTGATTTGATTGCGTTCTTCCGGCGAAACATGCAGCAATTGCTTGGCACGTTGGATGTCGTCGCGATTCAGGCCCTGGTGGATACGTAATAACGGTGAATCGTCGATCGCAAAAAATAGCAGCACTACTAATAAAGCCGCCGCTGAAAGCAGCAGGTATAGTAGCGGTCTTAGCATTGATCGAAGATTAAATTGAAGTGGGCATTTTTTAGATAATGCATTTCTTGTTTGAGATCGGCATGCGTCAAAGGCGCTTGTTCCAGCCAATGTTCCGGGAAATCAATTTTTATATCGTTCTGGTCAATGGTAATTTTAAAGTCGGAACGCTGGTCGTGGCGATTGCGATGCAACAGAGTGGCCAGTCGAAACACGACCGCCATGAGTGGAGCACGTTGCCGCCAAGGCGACGGTAAGTCTTCGAAACGGTCCAGGTTGAGCTTTTTGCGATGGCTGCGTACCAATTTCGAAAGCAGTAGCTGATCTTGTTTGGAGAATCCGGCCAGATCGCCGTTTTCGATGATATATGCGCTGTGTTTGTGATATTGGCTGTGCGCAATTTCGAAACCGATTTCGTGCAATTCCGCCGCCCATTCCAGAAACTGTAAACTGGCGGGATTATCATGAAAGCAGGAATGACTGTCCAACTGTCGGACGATGTAACGTAAGGTCTCCTTGAGCTGTTGGCTATGGCCTTTGTCGGTGTGGTAACGCTCGGCAATGATCTGACTGGTCTGCGAGCGGATGTCGTCGTCGTAAATTCTGCCTAATAAATCCTGAATCAAGCCTTCGCGTAGCGCGCCGTCGGAAACTGTCATTTGTTGGATATTCAGGGTTTTGAATGTGGCATAAATAATCGCTACCGCGCCGATGAACACCGGCCGTCTCTCGATGCTCAAGGCCGGAAAGCTGATTTCATCAATCCGATTTAGCTTTAGTAAGTGTCCGACTAATTGTTCCAGGCCTTCGTTGGTAATCCCATTATTACTCCAGCCCATCGTTTGCAGGACATTGCTGATGGCTTTTAGGCTGCCGGAGGCGCCGATAGCTTCGTCCCAGTTTTTGGAATTAAAGGTGTTCTGAAAAGGTTCCAGATGCTGTTCGGCGAACAGCATCGCTTTGCGGAAGGCCTTTTTGTTAAGTTCGCCGTTCTTGAAAAAATTCTGACTGACGGTCACGCAGCCCATGTTCAAGCTTTCTTTGGTGTGGGCAATATCGTCTCGGCCGATAATGTATTCCGTGCTGCTGCCGCCGATGTCCATCACGAAGCGGTTATTGGCGTTGCTGCCCAGGCTGTGGGCGACACCTTGGTAAATCAACCTGGCTTCTTCGATACCTGAAACGATGTGGATCGGATGGCCCAAAGCCTTCTCTGCCTTATTAATGAATTGCTGAGAATTTTTGGCTACACGTAAGGTATTGGTGCCGACTATCGCCACGCTATTGGGAGGGAAGTCGCGGATGCGTTGGCCGAAGCGTTGCAGACAAGCTAGCGCTCTTTCTTGGGTGCTCTGATCGATGTTTCTATGCTGATCGAGTCCGGCGGCCAGTCGAACCATCTCTTTCAAGCGATCTAAAGTTTGCAACTTGCCGTTTTGCAGGCTGCAAATGATCATATGAAAACTGTTGGAGCCAAGATCCACGGCAGCAACGCTGGTCGGTATTTGATGTGGCAAGAGTCTATTCCTGTTCAGGCTGCTGAGAAATTGCGAATTCTGATAGAATTTCGAAGCTTAACTGGCGCTGTTTTATCGAATGACGCCAGCCCTTATTGCTTGGCATTATAACTTAGAGCATGACGGCTTTATCCATCCAAAACCTAAAAAAAACCTATAACAATGGCTTTGAAGCCTTAAAAGGCGTTGATCTTGACGTCCAGCGCGGCGACTTTTTTGCCTTGTTAGGTCCTAATGGGGCAGGTAAATCGACGCTGATCGGCATCATCAGTTCGCTGGTCAACAAGACTAGCGGTTCGGTTAGTATCTTCGGACATGATTTGAATAAAGACAATGTCGCCGCAAAAACCTGTATTGGTGTGGTGCCGCAGGAAGTCAACTTTAACCAATTCGAAACCAGTTTGAGTGTGGTGTTGAATCAAGCCGGTTACTACGGTATCCCGCGTAAACAAGCCTTGCAGCGCAGCGAACAGTGTTTGCGGCAAATGGAGCTTTGGGACAAGCGTGACCTTGTTTCCCGGCGCTTGTCCGGTGGCATGAAGCGGCGCTTGATGATCGCGCGGGCCATGGTGCATTCGCCGCGCTTGCTGATACTCGACGAGCCCACCGCCGGTGTCGATATCGAGATTCGTCGCTCGATGTGGAAGATGATGCAAGAGGTTAACCAGCAGGGTACCACCATTATCCTGACCACCCATTATCTGGAAGAAGCCGAAAGCCTGTGCCGGAATATCGCCATCATCAACAATGGCCAGATTATCGAAAAATCGGCGATGAGCAGTTTATTGAGTCGCCTGCATACCGATCATTTCGTGCTGGATATCGCCCAACCGCTGACCGCTACGCCTGTGATTGATGGCTACGGTATCAATCGTGGTACCGATAACACATTGGAGGTGGCGGTGCCGAAAAGTTTAGGCCTTAATCGTTTGTTTCAGGAATTGTCCGCACAGCATATCGAGGTGTCGAGCCTGAGGAATAAATCCAACCGCCTAGAACAATTATTCATGGATTTGGTGCAATGAATTACTCGGTCGCATTTTTCACGATACTGCTCAAAGAAATCCGCCGTTTTACCCGAATTTGGCCGCAAACCTTATTGCCGCCGGCTATTACCACTGCGCTGTATTTTCTGATCTTCGGCAAGTTGATCGGCGATCGTATCGGCTTGGTGCATGGCGTCCGTTACATGGATTACATCGTGCCGGGCATTATCCTGATGTCGGTGATCAGCCATTCTTATTCCAATGTGGTGTCGTCCTTTTATTCCACTAAATTCCAGCGCCATATCGAGGAATTGCTGGTGGCGCCAGTGCCGAATTATGTGATTCTGGCCGGCTATGTTTGCGGCGGCATTGCCCGCGGGGTGCTGGTCGGCGTGGTGGTGATGGGTATATCGATGATGTTTACCCATACCACGGTTCTGCATTGGGACATTGCAGCGGCGGTATTTGTGCTGACCGCCACCTTGTTTGCGCTGGCGGGGTTCATTAACGCAGTGTTTGCCGATAGTTTCGACGATATTTCCATCATCCCCAACTTTGTGTTGACGCCGTTGAGCTATCTGGGCGGTGTGTTCTATTCGGTGGCAATGCTGCCGGGCATTTGGCAAAAAATTGCCCAAGCCAATCCGATTCTATACATGATCAACGCCTTTCGTTACGGCTTGATCGGGGTAAGCGATGTCAAAATCGAACTGGCTTTCGCGATGATTACCGGATTTATCGTATTTTTAACCGCACTGAGCCTATTGCTATTGCATAAAGGTATAGGCATCAAAAACTGAAGTCTTAATCCATGGGTAGCAGCAAGTTTCTTAAGGCTGTGGAGTTTTTGATCGCGATAAAACGGTTTTGGACGATGATCAAGTTTTCGTCCTGAAATTTCTTCAATAAGCGGCTGACGGTTTCCAGTGCCAAACCCAGATGATTGCCGATTTCCTGACGAGTGAGCGATAGCTTGAATTCCGAGGAAGAAAATCCGCGCCGTTTCAGGCGTTCGGACAAGCTGATCAAAAAATAAGCCAAACGTTCTTCCGCCGGTCTTTTGCTCAACACCAGCTGATTTTTGTCCTCTATCATTTTTTCGCCGGTATGACGGAACAGCTCTCGCGTCAAGCTAGGCATGTTTTTGAACAATTCTTCCATATTGTCGGCGGGCAGGATGCAAAAGCTCATGGTCTCCAAGGCAATCGCCGCGCAGCCGTGTTTTTCGGCCGACAAGCCGTCAAATCCTAGCAATTCACCTGGCAGTAGAATATTCAGGATGTGTTCGTTGCCATGACTGTCGTTAGCCACCAGTTTGGCGCTGCCGGATTTTATCGCCAGGATGCCGCGAAAATTGTCGCCTTCGCGATAGATGAAATCGCCGCGTTGCAGGGTTTTGCGGGCCCTGACGACTTGGCTGATATTATTGATCTCGGCTTGGGACAAGCCGCGAGGCAGACAGATATTGTCCAGACTACAATTGACGCAATTGACTTGGTTTTTGATCGACACGTTGGGTTGGGTTTCCGGTAAAGAGTGTTGATGTTGCAAAAGGGATCGCCTGTGCTTTAGTCCTGTTGGTGATAGCCGATAATCCGCTCAACTTCGGATTTCGAGCCTAAAATCAGCGGGACTCGCTGATGAATACTGCTAGGCTTCAGGTCCAAAATCCTATCCCGACCCGTTGAACATAGGCCGCCGGCTTGTTCGATAATAAACGCCATCGGATTGGCTTCGTACATCAGTCGTAACTTACCGGGTTTGGATGGATCGCGTAAATCGTGCGGATACAGGAATACGCCACCGCGGTTCAAGATTCGATAGACTTCCGCCACCAGCGAGGCGACCCAGCGCATATTGAAATTCTTGCCGCGCGGACCGTCTTCACCGGCCACGCATTCATCGATATAACGTTTGACCGGCGCTTCCCAGAAACGTTGGTTGGACATATTGATGGCAAATTCGCTGCTTTCCTCGGGAATTTTCATATTGCAATGGGTGAGGATGAATTCGCCGACGTCTTGATCCAGCGTGAAGGCGTTAACGCCATTGCCTGTAGTCAACACCAGCATCGTCGATGGGCCGTATAACACGAAACCGGCACAGACTTGTTCGGTGCCCTTGCGCAGAAAATCCTCGGTTTCGGGTTCGACGCCTTCGCGGCAACGCAGAATCGAGAAAATGGTACCTACGGTCAGGTTAATATCGATATTGGATGAGCCGTCCAGCGGGTCGAACAACACCAGATATTTACCTTTCGGATACTGATTCGGGATTTTGATCGGGTCGTTGATTTCTTCCGAAGCCATGCCGCCCAGCGAACCGCTCCAATCCAGGGCTTTGACCATGATGTCGTTGGTGATGATGTCCAACTTTTTCTGCACTTCGCCTTGCACATTTTCCGATTCCGCACTGCCCAACACTCCGATCAAGGCGCCGCAGTTGACGCGGTGAGAGATTTGTTTGCACGCCGTCACGATATTATTCAGCAGCAACGTAAAGGTGCCGGACGCATCCGGCAAACCGCGCTGCTGTTCGATAATGAACTGGGTTAGGGTGACTTGGTGGGTCATGCGTTAAATCTCCGTTGGGTAAGCGGGTGGTGTGATGACGGGGTCTTGCTAGGCAAGGCAGCGGTCATCAATTGTCTGGGTAAAAGCCGGGGTTGCCAGCTCATTTGTGTATGGGGTTCCCATGCGCCGTAGTCTGATCAAGCACAGTTTCAGACTTTTTCACTTAACAGGTTGGTTGGCATGGTTTGCAGGTTGGGTTGCGCAGGTTTACCTTGTTGAGCATCCATAAATCCGGGCTTTAATCCTTTTTCTTCGAATTGCTGTCTCAGATAATCGAGACGGGCATTAATTTTATCAACAGTGCTGGTGGACTCACTCCAGAAACGGGTATTTACGCTACCGTCATAGCAGGAGATTTTGCAGTGTATTGTATCAAGTTCGGGCGGGGTAATGGTAATGCTCACTACCCAGTTTTTTTGTCCGCCCTGTTGATCGGCTTGTTTGTCTTGTTCGATCAGCAGTTGCACCGTTTCCGGCGTGGCATTATTGAAGAACGGCAATTCCAGCAGCCAGACCTGTTTTGGCGAGTCGTCTCTGGGTAATGAATTGAGTTGATCCAGAGTAATCCGGGCTAGACTGCCTTGGGCTTTTTGCAAGATTTCCTTCAACAGCTCATTGCCGCCCGACTGGGCCGACGTCGCCATTTCCAGACCCAACTGGGCAATAAATTTGCTTAAAGTCAGCTTGAAATCCTGTTGCAAAGCCAGTGTGGGTGGGTTCGATTGTGCAGTGTCCAGTAAACCGCGCTCCATGAATAAACCCGATTGAGCGATGAGTTGCTTTAACGATGCCGGCTCAAACAGCCTGGCCTTATCGGGAATGGCCAGCAAAATTTTGAGTGCCAGTTGCTTAAGTGTTTCCCCGACATTTTGAGCGTCGATTAGCGTGGATATCGCTTGGTTGAGTTGATGCAGTAGCAGGGCGGGCGGACTTTGTTGTGGCAGCAATTGTTTATAGGCTGCCACGATGTGTTCTTCAATGGCGACTGCCGAAAGCGAAGCTTTAAAAATCGGGTTGGCGCCGGTGTTCGAGACCTGCAAATCAATACGGCTGCCAACAGTCAATGCCGCTTTATCGCCGGTTTGCGTCCAAAGCAATTGTTTGTTATCCAAGACCAATGGCTGAGGATTAGTGCTGGAACCCGTCGTGTTTTCCGCGAAGTTACCGCTAGGCAACGATATAAGTTGTACGGTAAGCGTATGTTTGCCTATATCCACTATCTGGACTTGAAGCTGCTGACCGCTGCTTAAGGTGTTAATCAGGCTGCTAGGAGACGTGGTTGAGGACGACGTGGGGGGCGACAATAATTTCAATATCGCCGGTTCGGCGCCTTGAGCGGTTAACGAACCGCTGGTTGACGGCGGCTCCAGAATTTTTAGTTCCAGCGTCGGCAACAGTTTTGCCACTTGCAATTGCAGAGTTTGACCGGGTTGTAAGGGTAGTGCTTGTTGGTTTTGCAGCGTCAGCGTTTTGCCGGCTATGCTGACCGACAAAGTGTTCAGCGTGGCCTGATGCGTAATAATCTTAGCGTCCAATATTTGGTTCAGCTTCAATTCCGGAGCAGTGCCGCCGACTTTATCGATCGCCAACTGCAGCTTCGCATCTAAGGGCAACTTGATATCCATGAATTTTCACCTTGGCACTGATCGCGTCGAGCGGTCACGGAGCGGGGGAGTAGTTTGAGATGCCGCGGCACGAAAACCAGTAAGGCTATCATTTTCGTCGCCTCTGTTCGTATAGCAGGGCATCCTGAATTTTGTCCAAACCAGGAATAGTTTAACGGCTCAGCCGTGTTATTGACATCGCATGGTAAACCGGTTCAGAGCGGCTTTCCAGTCTCGCAACGGTGCCTTAGCATTTTTCTGGACTCAGCCTTTAGGCTGCTGTGATGTTATCTAGTCGCCCCTGAAAAAGCCGAAATTTTCATAGATACTTGGTTTTATGCAGTCAGAAAGAATTGCTCGACTGATGAAGTCATCCCAAGCCGAGACAGTAGTTCCCAAAAACGAGGCAAAAAAATCCTCAACCGCCTGAGGATCATACGGATGTTGTGGCCGGCACCACAGAGGATGGCATGCAACGCATCGCCCACTTCGCCTTTCAGGCAGTTGCGCCCCAATAATCAGTCGTTCTTCAGGTGGCCGATGATCGGTTCGATAGCGTTGCGACGTTTCAGGACCCGTTTGAGACGTCGAGTATCCACGCCGCGCTTTTGTCGGGCTTTATAAATCGTGACTCCTGGTACCTCGACGCCCCGATAACCCAAATCCACAAAGGCTTCTTTGGCGCGGGCACCGCTTAGTATCTCTGCCTGTTCCAGACACGACTCCAGGGCATGTCCATCATAAGGATTGCCAGGAAAGCTGCGAGCGCCGAGCACGAAATTGCTTTTGTTGGTGACGGTGATGCCCACTTTGACGCCGAATTCATATTTTTTGTGGACTTTGCCTTTGGCAATGCATTCCACTTCCGGGGCATGAAAGCTGTACAGCTTGTTTTTATCCTGGGGTTGCTGATTTAAAATCCGTTGGGTTTTTTCCAGCGTCTCTTTGAACGCACCTTTGACGATATCAGACTGATTGCCTAATTGACGCTCGATGTCTCGATACACCCGGCCCACCAGGGCTTTCAGTTGCTTGAGCATTTTACGTTTGCGCTTCATTTGCTTGGCATGATGGTAACGGTTGGCCATTAGCAGCAAATACGGGGCTTTGCGATTGTAGTTCTGCCGTAGTGGAATCTCATGCCGCTCGGCTAAACGCACCAGGTGCTGGCGGCAGCGTTCATACAATTTGCCATCCGTCGGATACGTGATGGCTTTCTCCTGGACGGTACTATCCACCGTCACTGATTCAAAGTCTTGCTGCTTCACGGTCTTGCTGTCGACGCCTGCTTGAATCGTCACCATTAACATCCACTCACAGCCTGCTTCACCGATCCGCTTCCGCCAATAGGTCAGCGAGGTGGGATGACAGGGTGTCTGGTGTTGGAAAGACTCTGAGCCGCAAAAATATTGCCAATAGGGATTTTCCAGCCACTGTGCCACGACCGCTTCATCAGAGCGTGCGAACGCATGTTTGAGGTAATGAAGCCCGACAATCAGTCGCGTGGGCGTGGGCGTGGGCGTGGGCAAGGCGGGCGCACCTTGATTCCGGGTAAAAAACTCACCAAAGGCAAACGGGTGAGGCTGTCCATTGCGATCAACGCCCCTTAACGGTAAGCAATCAATGTTGAGATGGTTTGATGGTGTATTCTGTAAAGCAATACCCAATCGATTTTCTTATGGTAGATACGATGGTAAAATAAAAAAATAAGCGCCACTGAGGGCGCTTATTTTAAGGGAATATGGCGGAGAGCTAGGGAAAAACCGCGCCATTTCGCAACATATTGAATATTAAGCTCTTTTTTGGTTGTAAAAAGAAGTCCTGTATCTTTGCTCTCCGCCAAATCATACCCTTTGTCCTCTGACTGGGGCAAGAGCGTTAAAAGAAATCATCATGCGATCGAAACCCTAAACTCTGTCGGAGGGGACGGTAATTTTGGCACCCCAATTAATACCAATAAATATTATTTGATGCTATAAAGTGCTGATCAACAGAACAGGGGTAGAGACATGCAAAAAAACACAAGCGTTACGCTCGGCGCACACTTCGAGCAATTTATTTCGCAGCAAATTACCGATGGTCGTTATGGATCAGCGAGTGAAGCAATCCGGGCTGGTTTGCGTCTGCTGGAAGAAAGAGAAACAAAGCTTTCCGCCTTGCGTCTTGCGCTTAAGCATGGCGAAGAAAGCGGAACAGCCGATTATTCATTGAAGGGGCTACTCGATGAGCTCGACAGCGAAAGTCACCACTAGTGTCGCGATTCCTGCTAACCAATGCGGCCAAAGCTGATTTGAAAAGCATCGGTCGTTACACTCAAGAGACATGGGGCATCGAGCAGCGTAACCTTTATCTAACTTTACTTGATAGAAGTTTTCATGATTTAGTGGTTAATCCGCTCATGGGGAAAGACTGCGGCGACATTAGGCCCGGTTACCGAAAACTACCAGTCGGAAAGCATCTTGTTTTCTACCGCCAAAAAGAACCTGATCTGATTGAAATTGTCCGCGTTCTGCATGAGCGTATGGATAGCGAGTCACACCTAACCAGTGGGTAAAAATTGTATCGCCTGTTCGATTGATAAACCAACATTCGAACAGGCATTAGTTTTGTTATTTAGAGTCTGCTCAGAAAATATAACCCATTGATTAAGCGTAGTTATTGAGGAATTTTGGTATAATTGCTGCACGAAAAACATGCCATTAGCCTCAAAAACCGTGCAGCCATGATTCGAACCACGAGCTCAAAACAACTGACGATAGCTGAATTCGACTGGCCGTTCGAGACAGCCCTGGATAAACACAATCGCTGGGTAAAACTGAGTGAGTGCATCCCGTGGGACGAACTGGCGGAATGCTATTACCAAGGGATGAGGGCGGACCGGGGCCGGCCGCTGAAAGACGCGCGGCGCGTAATCGGCGCGGTGATCATCAAGCACAAACTGTGTTTGTCAGACGTGGAAACCGTCCAGCAAATCCAGGAAAACCCGTACCTGCAATACTTCGTCGGCTTGCCCGGCTACCAAGCGGCGGCGCCGTTTGCGCCGTCGTTATTGGTCGAAGTGCGCAAGCGCATGGGCGAAGCCGTGTTCGAAGGCTTTCACCGCGCCATCATCGAGGCGCACGAGGGGCAAAAGCCGACCCCGACCAAACTGGAAACGCCGCCGGCCGCGGCAACGCCCGCTGCGTCTGAGCCGAAGGCCGCGGCTAGCGTGACCGCGCCTGAAGCTGAGGTTCAGCCCGAGGCGGCCGAAGCGGCCTTGGATTTTGCCGATAAAGACGGTGTCCCATCGGCACCGGAGCCGGAAGCACCGGCCGCCCCGCGCGGCCAATTGATTCTGGATGCCACCGTGGTCGAACAAGCCATCCGCTTTCCCACCGATTTGAGCCTGTTGAACGAAGCGCGGGAATTAACGGAACGGATCATCGACACCCTGTGCAAGCGCCTGAAGGTCACGGACAAACCCAGGACTTATCGCCACAAAGCCCGCAGTGCGTATCTGGCCGTCGCCAAACAAAAGCGCCCCGGCCGGAAAGTGCTACGCCGAGGCATCAAGCAACAGTGGCAATATCTGCGCCGCAACCTGAGCCACATCGAACAACTCTTGGCGCCCATCCCTCAGGGTTCGCCGCTGCCGTTGCCGGGTTGGCTGCTGCATCGCTACTGGGTGATTCAGCATCTGTACCAGCAACAATGGGACATGTATCGAAACCAGACCCGCCGCTGCGACCGCCGCATCGTCAGTATCAGTCAACCCTATGTGCGGCCGATGGTGCGCGGCAAGTTGGACAAGCCGGTCGAATTCGGCGCCAAACTCAGCGTCAGCCTGAGCGGCGAAGGCCTAGCTCATGTCGATCACCTGCGATGGGATGCCTTTCACGAAGGACTGGATCTGGTCTCGCAAGTCGAAGCGTACTTGGCGCGCTACGGCCACTATCCGGAACGGGTGCTCGCCGATCCGATCTACGGCACGCGCGCCAACCGCGACTACCTGAAGCAACACGGTATCCGCTTTGCCGGCAAACCGCTCGGCCGCCCCAAACGCGAAACCGAGGCCAACCGGGAGCAACTCAAACACGACAAAGAACAGCGCCGGCAGGAATACCTGCAGCGCATCCCCATCGAAGGCAAATTCGGCCAAGGTAAAAACGGCTATCGTCTCACCGACATCCGCGCCAAGCGCGCCAACACCTCGTTCGCCTGGATCAACACCATCTTCTTGGTGATGAACCTGCTGGTCCTGCAAGGGATCTTTTTGCCCTCGGTCAATGCCGCCTGGTCGGGTTACTGCAAATGATCGTGCGCGCCTGGAAACAAAAGATTTGGAATCTGCGCACCCATTCTAACTTGGCCGACCCGATTTGCTCGTCATTGCCACAGCTGATTTACTGAGCAGACTCTATTTAGAGATGGATTTCTTTAACTCAGCATAAGCAAGATTAAAGTCTTGTAAATCAATCTCAAAGTAGACTCTATTATTTGGCCATTTATATGTTTCGACTATTCCGGACTTTTCAGACTGCATTTGACTTAAGACCTTATTCGCTTGATTTCCGGTAATGAGGAATTGATTAAATTTTTCAGGCTCATTTTTTCCGAATCTGATCTGTCCACCTATAGTCGGGTCATCCTGAAAGCCAAATCTTAATTCTAAATTTTGTTTATCGGTTAATGTGACGGAAGCTGACTCGTAAACGCTGTTTTTCTCTTTGTGGTGCTCGTTCTTTGAGCTCACAAAAAAACGTTTCATTTCACAAGATTTAGTATCAGTAAATTTGTCAACGTTGCAGGTGATCACCCATTTGGGGGGGTATAGACTATCCCTTTCCCTTTGAATATTGGCGAAGCTTTGTTGGTTACGCTCTTCAAATGTTGGTTCATGCGCACAACCTGTCATTAAAACAGTTGTCACAGCTATCGCAATTATTCCTTTGCTTTTTTTCATTGTATTGATTGTAGTTTGTTAGATGCTGAGTCTAGCGGCTCAGGCAGATTGTAGAGCTCGGCATTGTAAAAATGTTCTTGTTGCGACGCTATTACAAATTTCAAACCTGACTCATAACCCTTCCTGATTACCCACGACCCTCAGCAACTTACGAGCATCCTGCTAGTCCAATGAAAGCTATGAACTGACAGGAGATCGTGGCATGAAAAAGAATCCGATCCAATTTCAAAAAGGCTTTAGCCTGACGGATTTCATGAATCGCTACGGTACTGAAAGCCAGTGTGCCGCAGGGCTATTTCAGGCGCGATGGCCATCCGGGTTTCAATGCCCAGGCTGCGGTCGCCGCCGCTATAGCGTGATCAAGACTCGCAATTTGTATCAGTGCACGACGTGCCATCACCAAACCTCGTTGATCAGCGGTACGCTGTTCGAACAGACACCTAGATAGACGCTTTGCCAGTTATGTCACAGCAAACGGCCTTCCTCATTTGGTAAACAAAGCACCGGATTTTCGAACACTGATTGATGAGAATATCCGCGACGAGTTCCCGCCATCGGCAACAGCAGCTGGTAAACGTAGAGGCAACCGGAACCTGTATGGGGCTATTCCGCACCTAAGACAAAGCAGGGGCAAAAATTCAGCGCTGTTTTTTCGCTTGACCGATCTCGATATCTGGTTTGACTCTCGATACTTACCGGCTATTGCGAAAAGGTTGCACTGATGACAGGTCGGCTCAAAACAGCCGATCAGTTGAAAGAGGCCGTCATTCTTAGGGATGGCGGCTATTCACTTGCGGCCATAGCAGTTAAGACCGGAATCAGCGCCAGCACGCTATCAAGACACTTCAAAAAGATTGGCGCGGCAAAAGGTGGGCTGACTGAAGATGTAATGGTCAACAAAAACCGGACACCTGTTCAGGCAGCGTTTCTATAAAATTCCCGCTCGAATTCGATCGGGGATTGATAGCCCAATGTTGAGTGCGATCGACGACCGTTGTAAAAAGCCAAATAGTCGATCACGCTCAGTTTTGCCGCCTCTTGGGTTTTGAATTTTTCGTAGTTGAGCTGTTCATGCTTCAAGCTACGGAAAAAGCGTTCCGTCGGCGAATTGTCCCAGCAATTGCCTTTTCGGCTCATGCTTTGCTCCATGCGCATCACGGCCAGATGTTGGCGATATTCCCGACTCGCATACTGACTACCACGATCCGAGTGATGCAGCAGACCAGGCGACGGTTTACGACGCCAGAAGGCCATTTGTAAGGCGTTGACACAGAGCGAAGTTCGTATGTGGTCGTCAATCGCCCAGCCCACCACTTGCCGGGAGAACAGATCGATCACGACCGCGACATAAAGCCAGCCCTGTAGCGTCCAGACATAGGTAATATCCGTCGTCCACACTTGATTCGGCTGAGCGACCTTGAATTGGCGGTCCAGCCGATTGGGTGATATGGCCTCATTGTGGTTGCTGTCCGTGGTCACTTTAAATCGTTTGGGGTAGCGAACTTTTAACTTCAACTCCCGCATGATCCGCCGCGTTTTAAAGCGACCGGCAGTAATCCCCTGTTTTTGCAAACGATCGGCTAGGCGACGCGAACCAAAGCACTGCTTATTGTCGATAAAAATCTGCTTGGCTGTTTCGGCGATTTTTCGGTCTTGTTGATCTTTATCGCTGTCTTTCGGGGCTTTTAACCAATCGTAATAGGCGCTGGCACTCACCTGCATCACTCGACACAGCACGGTCACTGGATACGTCTTCTCTTGCTCTCGAATAAACCCGTACTTTATTCGGTTTCTTTCGCAAAGAAGACGGCCGTCTTTTTTAATATTTCGCGCTCCATCCGCAACTGTTCATTTTCCTTGCGCAAGCGAATCAATTCGTCATGCTCACCCAACGTCACGCTGATTTTTTTCGTTACCGAACCCATGACAGAGGGCTTGCGTTCCGCACGAACCCAGCGTCCCATTGCGCTTAGCGATACGCCCAGATGATCCGCAGCCTGCTGTTGACTGTAACCTTTTTCCAGAACCAGCTTGGCAGCATCTTGCCTAAATTCCAAACTGTATTTAGGACGGTTGTGTTTATTCTCGTTTTTCATGGTCACCTCCACTGACAGTATAAAATCTGCCTTTAGAAGTGTCCGGTTTCATTAAACCATTTCATATTGAATTGAATTGCTAGTTTAGGAACATCGAGTTCCATCTCATTAGCTGAAGTTGAGTAATCTTTTGCATAGATTATCTCATGGGCTTGCCTCTGATATATTGAGATTTCCTACAAAAAACAGGTGTAATCCAAAACAACAAATCAAAACAATCACCGACTGACTAGCCGGAATCCCAATTGGTGAGACCACGACCTTCACAATCAATCATGCCGGCGCACTTATCGGGCAAAGCAACAACGATTCAGGGCCGCAGTGGCGCGTTTTTGATAGGGCTGGGAAATTTAATACCGTAATCAAGGTGTTTGATAACTGCAGCCAAATCACATAATTTGCTGTCCACGTTCTCGATGATGTCATTGTCGGCATAGCTCAATGTCATGCCGACATCTTTACCGTTTTCGTCAAGCGTTCCTTCAGTGTGACCGACAAGCGGCTGAATTAATTTTGCCGCTTCATGCTTTTTATGGCCATTATCCATCAGACACTTAATGAGGTGGCTAATAAAGGTTGATCGAAGCGAGTGCATGCCCAAGACTTTCTTTTTGAGGGTCTCGTCTCTAAGCCCAGTGTCGCGTAAGTAATCCCTAAAAAACTCTTCGGCGTAGTAGCTTGCCTTGCCGTCTTTCGGCTTCCATTGATTGAAAATTCTATCGTGTCCAGCTGACTGTATCTTGTGGAGGTAATCTTCGAATCCACAGGTTGTCAGCGTGGGGTGTATCGGGACTTTTCGGCGGCTTGATTCGTTTTTATGTGATTTCTCAACGCCTTCGCCGCCTTCGGTTTCTTCAGTAAAATTGAAAAACCATACGCCGCTATCAATATCTTTCACAATGTCGTGCTTTGGGTTGAGTTGGCATATCTCATTTACACGAGCGCCAGTAAACAATCCGATCATTGCCAGCCAGAATTTGCAGACCGATTTTTCTTTTGTCAGATAGTCGCGCATTAACTCATGATTCAATAACTGTTCAACTTCGGCAGTCTTTAGGGATCGTTGTTTGTCTTCGCCAGCCTCGCGAGCGCCGCCGAGCTTGTTGTAGTCAATGTGCTTTGTGGATAGCTGAATATTCAGCTCTTCATGGTGTAGCGCGAGATATTCAAAGAACAGGTTAGCGGAGCTGACATAGGATTTGAATGTTTTAGGTGCTATCAGCGGGTCCTTAGATTTTTTGGCGTGTTCGATACGTTCGCGAAAAGTCATTTTCTTAAAAGCCGGTGTCTGGCCGCCTCTGCCACCAGGGTAGTTATTAATCCGGCCCACAAATACCCTGTAATTTGATAAAATAAGCGCATGGACAAACATAAAATTGATGCGCGAAAATTAACGGTTGAAGGGCGAGTGTTGTTGCGCCAAATGGTGATTCGTTTACGCAAGCAGTCCGGCATGAGCCTGAAAGAGTTAGCGGCGGTTGCCGGGGTTCACCATCGAACCATTGAAGAGTGGCTGGCTCGAGCCCGTAAAGGAGGCGAAGGCGCTTTGCAGGAAAAAAGCCGAGGACGTCGGTTGGGCAGTGGGCGCAAGCTGACGATGGCGGACGAATGCTGGTTGCGTGACCAAATCGTGGGTGAATGCCCGCAGCAACTGAAACTGCCGTTTGCCTTATGGACGCGACCTGCGATCAAGGCGCTCATCCGGGAGCGCTTTGGGGTAGAGATGCAGGATCGTCTGGTTGGTAAATATCTCAAGCGTTGGGGCTTTACCCCGCAACGGCCGATCAAGCGCGCCCTGGAGCAAGATCCTGTCAAAGTCGCTACCTGGTTAGAGCAGACCTACCCTCAGGTGTTGGCTAGAGCCAAAGCCGAAAACGCCACGATATTATGGGGCGATGAGACCGCCGTTAAAGAAGACGCGCATTGGATTCGAGGCTATGCCCCCAAAGGCCAGACACCGGTACTGAAGACGTCGACGCGTTGGCACAAACTATCGATGATTTCAGCGATTTCCGCCCGGGGGGAACTGGCTTTCCAAATCGTCGAAGGTTCGATTAATACCGCGCGATTTCTGGAATTTCTCTCCCGCTTGATCGAAGGCGCGCCCCGCAAAATCTTTCTGGTGGTCGACAACCTGCGTGTCCACCATGCCAAACAAGTCAGCGAATGGTTACAGGACAAGCAAGAGCGGATTGAGTTGGTGTTTCTGCCGCCGTATGCGCCGGAATCGAATCCTGATGAATATCTCAATCGGGACTTCAAGACAGCACTCCGCAGTGGGCCGGTCAGCCAAAATACCGCAGAGTTGCTTGAAAAAGCGCTGGCGTTCATGAGTCGTATTGCAACCCTACCGAATCATGTCGCCTCTTACTTTAAACACCCTGCTGCGATATACGCAGCCCAGGGTATTTAGGGGCCGGGTTAATAATCAATAATCGGAAGAAGTCATTAACTTCTTTTTGTGTAATCTGATCTATTTGCTTGCTACCTAAGAAGCTGGTGAACAAGCCACCAAAAGCGTTCAGTTTTGTCTTATTTGCTTCGCCGTCCTTACTGCCATCGCCTTTGTATTGCCTTACGAACTCTTCAAACATCACAGAGAGCGCTGGCGCCTTGCTTGTCTTCTTGGCTGCTTGAGTATCGGGGGCAGGAGGAGTGCTTTGTGTTGCTGGTAAGATTAGCTGATTGCCAATTACCTTGCGGTAAGCCTCAAGTTCACCCATTGCTTTTGCAAGGTCGGTTTCCTTTCGAAGCTTGCGGTGAAGCTCCATATTTTCATTCTCAAGCGCCTCAATTTTGGCATCTTTAGCTATCTTAGCCCTTTCATCACGGGCGGCTTGCTGACGGGCTTTTACGAGCTTCAAGCGCGCTTTTTCTATGGCTTCATCGGCTTCAATCTCTTCAATCGCTTGTCTGAGAAAGTTTTCGTCAATGTCGTCTTGGGATTCTTCGCGGCTCATGGCAGCATCAATGTAGAAAAACAGTATTTTTGCCTCGCTAGCCAGTTTGTAAGCCAGTGGTAGGGCGTCTTTATAGCTTTGGGTGTTTAGCGATTGGGTTAACTCTCTGACGCCTAATACGGGGCGAATGCGCGTAGGAACCCACATTCGAAAATACAACGTATCTCGGCGCCTGTGAATATGCGGGTAATTGGACAATTGCGGCTCTGCCTGTATCATCGCGCTGTAGCAAAGCTTGTTAAGCGCGGCGAAAGAGCCTAGAAATCAACGAAGTTGCAGGCTTGTCAATGACTTAGACAAGCCTGCGAAAGAATGGCGGAGAGCTAGGGATTCGAACCCCAGGAAGGGATAAACCTTCAACGGTTTTCAAGACCGCCGCTTTCGACCGCTCAGCCAGCTCTCCAACAGCCCTGTATTATTACAGAAAATTTTTTAAAATCCAGCGTTTTTTGCCAATCGAATTTTACGCGTTAATCGAATGCAGCCATTGTTAGTACCTAAGTGTTTGTTAGTCATTGCTAAATCGGCGCGGATGCTGGTGCAAATGTGCGTCGATGCAGGGTGTGAAGTGGTGGCTATCGATTGCTTTGCCGATAGCGATACTCGGCAAATGGCAAAACAGACTTACCAGGTGTCGTCGCTGGCCTTGGATGACATAAGAACCGCTGTGGAATCGGTGCGGCAGGCTTATGGTATTACTGATTTGCTTTACGGTAGCGGTTTGGAAACCTATCGGGAAACCCTGAATTATCTGGAAAGGTATTGGCGGATATGCGGGAATTCAGCCAATACTTTTCAATGTGTACAAGATAAACGCGATTTCTTTGCCCGGCTGGTATCGCTGTCGATTCCGCATCCGGATGTGGTTTTCACAAGACCCGACGATAACGGTGATTGGTTGCTAAAACCGTGGCAGGGCGAGGGTGGCTTGGGCATAAGCCGCATTGATACGAGTACCGAGCCCGGCAGCGGCTATTGGCAGCGTTATATTGACGGTCGTTCGATGTCGGTGTTGTTTGCGGCGAGTCGCGGCGGGGTTGAACTGATCGGTTTTAACGAACAGTGGGTTGACGATTGCGATAGTGAGCATCCGTTTACATTCGGCGGGATTGCTAATCATGCCGAGGTTCCGGAACGAGTGCGAGGGTTGATAGAGGGGTGGGTGGTAAAATTGTCCGCTGACTATGGTTTGCAAGGGCTGAATAGTCTGGATTTTATCCTCAATGGGGGTAATTGCTATGTGCTGGAAATCAATGCACGGATTTCCGCCAGCGCCCAGCTTTACGGCAAATCGGTGTTAATCAAACATCTGCAAGCCTGTTTCGATCGACTTGGTGACGGTGTCGAATTATCTGCCTGGCCAAGTGCTTATCAGATCGTTTATGCGCAAAAACCTGTGACGATTTCCGAACGACTGGAATGGCCGGCATGGGCGGTGGACAGGCCGAATCCCGGTGCAATTGTTGCCACAGGCGAGCCGATATGCAGTATTATTGCCACCGGAAAAAATTCGGGGCAGGTGCGAGACACGCTGCATCGCCAACAACGCATCCTTGCAAATCTTTTGGAAACAGGTCTTTAAAACTCATGCAATACCAGGCAAGCGTCAATAAACTTTCCCAGCCCTTGGTTCGACAACTGCTGGATAATGCGGATAAATTACGGTTGGGCATCGAAAAGCTGGAAAACGGCTGCACCATTATCGATGCGGGTATCAAAGTGCCGGGCGGTCTGGAAGCCGGACGGATTATTACCGAAATCTGCATGGGCGGTTTGGGTACCGCGACGATTTCGCAAAGTGCCTACACTGCTAATTGGCCGCTGACGATTAATGTACACGCCAGCAACCCGGTATTGTCTTGTCTGGGCAGTCAATACGCGGGCTGGAGTTTGTCGCACGGCAAATATTATGCGTTAGGTTCCGGTCCGGCGCGGGCTATGGCCACCAAACTGAAAGATGGCGCGGTCGAGCCGGTGGAAGAACTTTATAAAGAACTGGAATACCGCGATAGCGCGGAGCAAACCGCGCTAGTCATCGAAAACGACGCGTTGCCGCCGCTGGAAATCGTCGAAAAAGTCGCGGCGGCTTGCGGTGTATCGCCTGCCAATTTGACCATCATCGTGACGCCCACCAGCAGTCTGGCCGGCGGCGTACAAGTCGTCGGCCGGGTATTGGAAGTGGCGATGCACAAAGCCCACGCATTGCATTTCCCGTTGGAAAACATCGTCGACGGTTCCGGCAGTGCGCCAATTTGCCCGCCGCATCCTAATTTCGTTAAAGCGATGGGGCGGACCAACGACGCGATTTTGTTTGCCGGTCAGGTACATTTGTTTGTGAAAGGCAGCGACGAAGCGGCGGAAAAATTGGCCAAGGAATTGCCAAGCTCGACATCGAAAGATTACGGCAAACCGTTCGCAGATATTTTCAAAGCCTACGAATACGATTTCTTCAAAGTCGATGCGATGTTGTTTAGCCCGGCTAGCGTCATTGTTACCGCAGTCGAGTCCGGCAAAAGTTTCCGCGCCGGTAAACTGGATAATGCCTTGCTCGATCTTTCGTTCGGAGCTTAATTCGCTCTAACGCTCTTCGACAGTTAACGGGTTTTGCGTCGCAAAGTCCGTTAGCTTGTTTCGTCAACTTCACTCGTAACACATTCCCTTGCGCCGAATTGCAATTATCACCGACGATCCCGGTTGGCATGGCAAGCAGTTGTGCCTGGCTTTTGCTGAACGCGGCTATGCCGCCGAATATGTCTCGCTGACTGCCTGCAAATTGCAGTTAACGGTTGCCGACCTGCCCATTATTATTCCTGGTTTTGAGCAAGAATTGCCGTCGGCAGTTTTCGTGCGCGGTGTGCCTGGCGGTTCGCTGGAAGAGGTGGTGTTTTATCTGGATGTTTTACACGCCTTAAAAATATTAGGTGTACCGGTTTATAACGATGCCGGCGCGATCGAGCGCAGCGTCGATAAGGGCATGACCAGTTTTTTATTGCAGCACGCCGATTTGCCGACCGCTTTGACCTGGGTGCTGCGGGATCGCGACGAAGCGTTGGCGGTTGCCGAGCAGCAGTTACGCGAAGGACACTATCTGATCAGTAAGCCATTGTTTGGTTCGCAAGGCGAGGGAATTCGGCGTATCGAAAAATCCACCGATTTGTTGTGGTTGACCAGCAGTCGCGGTATTTATTATTTGCAGCGCTTTGTCGAATGTGCGGGCGACGGATATTCCGATGTGCGGGTGTTTGTGATCAACGGCAGGGCGATTGCTGCGATGCGTCGGCGCGGAATTTCCTGGCTGAATAATGTGGCCAGAGGCGCCTCTTGCGAATGTATTGAGTTGGAGTCGGCTTTGGCGGAACTAGCGATTGCTGCGGTCGCCGCGTTAAAAATGGATTATGCCGGTGTGGATATTATTCAGGATGTAGACGGTTGTTACCGGATAATCGAAGTGAACAGCGTGCCGGCCTGGAAAGGCTTGCAAAGCGTTTGCGATATTAATATCGCCGAATGCCTGGTTGCGGATTTGCTCGACCGTTACGGTGAGGGCGGCAAAATATGCTAAGCAGGCAGCAATTGATGGACGTTTATCTGCAAGCCTGTGAAATCGAGCTGCAAGCCTTCAAGCCGGGGAACGTCAGCGTTTATAGCGCCGCCGACGATATGACGGTCGAAGATTTCCGCGTCAGCGCTTGCGTCAGCAGCGAGCCGATCACCAATCCGGAATACGGCTTGGGCGAAAAAATTTATTACGCAGTCAAGGCAACCCGCGAAGCGGTGGCGTGCAATACCAATTTAGGCATTATTCTGTTGTGCGCACCCTTGTTGCAGGTCGCTGCTAAGCTGGCGATCGGCGAGAATTTGCGCGATGGTTTACGGCAATTACTGGAAAATACAAGCCGCGAGGATGCCGATTGGGTCTTTAAAGCGGTCACCTTGGCCGCTCCCGCCGGTTTGGGGGAATCAGCGCAACACGACGTGCAGAAACCCGCCGATGTAACGCTGACCGAAGCCATGGCGTTTGCCGCCGACAAGGATAGAATCGCGCTGCAATACACAACAATTTTTAAAGACGTTTTTGATTTTAGCGTTTTGCGATATAATCGTGCTTTCGTTTTGTCTGGCGATTGTGGTTGGGCTGCGTTAGCGGTTTTTGCCGCTACGTTGGCTCAATATCCCGATAGTCATATTGAGCGGAAGTATGGAAAGCGGTATTCAGAGTGGATCAAGGCTGAAATGGAAATGCTCGACAGAGCGATGCAAACAGCCTGTGAGCCTCAAGAGCTTTTGCCGGTATTGTATGATCTGGACAGAGCTTTTAAGGCGCAAAGAATCAATCCGGGTACAACAGCTGACATAACTGTAGCGACGGTACTGGTGGTGCTTCTGGAACAGCTGATCGGTCAGAAATTGGCTGGTGAGCGATAGAGGGATCTAGGCAGAAACTACAATCTAGAGACATAAACATGTCTAATTTTTTGGTTCAATCTTATCTTTAGGGGATAAATTTAAAATGGCAAAAATCAATAACTTGCGTGTTGGCGAATCTTTGGTTGGTGAAGGCAACGAAATTGCTCACATCGATTTGATCATTGGCCCACGCGGCTCAGCAGCTGAAACTGCATTCGCAAACGCTTTGACCAACAACAAAGATGGTTTCTCAACTCTGTTGGCTGTTGTTGCACCTAACCTGTTGGTTAAACCAGCAACTATCCTGTTCAACAAAGTAACCATCAAAGGTTCTAAACAAGCTGTTCAAATGTTTGGACCAGCTCAACGCGCAGTAGCTCAAGCGGTTGCAGACGCTGTTGAAGAAGGTATCATCCCTGCTGCCGAAGCTGATGATTTGTTCATTTCTGTAGGTGTTTTCATCCACTGGTTGGCTGAAGACGATGCAAAAATCGAAGAATTCAACTACAAAGCCACCAAAGAAGCGATTGCACGTGCCGTTGCCGGTACTCCAACTGCTGCTGAAGTTTTGGCTGCTAGAAAAACCGCTTCACACCCATTCGCGCCAAACAAAGTTTAATTTTTTAAATTTTGGGTGCCTAAAATACCCCGGCTTGCCGGGGTATTTTTTTGTCTAAAATTTTTCCAGCACGGCGGCATCGATGCTGCCGTTATGTAGAGAGCTGGCCAGCAACACCGCAGCAATGCCGATTGTTTTCAGGCGCACTAGATCGCTAAGATCGCGAACGCCGCCGGCCGCGACGATACGTTTATCGGGATGCTTGTTGCACAGTCTGCCTAGCTTCTCAAAGTCTGGGCCGTTATTACTGCCGACCAAATCCAGCGTCATCACCACGACGGTGTTCGGCCAGAGTTCGGGGCTTTCTAGCCAAGCGGGATGACCCAATGCCTGGTTATGTTTAAAATCCAGCGATAGGATCAGATCGGCTTGAGTTAAAGAGACCGGTTGAGCTTGTGATTCGGTGCCGATGACCGGTTTGTAATTGCCAGGTTGAGTAGCGGTGGACACGGCTGGATAGCGGCTGCCGTTATCCAGCCAAAACTCCACGCTCGGATAATTGCATAGCAGTTTGCCGATGGCGTCATGGTGATTTCCGTTGCCGCTAATAGCGTCGAGGTCTGCAATATAAAACGTTTGGAATGGATACAGATTTAAAAAACTGGCTACGACTTCGGCTATCTCACTGCTTTCACACAATCGAGAAGAATAATGCACGGGCTGATAACGGCTGCGGTCGCCGCCGCTGGCATGGACTACCAGGCCGTCTTTCAAATCAATGACTGGAATAATCTGCATTAGGTTAAGCGAGTTTTATAATTGAAAATTCTGGTGTTTGAATACATTACCGGCGGCGGGTTCGCAGGGCAGACATTGCCGGCGTCGCTGGCTGCGGAAGGCGGCATGATGTTACAGGCTTTGCTTGCCGAACTGAAGTGTCTGGACGACATTCAGCTTTGTGTGCCGCTGGATGCGCGCTGCAATATGCCGGCCTTGCTGTCGGATTCTGAAACGGTAACGGTCAGTTCGGATTGTGACATCACCAGCTTGTTGGCGGATTTGCTGATTGAAGCTGATTTATTTTGGCCGATTGCGCCGGAAAGCGACGGTATTTTGCAAAGCTTGGCCGAGTTGGCCGCCGATGCGAATGTCGAAGTTTTGTTATCCCATCCTGCTGCGCTGGCAATCTGCGCCGATAAATATGTGACCCACCAAATGTTGAGAATGTGGGCGATTCCGCTTGTGGAAACCCGTTTGCTTAATGATGGCGCTGCCGATCTAGGCGAGAATATCGTTGTCAAAATGGCCGACGGCGTTGGCTGCATGGATAGTGTTGTGATCAATGCCGAACAATTGCCGACCGCCGTTGCTGAATTGAGCGAACCGCAACGCTATGTTTTGCAACCTTATCTCGACGGTCAAGCCGCCAGCCTGTCCTGTTTGTTCAGGCATGGTCAGGCTTGGCTTATTTGCTATAACCATCAGGAAATTGTTTTGGAAAATGACCGCTTTAGTTTGCAGGGCTGCTTGGTCAATGTTCAAACCGATAAGTGGGATTTTTATCGAAACCTAGTCAAGCGGATCGCCGCAGCCATGCCGGATTTATGGGGGTATATCGGTATCGACATCATCGAGAACGCCGAACATGGGCCGCTGGTATTGGAAATCAATCCGCGCCTGACCAGTTCTTACGTCGGTATCCGGCAAGCGACCGGCATTAACGTTGCCGAACAGGTTTTACGCTTACGTCGCGCCGAACCGATTTTGCAGGCTAGTCGCAATGAAGCGGTTCTGGTCAGTATCAATTAAAGGAAACCATGAATAAACCGATTGCAGGTTGGGATATTGGCGGCGCGCACGTCAAGTTGGCGTTGTTGAATGCATCCGGCCAAATCATCGCAGTTGCTCAACAAGCTTGTCCACTGTGGAAGGGCGTGGATTATCTGCATCGCACTCTGACCGAATTCGCTGGCCAATTCGATTTGCAAGATTGCCATCATGCCGTGACGATGACCGGCGAATTGGTGGATTGCTTTACCAGTCGCGAGCAAGGCGTCAAGGCTATTGTTCAGGCCGTTTGTGAGCATTTCGACGTCGAGCGGGTGATGGTCTTTACCGGCCTGCGTGGTTTTTTATCGGTCGCGCAAATTCAGCCGGCCGATTGCATGGACATTGCCTCCGCGAACTGGTTAGCCAGTCTATTACTGGTGGCCAAGCGATTGCCGAATGCCTTGTTTGTGGACATAGGCAGTACCACTACCGATATTTTGCTGATTGAAAAGCATCAACTCAAGGTGCAGGGATTCACCGATTATCAGCGCTTGGTGTCTGGCGAGCTGGTGTATACCGGCATTATCCGTACCGCGGTGATGGCTATCGCGCCGGATGCGGAATTCAACGGCCAACCGATGGGCTTGATGGCCGAGTATTTCGCGACGATGGCCGATGTGTATCGTTTGACCGGCGACTTGAACGAAGCGCACGACCAGAGCGACACCGCCGATGGCGCCGAAAAATCCGTGCTGGCTAGCGCGCGGCGGCTGTCGCGGCTAACCGGTTACGAGTTCTGCGAGAGCGATCTGCCTTTATGGCGAGCCTTTGCCGAGCATCTGAAAGCCAAACAAATAGATAAAATCTATCAGGCCTGTGCTAGGCAAATCCGGTTGGCCGGCGATCATGCGGCAATCAAATTAGTCGGTGCCGGCGTCGGCCGGTTCTTGGCGCGCGATATTGCCTGGGATTTAGGAGTTGATTATCTGGACTTTACCGAGTTGCTGCCAGCAACCGATAAAAACCAGACTATCGACGCCGCCGACTGCGCGCCGGCTGCCGCCGTAGCTTATCTAGCCGGCGGGTTTGGTTAAAGCCGCTTGGCTGGGTTAAAATCGGCGTATTGCAAATCATGTCCTTGTGGCACATTCCGGCCGCTTATTAGCATCCCCCTTTAATGCCTTTAGCAAAACCCATTAAACAGTCGCTGCCGTATTTTCCGGACAGCGCACAATTATTTGCCCCTCTTGCGGAAAGACCTTGGGCGGTGTTTCTGGATAGCGCCCAGCCTCATAGCCGGCAGGATAGATTCGACATCATCGCTTACGCGCCGATAGCGACCCTGCAAACCCACGGCAACATCACCCGCATCGCGCGCGACGGCGTAGTGACCGAAAGCCAAGCCGATCCATTTCTGTTATTGAAACAACAGCTGGGCACGCCGTTAGCCAGCGTCGACGGTTTGCCGTTCAACGGCGGGGCGATCGGCTATTTTGCTTACGATTTGGCTCGGCGCATCGAACGCTTGCCGGCGCTGGCCGACGATACGGAAAATCTGGCCGAGATGGCGGTCGGCATTTACCGATGGGCGCTGATCGTCGATCATCAGCAACGGCAAAGCTGGCTGGTTAGTTATGACTTACCGGAAAGCGAACGGCAAAGGCTGATCGCTGAATTCAGCGCGATTACCCAGCCGGCGACAACCGAAGACTTCAAAGTGCTGCAAGCGCCGCTCGCCAATATGGATAGGGCGGCGTACGCCACGGCTTTTCAGCGTATCAAACATTATCTGAAAGAAGGCGATTGCTATCAGATTAATCTGACCCAGCGTTTCGAGAGTCCTTGTCAGGGCCAGCCCTGGCAAGCTTATCAGGTCTTGCGGCAGATCAACGCCGCACCATTCAGCGCGTATCTGAATTTCCCCGATGTGCAAGTGTTGAGTTCCTCGCCGGAACGGTTTTTAAAAGTAACGGACGGGGCGGTGGAAACCAAGCCCATCAAAGGCACCCGGCCGCGCAAAAGTACTCGGGAAGCCGATCAGGCGCAGATAGAAGCCCTGGTATCCAGTACCAAGGATAGGGCCGAAAACGTGATGATCGTCGATCTGTTACGCAACGATTTGGGTAAGAGTTGTCAGAAAGGCTCGGTATGGGTGCCGAGCTTGTTCGCGGTGGAAAGCTATGCCACCGTCCATCATCTAGTCAGCACGGTGACCGGGCAACTGGCCGCCGGCCAACATGCCATCGATTTATTGCGCAGCTGTTTTCCGGGCGGTTCGATTACCGGCGCGCCGAAAATTCGAGCGATGGAAATCATCGAGGAACTGGAGCCGCACCGGCGTGGCATTTATTGCGGCGCGATCGGTTACATCGGTTTCGACGGCAATATGGATACCAATATCGCCATCCGTACCCTGGTCCACAACCATGGCACCATACGCTTTTGGGCGGGCGGCGGTATCGTCAACGACTCGCAACTGGACGAGGAATATCAGGAATGTTTCGATAAAGCCGCCGCTTTACTGCAATTGCTGCAGCAGTTTAGCGCATGAGCCGGGTGATCAAACTGGGCGGCAGCTTGCTGGAAACGGCGGCCTTGCCGGCCTGTCTGGCGGCGGTCGATCACTATACCGGGCCGGTCGTGATCGTGCCGGGCGGTGGACCGTTTGCCGAGCAAGTGCGCATCGCGCAAAGTCAGTGGCATTTCGACGATGTCGCTGCGCATCGGATGGCGATTCTGGCGATGCAGCAAATGGCCTTGTTGATGCATAGCTTAAGACCTGAATATGCCCTCATTAGCGACGTTGGCAGGCTAAGCTCAGCCGGTCAAATGCAGTCTGTTCTGATTTGGTCTCCGCAAATCGAGCAATTGGATGAGGCCGGTATAGCCGCCAGCTGGGATGTTACTTCCGATAGTTTGGCCGCGTGGCTGGCTGGCCGTATCGACGCAGAGGAACTGATCATTGTTAAATCGGCGCAGATTCCCGTCCCCACCAATTTGCAGGGCTTGCAGCAGCAAGGCATCCTCGATGCGGCTTTCCAGCGTTTCACCGCCCAGGCTAACTACAAAATCACCGTGATCAATAAAGACCGTTTCTTGTCCTGCCATGATTAATTTTATCAAAGCCATTCTGAACAAGCGTTTGCGCAAGGCCTATTATCAAAGTCGCGAGTCCTTGCTGGGGCACCAAAAGCGCGACATCGTGGTGGTGCAGGTGGGGCAGGCTTGCGAGAGCTTGAAGGAAAGCCGAGATCAATTTGTCGATGCGCTGGATAAATTCAAAAGCATCGTCAGCCTGCCGGACAGTTCACTGGAACAACGCTATCAACAACTCAAGCGACGTTACGATTTATGTCGCGGCAAAGCCGATCAAGTCAGCCAGCGGATTCAGGCGGTGGAAGACATCAGCGAAGCCTTGTTTGCGGAGTGGGAAGCAGAGTTGGCTTTGTATAGCAACCGGGCCTTGAAGGCGCGCAGCCAGCAGCAATTGAAAAAATCCCGCCAGCAATACGCGCGTTTATTGAAAGCCTTGCAGACCGCGGAAACCCGGATGCATCCGGTATTGGCGGCGTTTCAGGATCAGGTCTTGTTTTTAAAGCACAACCTTAACGCCCACGCGATAGCGGCGTTGCGGCATGAATTTGTCGAGATAGGCGTGGATATTTCCAGATTGATCGAGGTGATGGAGAAAACCATCAGCGAGGCCAGCCAGTTTGTCACGGTTCTGGTGGAACAGAAGCAACTGCCGGCCCCGGTGTTGCGCAAGTAGATTACATGGAGTGCATTTTGTAATCGATCCGAGCCGGTGGATTTTTATCGCGGGCGTCAGGGGTTTTTTTGCGGTTTTGATCGATACGTTCTTGCGAATATTGGGCGATCATTTGGTCCCAGTTGGCGTATTGTTGGTAGTCCTTGGCGCCAGCGGCTTTGCGTTTGTTAAACAGTTCCTTGCCGGCATCTATCAGCTGTTCCGGTGTTTTGCCGTCGATAGCGTCCAAAAACTCCTTGTTATTACGGATTTCATCGCGTAAGGTCCAGAAAGACACTTCGAATTCGATACGCTGATCCAGCGGCAGTTTTTCCTTGATTTGGCTTATCGATCTGTTGACTGTTTTTAAACTGCTGCCGTTGATTTGGTTGCTTTTATTGCAACCGGCCAATAACGCACAGAGCAAAAAAACCATAACAGTAGATGCTTTTTTCATGATGCAGCCCCCCAGTGGCTAAATAAACAAACCCGAATTTTGTATTTATAATGGTTGCAACGCGGGTTACCAAACAAACCAAATTACTCGGTAATTAAAAAAACACAAGCTTACCACATGCTGGAATTTATCCAACTTCTCAAACAGCGTTACCAAAGCGTGTTACTTCAGCTGGATAAAAAAAATCCCCAGTATCTGGATTATCAACAACGTATCGAACAACTGCTGCACGGCGAGGCCTTCATTCGCAAGGGCGAGCTGTTGGAAAGCCATCCTGGCTTTCCTTTGCAAATCGCCGTGATCGGGCCGACGCAGGCCGGTAAAAGTTCTGTTGTTAACTTATTGCTCAACGCCAATGCGGCCGGCGTCAGCCCGCTGGCCGGTTACACGGTGCAGGCCCAAGGGTTTTGTCATGGCCTGACACCGGACGATTGCGACGGCCTGCAACATTATTTCGGCCGCTTTCAGTGTCTGGACCGGGCCGAGTTGCGGCCGAGCCGATACGACTGTTTTTCGTTGAGCCAGAGCGCCGGTGCATCGCCGCTATTGCCGGCTAGCGTTTGTTGGGATACCCCGGATTTCGATTCGATCGATGCCGCCGATTATCGGGAAGGTGTGATTCGCACCATCGCCTTGGCCGACATCGTCGTGCTGGTGGTGAGTAAGGAAAAATACGCCGACCAATCGGTCTGGGAAATGATGAAAGCCATTGAGGTTTTCCAGCAACCGACGCTGATTTGCGTCAATAAACTCAACGAAGGCAGCGAACCGGTGATTCTGGATTCGCTGCGGCAAAAATGGTTGCAAACCCGCCAAGACCCTTTGCCGGTCGTGGTGCCGCTATTGTTCCAAAAAGCCCCAGCTGTGCCGAGCTGGCCGGCGTCGGCGGAGCGAGCGTTAACCGAGCTGGCCAAGAAAGTCTCGCGTAGCAAACATGGTGGCCGGCAGCAGCAATTGCTGAATCGCTACTGGCTGCCATGGTTGGAGCCGGTGTTTGCCGAGCATCATGCCCAACGGCATTGGCAGACTTTGGTCGATCAATGTCTGGCGCAGGCGGTCAAGGAATACCAGCGCGACTACTTGAACCACCCGCATCATTACGAAACCTTTCAAAACGCCTTATTAAATCTGCTGACACTGCTGGAAATTCCCGGTATCGCCAAAGCATTAGGCAAAACTCGGCGAGCGATGACCTGGCCGTTTCGCAAATTATTCGAATTGGGCGGCGGCCGCTCGACCATCAATCCCAATCAGGAATTGGCGGTATTGAATCAGTTGGGCGAGCATCTGATGATCCAGCTGGCCGACCGTTTGCTGGAAAGAACCGAAACCGAACCGGCCGACAGCCGCTGGTGGAAGGAAACCGCAATGGCGCTCCGACAGAAGCGCACCGATTTATTGCAGACCTATCGCCAGGCGGTCAGCGACTATCACAGCGATTTTCAGCAGGATGTCGAGGCTTCCGCTCAGCGCTTGTATCTGAAACTGCAAGAGCAACCGATAGTTTTGAACAGCCTGCGCGCCACTCGCGTCACCACCGATGCCGGCGCGTTGTTACTGGCGATTCAGGCTGGCGGCATTGGCATTCACGATCTGGTGATCACGCCGTTGATGTTGACCATTACCTCCTTGTTGGCGGAAAGCGCCATCGGCAGTTATATGCATAAAGTCGAAGCCGAGTTAAAACAACATCAGCTCAATACCGTCAAAACCGCGCTGTTCGAGGCTTGCCTGAAACAGCGCCTGTATTTGCTGCCGCAAGGCGTGCAGTCGCAAACCCGCTTCAATATTTCCGAACAACTTTTGTCACAGGCGGAACAGGCGCTGAAAGAGAAGAAACATGGCTTACGATTACTCTGAATTGTTGACGCAGGCCCGGCAATGGGCGGCAGCCGCGCAAGCCGAAGGCCGCCTGAGCGCCAAACGAGCGCAGTTATTGACGACGATAGACACGCGCAGCGCCGACAATCTATTCGCCGCCAGCGTTTCCGATCCGGATGCGCGGCCGCTGATCGTTGCCTTCATGGGCGGCACCGGCGTCGGCAAAAGCAGCTTATTAAACCGCTTGGCCGGCCAAGCGATTGCCAGAGCCGGCATCGAAAGGCCTACCTCGCGAGAAGTCACGCTGTATCACCATCAGAGTCTGGCGATCAATAAACTGCCGGCCGGCTTGCCACTGGACAGCATCAAGATCAGCCAGCATAACGACGCAGCCAATAGTCATATTGTCTGGATCGACATGCCGGATTTCGACAGCGTCGAACTCAGTAACAAACGCTTGGTTTTGGAGTGGCTGCCGCATATCGACGTCTTGCTTTACGTGGTCAGCCCGGAACGCTACCGCGACAACAAGGCCTGGCAGTTGTTGTTGGCGGAAGGTGCTAAACATGCCTGGTTGTTTGTGATGAACCAGTGGGATCGTGGCCAGCCGGTGCAATACGACGACTTTAAAAAGCAGCTGGGCAAGGCCGGTTTTAGCGATCCCTTGATCTTTCGTACCAGTTGCAGCGAACCGGACGGCGATGAGTTTGCGCAATTGCTGGAGCAGTTGCGGCAACTATCCGGCCGGCACAGCGTCGCCCAACTGGAATTGCGCGGCGAGCAATTTCGCCGGCAGCAATTGCAACAAGCTTTGCAACAGCTGGCCGACGAGTTTTCCGGGCAGGATTATCAGCAATTGCTGCAAAATCTGGATGCCCTGTGGCAACATGCGGAAGCCAGCTTGCAGCAGGGTTTGGCCTGGCCCATCAAACAACTCGCGCAATTCTGGGCGGAAAACCTTGGCCAAAAAGCCGAGATCAAACTGTGGGACGACTGGGCGCAAAACCGTTTGAACGATCTGTTGGACGAACTGATATTGCAGGCCGCGCAAGCCAATATCCCCAGCAAGCCTTTAAAAACCGCGCTGCAAACCATCCGGGACAATGCCGAGAAAAATCTTACCGCCCAGACCGAACTGGCCGGCCGCCAGGCTTTGCTCAAGCCCGGCAACGGCGCCCAGCGCTTTTTATTAAAGCTGACCGCGATCTGCGAAACGCTGCTGCCGTTGGCGGCAATGGGCGCGGTCGGTTATCAAGTGTTCTCCGGCTACTATCACAGCGCCGCAGACGCCACGGCTTATCTCGGCACAGACTTTGCGGTTCATAGCGTATTGCTGATTGCCCTGAGCTGGCTGATCCCGTTTTTCCTGCATAAAAAAATCCAGCCATCCTTGCAGAAGGCGGCGTTGAAAGGCTTGCAGAAAGGCTTGCAGCAGGGCTTGTCGGCGGTGATGGCCGAGATCAAATTGACGATGCAGGCCGAGCAACAGCGGAACGAATTATTGCGACAGCAATTATTGACGATGATCGAACGTTGCGCGGCGGAGCCGGTTGCCTCGATCGACAAGGGGAGTTTATTGGGTAGGGTGTTGTTGGCGGATTGAAATTAACTTGAATTTTGATAGCTAGCCGGGAGGCATATGTTTTTCGTGCCCACGCGAAATCGTCCAATTCGGTGGACAAGCGAAAAACGCTTGCTCGCCCAACATCTAATAAAGTGGCCAAATTTATCCGGCCATTACAATACGCGCGCATTGTTGCTATGTTTACCGACACACTTTAAACAAGGCCGGCCACCATGAGCAAAAAACACGCACCCAAACCCGATAAACAAGTCTACAAAGATACTTTGCAACAACTCCAGGAGGAACTGGTCAAGTTGCAGAACCACATCATCAAGCATGGCGACAAGATTCTGATTATCTTCGAAGGCCGTGATGCCGGCGGCAAGGACGGTACCATCAAGCGCATCATTCAGCATCTCAGCCCGAGGGAAATTCGGGTGGTGGCGCTGGGCAAACCGTCCGATCGCGACCTTAGCACCTGGTATTTTCAACGTTACACGCACCATCTGCCGGCCGCGCAGGAAATGGTATTGTTCAACCGCAGTTGGTACAACCGGGCCGGCGTCGAGCGGGTGATGGAGTTTTGCAGCGACGCCGAATATCACGAATTCATCGAAACCGTTTCCCACTACGAGCAATTGCTAGTGCGCTCCGGCATCAAACTGCTGAAATATTATCTGGACATCAGCAAGGCCGAACAGAAAGAACGCCTGAAACAACGTGAAAAAGATCCGCTTAAACAATGGAAAGTCAGCCCCATCGACAAGGAAGCGCAAAAACATTGGCAGCAATACAGCGACGCCCGCAACATCATGTTTGCCAGAACCCATCATTTGTCCGCGCCGTGGACCGTGGTCAGGTCGGACGACAAGCAGGCCGCGCGGATCAACATCATCAAGGATTTACTATTTCGCTTGGATTACAAGGGCAAAAACGAGGCGCTGGTACTGCCGGACGCCAATATTGTCTTCAATTACGAAGAAAGCTATTTGCACAACGGCATGATTGCGCCTTGAGGCGGGTGGGCAAGGTTCGGTAGGCATGAGTGATCGAGTGCTCGCGAAAACCGGCGTTTCCGATAACCCTGCAATCGTCCAGATACAGGGTGCGGCCTGGAAAATTGCGCGGCTGGATGCTTACGTCATGATCTGTAACCAGTGGTGAGGGTATAAGTTACTGATATAATCCCCTGATCTCAACCTTCTCCTGGAGGAGATTGTCGTAAAAGGTAGGTTGGGCTGAATACAATGAAGCCCAACATTTTGGTTTTGTTGGGCTTCGCTCTGCTCTGCCCAACCTACATTTGACTTTTACGACAGCCTCCGGAGGAAGAAGGAGATTTTAGAGATCCCCTCCAGTTTTACAGGCTTAAATCGGCCGAGGCAACTTGCTTGGTCGGGGTGCAGGCAGGGCAGCTTACCTGTAGCAATTCGCCGCTATGCCGATGCCGCAAAGGCCGGGCCAGGCCATCCATTTGATTCATGTCTTGGTATAGCTCGTTTTCGTGCGAGATCACTTCCCGCTCATGCTCAAATGGATACAAGGTTTGAGCCATACCGCCGCCTTCGATGAAATGTTGGCTATCCAATAGCATCAATTTGGCATGCAGTAATTCGTGTAATAAAGCGTCGGCCGGCGAAATGCTACAGGCCGGCGTGGCGTCGCAGCCGGGGGCGTTCAGCAATTGCGCGCCCAGCCGGGTGTCGAAGTAGATGGTGACGCTGTCTACGCCATATTGGTTGCCCCAGGCTTGGGTCTGCCAGTTGTTTTGCCGATATTTGAGTGTCAGTTTTTGGCCGCGTAACTCGTTGATTAAACCGATGACTTGCGGATAGCGCGAATAATAGTCGGCGATGGCGGCCAGGTCGGCGTTGATCGAAGCAGGGTCGCCAGATTCGGCTTGATAGAGCGTGGTCAGGAAGCCGGCGATTTCGGTTTCCGCGAGTTGATTGCTTGTTAACGTCGCTTGTTTCTGACTGTACGCGGCCAATACCTGGGCGGCAGAGGGCGGTTTTTGCTGACGCAAGCGAATCACCGAGACGCCATCGCCGCCGACCGCCAGGCTGGCTTGCATCCGGCTAATCGGCTCGGTAATTTGGCTGGCCGCCGGCTGCACGGCATTGACCGGCAGCAAATCTTTGGCAGTGACGACCCGAGAAGTCGCCATCATGCCGATACAAAAACTTAACACCAAACAGACATTGCGGCGGCGGTTATGCGGAATCGAGTCATCGTTCTTTAAGCGACTGTCTTCCTTTAAATAAATGCCGTAACGCCGGGCAATATCTTGCAACGCTGCAAAGGCTGCTTGGGCATTGAGACTCAAACCGGCTTGGCACACCAGCGCCGGTTTACCGTCGATCACACAAGGATGCAGGAAGTGATGCTCGGCCGGCTGGTTCAAATACCAGCGATTCAAATCCCTGGCTAAATGCTCCAGCCCTTTGATTGGGTGGGCGGCGCTGCCAAAAGCTTGTTCCAGGGTTGTTGTTTCGCTCATTCCGTTTCCTTTCGTTTGACAGCCGATAGTGATGTTTAGTCGGCAAGCGCAAGACTTGCAGTCCTTAAAAGTCCAACTGTACAGCCGGATCGGTTTACCGGCAAGTTCCCTTGGCTGAAGTCATTTCAGCATCGTCGCGGAAAGCTATTCAATTAAAACAAACGCTTGGGCCGATATGGCTGACGGCTTTTCGGCGAGTCGCGGTGGCGTGCGTATTACATTTAACGAAACCGTAACAGACGTGTAACGGAAACCCCCGATTTGCTCTGGAATAATCCGCCGCAACTGAAGGACAGGCCCTATTCGGGCGGTTCGTAAAGATTCAGGACAGATTAGGGAGCAAGGACGGCACGCATAGGGAGTAGGCGACGGAAGAGGTTAGGGAGTCGGCGAGGGTAGAGCGACATGCAACATGGTAGCGGGGAGAGCAGCACCGTCTTGGTGTTAGATAGCAGTGTAAAAATAAGCGTGTAAAAGCCAAACTCGTCGCGAGGCGGGGACGGAAAGCTTCGGATCTTGAGTATTGAATGTCATGCCTGCTTTGGCGGGTGGCCTGGATGGCTGGCGATGATAAGGACGTACATTGACAATGCTCAAGATGGCTGGGCTGTCACCTTGTGTATTTAGACTTTTATTTTTAAATCATAAGGAAACAAACAATGAAACATTTCGGCAAAACTTTAATGGCTGCGGCTCTGTTGGCAGGCGCTGGCGCGGCGAACGCGAGTATCGCAACCGGTAGCGCTACACTCTCAGAAGCCTTTTTGTCTGTTTATGACAAAAGCCAAGCCCTGACTTTTACGCTGGATTTGGGTCTGACCAACGGTGATTTGATTGCTAATGTTGGTAATGCTTCATATACCAAAAGCTTTGATCTGTCAGCTTACGCGCTGTGGAATACTTTTTCAGCCGGTTTGGATGCATCACAAACTGTATTTACGGTTGCGGTAGGTAATGGCTCCAAACAATTGGCAACCAGTGCGGGTGCTCCGGCTGCTTACACCAACTTAACTGTTGCGGCTGCTGCTGGTACTGGTATCAAGAATCACGCCGGCGCGATCAACGGCGGTGCGTTGGCTGATAACCCAGGTGAAACAGTGTCCAACACAGCGGCAAACTTGAGTTCATTGGTGGCCGATTCCGATACAGCCAATACCGGACAGCACAATCAACTCAACACTGCCGATACCTTGTGGGGAACCAAAAGTGATGCGGCAGCGAATATTGCCTATGGTTCGGCCGGTAACTTCTTTTACTTGAACGGCACTGCTGCACCTGTGTTGACTGCCGGTAAATGGACATTGGCAGGCAACTCGTTGAGCTACGGTCCTGCCGTTGCCGCGGTGCCGCTGCCTGCCGCAGTCTGGATGTTCGGCGCCGGCCTGATGGGCGTGTTGCGCATGACTCGCCGTAAACACGCTGCCGCGTAAGGTTCCCAGGGATGGCGTTTGTTTGCCATCCCGTCTCAATGATTCAATCTTAACACCAGAGGAAAAACTCATGAAAAAATTAGTATTAGGCGTGGCGATTTCCGCCGCCCTGTCTTCCGGCGCGCAAGCGGCCATCAACGTTGATGCCAACAACTTGCCGATCATCGATCCCGCGCAAACCAACACCGTATATTTGTCCGGCGCTTCCGCGGCGGTCAACTTCATCGAAAAGCTGATCACCGATTCCACCGTGCCAGCTGTCGATAAAGTTTGCGACAGCAGCAAAAAAGTCTGGAAATATAAAGACAGCTTGACCGGCTCCGACCAAAACGCTTATTTGTGCGAAAAAGCCGCCACCAACAGCGGTTTGCCAACCAATAAGCCTAACATCCTGGTTTATAAACGCAGTGCTGGCGGTTCCGCGTTCGGCGTCAGCCCGCTGATCGCCGAAGCCAATGGCGATGCCGCTAGTGCCAGTATCGAGTTTTTGAAAATCAGCTCGGCTTGCACTCAAGTCACCGCACCGGTTGCCGGCACCACTTTGGGTGTCATCGAATGCCCTTACGACCTGGCTGATCCTACCAAATACGTCAAGCACATCGCTGACTTCGGCATTTCCGACGTCGACCCTGCGCAGTTTACCGGCAACAATACACCAGCCGGTTATTCGGACGTGACTGCCGACGACGTGGCCAAATTGACCGTGAAAAGCGCCTCGGCGCTGGCCTTTGGCGTACCTGTCACTAAAAAACTGTACTTTGCCCTGCAAGCCGCGCAAATTTCGACCGGCGCGATTCCGGCGACTTGCACCGTCGGCAGCGAAGCCGAAGCCTGCATGCCTAGCTTGAGTTCTGCGCAAGTGGCGGCGATTCACGCCGGTAACTGGGCGGACTGGAACCAAATCAAAGTCGGTGCTACCGGTTTGGGTCTGTATGATTGGGCTGCTGCCAATGCTGCCGCTTATTTGCCAGGCGCGTCTAACCTGCACACCTGCCGCCGCGAAAACGGTTCCGGTACACAAGCGCAATCCAACATCAAATTCCTGCAAGACCCCTGCACCACTGCCGCTGGCGCTACCCCGCCAGCAGGTGACGCGGTTGCCTTGGGCTTTGCTGAAGGCGACGGCTATCCGATGATCCACGAAAACAACACTTCCGGTTCGGTCGGTAACTGCCTGGATGAATTGGATGACGGCACCAACGCCGCTAACGGCTTTGATAACACCTGGGGCGTGCGTTGGGCGGTCGGTATCCAGTCGCTGGAGAAAAAAACCGCCGCTGCCAGCAAATTCCGTTTCGTGAAACTGGACGGCGTCGCGCCGACTCTGGCTAACGTAGTCAGCGGCAAATACAGAGATTGGGCGGAAAATACCTTCCAATACTGGACCAACCATGTGTTCTCCGCCAACGCCACCGAAAACACCGCGCTGAAAAAACTGACCGATGCGGTCATCAAATCGGCTGGTGCGCCTGAAGTAATGGCGGCTCTGAACAACGGCTTTACCCACACCTTTACCACTGAAAAAGGCGCTTATCTGGCGGTTCCGACCAACTTTACTCCAGAAGCCAACGGTGCGTTTTTGTCCAGCAGACCGGTCAACCCATACAGCCACGCTACGTCATCTGTGTCGGTCAATAACTGCCGCGTCCCTACCTTGTACAACAACGGCGACGCCAAGTTGTAATAGCTAGCCAAGCCGGGGCAATCCCGGCCGGTCATGGATGACCATCAATATTACCAGGCCAGCTCGCTTCATCGCGGTTGGCCTGGTTTGTTTTTATTAGGGTATCAAATCAAGTCGGAAGCCATGCTTGGCAGGGTTTGCGAATACCTGCTCCGAACAGCGCTGTCACAAAAACTTAACCTAAGCTTCATACAATGGCGGTTCGGCGGTTTTCATCGGGAAGACCGGGTCATGCACATTCATCGGATACATGCAGTTACATCACACAACAGTCGTTAAACCCTGCCTATTGGTGTTGAGTTTGGTCGCACTGGCTGCCGGCAGTTTTAGCGTGTCGGCGCAGCAAAATTTGGAAACGCCGGCGGCGGAAACCCAAGCGGTCCAAGCCCAACCCGCACCGCAAGCAGCGGCCAATTTCGATCTGCTGGAACTACGGGTCAAGGGCAACACGCTACTGGACAAAAAACAATTGGAGCGCACGGTTTATCCGTTTCTCGGTCCGAAAAAAAGCATCGATAACGTCGAAATGGCTCGCACCGCGCTGGAAGACTTATACCGCACCAACGGCTATCAAACCGTGGCGGTGGACATACCGGAACAGGATGTGAAAAACGGCATCGTCTATTTGCAAGTCGTGGAAGGCAAGGTCTCCAAGTTGCGGGTCAAGGATTCCCGGTATTTTTCGCTGGGCAAAATCAAGGCCGGTGTCCCGGAGTTGGCGGAAGGCAACGTCCCCAATCTGCCGAAAATGCAGCAACAATTGGCCGAGTTGAGCGGGCAGAGCGCCGACCGGCAGATTCAGCCTATCCTGCGGGCCGGCGAAACGCCTGGTACTTTGGAAGTGGATTTAAAAGTTAAAGACGAACTGCCGCTGCACGGCCGTATCGAGTTGAATGGCCGCAATACCTCCACTACTTCACGCTTGCGGTTGGTGTCGTCCTTACGTTACGACAATCTCTGGCAGGAAATGCACAGCGCTTCGCTGATGTATCAAGTCTCGCCGGAAAACAACGAAGAAGTAGACGTTTGGGCCGGTACCTACGCGCTGCCGCTGTTCGACAGCCCGACTCGCTTGGCTTTTTACGCGGTCAGTTCTTCGTCCAGCGCTCAGATCGCCAGCGCCGGCGCGCTGTCGGTGATCGGTATCGGTAATATCTACGGCGCCCGTCTGGTTCGACCGTTTAAATCGCTGAACGACTACAGCCACAACGGCACCTTGGGCGTCGATTACAAGGATTTCAAGGAAGACGTCAATTTGCTGGGGGCCGACTCGATTAAAACCCCGATCAGCTATACGCCGTTCCTGGCCCAATACAGCGGAAATTGGCGCAGCGAGCATGCCATGACCAGCTTCGATGTGGGCATGCATTTTTCGGTGCGCGGCTTGGGTAATTCTCAAAAGGAGTTCGAGGAGAAGCGCTATCTGGCCAAAGCCAATTATCTCTATCTGACCGGCGACCTGAAAACCCAGCACGAATTGCCGTGGGGCATGGAAATGGTCGGCCATTTCTCCGGACAAGCCGCCGATTCGCCCCTGATTAGTAACGAACAGTTCTCCCTGGGCGGCGCGCAGAGCGTGCGCGGTTATTTCGAAACGCAGGCCTTGGCCGATGACGCGGTGTTCGGTTCGCTGGAGCTGCATTCGCCGCACCTGGGTGCCAGCGATTGGGAGTTTGTCGATCAATTGAAATTACTGGCTTTCTTTGATGCGGGCAAGGGCTGGATCAAAAACGCCTTGCCGGGTAACGCCAAGGGCAATTTTCTCAGCAGCGGCGGTGTTGGCTTGCGCTTTCAAATGTGGAAAAAGCTTAGCGGCGCCTTGGACATCGGTATTCCGTTCAGTTCGTTGGCGCCGGTCAATAGCGGTGATCCTCGGGTGCATTTCAATATTGCCACCGAGTTTTAAAGTATTTTATCAGTGGCGAATGTTACCTATTTAACTATTCGTTAAATAGATATTTTGTCATTTTTTCGTCATAAATAGACGAGCTGATTGCTGTATTAGGAAGTCCTGTTTTATTGGAATTAGACTCTATATCGATAGGGTGATTCGGCTTTTAAAAATATTTTGCAATATGGGTCAAATAAATTTGGCCACAAAATGTGTTTATAAGTGGTTTATAGAATAAAATATCATAATAATCAATAACTTGTAAATTTATTGGTTTTTATTTTTTGTCATAATTTTGTAATAAATAATCATTAATACCTTGGTACAGTTATTAAAAGTTATATGGATATTAAACTCATATTCGAAGACGATATTGATGAATTTAATATTTCATTGGTATTGATTTTTTAATAACGAACGATAAAGCCAAACTCGTTGCGAAGCGGGGACGGAAAGCCACGGGTCTTGTTATTCAAGGCAGCCGGGTTGCCAATATCAGATGTTTGTTAATGACTTGGGTAAGGGCAACCAATATGGCTAACAAAACCGCAATGCCGCGGCAGAAAAATTCCGAAAATTTCAGATTAAAACCCCTGGTCGCCTGCGTGCGATTGGCGGTAACCGGCGGCATGTTGGTCGGCAACGCGATACCCGCCCATGCCGAATTGCCGATCGCGGCAGCGACGTGGATATCCAGCGGCAGCGCAAGCAGTCAAATCATCGGCAATACCTTACGCATCGATCAGCAAACCGACAAAGCCGTGATGAATTGGCAAAGCTTCAACGTCGGCAAGGAAAATACCGTGCAATTCGTCCAGCCCAATAGCTCGTCGATTGCGCTGAATCGGATCGGCCAACAAGACGCCAGCCGGATCATGGGCCAGATCATCGCCAACGGCCAAGTCTATTTGTACAACAAGAACGGTTTTATTTTCGACAAGGATTCGGTTGTCAATGCCAATAGTTTCATGGCCAGTACGTTGAACATCACCGACGATGTGTTCGAGCGAGGCATTACCCGAGTATTCAGCGAAAACGGCACAGCGGCGCTGGCCATTGAGCCGATGACGGCAGGCGATAAACTGGATCCGAAAACCGCTCAAATCCTGATCGAGGCTGGTGCCAAAATCCATACCGACAAGGGCGGACGGATCATCATCGCCGCGCCCAATATCGAAAATAGAGGCTCATTATCGGCTGGCGAACAAGGCCAGATTATCGTCGCGGCCAGTCAGGACAAGGTTTATCTAAAGCCGTCGCCGAACGATGTCAACAATCCGTTCGCCGGTTTGCTAGTGGAAGTCGGCACCGGGGGTAAAGTCACCAATACCGGCGATATTGCGGTCAGGCAGGGCAATGTGACCTTGGCCGGTTTCGCGGTTAATCAACAGGGCCGAGTCAGTGCGACGACTTCGGTCAACGTCAACGGGTCGATACGGCTGGTGGCGCAAGAGGGCGTCGATGAAAACAACAAGGATAAATTGTTCGCCAATAAAACCCAGCGTGACACCGATCTTGGCGACGAGTTAGGTACCGAAGCCACGGTGAAATTGGGCGGCGGCAGCGTCACCCAGATTCTCGCGGATACCGGCGGCGGCCAGGCGATCGACGAACAAGAGCAGCCGGATTCTTACCTGCAAATCACCGCTAATACCGTCCGTGCCGAGGCTGGTTCGACTATCAAGGTGCCGGGCGGCAAGGTCGATATTAAGGCGACCGATAATCTGTTGCAGGCGACGCAGGGTACTAAAGGCCGAATTTTCATCGACAGCACCGCGCTGATTGATGTGGCCGGTTACAAAGGTGTCGCAGTCGATATGGAACGGAATGTCGGCGAGATTTCGGTGCAGAGTTACGAATTGCGCGATGCACCCTTGCAACGCGACGGCGTGTTAAAAGGTAAAACCATTCGGGTCGATTTGCGCAAGGGAACCGATATGGTCGATACCAGCGGCGCGCAGGCCAGGATCAGCCGGGGAATCGAGGAACGCCTGAGCAAAGGCGGCCAGATCAATTTAACCGCCAGCGATGACATTATCGCCAACGATGGTTCGGTGTTCGATATCGCGGGCGGTACGGTGCAATATCGGGACGGTTATATCAGCAGCACCAAACTGGTGACCGATTACGGGCGGATCGTCGATATCAGCGAGGCCGATCCCAACGAACGTTACACCGGTATTTTCGGGGTAGTCGAGGAAGTTCACACCAAATGGGGCGTCAAGAAAGTTTGGAACATTCTGGACCAATTCGGTTTGGGGCAATTTCAGCGCGGTTATACCGAAGGCAAGGCCGCCGGCAGCCTGAACATCGTTGCGCCTAAATTAGCTTGGGACGGCCTGGTGAATGCCGGTTCCACGCTAGGCATCTACCAACGCGACGCGGCGGCGGTACCGGCCGGCGGCAGTTTCAATATCGACATGGCTGTGTTCCAATCCCTGCAGAATGTGCGATTTACCAGGGAATCGGATCATATAGCGCTCGCCGACAATTTTATATTCCCGATGGCCGAGGAGAAGCAACCCGGTCTCGATTTGAAGCTGTCGCGACGGCTTTTCACAGATACCGGACTTGGCTCGGTGTCGGTTAGCACCTTGGGCAATGCGGCGCTGGAAAGCGACGCGGACATTACGATGCGGGCGGGCGGCAAGTTGAGCGTGGCTGCCGGCAGTGTGGCCGTCGATGGCCGTTTTCAGGTGGCTGGCGGTAGTCTGAGCCTGACATCGGCCGCCGACGCCGCTACCGCGCCCTCGTCCGGCGATGGCAGCCTGACGATAGCCTCTCAAGCCGTGCTGGATGTGTCGGGTCTATGGGTCAACGATTTAAGGCTGGGTGTCGATGTGTCCCCCAACGATCCGCTGATTCTGGACGGCGGAACGGTGACTTTAAAATCGCGCGGTGATTTGCATTTCAATGCCGGGGCGTCGATTAGAGCCGACGGTGGGGCATGGCTGCCGCTGGATGGCGAATTGCGGGCCGGTAAGGGCGGATCGATTACATTGGCCGCCCTAGGCGCTAAGGATAGCGACGGTAACATCACAGAGCCGGCCAGCTTGACCTTTGCCGGTCAAGTATCGGCTTATGGCCTGGAGCAAAACGGCAAACTGGCCTTGGCCAGCAGCAAGATCATTGTTGGCACACCGACCGGCGAGGACGATACGGCCGATGCCTTGTTGCTGTCGGTCCGCAACGGCAATTTCGATTTTTCTCAGCAATTGGCTTTCAGCGAGATTCAATTGTCGGCCAATTACGGTCGCTTGACGGTTAAATCCGACGCGCATTTGAATTTGCGCCAGCAAAATCTGGAACTGACCTCGGCTTATCTGAATGCGCCTACCGGCCAATCCATGCGCGGTTTCAGCAACATTGCCGAATTACCCGAACATTTGCGCCAACCGCTGAAGTTGGGTTTATCCGGCAACGCCGGCGCGATATTAGAAACCGGCAGCCGCATCGTGGCCGACAAGGGGTCCGAGATCACGATCGCCAGCCAGCAAGGCAGCATATTTGCCGACGGTTGGTTACAAGCGGACGCCGGCAAGATCGACATCAGTATCGTGCCGAGCAATGGCCTGGAATACGACGCGAGCCAAACGATTTGGATAGGCCAACGCGCCAGTTTGCTGGTACAGGGTAGCTCCCGGTTGCAGCCGGCAGATCAGTTCGGTCGAGTAGCCGGCGAAGTGCTGGATGGCGGGACGATTAATTTCGATGCCCAGCGCGGTGTGGTGGTGTTGGCGGAAGGTTCGATGCTGGATGTTTCCGGTAACCGGGTCAGTGTGGATATTCAAAAAGTCGGCGGCGGTTCGGCTGTCGAGTATGTCAGGCAAACCCTGGCGTCCAATGCCGGTAAGATCACCATTCGTGCCGCCGAGGGTATCGTTATCGATGGCGAAATGCGCGCGGTGGCGGGTGCCGTCGGCGCGCGTGCCGGCAGCTTGTCGCTGAGCCTGGATCGCTCAAAACGCAACACTCCCTTGTTGCCGACTATTCCGTTCCCGACCGGTACGCTGACCATTAATGTGGTGCAGGGCGCTCGTCGCGGGATGGACGAAGAATTCAGTTTCGGCGACGACTTCACCGACTCCACTATCGGTCGAGCCACACTCAGTGCGGATCGGTTCGCCCAGGCGGGTTTCAGTGATCTGAGCCTGTTCAGTCGTGGCGGCAATGTGACGTTTGTCGGCGATGTCAACTTAAGCGCCGCCGAACGTATCGCTATTGATGTCGCCGAGTTCAAGGCGGCGGGGATGGACGGCGCGGCCGCCGGTAATGTGGTGTTGGCGGCCAATTATCTGGAATTGGGTTCATCCTTGAATCGGAGCATCGCGACGACCGCCGAGGCTGGCGATGGCGAATTCTCCGCTAATGCGCAATGGATACAATTAGAAGGCGCTAGCCGCTGGAGCGGCTTTAGCAAGGTCGCGTTGAACAGCCAACACGATATCCGCACGCTGGGTTTACATAACGAACCGGAGGAGCGCGATTATGTCGGCGCATTGGTGACGGCGGCCGATTTATATTTGCATGCCAGCCAGATTTATCCGACCACCCTGACCGATTTCACCTTTGCGGTGCGCAATAACGATACCGGCCGCATCGTCGTGACCGGCCGCAATAGCGATGTCTCGCCGTTGGCGGCGGCCGGTTCCTTGACACTGGAAGCACCGTTCATCGATCAGCAAGGCGTATTAAAAGCGCCGTTGGGTACGATCAATCTGAATGCGGGGCAGCGACTGACGCTTGCGGACGGCAGCGTCACCTCGGTGTCCGCCGCCGGTTTATTGATACCGCTCGGTGTGACGCAGGGTGGTCTGGACTGGCTATATCCTTTGGACAAGTTGACCAATCTGGTATTCGATAATGCGCCAGTGACGACCGACAGTTCCGCTGTCGAAAATTCGGCCTTCAAAGGCACACCGGAAAAACGCGTGAAACTGTCGGCCGTCGAAATCGAGATGGCGCCCGGCAGTGTGGTCGATTTGTCGGGTGGCGGCGATTTGCAGGCTTATGAATTCATCGCCGGCTCAGGTGGTTCTAACGATTATTTGCAGACCGGCGGTGCCGGCTACCAAGGCGGTTTTGCCATCATCCCCACGCTGGGTACGCAGTGGGCGCCTTATGACCATTACGAAAACACCGGCTGGACCTATGCGCCCGGCGCAACCGTTCATCTGGACGGTACTGGCAATTTGCCGGCCGGCGAATATGCGATTTTGCCGGCGCATTATGCCTTGTTGCCCGGCGCTTATCTGGTCACGCCGCAAGCCGGTACTCAAGATCAATCCATTACGCAATATACCGTGGATGGCCGAGCTATTGTCTCCGGATATATGGCGCAGGCCGGCAGCGAGGTGCGGGACGCGCGCAGCAGCGGCTTCCTGATCGAGACCGGCGCGGACGTGCGCCGCCACGCGGAATACAAAATTTATACCGCCAATGCGTTTTATACCGAGAAGGCCGCCAAAAGTGAAAGCGCGGTGCCGATTCTGCCGATGGACGGCGGCCATATCTCATTGGTTGCCCAAACCCGGCTGATTATGGAAGGTCAATTCATGATCGACGCCTTGAGTGGCGGCAAGGGTGCCAGAATGGACATCGCCGCCAACCGAATCGTGGTCGCCGACCATTTCAGCGAGATTCCGACCGAGGGTATCTTGGAGATTCTGGCCGGTGATTTAACTGCGTTGAATGTCGATAGCCTGCTGTTGGGCGGTGCCCGGCAGCGTAACCTTAAAACGGGCGAAACCGATATTCAGGTAACGTCTGATCAAGTGATCTTTTCGGCGGGTATCAGCCTAGAAGGCGCGGAACTGATGGCAGTTGCCAAGGATGTTGTGGCAGTAGAGGCGGACGCGAGCTTGGCAGCCAACCGTATAGCCGCAACCGGCGATAGCGTCATTAATATCAGCGGCGACGGTGCGATGTTGCGTTTGTCCGGCGGTAGTCAGGTCAGCTTGAATAGAACCGACAGCAATGGCTCGGCTGGTGATTTGAAGGTGGCGGCCGGCGCCCGCTTGCATGCGTTGGAGTCGATGTTGCTGGACGCCTCGCACGCCACCGAATTGCTGGGCGATATCGATATGCAGGGCGGATCTTTGAATCTGGGCGCCAACGCCATTAACCTCGGCGAAGTCGACGGCTTGACCGGCAATGCGTTGAATCTGTCCAATGCTAAATTGACGCGTCTCAGTGTCGACGAATTGGTACTGACGGCGCGCGACAGTCTGGCTTTTTACGGTAATGTCGGCCAGGTGGATGCGAACGGCGAATTGATCGTCGAGGCTGACAATCTGCCCAAGGCTTTGCAATTCAGCAAGCTGAGCATCAATGCCGCCGGTTTGAGCGGTTTTGGCGTCGGGGGCGACACCGCCAGACTGCGGATCGGCTCGCTGCAATTGCAAAACACTGCCGAGGCGGAAAGCGTCCAAACCGCTGATGGCCTTGGTCGCCTGCAATTGTTGGCGGATAGCGTGGAAATCGGCGACGGCAAGTTTACGCTACAGGGCTTCGATACGGTGGATATTCAGGCTCGCGATCAATTCCGCTCCACAGGTGACGGCGATCTGCGGATTGCGGCCGATTTGAACTTGGCTACCGCCGCGTTTACCGCCGATGGCGGCAGCAAACTGCGCTTGGATGCGACGGGCGGACAAGCCCGATTCGCCAGTTTGAACAGCGAGTTGGCGCCGACTAGCGGTTTCGGCGGCAGCGTCGATATCGTCGCCGATGCGATTGACTTCAACACCAAGGTGCTGCTGCCTTCCGGACGTCTGGGATTGCATGCCTTGAGCGGCGATGTAACGCTCGGCGGGGAAGCTCGCGTGGATCTGGCCGGTCGTACCGTGCAATTTGGCGACATCAATCGCTATACCGCCGGCGGCAGCTTCAAGGCCGTGGCCGATCAAGGTCGTATCGCCACCGGGGCCGGATCGCTGATCGATGTTGCCAGCAGCGGCGACGCCGACGGCGGTTCGATTAGCTTGCAGGCTTTGCAGCAAACCGTGAGCTTGCAGGGTGAACTGAAGGCGCAAGGTGCTAGTGCGGCGCTGGAGGCGGACCATTATGCTCAAGGCAACGATTTCGACACCTTGATGCGAGCCTTGAATACCGCTGGCGCCGACCAATCCATCTATTTCCGGGTCCGTCATGCCGATATTCGCCAAAGCAATCAGTCGCTTATCGCGGCGGAGCAAGTGAGCCTGGTTTCCGATACCGGTACCGTCGAACTGGCTGGCAGCGTGAACGCCGACGGTGCGGCACATGGCGGCAAGATCAAATTGTACGCCGGCGACAAATTGGTATTGGCGAACGGCGCGGTATTGTCAGCTCAAGGCATCGGCGAGGGTGCGGCCGGCGGGACCGTGCTGCTATCGGCGGTGGATGGCGACAACGACGGTATCGGCGGCATCGAAGTACAACGCGGCTCGAGTATCGATGTGTCCGGCAAGGGCGCCGCCAATGGCGAGGTAACGCTACGGGCTAGACGCACCGCCGACGGCGGTGTGGACATTCTGCCCATCGCCGGCGATATTAAAGGCGCTTCGGCTATCTACGCGGAAGGCGTTGCAAAATATGGCAATGCCGATCTGGGAGACGATGGCAACATTGATACTGCCGACATTGCCAAAATCAAGGCCGAAACCGATGCCTATATGGCAGCGGCCAATATGTCCGCCGTGACCGAAACGCTGGGATACGGTATCCGTTTATTAGCGGGTGTGGAAATCGATTACAGCGGCGATTTGGTCTTGAAGGATACATGGGACTTGGCCGATTGGCGTTACGACGAAAATAACGATGGCAATGTTTGGGACGATTTACCGGGGCGTTTGGTGATTCGTACCGACGGTCATTTGACGTTGGATCAGTCGTTGACGGACGGCTTTAAGAACGAAAATTTCGAATATAACGATAATGGCGTCGTTAAATCGGTCGCGGTGATCGATCGCTTGCAGAAGGGCGCATCCTGGTCGTATCAATTGACGGCCGGCGGCGATCTGCAAAGCGCCGATCCGAATAAAACCTTGTCCGCGAAAAACCTGACGCTGGCCAGTAACGTCAGATTACGAACCGGCAGCGGCGATATCGAGGTCAACGCCGGGGCGGATATCATTCTGGCGTCGGGCCAGAAAATCAGCAATAAAGTCGTATCCGCTGCCGCTAAAGGCAGCTCGACGCTGGCAGTCGCCGATATATCCGCCTGGAAAGTGGGCGGCTATTTGTCCGGTAGCACTGCTATTGCGACCGGCGCCTATATTACGGAGGTCGATCCCACCAGCGTGACCCATACGACCAAGGAGGCGGCCATCCTTAAAAGTTTTTCGTTACGCATCGATAGCGATGAGGCCGACGGTTGGCGGGTAGGTGATTATCTGTCCGGAAACGGTATCGATACCGGCACCACGATTACTAAAATCAACACCGCTGGCTTTGCTAGTCTGACTGCGAGTGCGACTGCCAAAAACAACAAGAACATTAAAGTAGCCGATGTTAGTGGCTGGGTGGTAGGTGATTATTTGACCGGTAACGGTGTTGCTGCCGGCAGCGTGATTACCGCCATTAATGCTTTGACCAAGACTGTCACGCTGAATAAAGCTGTGACGGCGGCGGTCCCGGTCAACACCACTTTGAAGACCTTGCCTTCGGTACAGTTGAGCAAGGCATTGAGCAAGGCGATTTCCCAAAATGTGGCGATCAAAACCCTGCCCGTTGTCGAGCTCAGCCAAGCGTTGACGACGCAGGTTAATGCGAATATAACGCTGACTGCCGAATACACCGCCGCTTCGATTTACAGCGCGGGTACCACCTCTCAGAGCAATCCTTACGGCAGCTTGTCGGACAAAGCCGTGGCCAGGCAGCTATACGCCGATTATCCGGTGAACGGTGGCGATTTGAGCTTGAACGCTGGTGGCAATATTCGCGGTACGGTCGGCACGAACGATTTTAACGATTGGCTGTTGCGTCGTGGAGAATGGTCGGATGCGGCACATACCGAACCGACTGCCTGGGGCGTGGCCTTGGGCTATTTGCCCGGAAAGCTAAGTAGCGGCCAGAAGACCGATCAGTACGGTAGGGCGCCGATGCCGCAGTTCCAACAAAGCATAGGCTCTTTCGGTGGCGGCAAGGTTTCGATTAGCGCGGGTGGCGACATTATCGATCTGGACGTGGCGATGCCCACTACCGGCAAGCAGGTCGGCGATGCCAACGGCAGTAATAACTTCAGCGGCTTTAAAACCAATCAGGTTGAGATTAACGGCGGCGGCACCATGCAGATCAGTGCCGGCGGCGACATTATCGGCGGCAGCTATTTTCTGGGACAGGGTAACGGTGCAATCAAGGCTGGCGGTAGCGTTAAGGGCGGCACAAACACCGATAACGGGCCGATTTTGTTGCTGGGTGATAGCCGGTTTTCGATTTCGGCCACCGGTGATGTCGGCTTGGGTGGGGTCAGCGACCCGATGATCACGCATAAAGATGGCGTCAACTTCTTTAGTTATAGTGCTGCCAGCGCCTTGAACGTCGCCAGTTTGGCCGGCGACGTGCTGTTATTCTCCAACGGTAGAGTCTTCGCGGACGGCAATACTTTTAAGGAAACCTTATCCGCTATTTATCCGGCTTCGTTAAACGCCAGCGCTTTCGGTGGCGACATCAAGCTGGGCAACGAAATTACCCTGTTCCCTTCGGCCAGCGGCCAATTGAATTTGTTGGCAGAGCAGAATATCAGCGCCGATAAGGGTGATCTCGGTGTGCGTCTGGGTATGTCGGATGCCGATGCGACGCTGCTTCCCGGAGCGGAGTCGCCACTGACCGAAACCGGCTTGGGCGACATTTTGCGCTATTTCGATACGTTCAACGCCACTAAAGACCGGATGGAAGATATCCATGCCGCGACTCCGATTCACCGCGGCGACGCCGAACCGGCGCGCTTGGTGACCCGCCAGGGCAATATCGAAAACATCGGTTTTACCCTGCCTAAAAAGGCGTTGATCAAGTCCGGCAACGATATTACCAATCTGTTGTTGTATCTGCAGCATGCCAACGACGACGATGTGACCTTGCTGGAAGCGGCGCGCGATATCAGCTATCCGCTGGTTCGGCTGGCCAGTACCGGTAAACTGGATAACTCGTCCAGCCGTGAAATTGAGATTGGTGGTCCCGGCGATGTCCTGGTCAAAACCGGCCGGCATATGGATTTGGGTGGATCGAAGGGTATTTCGACAGCCGGCGATTTGATCAATAGCGCTTTGCCAGACCATGGCGCGAATTTGACGGTATTGACCGGTGCCAATGGCGAGCTGGACTATGCCGGCTTTATTCGCACTTACTTACAAGACAAGTCTGAATATGCCGAGGCTTGGCAAAAAGCCAACTTGCTGATTACCGGTTTCATGCGAGAGCGGTTGAATGACGCCAATCTTAGCGACTCAGCTGCGTTGGAAGCTTTTGCCAAATTGAACAGCGGCGATTTCGTGGCGATACAACCGCAATTGAACGCCATTGTGCTGCCGGTATTTTTTAACGAAATCAAAGTCTCGGGTAGTGCATCGGCCGGTACCTCTTCGTTGGGTAATGAAGGCGGCTTTGCCGCTATCGAATCGTTGTTTCCCGGTAGCGATTGGAAAGGCGATATCAGCGTTTTCTTCAGTAAGATTCATACCAAGGACGGCGGCGACATCAATTTGCTGGCGCCTGGGGGGCAGATCAATGCCGGTGTAGCATTCTCTTTTGACGAGAGTGAGAAGAAAAAAGCATCGGAATTGGGCATCGTTGCCCAAAAGGATGGGAATATCAACGTGGTGCTGCGCGACGACTTTTTAGTAAATACTTCGAGAGTGTTCGCGCTGGATGGCGGCGACATCATGATCTGGTCGTCGGAAGGCGATATCGACGCCGGCCGAGGTGCCAAATCGGCGATTGCCGCGCCGCCTCCGGAGATCGGCTATGACGAAAAAGGCAATATGACCATCACCTTTCCAGCGGTCGTTTCCGGTAGCGGGATTCGCACCGCGGCCAGTTCGGCCGGCGTAGTGGCGGGCGATGTTTACTTGTTTGCCCCAAAAGGTGTCGTCGACGCCGGCGAGGCCGGTATCGGCGGTACTAACGTGACCATTTCTGCCACCGCGGTGTTAGGCGCTCAAAATATCCAGGTCAGCGGTGTCGGCACCGGTGTGCCGGTAGCGGCCACCGGCAGCGTGGCGGCCGGGTTGACCGGTACCAGTAATATGACGGCCGGCGTCAGCCAGATGGCGGAAAGTTCGGTCGGCGGCAATGTTGGCAAGGATGCGAGTAAGGCGATGGCAAAAGCAGTATTGGGTATATTGAACGTCGAAATTCTGGGTTTCGGCGATTAACCTATCGTTAAAGTTCTAAAGCTTGCCGGCACTTTGCCGGCAAGCCTTTTTTCCGTGCCAGCCGCGATTATCGGCGGCGTCATGCGTATCTCTTTCGTGATGATTTTTCAAATGGCGTCGAGCAATAAAATTCAAGGAATTGTCATAAAAATGTAAACAAATGTCGGGATAATCCGCGATATGTTTTGATTTGAGAGTGAACATGAAGCGGATTGCCCTGTTAGTATTGACCCTGTTAGCGGTACCCGGCCTGGCGCAAGCCTGGTGGAACGACGACTGGGGTTACAGAAAGAAAATCACCATCGATGCCCAGCGATTGCAGCAAGACAGCGTCAAGCCGGTCGGCGAGGGACTGGTGCTGGTGCGTTTGCATACCGGCAATTTCAGTTACTTTGCCGATCTGGCCGAGAACGGCAAGGATTTGCGGTTTCTGGCCGGCGACGATAAAACGCCGCTGAAGTTCTATATCGAGAAAATCGATCCTATCAATGAAATGGCTTTGATCTGGGTGAAATTGCCCAAGGATATTGCCACGGCCGACGAGCCGATGTTCTGGATGTACTACGGCAACCCGAAAGCGGTGGACGGTCAGGACGGCGCGGGCCTCTTCGATGTCGCCCAGGCGGTCGCTTATCATTTCGAGGCTGGTCCGGTTAAGGATGCCACTGCTTATGCGAATCAACCCGCTTCCGCCACCCAGACTGTGGTCGAAGGCGGGGCGGCCGGCGACGCGGGCGGATTCAACGGCAGCCAATCTATTCGTATCGCCGCGACACCGGCGATCCAAATGTCCGTCGAGTTCGGTTGGACGGTGTCTTCATGGGTGAAAATCGACCAGGCGCAAAGCAATGGCGTGCTGTTTCAACGCGACGGCTTGATTTTATCCGTTAGAGGCCAGACGCCGATTTTGGAAGTCAATCGTAAGGAATTGGTCAGCCCGGTGGATTTGAATCTGGCGGCTTGGCAACATTTGGCGGTTGCCGGCAATAAGGACGGTTTTACCTTGTATGTGGACGGCAAAGCCGTCGGTATCTTGCCGGCCAGCGTCTCGGCCTTGTTGGGCGATAGCAGTATCGGCGCGGCCGTGGACGGTACACGCGGTTTTGTCGGCGCGATCGACGAGTTTGGCATTGCTAAAGTGGCCCGCGATCAAAACTACCTGCAATTCGCGACGATGATGCAGGGCCAGTCTTCGGCATTGTTGAACTACGGCGAAGACAGCACCCCGGACAGCGAAGGCGGCAGCGAATCCTATCTGGTTTCGACGCTGAATAACGTCACCATCGACGGCTGGGTCATCATCGGTATTTTAGGGGTGATGTTTATCATCAGTACCCTGGTGATGATCAGCAAAGCCATCGTGCTGAGCCGTACTCGCAGCGAAAACAAGAAGTTTGAAGACGCTTTCAGTCAGTTGGGTGCTAAGAACATCAGCAATCTGGATCATCAGGACGAAGAAGGGCAGGCAGATTTCGACGAGTCGCCGCTGTTGTTGTCTTTGACCGGCAATCATGCCGCCTTTGCCGGTTCGTCCATCTACCGGATTTATCACGTCGGCGTACAGGAAATGAACAAACGTCTGCCTAAAGGCGTTGGGGCCGAGGCTGCCGACATGATTCTATCCTCACAAGGTCTGAATGCGGTGAAGGCGTCTATGGACGGCGTATTGGTGCGGGAATTGCAAAAACTCAATTCGCAAATGGTGTTGCTGACCATCGCTATTTCCGGCGGTCCGTTCCTGGGACTGCTGGGTACCGTGGTGGGGGTAATGATTACCTTCGCCGCCATCGCGGCGAGCGGGGAAGTCAACGTCAACGCCATCGCACCGGGTATCGCCGCCGCGCTGGTGGCCACGGTCGCCGGTCTGGCTGTGGCTATTCCGGCGCTGTTTGGCTACAACTATCTGGGCAGCCAGATCAAGATGGTGACCGCCGACATGCACGTGTTCGTCGACGAGTTCGTCGCCAAACTGGCCGAGCAGCATAGCTGATCATCTTTCGCCCGTTTACGGTAGAGCATTAGAAAAATGTAGGTCGGGTTAGTCCTGAGCGCAGTCGAAGGGCGTAACCCGACGTGTTGGCTTCGATGTGTCCGGTTGCGCGCTATCGAGGGAGTCCAACCTACGTGACAGCCACCTGTTGATCAAGAGAATAACGATATGAAAGTCCAAGAAGAAAATGCCGCGTACGACGAAATCAACGTCACGCCGATGCTGGATTTGGCGTATGTACTGTTGGTGGTATTTATTTTAATGACCACCGCGGCAGTACAGGGCGTGCAAGTCAACCTGCCCAAAGCCAGCAACACGCCCAGTCTGGCCAAGCCGCAAACCAAGGCGATTACCGTCACCGCCGACGGCACTATTTTTCTGGATACTTTTCCGGTGACCATGGAGCAACTGGAGTCGACTCTGTTGCAATACAAGGCCGCCAATCCGGAGTTGCCGGTGGTGGTGAAGGGCGATGCCACGGTGCAATATCAAAGCGTGGTGGATATTCTGGCCTTGCTGGGCAAGCTGGAAATCACCCAGGTCGGCTTGGTAACGCAAAGTCTTGTCAAATAGCGCATTCAGCCATGTCCGAAAAGAAACACTTACGGGTGTATATCCCCAGAATTATTGGCGGCTTGCTGGCGGCGCTGGCGGTGTTTTACATCGTCAAAGTCATCGTCGACTTTATCGATAAGAAGCCGGCGAAAAACGAGAAAAAGATCCAGCCCATCACCTTAATGAAACCGCCACCTCCGCCTCCGCCGAAAGTGGAAAAGCCGCCCGAGCCGGAAATCAAGGAAAAAATCGAACAACCGGAGCCTGAACCGGAACCGATGCCGGAAACGCCACCGGACGAAGCGCCGGCTCGCGATCTGGGACTGGACGCCGAAGGCACGGCGGGAACGGATGGTTTCGGACTGGCGGCCCGCAAGGGTGGGACTGGCCTGTTCGGTGGCGGCGGCAATCCTTACGCTTGGTACGGTGGCTTGGTCAAGAACGGCATCCTGAATCTATTGAGTAGCCATGAGGAACTGCGTCGCAAAGGCTATACCGCGATCGTCAAGGTGTGGCTAAAGGCCGACGGTTCGGTGGAACGAGTCGAATTAACCAAGGGCAGTAACGACGCCGACATCGACGAGCTTCTGGGTCGTTTATTGAACAAGTTCGACCGGGTAGCCGAGGCGCCGCCGCCCGGCATGCAGCAGCCGATCAAGTTAAAGATTTCATCACGTATTTAATCATCCAACGGGTAAACAAATGGCGAACAAAAAACAGCTGATGGCCTTGGCGCTATCCGGGCTGATCGGCACGGTGCAGGCCGGTGAAAAGGAAGAGTTACTGAAACTGCGCAACACCACGACCAATTTGATCAAACAACTGGTCAAGCAAGGGGTGATCACCGACAAAGCGGCAAACGAAATGATCAAGCAGGCCGAAGTCGAAGCAGGCCAGCAAGCTGCCGAAGCCAAAGCGGCGGCGGGCAAGGAAACGGTGCCGGCCGACGAAGTGCGGGTGGCGTATGTGCCGGATTTTGTGAAGGACGAGATCCGCCAGCAGGTGCGTAGCGAACTGCGCGAGGAAGTGGTCGGCGACGTGATGCAGAAGGCCAAGAACGAGCAATGGGGCTTACCGAATGCGTTGCCGGATTGGACTAAGCGTTTCAAGTTGTCCGGCGATATTCGCTTGCGTTCTCAGCATGAATATCAGGCCGATGACAATATTGCCGATTCTTACATCGACTACCAAGCTATCAACGACAACGGCGGCGTGACGAATGCTGGACTTGACCGGTATTACAACACGACCAACGACAGACAACGGTTTCGCCAGCGGCTGCGTCTGGGAATCGATGCCAATATTACCGACGGTTTGAAAGCCGGCGTGCGCTTGGCGACCGGCAATCAGCGCGATCCGGTGTCGACCAATCAAACCATGGCTAATTACGGCAACAAATACGACTTTACGGTGGATCGGGCCTATTTGCAATACGATGCTGTGGACGACGAAAAATTCAAATGGCTGACGCTGAGCGGCGGCCGGATCAAAAACCCCTGGTATACCGGCGGCGGCGAGTTTAGCGGTGGCAGCGAAATGGTCTGGGATACCGATTTATCGTTCGAGGGTTTTGCTGGTACGGTTCGGCATCGTCTGGGCGGTTCCGATAGTTTAATGGAGTCTGGCGATCATTCCCGGTCGGTGTTTTTTACGGCCGGGGCGTTTCCGTTGCAGGAGACCGCATTCAGCAACGACAAATGGTTGTTCGGCGGTCAGGCCGGCTTGGATTGGGGCTTTGTCAACCAGGATAGCCTGAAAGTGGGCGCGGCCTATTACGATTACGTCAATTTACAGGCGACACAAAACACCACAACCTCTGGTACTTGCGATACCAATAATCGCGCTAATAACGCTTCGCGGCCCGACTTTATTCAGGGCGGCAACACTTTGGCGACTATCTGTAAGGAAGGTACACGCTTGGCGCCGGGTACATTTCCAGCCACGGTTGGTTTAGCGCCGGACTTCAACATCATCAATCTGAACGCCTCCTATGACATGGCGGTGTTTGCACCGTATCATTTGCGGCTCAGCGGCGATTACGCAAAAAACATTGGCTTTGATCAAGAGCAGGTCAGCCGGCTTTACGGATCGAGCGTCGATGCGAAAACCACCGCCTGGCAATTCCGTGCCGATTTCGGTTGGCCGAAGGCGGAAGTGGCTGGGCATTGGAATGTATTCGCCGCTTATAAATATGTTGGCCGCGACTCGGTACTGGATGCGTTCACCGATTCCGATTTCCATCTGGGCGGTACCAATGTTAAAGGCTGGTTTATCGGTGGCAATTACGGCTTGATGAAAAATGTCTGGCTGACGGGTCGTTGGTTGAGTGCCGACATCATTACCGGGCCGGCCTGGGGTGTCGATGTGCTGCAAATGGACATCAATACGCAATTTTAGGCGGGGTTTGTATGAAAAATGTGAGCAAACAATGCTTAGGCTTGGTTTTTTTATCGACTTATTTACTTGTGTCACCATCGCAAGCCGCCCCACGCGACGCGGGTAAGGCGGATAGCGGTGCGGTGCTGAAGCTGCAAGCCATGGTCAAAAGCCTCACCGCCGAGCGCGATGCGGCGAAAGCCGAATCGGCCAAACTGACCGAGCAATTGCAGCAGTTTGAACAACTGAAAAAAGACCATTCCGCCGCCGTCGCCGCCAAGGAACGACTGGGTGGCGAACTGTCGGTGCAGAAAAACTCCACTGGCGAGGTACGCGAGCGTCTGGAAAAAACCAATGCCAGGCTGCTGGAAGTTATCGAAAAACATAAGGAAATCAGCCAGGCTAAAGCCGATTTGAATGCACAATTCACGGCATTGAACGGTAAGCAGCAAGCGACCGAGCAGCAGTTGGGTGTTTGTGATGGCCATAATCTCAAGCTTTACGAAGCGGCCAAGGAACTGCTGGAACGATACGAACATAAAGACGCCTTGGCCAGCCTGCTGGAACACGAAGCAGTGCTGCAATTTAAAAGCGTGGAAATGGAAACTATCGTCCAGGAATACGAAGATAAGCTGAACGCCGCTCAGTACCAAAAGCAGTCTGCCGCCGACTCCATCGCGCGGCCGACTACCACGCAATAATCCCTCGTTTGGCTAGGTGCGGCGTAATGCCGCACCTTACGCACCCCCTATTTACCCAAAGCCCTAAGGATTAACGGCCCAAATAAGTTAAAATCCAGCAAGCGGCAATTTTTTAAGCGGCTAAATTACCAAACGCAAGAAGCATCGAGAGACTAATGACGACAAAACAAAATCTTTTAAAAAATTTGGGCATTGTTGTGTTGACGACCGGCTTGGTGGCCTGTAACGGCGCCGATGAACGGAAAGCGAAATACATGGAGGAAGGTAAACAGCTGTATCAGGCGGGCGATTATGAAAAAGCCCAGCTGGCTTTTAAAAATGTGCTGCAAATCGATCCCAAGGATTGGGAAAGCCATTTTCAAATGGCGGAGGCCTTAAGCAAGCAAGGCAAAATTGAAAATGCCTTTAAGGAATACAGTATCGTCGTAGCCGGCAGTGAAAACCACGTGATGGCCAGAGTCAGGGTCGGTCAGCTGTTATTGCTGAACCGTGCTGTCGAAGACGCCGAAAAAATGGCAGGAGAAGCCTTGGCTAAAGAACCCGACAATGTCGAAGCGTTGGTGTTGTTTGCAGGCGTGCAGGCCGCGAAAAATAATAGCGACGGCGCGATTATGACGGTCGAACGCGCGCTGAAAAACAATCCAGACGATGTGCCGGCGACGTTGATGATGGCCTCTATCCAGGCCAGGCTGGATAAAGTCGATAAAGCCATTAGTTTGTTAAAACAGGCTATCGAGAAGAAAGCCGATAATGTGGCGTTGCGCAGCATGTTGGCCGGATTGTATGCGAAAAACAATCAAATAGCCGATGCGGAAGCGATGCTGGCGGAAATCGTCAAGCTGGAGCCGCAGCAATTGCAGCATTATCGGACATTAGCCTTGTTCCAGATTGGCACCAACCAGGTCGATAAGGCCGAATCGACCTTGCGCAATGCCGTACAAGCATTGCCGGACAACGACACCGCCAAAACCTTCCTGGTGGATTTTCTGATGGAAAAACGTAGCCCGGAAGTCGCAGTCGCCGAATTATTGCCGATGATTGAGCAAAAACCGGACGCCTATGAACTGAAATTCAAGCTGGCAAATATCCAACTAGCCAAGAAAGAACTCGATAAGGCCGAAGCGACTCTGAAGGAAGTAGTTGATCAGGACAAACTGGGCCGAAATGGGATTGTTGCTCGCAATAAATTGGCTGCTCTATATGCGATGACCAAGCGCGGCGACGAAGCCAAGGGTTTGATCAAGGAGGTATTGGATAACAATCCGCGCGATGCCGAGGCTTTAACCATGCGCGGTCAATTTTCCTTGGCCGAGAACAAAATTCCCGAGGCGATTGCCGATTTCCGGTCGGTATTGGTCGATCAGCCCAATAATATCGGGGTTTTAAAGATGTTGGCCGCTGCTCATCTTCGTAACAATGAGGAAGAGTTGGCAAAAGAGAACATGGAGAAGGTAGTCGCAGCGGCGCCGGCTGACGAAACCGCGCGCTTGGATCTGGTCGGTTTGTCCTTGAAATCGGGTCATCAGGATCAGGCTAGACAGCAGATAGAAGCGTTACTAAAAGCCAATCCGAAGAGTCTGAAAGGGCTGGAGGCGATGTTCAAACTGGAGATTGGCCAAAAACATTGGGATAAGGCCCAGGAAATCGCCAAGCAGGTTCAGCAGTTATTCGATAAGGATGCCACCGGCTTTTATATGTCCGGTTTGGGTTATCAGGCGGAAGGCAAATTGGAAGCCAGCGTCGAAGCATTTCAAAAAGCCCTGGCCCGTAAGCCGGATGCTATCGAGCCGTTGACCGAAATGGTGAAAAGTTACCTGGTACTGAAACAATCCGACAAGGCTATCGGCAAACTGCAACAAGTCGTCAAGCAGCAGCCCGATCATTTTATTGCCTATAACCTGATGGGTGGCGCTTATCTGAACGATCAAAAATTCAGCGAAGCCAAAACCGCTTATTTGAAAGCCCTGGATATTAAGCCGGAGTGGTACAGCCCGTATCGCAATTTGGCCTTGATCGAACTGGCGCAAAAGAATAAACAGGGGGCGATCGATATTTATAAAAAGGGTATCGATAAGAGTAAAGGCGCCTTGGAATTGGTGGACGATCTAGCGCGTTTGTATCACCGAGAAGGTCAGCATGAGCAAGTGTTGGCGCTTTATGAAGAGTCTTACAAACAGCATCCGGATTCGGTGGTCGCGGTTAATAATCTGGCCAGTTACTTATCGGATTTTTCTTCCAGCCCGGCTAATTTAGAGCGTGCGGCGAAGTTGGCCGAGCCTTTATTGCAAACCAATAACCCCAACATGATGGACACCGTAGGCTGGATTGCCTACAAACAAGGCGGTTACGACAAGGCCAAGGAGATTCTGTTGAAAGTGGTTGAGCGCGATCCGCAATCGCCGATCAGCAATTACCACTTGGGTATGACTTATTTCAAACAGAACGACCCGCTAAAGGCTCGTGAATATCTGCAAAAAGCGGTGGATAAAAAGGTCGAGTTTGATGGCTTGAACGAAGCGAAGGATGCTTTGAGTAAACTCTGATAGGCAATGTTGGAAAGTGTGGCTGCCGACGCAGCCACACCAGATCAGTCTAAGCGCCGGTAAAGCTGATTTTGTTATCGGTGGCTTTATTGAATACCGTCCCCAGCACATTGACGTCTTTCAACAAAGACGCAGCGTGCTTCAATTCATCGGTCTTGGTATGGCCTTCATCGATGACCAGCAACACACAATCCACATAGGGTGAAAAGCCCAAGGTATCGTCATGCGATAGAATCGGCGGCATGTCGAAAATAATGATGCGGGATGGATAGCGACTTTTCAGTTCGTTAACCAAACGCACCATCTTCGGCGAACGCAACATTTCGGTCGAGTTGAATAAGGGTTTGCCGGCCGGTAATACCACCAAACGTTCTATGCCCGGATTAATCAACATGGAGCTGATTTCGCTATCGTTCAGCAAATAATCGCTCAGGCCCAAGCTGGGTTGTATGCCGAATAATTGGTTGATACTGGGGTTTTGGAAATTGGCATCGACCAGCAAGGCGGTGCGGTCGAGTTCCATCGCCATGCTGATGGCTAAATTCGCGGCAGTTAAGCTGTTGCCGGTACCTTCGCCGGTACTGGTGATAGCCATCGTCTTCCATTCCATCGAGTCCATTTGCTGCAAGCAGCGAGTACGCAGCATTCTATAGGATTCCAGCCATTTGGCGGGCGAGGCGGCCGAGATGATTCGGTTGTGTTTGAGCAGATTCTGGTCGGGCTTGTGCACCCGGGTTTGGGTGTAAGCGATGTTAACCTTGTCGCCGGATTGGGCACTTGCCACTGTTGCCGATGAATTGCTTTTTTCCGCGAGGGTTTGAATAGAGTTCATGAGTTTTCCCTTGGATGATTAATTGCTCACAACGCGCAGTAATTTGTACCAGAACACATCAATCGGCATGATGATGAAATGAAAGAGGAGAACTGCCACTAATACTGCAATTGCGCTGCCGATTAGCAACATGCGTCGTTCATTTCTGCGGTCTTGATGTTCTTTTTGGCTTTCAAGATAGGGTATCGCGGCCAAGGGTTCCACACCCAGGATCGCGGTGACCGATTTTGGGCTATTGATAGTGGAATCCAGCATCTCGGCGAGTGCTACCGCGCCGAAACCGCTGGCCAGGGCCAGCACCACGCCCAACACCAGAATAGCAATCCGGTTGGGACTAACCGGTTCCAGAGGTTCTTGCGGCGGGTCGATCAGCGTGAAACGCTCGCCTTTCCTTTCCATTTCCAGCTGTTGTGATATTTGCGCTTCCATTTCGCGGGCACTGACCTCGCGATAGCGCAGATTGGTGTTATCAAGATCCTGGATCAAATCCAAATATTCCTTTTCGACCAGCGGCGATTGGCGCAGGCTTTGGCGCAACTCCTCCATCTTGCTGTTAACTCGGCCGCGGGTATAGTTCAAAGATTCGATTTCGGTGCTTACCGAGTCCAGCTGGGATTTTAGGGTGATGTAGGCCGGATTGTCCGGCTGGATAGCGCTATTGCTGTATTCGTCGTGCTTGGCGCTGACCAAACTCTGCTGCAGGGCGCTAATCTGTTTTTGCAGTTTCAGCACATCCGGGTGTTTTTCGGAATACTGTTTCAACAATAATGCCAGTTCGGCTTTTCTATCCGTCAGTTCTGCGTTCATCGCGTTAAGATCGGTATTGGAACCGATTTCTTTCTGCAAGGAATCGATCTCGCGTTTGATTTTGATGACGTCCGGATGGCTAGCCGAGTGGCTAGATAACACGGATGGATATTGGGATTGCAGTTCCTTCAACCGGTCTTTCATGTCGAACACCCGGTTGCCCGTCGCGTTGGTCGCCATCGCATTAGGGTCGATTTGCGCCAACTCGCCTTCCAGGTAAAAACGTCGATCATTGAGTGAGCGCTCTTGGGTATCCAGTTGCAGCAGTTGGTTGCTCAGCGAAGTCAGTTCTTGTTGATTCAGCGCACTGATTTGCGGTAGCTGATTCAGGTTTTTTTCCTTGAATGTCGCCAAGCCTTGTTGAATTTCCTGAATTTTGGCTTTCAGCCGTTTGGATTCCTCGCTTAAAAACAAGGCCGCATTTTCGGCTGATTCGGTGCGCGATTTAATATTTTCCTTCAGAAAAAGCGAAGTCAATTCATTGGCGACTTTTTGCGCGACGGATGAGGATTTATCGTCGAATGTCAGAGTAAAGGCGATAGTCGCTTGTTGCACCGGTCCGCTTTTGTTGTTGGCGACATCGGCGCTGATGGTCTCCACTTTGATGCTCTTGCGCATTTTTTCCAGAATCACTTCCTCTGGCTTGTTTTTGCGGTCTTCGGCGTAGAGGTCGTATTTTTTGATAATCTCCGTCAAATTAGGCCGGGTCATGATCCGTTGACTGATCATCTGAATCCGTTGGTCGGCAAAGGTAGTCACCGTGGAACGCACCAGTTCGGCGGGAATTTCTTGCGCTTCGATCAAAATGGTCGAGGTGGAACGGTACATGGCCGGCAATAGCACCGCCAAGACGATGCTGATCAACGCAATGATCAGAAAAGGAACAAACAAAAATTTTCTGCGTCGTTTGATGATTTTTAGATAGTCCTTGATGTCGATGGCTTGATTTTCCACGCTATTTCACCTGACGATTGATTTGAGGTTGATAAGAGAATTGTAGTTGCACGCTGTTGCCGATAGCGGTCTGATTAGTCGATTCATATTGTTGCTGGCGGTACGAATACGAAAGATCCAAATTGATTTCGGGTGTCCAGCGCCACTGAATATTGGGGGTAAGCGTAGTGTACGTCCGGTTGTTGCTGGCATTATTGCCATTGAAATTGGTAACCGATTCAGACATCTGATAACTGGCGTTGATGCCGGTATTCCAGCGGTCGGTTAAGTTATAACGGGCGCTAGCGGAAAACAATGTGGTTTGTTGTTGGGTGCCGGTACTGGCTGGATTTAATTGTTGACTGGCGCTTAGGCTCAGGTTGCCCCGCTCAAAATTGCGGATCAGACTGGCCGAATAGACGTTGCCGCTGGTGCTGCTGGATTGCGATGATTCCGTAGGCAAAAAACTAGGGTCGTCAAACGTTGTCCGGCTATTGAAGTCCGAATTGATATTGCGGATACCGGCGGCAAGCGATAATTGCATTTGTTCGCAGAGCGCGTATTGCAAGCCCAGCTGATAAAACAGGGTGCGTTGGATTTGACTGAAATGAGTATTGCCGGGAGCGCCAAATTGGAATTCCGGGCGAAGTGTGACCGAAGCACCGTTTGGTGCCAACACACGCTGCACCAGGCCTAGACCGCGTTGCTCACTCGGCGAATCGAACTCCGAATAAGCACCGGTCAAATTGAATGACAAGCGTTCCGAGTAAACATGCGTCAGGGTAGCGGAAAACTGTTGATTCGAGTAGTCGGAGTAATAGCGGTTGCTCGCTAGGCTAGCTTGGCGGTCGTAAGCGACATCGACATAGTTATATCCCAATTGCAGCGCATTGGTTTCGTTCAGGTTGTAAGTAATACTGGGGGCCACCGACTTGGTCGTGCGCGGCACCAGGATTTGTATGCCGCCTAATTCATTGATTTGTGCGGGGTCCAGTTGGTTATTGATGGAAGATTCTTCGCTGTAACCGGCGGTCAGGTCGGTTTTGAATAATTCAGACCTAAACATATGGTTAACGTTGACCAGCTTCTCGGAAAAATCCAGAGCCGAATCGCCGTGATAAATCAACTCATTCCATTTGAATCGCGTTTTCAGCTCGTTGTCGTCCGCTAGATATCCGAACAACACTCCCGGCGAAAGCGTGCTGATTAGATTGGTGCGCCTGGGTTTAATCTGCATGCGTAGGTTATCGTCATAACGTTCCTTAAAGCTGAAGTCAGGCTCGAACAACAACTCCAGTGCGTAGCTATTACCTGTAAACAACACCAACGCAGCAGGCAGCAAAAAATCCGTTTTAATCTTCATAGATAGCAACTTCTATCTAAATCCTTTCAGGGTACGGTGACCGTGTCTCCCGGTTCCAGCAGGATATTTTGTTCGAGATTTTCCCCATCGATGGCGTCGCTGTAATCGAAAGGAAACACTTTGACTTGATCGCCGCTGCGGCGAATGATGCTGATTGAGCTTTCTTTGGCAAAAATCGTCAGACCGCCCGCCAGGCTGAGTGCTTGCAGTACGTCCAGGCGCCGGCCGGAAAACACTTGTCCGGGTTTGTTGACTTTACCGATCACGAAAATCGAGTTGCCTTGGTTGTTGAGCAATTTCACGGTAACCGACGGATCGGAGATGTAGTCCGAAAGCCGACTGGTGAGGTTGTCCTTTAGTTCGGTAATGGTTTTGCCAGCTGCGCCGACGGTGCCGATCAATGGGAAAATAATGGTGCCGTCAGGCGAAATTAAAATCTGCAACTGCTGTAAGCCTTCTTCTTTCCAGACCGTAATTTCCAGCGCATCGCCTGGCGAAAGTTGATAAGAAGCATAATTGGTTTGCTCGACAAACACATTAGGTGTGGAGTTGGCCGTGGCGGGGGCAGATTCTATCGGTGGTGCGGGTGGGATTTGGATTTCCTGGTCTGCAAACGCAGTGCTTGAGCAAAGCAGACAAAACGATAAAAGAGTAATTATCTGTTTCAAAATGTATTCCTTTATGATGTTATTGAGATTGCAGTCCGTACGGTCTAACAAGCCGACAAAGCATTGCGCGATTGTAATGACGGAATATAACAATAATAAGACGATCCTAAACGCAATCCTGGTGCTTAAATACCGGGACTCATCGCCGGATTATAACTGTTAATGCAGCTATTTTGGACAAGTAAGGCAGTAACAATTCAAATAATAAGGGAATTATGTAGGTAAGCAAATGATATTGAACGATTTTTTGAAAGCAGTAAAAACTGGGCAAGCGATTGATTTTCAGGACACCATGGCTGTAATCGCCAAATATTACCATTATCAGGCTACCGAATTCAGCAACGGCCTGGAGCAGTCGCTCATCAACGAAGCCGGCCATAACGAGGGGTCTTGCAAGATTTTTGCATTTGCCAAATTGCATCGGCTCACTGTCGAACAGACTCTGGCGCTATTTGGCGATTACTACTGGAAGGATGTCTTGAACAATCCCGAGGGTCAGGACCATCAAAATATCAGAAACTTCATGCGGGATGGCTGGGAAGGCATTGTTTTCAAAGGCGAGGCCTTACAAGCTAAACAATAGCCGTGCAAATCGATGTATTACTGATCGGCCAGGGGCTTGCCGGCAGTCTGCTAGCTTGGGAGTTGCTTAAGCGGCAGTTTCGAATACTGGTGGTCGATAATGGCTTGGAAAATGCCTCGCAAGTCGCCGCCGGCCTGGTTAATCCAGTTACCGGGCAACGCTTGGTCAAGCAAGCGGATATCGAAATCTTGCTGCCGGCCGCGTTGGCTGGCTACCGGCAACTTGCCGAGCAGTTTCAGCAAAATTTCTATGTGCAGATGCCGATGTTGAAAATTCTGCGCACGCAACAGGAGCGGGAGTTGGCCATGCGGCGCTTAAGCCAGCCGGATTATCTGGCTTACTTGTCGGAATGGCTCCCGATGCTCGAGGCTGTCCATGCGCCGTTTGGGGTATTACAACAGCAGCAAACCGGTTACTTGAAAACCGAGGCATTATTAAAAAATCTGCGCGATTTTTTGATCGGCAATAGTTGTTATCGGCAAGCCGATTTGCAATATGGCGACATTAGCGTGCGGCCGGATCTGCAATGGCAAGATGTTAAACCCCGCCATATCGTGTTTTGCGAAGGTCATCGGGCTGTCGCGAATCCCTGGTTTGGCGGTTTGCCGTTTCAATTGGCGAAAGGCGAGATCCTGGGCTGCGAAAGTCGGCAGGATCTGCCGGAGCGGATTTTGAACTACGGTCACTGGCTGATTCCTCTCGAAGCGCGGCGTTTTAAAACCGGTGCCACTTTCGATACCCAGCATACAGACAATTTACCGAGCCAGTCGGCGCAAAACGCCTTATTGGCTAGTCTGCGAACGGTTTGTCCGCTACAGCCGTCGATTAGTGTTTACCAACACCGGGCGGGGATTCGGCCGGCCACCTTGGACAAACAGCCGTTTATCGGCACTCACCCCCGACATCAACAATTGCATATTTTTAATGGTTTCGGCGCTAAAGGCAGCTTGGCGATTCCTTTCTACGCCGCCCGGTTTGCCGATTATCTGCAACAGCAAGCCGACTTGCCGCCCATTTGCGATATACGACGCTATGATGAAACGCATTTCCTTGCTTGAGATGGCCCACGATATCGTCGGCTCATACCTGAAACCTGGCGATATTGCGGTCGATGCGACGTTAGGTAACGGCCATGACACCTTGTTTTTGGCGCAATGCGTGGCGGCGGAGGGTCATGTTTACGGTTTCGATATACAGCGACAGGCGTTGATCAAAACCTATCAACGCTTGCTGGAACACGATCTGCAACGGCGGGTGACGCTTTGTCTGGCTAGTCATGCCGACATGCTGAATCACCTGCCTCAGCAGTACTATGGCCGCTTAGGGGCGGCGATGTTTAATCTCGGATATTTGCCGGGTGCCGATAAAACCGTGATTACCCAAATCGATTCGACCTTGCTGGCCTTGAATACCGCATGCGGTTTATTGGCGCCGCGTGCGGTGGTGACAGTATTGGCCTATCCGGGCCATGCCGGTGGCGATTTGGAAGCCGAGCAACTGCTGGCTTGGAGTCAGCGTTTGGATAGCGCCTGTTTTAGGTCGGAAGTTATTTTGAGCAGTCATGACAAGCCCACCGCGCCCAGGCTTTTTGTTATTCGCAAACAAGCCGATCTGCTATGATTGCGCTCCTTTTTTTAATAGCAGTAGATACTCATCATGTCAGAATTCAATAACGTCACCATCGTCAAGCAGGCCAATGTGTATTTCGACGGCAAAGTGAATAGCCGCACCATTAAGTTTGCCGACGGTTCTTCAAAAACCTTGGGATTCATGCAACCCGGCGAATATACCTTTAACACTGCCGATCCTGAGTTGATGGAAATTCTGGCGGGCGAATTGGAAGTGCTGCTACCGGGCAACGATGCCTGGCAAACCGTGAAAGGCGGCGAGTCTTTTAACGTACCCGCTAATGCCCAATTCACGATGAAGGTCAGCACCGCCAGCGATTATTGCTGTTCTTTTTTGAAGTAAGCGCGGGATGGAAAAGGTAGCGATTTTTGTCGATGTCCAAAATATTTACTACACCACCCGGCAACGCTACCAAAAACATTTCAATTACAGCGCTTTTTGGCAGCAGGCAACCGTTGGCAAGCAGGTTGTCGCTGCCTTTGCCTACGCCACCGATCGCGGCGACAGCAAACAGCAGGGTTTTCAGCAAATCCTGAAAAATATCGGTTTTACCGTCAAACTCAAGCCTTATATCCAGCGCCGTGACGGTACCAGTAAGGGCGACTGGGATGTGGGGATAACCTTGGACGTGATGGAGTACGCCGCGCAGGCGGACCGGATCATTCTATTGTCCGGCGACGGCGATTTCGAATTGCTGCTGCAAAAGGTGCGCAACGATTTTGGTACTACCAGCGACGTTTACGGCATTCATAGCTTAACCGCGCCAGCCTTGATTCAGGCGGCCGACAACTTTATTGCCATTGCCGGCGCGTTGTTGCTGTAAAACGTTTCGGCCGGATGGCTTATTTTTTGTCGGGCTCTTGTTCGACCAGTTCCTTACCTTTTTCCGCGGAACTGCTGGCTTCTTTTTTATCGGGCTGACTGGTTCTGCGAGCTAGCGTGTCAGGTTCGTTGCCGAACATACCACTGATTTTCTCCCACATCGACCGTTCGAGATCGCGCTTGGGCACATCGACGCTGGCTTCGGCAGATTCTTTAACGACCGGCAACGAGCTTGGCCTAAAGTCGCCTTGCACGCCCATCAAATTGTCGCCATTGAAAAACAAGGAAACCCGCTTTTGCACCCGATCTTCGCCGCCAGGTTGTTCAGAATATAAATAGTCCCAGCGTTTTTCGTGAAAGGCATCGGCCAGCATCGGCGAGCCCATGATGTAAAGCACTTGACGCTTGGTCATGTTAGGCCGCAGTTGGTTGACCATGCTTTGGTCGATGATGTTGCCTTGCTCAATATCCAAGGTGTAAACGCCGGGTAGATTATTGAGGATGGTGCTGCAAGCGCCTAGGGGCAAACTGATGACGGCCGCGAGCAAAAATGACGATTTTTTCATGGGGAGTAGGTTAAGTCCGACGACAAGCGATGAAGCATTATCCCATAATTCTGTCAGCGGCTTAGCGCAAAAAACGATACAATGCCGTGGATTATAGGTTTAAAGAGGACAGGCTTGTGGAAACTCAGGATTTGCGTAATGCGGGCTTAAAAGTAACCTTGCCCAGGATCAAAATTCTGGAGATCTTGGAAAAACAGCAAGACGACCGTCATTTATCGGCCGAGAAGGTTTACAAGATTTTATTGTCCGAAGGCGAAGAAATAGGCTTGGCGACCGTGTATCGGGTGTTGACTCAATTCGAGGCGGCCGGTTTGGTCGAGCGGCATCACTTCGAGGGCGGCAACTCGATTTTCGAATTGAACAAAGGCAACCATCACGATCATGTGGTCTGTATGAAATGCGGTAAAGTCGCGGAGTTTACCGATGAGATCATCGAGAAACGCCAGTCGGAAATCGCCCAGAAATTAGGTTACACCCTTACCGATCACAGCCTTTACCTATACGGTTATTGCGCCGTTTGTAAAAACCCCTAAGCCCAAAAGCATGTTCAAACCACTCATCCTGTATATCGGGTTACGCTACACCCGTGCCAAAAAGCGCACCCAATTCATCTCGTTCATTACCTTAACATCCGTGCTCGGTATCGCACTGGGCGTGACAGCCTTGATTACCGTGTTGTCGGTGATGAACGGTTTCGAAGCCGAGCTGCGCGAGCGCATCCTGGGCATGACCGCGCATAGCACGATCACCGGCCGCTTCGGTCAGTTGGACGATTGGCAAGTCTTGGAACAGCGCACCCGCAACATGGCGCATGTCGAAGGCGCCGCGCCGTTTATTCACGGCCAAGTAATGATCAACGCCGACCGCCAGGTCAGCGGCACCTTGCTGCAAGGCGTGCTGCCCGAGTACGAAGCCAAGGTGTCCGAAGTAGCCAGCAAAATGATGTTCGGCAGTCTCAACGATCTGGTGCCCGGCGAGTTCGGCATCGTGCTGGGCGTGGAATTGGCTAATTACCTGGGCGTGACGATGGGTGATAAAGTCACCGTGATCACCCCGCAGATCAATTCCACCCCCGCTGGCATTCTGCCGCGGATGAAAAGGTTTACCGTGGTCGGCGTGTTCAAGGTCGGAATGTACGAATACGACCGCAACATGGCGCTGATGCATCTCGACGATGCCGGTAAATTGTTCCGTCTGGAGCAGGCGGTATCGGGATTACGTTTAAAACTGGACGATTTGTTCAATGCGCCGCGCATCACCCAAACTTTGGCCGATAACTTGGGCGACGAATTTCGGGTCAGCGATTGGACCAAAGCCCACAGCAACTTCTTTAGAGCGGTACAAACCGAAAAGCGGGCCATGTTTATCATCTTGTTGCTGATCGTCGCGGTGGCCGCATTCAATATTGTCTCCACGCTGGTGATGGTCGTCACCGACAAGCGCGGCGACATTGCTATTCTTAAAACCCAAGGCTTGTCGAACGGTTCGGTGATGGGCATTTTTATCGTATTAGGCTGTGTAATCGGCAGCATCGGTACCTTGTTGGGGACGGTCGGCGGCGTGTTGTTGGCGCTGAACGTGGAAACCATCGTCCCTGCCATCGAGAAAGCCTTTGGCGTGCAATTCATGGCCGCTGATGTCTATTACATCAGCGAAGTCCCGTCCAAACTGATTTGGACCGATGTCTATTGGATAGCTTGCATAGCGTTTTTATTGTCCTTGCTGGCTACCTTGTATCCGGCCTGGCAGGCGGCTAGAGTCAATCCGGCCGAGGTGTTGCGTTATGAATAATCCCGTCATTTTGCAGTGCCAACAGCTCACCAAACGCTATGCCCAGGGCGATCTGAACGTCGAGGTGTTAAAAGGCGTCGATTTGGCGATTCATGCCGGCCAACGCGTAGCAATCATGGGCGCATCCGGCTCCGGTAAAAGCACCTTGTTGCATTTGCTGGGCGGCCTGGAAAAGCCCAGTTCCGGGTCGGTGATACTCGACGGTTCGGATTTGAATCAGATCAGCGCCGGCAAATTGAGCCAGTTGCGCAATCGCTCGTTAGGCTTTATTTATCAGTTTCACCATTTGCTCGGCGAATTTACCATCCTGGAAAATGTGGCGATGCCGCTGTTGATCGGCAAGCGATCGGTCAAACAGGCGCAACAGCAAGCAGCCGAGTTACTGAAACGGGTCGGTTTGGGGCATAGGATGTTGCATAAACCCGGTGAGCTGTCCGGCGGGGAGAGACAGCGTGCCGCCGTGGCACGGGCCTTGATCAACAAGCCTAAATGCGTATTGGCCGACGAGCCGACCGGCAATCTGGACAGTAAAACCGCCGAACAGATTTACCAACTGATGTTGGAGCTGAATCAGGAATTGCAGGTCAGTTTTCTGGTGGTTACCCACGATCCCGATCTGGCGGCGAGAATGGATCATGTGTTGTACATGGAAGACGGCTTAATTGTGCCGGACAGAAGTCATCATTTTTGAGCGGGTGGGCCAAAAAGCAATCTAACGCGAAGGCTACAGCAGGGCGATGTAAAATCTGAATGTTGGGTTCTGTTTATGTGCAACCCGACAAAATCAAACCTGGAAAAGCTTTCGTGAGTGGGGCATATCGCCAAGAACATCGATAACGTTGGCGAACGCGGATAGAGTAAATGTTCCTTGGTGTCCAATGTAATCTGCTATTGAAATGCCGCCTGCCCCGGTAGGCTCGGCGGTTGCACTACTAGTGTGTTTTTCAATTAACCCTGCTCGGAAAGTCCACCTCAAGCCGGGCTAAGTTGGCTAATAGCCGTTATTCGCGTACCCGAATCAAATCGTGGCAGCTTTTGCAGGTGGCGCCGACTTTGCCGAATTGGGCTTTAACTTCCGCTGCATCGCCATTGGCCGCTACTTTTTGCAACTCGTTGGCTTCCTTGATGAAAGTCGCTTCGATTTCCTTTACTTCATCCTGTTTCTCGAAGAACTCGGGTTTCAGACGGGTCGCTTTCCAGCCCGTGCCTTTATCGGTGCCGGGACCGTAGAGTCCGAGCAGGCCTGAATTGGCGACGGCGGCAACGGCATTGGCAGCGGCGATCACTTGATCCTTATTAAACGTTTCCGGATGATCGGCAGCCTGAGATTTGATTTTCGCGGTATTCCAGCCCAGGAAGGAATAGGCGGATTGACGGAATCTGATCTGATCTTCCACCTCTCCGGCCACTGCTGCCGTGGTAATGGCGCCTAGCGCCAGTGCGATGCTTAGTTTCAATTTCATGGGGGTTAACTCCTTGTGGTGTTGTAGAAAAAGTAACGCTTTAAGATTTAGGATGGGCCGAAGCGGTTTGGAAGCTGGCCAATGGCGCCAGATAATCCACGAAGCCGCCGCCCCAGACACCCCATACCACCGATACCGCAATCAATAGGGTGATCACGAAACGTAGTGGGCCGACCGGTTTGATCGGGGAGGGCGCCAATGATCTGGGTAAGTGTTTTTTGCCGGTCAGCATCGCCCCGACCAGATTGGTTTTTTTCAGGCGTTGATAAAGAACGATGGCGGTGACATGCACCGCTACCAGACCCAGCAGCAGATTCACCGCATAAATATGCCAGCCGCTTAATTTGTCGCTGAGTTCTTTATCGATGGCATGAAACAGCGGGCCTTCGAAGGCGATGTCGTCGTTGGCAAACAGGCCGGTGACGGCCAGGAAGCTCAACACGGCCAGCAGGACGATAATCGCTATCGCGCCGGCCGGATTGTGACCGACACCTTGCCATTCGCCTTTGATATATTCCACCAGCCTGGAAAAAGTCGGGAAGAAATTGGCGAAACGAGCATGAGTGGTGCCGACGAAGCCCCAGATCAATCGAAACACCAGCAAACCCAAAATCAAACTGCCGAAGCGGGCATGCCAATCAGTCAAATTGCCGCCCAGTTTGCCGGTGGCGTAGGCGCCGACCACCGCCAGCACCAGCAGCCAGTGAAACAGCCGTAACGGCCAATCCCAAATATGCACTTCCACTTTCATTGAATCCTCCCGGCGGTTTAACTGTCGCGCAAGTAAGCGTTGAAGAAACTGATAGTCCTATCCCAGGCCAGCTTGGCGGTGCCAGCGTCGTAGCGTGGCGTGGTGTCGTTATTAAAGCCGTGCTGTACACCCGGATAGGTATGGGCTTCGTAATTGACACCGGCTTTTTGCAACGCGGCTTCATAGGCTGGCCAGCCGGCATTGATCCGATCATCGACGCCGGCGTAATGGATCAGCAAGGGGGCCTTGATTTTCGCGGCCTGCTCAGCGGAAGGTTGTGCGCCGTAGAAAGGCACGCCGGCCGCCAGATCCGGAATCCGGGTAGCCAGGAAGTTGACGATGCCGCCGCCGTAGCAAAAGCCCACCGCGCCCAACTTGCCGTTACTTTGCTGCAATTTTTTAATGGCTTGTGCCGCCGCCAGGAAATCGGCCTGGGTTTTGTCTTTATCCAGTTTTTGGAACAATTCGCGGGCCTTGTCTTCGTCGCCTGGATAACCGCCCAGCGTAAACAGGGCGTCCGGGGCGAAGGCGATGAAATTATCCAGCGCCAGGCGACGGGCGATGTCTTGGATATGTGGATTCAGGCCACGGTTTTCATGGATGACCAGTACGATTGGCAGCTTGCCGGCGGCTTTGGCTGGTTGTACTAAGTAGCCGCGAATCTTGCCGTTGCCGTGGGGAGATGGATATTCCAGATAACTGGCCTTGATGCGCGGGTCGTTGTCGGCGATTTGTTGAGCTTCAGCGAAGCGCGGGTTCAACGCTTCCAGCAGCGCTTCGGCGGTCAGGCCCAGCAGGGCGTATTTGGGCACCGACGATAAAAAATCCCGTCGGGAAATATCGCCATGCACGTATTTATCGAAAGCCTGCAGCGCTTCCGGGTGAAAGTCTTGAGCGGTCTTGCGCGCCATCGTATTTGTCTCCTAAAAATGTGTATTTGTAAACGCAAACAAACCCTGGACGCAGCGAGTGCATCTTAGGTTTTGGCGTTGTTCGAATTTTGCTAGTGCTGCGGCGCTTAGCGCCGCAGTGGTTAAGCCGGTTTAGGGCGTTGTTCGCTTACCAGGTCTATTGCGGTACCGTCAGAACCGACAGCTTGGTGACGCCAGCCCTTTCGATGGATGACATCACCTTGGCGACGATGCCGTATTGCACCGCGTCATCGGCGTTCAGATTCAGCGCAAACGCCGGGTCGGCGGCCAAGCGGTTTTTCAACTCGGTTTCGATGACATCGGCAGCGTATTCTTGTTTGTCGAGGTAAATCTTGCCCTGGGCATCGACGCTCAAATAAGCCGCGGCTTTGTCGTCGGGCGGTGCGGTTTCGGCGGTTTTCGGCAAATTCACGTGCACGGCCTGGGTCAACAAGGGCGCGGTAACGATGAATACCACCAGCAATACCAGCATCACATCCACCAGCGGCGTGACGTTGATTTCGCCCATTACGTCGTCGCCGCCATCTTCCTTAGTATTGAATGCCATTATGCGTGCGCCTCTTTCGCCAGTAATTCGTCATGGGTGTCTTTGAACGATGGTTTTTTTCCGCCGCTGACGTCGGTCAAACGCGCCGATGCCGCTGAACCGGATTTGCTGTTCGGACGTTCGATGATGAACGAGCTTTTCAATGCCAAATGTACGAAGTCGATGGCAAAATCGTCCAGAAACGCCCAAACCACTTTATTGCGGCGGATGAAAAAGTTGTAGCCCACTACTGCCGGCACCGCCACCGCAATACCCACCGCCGTGGCGATCAACGCCTCGCCGATGGGGCCGGCGACGACTTCCAAACTGGCCGAGCCGGTTTTACTGATATTGGTCAAAGCGCCCATGATGCCCCACACGGTGCCGAACAGGCCGACGAACGGCGAGATGCTGCCGATGGTGGCCAGTACCGCCAGGCCGCTTTCCAGCGAGCCGCGTTCTTTTTGCATTTGCTGGCGTAAGCGTCTATCCAATAATTCCTGCCTGTCCCAGGTGTGTTCCAGGTCGTGAGTGGAAGCACCGCCGTCGGTTTCCACCAGTGTCGAGAATCCGATGCCGGCGACTCTGGCGGCCGGGCCGTTCTGGTTTTCCAGGTGTGCGGCGGCCTGGATGTTGGGGGCACTCCAAAATTCTTTGTTATATCGACGGTTGTGATATGAAATTCGGATGTGTTGGACGCCTTTGATCAAAATCAAGGCCCAAGTGACCACCGAGGCGGTGATTAATGTATTCAGGGTGCCATCGACGATGACGTTGGTTGCTATATCAGACATGTATGATCCTCAAAAGTGATTACAATTTAAAAGTGAATGGAACCGTGGTGTAGCGGGCAATCGGCGTATCGCCGCGTTTGGCCGGCACGAAAGACCACTTTAAAACGGCTTTGACGGCGGCATCGTCCAGGACTTTTTGGCCACTGGATTTGCTGACGGTAACGCTATCGGTGGTGCCGTCCGGCAGCACGTGGACTTTCATGATGACTTTACCTTCCCAGCCGCGCTCCTGCGCCATCTCCGGATATTCCGGCAATGGGTTGTGCAGGTAAGCCGCGTCGGCTAGCGGTTCGGTGATTTTTTCTTCGACCACGGGAGCCGGCGGCGCCGGAGGTGCAGGTGGCGCGTTATCGACCACCGGGCCGGCGACTGGCGCGGGGGCTTCTTGCTCAACAACCTTGGGCACCGGCTTAATTTTCGGCGGCTTCAAAGGCACTACTTTAGGCTTAGGCGGCTGGGGCTTGACTTGCGGTGGCGGCGGTACCGGTTTCGGTTGCGGCCGAGTCAGCGTGATTTGGACTTTGGTTTCCGGCTTGACCGGTTCGGCGATTTCCTGCTCGAACGCCGCGCCGCTGAAACGATCGACCACGGTGTTATGGATAAATACCGATAACAGGCCTATCAATAAAAAGTCGACCAATTTGTGATCGCGCGTTTCGCTGACGTATTTAAAATCCCCCAGCGCGACGGCTATTCGCGAATGGGCGATACCCTCCGCCAGTGGGCTGAGCGACGGTTTCAGCGAAACGACGTCGGTCGGTTCCCAATCCGCGGCAGTGTCCGCCGCTGCAAATTTATTCAATGTGGCTAAAGGACTGCTCATTGCGATGTTCCCCATACTTAAATAAAAACGCCGTACTCCTTGCTATTGCGCGCCGAATCGGCGGGCATTTCATGCAGTGGATCGGCTGTGATTAATGCTGCTGATTTCTAATAAAGCATGAGGCGTGCCAGATTTTTAAGTAAGCCAGGCGGGATGGTCGGAAATATTGAAGACGATTTATAAGGTTTTATTTTTAAATGGTTTTTAATGGAATAAATCTTACCCCGTAATACGGTTAGGGTCGGGGGGTCAGTGATTTCAGCAGGCGTTCAGCGCAGTGCTGCTTGTTCAGCACCAATTTCAATAGACTTCTGTTTAAGGGGTGTTTGCTGGGCAACAGCACAAAGCTTGATAACGGTCGCTGGGAGCAGGACTCTAACGTCAGTTTAGTATCCCGACTTTGGGCATTTGCGCCGAATGTTGACCGCCGGTTCATGGCTCGAAATGGCTGGAGGGAACTTATAAAAACTCCTTCTCCCGGGCCGAGAAGTAGATTTCACTATGAAACAGGACACACCCCGCTCGTCCGAACCGGCGATCCGCAGGAGTTTCAACGCCATTTCCTGGAGAAGTCGTTGGCGATGAGGGCGCAGGCCTATCAAGTGGAAGTCAAGGCCAAACCGCCAAGGTAGCGGCCAGCATCCATCGGCATTTCGATTTTCCCCGATCATAGCAACGACGGCGACAAACTGATCGGCTATGCCGATGGCACGATTTACAAGATCAAGAAGTCGGGTAAGAACGCCTATGCGTTTCACGTAGAAGCAGGCTAGTCACGGAGCCTGCGAATTAGCGTTTGATGGGGGATTGTTTATCCCATCCTATGGCCCTATTTTGGCTGTTAGTGCAATGGATGGCCGTGTAACTGAAGCCACGCTGACTTAAAGCCAACGTGGCGTGGGCTAGGTCATGTATTTTATACGGCAAGTCTTGAGCCAACGGCTTTGCGCCGGCCAGCCAGCAGGCCTAACAGACCAGTACCGAACAGCCAAACCGCGCCAGGGACGGGAACGGAAGCGACGGATACGACATTTTTAATGGTTTTTGACGAACCGATCAAGGAGCTAAATGAGCCGTTGCCGTTATTACCATCCAATGCGTTGACCAGATCTAAAAAGCCGTTGCTCAGACCCGCCAACCAGAGGTTTTCGCCAGTAGAACCGCCGGTCAAACCAGGGTTATTCGCAGCCCAGCCACCGGTGAATTTGGTTTTGAAACCCACAGCGAAACCGCCATAGGTGCCGACATAGTCGGGTGTATTGTTGTCAGGGTTGATATCCAGTAGTTTGGCGCTCAGCAACAATTGCTCGGGCTGGTTGGACCATGAGGTGTTGCCAAAGGTGCCGGCAGGCAGGCTGCCCTTGATTTCCAAATAGTTGCTCAAGCTCGTAGAGCCGATTGATGTGATCAATTTGCCGGCCGAGTTGAAGTTAGCCTGGTATTTCACGCTATCGCGACCCAAATTAACATAATTGTCCACATCGCCCCAGAATGAAGCAGTGGAACCGGTGCCTTTCAATTGCCAATAAGTGCTTGATCCAGAACCTTTTCTCTCGATCTTGATCGTTTCGTTGACATCCAGGAACAAAGGCCAGCTTGGCGCGCCGACGCCAGTGGCGTTATATGAGTATGGCACGGTATCGGCTACTGCGTTACCCGTGGTGGCTGCCAGCGGCAACAACAGGGCGAAAGCCCAACGTGCATATTTAACGACTTTCATTTAAATCTCCTTAAATTAATTAAGGTGGCAACCCGGCTATCGTGATGTATCGAACCCTCAGACCCGCAGTTTTCCGCCCCGACCTCACGATCGGTTTAGCTTTTACACACTTCTGATTTTGAATTAACACAATATTGGTACAACATGCCCTGCGCTTCCAGCGATGACTTAAAACCTCGGCTCAGTCCCTATCCATGCCATCCCTGTTCCCTAGCTATTCCCAGCTGATAGCCAAACGACTGGTCTCAGCGTTAAAGCCTGCGGCATCTTATTCAGGTGAGTAGGTCTTTTCGGTGACGGGTGCATGAACTTTGCAAGAAATGTAATACGTACGTATTACTGATGACGATCAGGTTAAAAATGCTGTTAAACCGGCAGTAGAATCATTTAAAGGAAGAGGTTCCTGCGCCGGAAAGACAAACCTTGCGAAATGGCGTGATGAGATCTGAATATAAGGGGCAAGCTTGATGTCATTAGCTTATCGGACCCAAAAACCGGGTGTTGCGGCGCGAGGTTCCGGCCTTGCGTTTGGCCGCCGGATGAACCATTCGGGTATCGGCAGACCCAGGGGATATGTCCTAGATACGATTAACGTAGCGTAATCGTAAGAATGAGGTGAAATGCATTGCATTGCATAACCATGCCTCCGAATATGCTACGTTAAAAGGCGAAGATTAGTTTACGTGTACGGTGTGTCGTCTTTATGAACAAACTTCCACTTCCCCTCCACGAGTATGGCTTTGAGATCGTCATCGGGGTAACTTCCTTCGTCTCCCGGCGTCCGGTCGCCGATTTCGAGGTAGATGACTGCCTCCGACGTTTCGTTAATCAGATGGTGTCCGTTGCCGTTGCCAGCCTTGAAGCCGGCGCACATTCCCGGCGAGAGCTGGCTGCGACCTTCGTCAGTATGTAAGGTTGGATACCCTTGCAGGATATAGATAAATTCGTCTTGCTTGGTGTGAGCGTGACGAAGGGCAGAAACGGCATTGGGAGCCAAACGTGTCAAGTTGACGCCAAAGTTTGTAAGACCAAACAGATCGCCAAGCCGGCGCTTCTCCCGACCCAGCATAAGCGACGCGAACGGTTCGGGATAGCTTGATGGCTTGCTTCTTGCCGGTGCCTCAGTCGCAATGATGGCGATCGGATTGGATTTTTCTGACATAAGAGCCTCGCGAGAAGGGGCAGGGTTTACAAGGATTACTCTGCTAGCGGCAAAATCAAATAATCCGTCCATTTCCGTTCGCCGCCGGCTTCATCTTCGCTAGGCAGCAAGGTTTCGTTCCAGCCGCCGCCCAAGGCTTTTACCAATAGCACCGATGCGCTAAGTTGCTGGCCTTGCAGTTGCACGGCGGTTTGGCGGTTGGACAACGCGGCGGCTTGGGCCGTCATTACGTTGATGTAACTGACGGTGCCGGCCTGATATTGATTGTTGGTTAACGCCAGCGCCTGGTTAGCAGCGGCGACGGCTTTATCCTGCACCTGTTTTTCTTCGTCCAGGATACGCAGCGCGGCCAGATTGTCTTCCACTTCCTGAAAGCCGGTCAGCACGGTTTGACGATAAGCGGCGACCGTGGCGTCGTAAGCGTCGACAGCCTGTTTGTACTGAGCGTTCTTGGCGCCGCCGTCGAATAATGTCAGCGCCAGGCCGGCCGGTCCCAAGGACCAATAGCGGCGCGCCATCGTGAACAGCGTGTCGGCGGTAGGCGACTGAAAGCCGTTGGTCGAGGCCAGATTCAAGGTCGGGTAATAAGCCGCCTTGGCGACGCCGATCTGGGCGTTGGCGGCGGCGATTTTGCGTTCGGCGGCGGCGATGTCGGGACGGCGTTCCAACAGTTCAGAAGGCAGGCTGACCGGAATCCCCGGCGCTTGCACATCTAAAGAGGTTGGTGCCAACGATAATTCGGCCGGCGATTTGCCGATCAGCACCGCAATCGCGTGTTCCAGCTTGGCGCGCTGCACGCCCAGATCGATGGACTGCGCGCGCACCGTTTCCTGCTGGGTTTCGGCTTGCACCACATCGGCCTTGGCGACCACGCCCACCGCGTAGCGGTTCTTGGTGATTTCCAGGGTTTTGCTGTAAGCGGCCACCGTTTCGTCCAGTAAGGTCTTTTGCGCGTCCAGCACCTTTAGTTGAAAGTAATTGTCGGCCAAGGTCGTCTGACTGGACAATATCAGGCCGTGCAGCGTCGCGGCGCTGGCCTGGGCGTTGTCGGTATTGGCTTCCAGTTGGCGGCGGACGCTACCCCATAAATCCGGTTCCCAGGCTACATTGACCGCCTGGCCGAACAAGTTCCGCACCCCGCCTACCGCGACGTTCTGACCGGTGGCGGCTCTGAAGCGGTTGAAGGTGCCGGTCAGCGTGGCAACCGGCAGCAAGGACGATTGCGCGGATTGCACCAAATGCTGGGCTTGCCGGTATTGAGCCTCGGCCTGGATGATGGATTGATTGGCGCCGGCGACCTGTTCTTCCAGTGCGTTCAATCTGGGATCGTTGAATATTTCCCACCATTTGCCCGGCAATCCCTTGTCTCTGGGTTGAGCCTGCTTCCAGCCCTCGAGTTCCTTGAACTCGGCGGGCACTGAGCTGGCTTGCGGACGAGCATAATCCGGGCCGACCATGCAACCGGTCAATTGGGCGGCGAATAAGGCATAAATCGGAGCGTGCTTAAGACGAAAACTCATGTAAATCTCGGTGAAACTCAGGCAGGTTTGCGCGCTCGGGAAGCGGCGCGGTTAAAAAAACGGCCATGACACCACAGCCGGAAACGATCCAGGTAAAGATACACCACCGGGGTAGTATACAGCGTCAGCATCTGGCTAAAGATCAGGCCGCCGACGATGGAAATCCCCAGCGGTTGACGCAATTCCGCGCCATAGCCCGTACCCAGCGCCAGCGGTAGTGCGCCGAACAACGCGGCCAATGTGGTCATCATGATGGGCCGGAAGCGTAGCAGACAAGCCTGAAAAATCGCCTCGCGCGAATCCAGGCCTTGCTCGCGCTCGGCCTGCAAGGCAAAGTCTATCATCATGATCGCGTTTTTCTTGACGATGCCGATCAGCAAAATCACGCCGATCAAGGCAATGATGCTGAACTCGGTGCCGCAAGCCATCAGCGCCAGCAGCGCACCGACTCCGGCGGAGGGCAGGGTGGAGAGGATGGTCAAGGGATGCACGAAACTTTCGTAAAGCACGCCCAGCACGATGTAAATACTCAACAGCGCGGCCAAAATCAGCCAGGGTTGATTACGCATCTGATCCTGAAAGGCTTTAGCCGAGCCTTGGAAGCTGCCTTGCACCGCCACCGGCACGCCGATCTCGCGCATGGTTTCTTCGATTAAACGCGTAGCGTCCGATAACGAGACGCCGGGATTCAGATTGAAGGAAATGGTGTTGGCGGCGAACTGGCCTTGATGATTGATGGTCAGCGGAGTATTGGTGGGCGCAAAACTGGCCAGCGCCGACAACGGTATCTGCCGAGCCGGGGCTTCCTCGCCGCTGGGCAAACGCTGGCTGGGTACGCTGATATAAACCTGTTTTAAGGCTTCCGGACTTTGCCAATATTCAGGCGCCAGTTCCATCACTACCCGGTATTGGTTGAGCGGATTGTAGATCACCGATACCTGGCGTTGGCCGAAGGCGTCGTTGAGGCTGGCATCGATCATCGCCTGGCTGACGCCGTAACGTGCCGCCATGGCTCTATCCACCACCAGGCCGATCTGCTGGCCCTTGTCCTGTTGGTCGCCGTTGACGTCGCTGAGTTCCGGCAGTTTGGATAATGCGGCTGCCACTTTCGGTGTCCATTCCCGCAACAAATCCAGATCGTCGGATTGCAGCGCATAATCGAAGGAACCAAACGAGGGGCGGCCACCGATCCTGAGTTCCTGGGCGGGGAACATATGCAATTTGGCGCCGGGGATGCGGTTTAGCGTGGCGCGCAGGCGATCTTGAACCACGTCTATCGGTTCGCGCTCGCTATGCGGTTTTAGTACCACGAATACATCGGCGCTATTGCTGCGCTGTTGGGCGCCGGCGAAACCGACCACGGTGCTGACCGCCGGATCTTTTTGCACCAGCTCGGAAAATTGAAACAGCTTTTTCTGCAATGACCAGAACGAGGTGCCTTGGTCGGTTTGGATGCCGCCTACCAAGCGGCCGCCATCCTGGGTGGGGAAGAAGCCTTTGTCGATCACTGCGTACAGATAAAAATTCAAGCCTATGGTGCCCAGCAAGATCAGCAGCATGATCCGGCTATGCCGCAATGCCCAGCGTAAGGTCTGTTCGTAGCGATCTTGCAGCCAGTCGAAGGCTGAGCCTATGCCCCGATAAATCCGGCCATGCTCGGCCGCATTTTCCTTGCCCAGCAAGCGCGCGCACAGCATCGGCGTGACGGTCAATGAGATTAATAAAGACACCGCTACCGCGGTGGCCAGCGTCATCGAAAACTCCCGGAACAGCCGGCCGGCGACGCCGCCCATCAGCAGAATTGGCAAAAATACCGCTACCAGCGATACGCTCATCGCCAGTACGGTAAAACCGACTTCCCTGGACGCCATTAACGCAGCCTTGAAGGGTTTCACGCCTTTTTCGATGTGGCGGCTGGCGTTTTCCAATACCACGATGGCGTCGTCGACCACAAAGCCGGTGGCGATGGTCAGTGCCATCAAGGTCAGATTGTTCAGGCTGTAGTTCAGTAAATACATTGCCGCGCAGGAGCCGATCAGCGAAACCGGTACCACGATGATCGGGATCAAGGTCGAGCGTATATTTCGCAAAAACACCAGCACCACCAAAATGACCAGCACGATGGCGATGAACAGGCTGTGCTCGACTTCGGCGATCGAAGCGCGTATGGTCAGGGATCGATCCACCGCCACCGACAGATCTATCGTGCTGGGGATGGCGGCGCGCAGCTCCGGTAATAGCGCCTTGACCTGATCGACGGTTTCGATGACATTGGCGGTGGGCTGTTTGGTCAGAATCAGCAACACCGAGGGTTTGCCGTTTTTCAGGCCGGTGTTGCGTAAATCTTCCACCGAATCGACCGCATTGCCCAGGTCGGAAATTCTGACGGCGGCGCCGTTGCGGTAACTGACGATTAGCGGCAGATAGTCCTCGGCCTTGCGGGCCTCGTCGTTGGCTTGAATCTGCCAGCGTTCGCCGCCGCTTTCCATCAATCCTTTCGGGCGGGTGATATTGGTTTGGGTGATGGTATTTCGGACATCTTCCAGGCCGATGCCGTATTTGGTTAAGGCGTTGGGATTCAGTTCCACCCGCACCGCCGGTAGCGAGGCGCCGCCGATCTGCACCTGGCCTATGCCGGGCACTTGGGCGATTTTTTGCGCCAGGATGGTGGAGGCAACATCGTACATCTGGCCGCGATCCAGGCTTTCCGAAGTCAGCGCCAGGATCAGAATGGGCGATTCGGAAGGGTTGAAGCGGCGGTAACTGGGCCGGTTGGGCATGTTGGTCGGCAACATGCTGGTGGCGGCATTGATCGCCGCTTGCACATCGCGGCCGGCACCGTAAATGTCTCGATCCAGATCAAATTGCAGGGTAATCCGGGTATTGCCTTGCGAGCTGCTGGAGGTCATTTCGGTGACGCCGGCGATGCGGCCCAAGGCTCTTTCCAATGGCGTAGCCACCGTGGCGGCCATGGTTTCGGCGCTGGCGCCGGGCAATTGGGCCTGCACGGAAATGGTCGGAAAATCCACCTGCGGCAGCGAGGATACCGGCAAGTTCAAGTAAGCCAGGGTGCCGACCAGTGCGATAGCGATGGTCAACAACATGGTCGCCACCGGCCGATAAATGAACAGCGCCGACAGATTCATCACACACTCCCGTCGCTTTCGGACGCTTCCGTGGGATTAAGCTTTAGCCAGCCCGATGCCCGCCGGGCCAGGCTGTCCATCCATAAATAGATCACGGGCGTGGTGTATAGGGTCAGCAATTGGCTGACCAATAAACCGCCAACCATGGTGATGCCCAGGGGGTGGCGCAATTCAGAGCCGACGCCGTTACCCAGCATCAAGGGCAGCGCGCCCAGCAAAGCGGCCAGCGTGGTCATCAGAATCGGCCGGAAGCGTAGCAAGCAGGCCTGGAAAATCGCCTCGCGCGGCGGCATGCCTTGTTTACGCTCGGCTTCCAGCGCAAAGTCGATCATCATGATGGCGTTCTTTTTGACGATGCCGATCAACAAAATGATGCCGATAATGCCGATGATGCCCAAATCGCCGCCGGACACCAGCAGCGCCAACAAGGCGCCGACGCCGGCCGAGGGCAGGGTGGAGAGAATGGTCAAGGGGTGAATATAGCTCTCGTACAGCACGCCCAGCACGATATAGACGGTGACGATGGCCGCCAGAATCAGCCACAAGGTATTGTCCAGCGAGGCTTTAAACGCCTGCGCGGCGCCCTGATAGCTGGTGCGGATGCTGGGTGGCAAGCCGATGTCCTGCTTGGCGCGTTCGATGGCATTCACCGCGTCGCCCAGTGCTACGCCCGGCGCCAGGTTAAACGACAGCGTGGCGACCGGAAATTGATCGAGATGATTGATGGATAGCGCGGCCGGCCGTTCGGATAATTCGGCCAGCGCCGATAAAGGCACTTGGCTGCCGTTACTGGACGGCACACGCAAATCGTTCAGTGCTTGCGGCGAGCTTTGTGCGTCCGGATCTATCTCTAACACCACCCGATATTGGTTGGCCTGGGTGAAAATAGTCGAGACCAGCCGTTGCCCGTAAGCGCTGTACAGCGCGTTGTCGATCGCGGCGGTGCTGACGCCCAGCCGGCTGGCGGTGCTGCGGTCGATATTGACATACACTTGTTGGCCCTGATCCTGCACATCGCTGGCGACTTCGGCAAACTCGGGCTGGCCGGTCAGTTGCTCTACCAGTTTATGCGTCCAGCTGTTGAGTTGGTCCAGGTCTACGCTCTCCAGGGTCAATTGGTATTGAGTACGGCTGACTCGGTTTTCCATGGTCAAATCTTGTACCGGTTGCAAGTACAGCCGAATGCCGGCCAGATCGGCGAATTTAGGCTTCAGGCGGGCGATCACCTCGTCGGCGCTGACGCCGCGCTCGGCATGCGGTTTAAGATTGATCAGGAAGCGGCCGGCGTTAGGGGTAGTGTTGATGCCGTCCACGCCGATAAACGACGACAGGCTATCCACCGCCGGGTCTTCCAGAATCAATTTGGCCAGCTGTTGTTGGTATTCGGCCATCGCCGAGAACGAGACGTTTTGCGGCGCTTCGGAAAAACCCTGGATGATGCCGGTGTCCTGCTGCGGGAAAAAACCCTTGGGGATGAAGATATACAACGCAACGGTCAAGGCCACGGTAGCGAAGAAGGCCAGCATGGTCAGCACTTGTCGCTTCAGTACCCATTCCAGTGTACGACCGTAGCCGGCGATCAGTTTGTCGAACCAGCCGTTGCCAGGGTGTTGGTCATGCTCCACGCCTTGATGCAGCAGCTTGGCGCACATCATCGGCGTCAAGGTCAGCGAGACGATGGCGGAAATCAAAATCGCCACCGCCAAGGTGATGGCAAACTCTCGAAACAGCCGGCCGACCACATCGCTCATGAACAATAGCGGGATCAACACCGCCACCAGCGATACTGTCAGCGAGATGATGGTAAAGCCGATCTGTTCCGAGCCTTTCAGCGCGGCTTTTAACGGCGATTCACCGCGTTCGATGTAACGGCTGATGTTTTCGATCACCACGATGGCGTCGTCGACCACGAAGCCGGTGGCAATGGTCAGCGCCATCAAGGTCAGGTTGTTGATGCTGAATTCGGCCAGATACATCACCGCGAAGGTGCCGACCAAGGACAAGGGCACCGCAACGCCGGGAATGATGGTGGCCGGCACATTGCGCAGAAACAGGAAAATCACCATGACGACCAAGGCCACCGCCAGCAGCAGTTCGAACTGCACGTCGTGTACCGAAGCGCGTATCGTCACGGTACGGTCGGTCAATGGCAGCACCTCGATACTGAGCGGCAGCGTGGCCTGCAATTTGGGCAGCAGTTCCTGAATCCTATCCACTACCTCGATGACGTTGGCGCCGGGTTGGCGCTGGATGTTGACGATCACCGCCGCATTATCATTGGCCCAAGCCGCCAGTCGCACGTTTTCCGCGCCGTCCACCACGTCCGCCACTTCCGACAGCCGTACCGGCGCGTTATTGCGGTAAGCCACCACCAAGTCCCGGTATTCCGTCGCAGAGCGTAACTGGTCGTTGCTGTCGATGATCGCCGAGCGTTGTGGGCCGTTGAACATGCCTTTGGGCTGGTTGACGTTGGCGGCGGCGATGGCGCTGCGCAGGTCTTCCAGGCTCATGCCGTAGGCGGCCAGGGCTTTATGATTGGCCTGAATCCGCACTGCCGGCCGTTGGCCGCCACTGATGCTGACCATGCCCACGCCCGGCAACTGGGAGATTTTCTGCGCCAGCCGGGTATCGACCATGTCCTCGATCTTGAACAACGGCAAGGCTTTGGAGCTGACCGCCAGCGTCATGATCGGCGTGTCGGCGGGATTGACTTTGCTGTAAATCGGCGCTTGCGGCAAATCGTCCGGCAGGAAATTGGTTGCGGCATTGATCGCTGCCTGCACGGTTTGTTCGGCAATATCCAGGTTCAGATTCAGATTGAATTGTAGGGTAATCACCGAAGCCCCGCCGGAACTGGTCGAGGACATCTGGCTGAGCCCAGGCATCTGGCCGAACTGGCGTTCCAGCGGCGCGGTGATCACCGAAGTCATTACGTCCGGGCTGGCGCCGGGATATAAGGTCACCACCTGAATGGTCGGATAATCGACTTGCGGCAAGGCCGAAACCGGCAGCAGCCGGTAAGCCAATATGCCGACCAGCAGCAAGGCCACCATCAACAAGGAAGTGGCGACCGGCCGCAGGATGAATAGCCGGGAAGGATTGAACTGGGATTGCGACGACTGAGGCGTGGTCATGTTCAGGAACGGCGGCCGCGTTTACGGAATTGGCCTTCCGTTTTGCTTAGCGCTTCCGGACTGGCCGCTACCGCCTGGCCGTCTTTTTCGGCGATATCGACCTGAGCGCCTTCGCGCAACCGGTCGGCGCCGTCGACCACCACGGTTTCGTTGGCGGCGAGATTGTCCAGCACGACCACTTTGTCGGCTTCGGTTGGCCCTAAGCTGACTCGGCGCATCTGCACGGTTTTTTCCGGGCTGACCACGTAAACAAATGCGCCCTGAGTGTCGTGTTGAATGGCGGCGCTGGATACCTGGGTGACGCCATGCAAGGTATCCAGATGCATCTGGATGTTGACGAATTGATTGGCAAACAAGCTGCGTTCTTTATTGTCGAACTGTGCCTTTAATTTTAGTGTGCCGGTGCTGGAGTCGATTTGATTATCCAGCGCCAGCAACTTACCTTCGGCCAGTTTGGTTTTGCCGGCCCGGTCGTAAGCGGCAATGTTGACCGGTTCGTTGGAACGCCAACGTTGGATCACTGCTTGCACCTTGTCTTCCGGCAGCGTGAACACCACGCTGATGGGCTGCAACTGGGTAATCACCACGACGCCGTTGGCGTCGCTGGCATGGACCATATTGCCCTGGTCGATTTGCCGCAAGCCCACTTGGCCGGCAATCGGCGCGGTCAGGCGGGTATAACTGAGCTGCAGTTTGGCGTTATTGACCTGCGCCTTGTCCATTTCCACGCTGCCGCGATATTGTTTGACTTGCGATTCCTGGGTCACGGTTTGCTGAGCGGCTATCGAATCCTGTTCCAGCAGCGTTTGATAACGGGCGTGGTCCAGTTCTGCGTTTTTCAGCATCGCTTCGTCGCGTAGCAACTGGCCTTCTGCTTGTTGCAATTGCACCTGAAACGGCCGCGGATCGATCTCAGCGAGTAGGTCGCCTTCCTTGACCATCTGGCCTTCGCTGAACGCCACTTTTACCAGTTCACCGTCTACCCTGGGTTTGACGGTGACGGTGCGCAATGCGGTGACAGTACCCAAGCCATTCAGATATACCGGGAAATCGGTTTTGCTGACCGTTTCGATAGCGACAGCGCTCGGGGCGTCGAAGTCGTCATGGCCGAATTTGCCGCCACCGCGCTTGAACTTGCCGTCGTCAGGGGCCGCCGCGGAATGCTGGAAATAAAAGCCGGCGGCGGTAATCGCCAGCGCCATTAGCGTACCGGGTAGGGCATAACTTCGGCGCCTGGTTGGGGAGGGCGGTAATTCTGGGCGTTGATGTTGACTCATGCGGACGTTTATTAATTTAGGGTTTGGGAGCGGATGGCTTGAATGCCGGCCAGCGAAAATTGCACGACGTGTTCGGCAAAAGCATTGATGTCGCTCAGATCGCTAGGATGAGCCCGACGCGGCCGGGCCGATTGCATTTGTTTTAAGCGCAGCAGTTGAAAACATTGGCCCATGATGCTGGCATGGCAGTATTGAATCTGCTGCTCGCTGGCGGCGTGCCCCAGACATTCTTTTAACAAGCCAAACATTTGCAGGCGCTGCGGGTTGATTTCCTTTTCCAGAATGTCGGCCAGCAGCCGGGTAGGCTGGGCCATTTCCTTATGAATAATCGCAAACGAATAGGAATCGTCATCGGCCACGCGGCCGATCATGGATTTAATTCGGCCGGCCAGGCGCTGTTCGGCGGGGGCATCATTTTCAACGCCGCCGTCTGGCGGATGCTGGGCCAACTCCTGATTAAACGCAAAACGCCAGGATTCCAGGTATAGGGTTTCCTTATCGCGAAAATGATAATTGACCGAAGCGATATTGGTTTTGGCTTGCTCGCAAATCTCGGCGATCGTCGCGTCCTGAAAACCCTTTTCGGCAAAGATGCGGCAGGCCGCGACTAACAGTCGATCGCGGGTCTTTTCCGGCTTGATTTGAGGGTCCGTCATGCTTGGGCTTGGAAACTGGCTAGTGGTTTGTGTTTGGAAATTGAAATTGCTAATTCAAATCTGCATTAGATAAAGCAAACTTTGTACCAAACTTAGCGGTCTGTTTTTGTTAAGGTTTTTTTGAATGGCGTCAATAATTGCTTGAAATTCAGCAGTGACTGGTCAGCAGGTGTTGGTGTGGAGGCACGGGCGAGATGTCGCCGAGCGAACTTATGCGGGTGAGAATTTTATTCAGTCAGGATGGCAAGCATCTCTATCTGGAATTTGCGGGACCACTATAGTTTGTGTTTTTGACGGTTCAAGCTGACTTGAACGGTAGGAAAAATTCCGCTACCAGCAAAGGCTGGTTGTGGATCGCGTAGACGGTGCGGCGTCCCCAGATGCTTTGATCGACGCCGACAGAGGCTTGCAGACGCGGCGACCAGATGGCGGTTTCCGCGCAACTGAACTGGCGATGGCGGAGTTCCAGATCCGGGTAGGCGAAAATTACTTCACCCAGCGGCCGACTGCCTAGATGCGACAGGTTGCGGTGGGCGATTTCTATGGTCGGTTCCGGCAGCACGGTGCGGGCCAGCACCAGCGGCAGGCCGTTGGCGTGCAGCAACACTTCGCGGATCAATTGATAGCGGGCCGGCTGCAGCTTCAATAAGCGGCATTCGTCGATAAAGGCCGGTTTCCAGCGATGAAATAACACTTTAACGCCGAACTGTTTGCCGTAAATGCCGCGCAAGCGCTTGGTCAGCGATCCGGTTTCGTTGAGCCACGATTGCAGCTCTGCGGGTAATTGCCGTTGGCTGCTCTGCTCATGGCTTTTCCAAATCGGCGGACGGCTGAATAAAAAACTTTTGTCGGGCAAGGCTTAAACCTCGGCGTAATGGCGGCTATGGCCGATCCAGCGCTGGATCAGCGGTTGAATGGCGTCGGGATGTTGTTGATGGATCAGTTGCGCGGCCGACGGGATCAGCTCCAGCAGGTCGCTGTCGCGTTCCAGGTCGGCGATTTTGAATTGGATTTGTCCGGTCTGGCGGGTACCCATCACTTCGCCGGGGCCGCGCAGTTCCAGGTCTTTTTCGGCGATCACGAAACCGTCGTTGCTTTCCTTGAGTATTGCCAGCCGTTGTTTACCGGCTTGCGACAGCGGCGATTGGTACAGCAGCAGGCAATAGCTGTCTTGGTTGCCGCGACCGACCCGGCCGCGCAACTGGTGCAGTTGCGATAGTCCCAGGCGTTCGGGATTTTCGATGATCATCAGGCCGGCGTTGGGCACGTCGACGCCGACTTCGATCACCGTAGTGGCGACCAGCAAATCGCAATCGCGGTTTTTAAAAGCCTGCATCACGGCATCTTTTTCGGCGGCTTTCATCCGGCCATGGACTAAGCCAATCCGTACCGTTGGCAAAGTCTCGGTTAGATACTCGGCGGTTTTTTCGGCAGCCTCGCACTGCAATACTTCGGATTCCTCGATCAAGGTGCAGACCCAATAAGCTTGGCGCTGCTGAGCAACCCAGTGCTCGATGCGGCCGATCACATCCTGGCGGCGTTCGGAGGATATCACGCTGGTGACGACCGGCTTACGGCCGGGCGGCAGTTCGTCGATGATGGATATGTCCAGATCGGAATATTGCAACATCGCCAAGGTGCGTGGAATCGGTGTGGCGGTCATGATCAATTGATGCGGTCTCAGGCCGCCGTGCTGGCCTTTTTCGCGCAAGGCCAAACGCTGATGGACGCCGAAGCGGTGTTGTTCGTCGATGACGATCAGGCCCAGCTTATGAAAATAGACGCTGTCCTGAAACAAGGCGTGGGTGCCGATGACGATGCCGGCCGTGCCGTCCGCTAGCGCTTGTAAGGTAGTCTGTCTGGCCTTGCCTTTTAACTGACCGGTCAGAAATACGACCTGGGTGGCGGTATCGGCGAACCAAGTGCTGAAATTTCGAAAATGTTGCTCAGCCAGCAATTCGGTGGGGGCCATTATCGCGACCTGAAACCCGGCGTTGAGTGCCATTAACGCGGCCAGCGCCGCGACCACAGTCTTACCGGAGCCGACATCGCCTTGCACCAGACGCAGCATGGGTTGCGGCTGGCGGCAATCGTTTTCGATTTCGGCGATCACCCGTTGTTGTGCGCCGGTTAGCCGAAACGGCAAGTGCTCGATAAAGGCTTGTTTGACCGTATCGTTCAGTTGAAAAACCGGCGCTTGCCAGCTTTTATACGCCAGCTTGCCTTGCAGCAGCGCCAAATGGTGGGCCAGAAATTCCTCGAACACCAAACGTTTCAAGGCAGGCAGGCTGCCACCACTGATGATGTCGGCGGATAAATGCGGCGGCGGGTTGTGCAGGGTTTGCAGCGCGTCTGTCAACGACGGATATCGATATTGTTGCAGCAAGCCGTGCGGTAGCCAGTCGGCGATGGCGCTATCGCTTTGAAGGCATAGCGCCACGGCTTGTTTGATGGCCTTTCTTAATATGGATTGCGACACGCCTTCGGTGAGCGGGTAGACCGGCGTCAGCGTGGTTTCCAACAGTTGTTCGGCGCAGGCGACGATTTTATATTCCGGATGTACCATTTCCAGGCCTTGATAGCCGTAGCGAATCTCGCCGAAACAGCCGAGGAGGGTGCCGGGTTTGAGCTGTTGGCTTTGTTGCACCGAGAAATGGAAAAAACGTAGCGAAAGCGTACCGCTGGCGTCGGCAATTCGGCAAACCACGCTGGGGCGACCGCGTTGGATACTGTCAGTAAATTCCACGGTGCCGCAGACTAAGGTAGTCATGCCCGGCAGTAATTCGGCAATTGGCACGATGCGGCTGCGGTCCTGGTAGCGCAAGGGCAGATGAAACAGTAAATCCTGAACGGTATGGATGCCGAGTTTTTCCAGGCGAGCGGCGGATTGCGAACCGATACCGGTCAATGCGGTAACCGGTAGCGTGTGCGGTGCGGAATGGTTTATCGAGGCGGACATGGTAGGGGCGCTCAATCGTATCGCGCGTCAGTTTCGGGGCGAACGAATTCGCCCCTACCACGGTATCAGTAATATTCGCTTTGAATGACCATGATGGCGTCCATTTCCACACCAACGGCTTTGGGGAGTGCGGCGACGCCGACCGCGGCGCGGGCCGGGTAGGGCTGGCTGAAATATTCGGCCATGATTTCGTTGACGATAGGGAAGTTGCTCAAATCGGTCAGAAACACATTGAGTTTGACGATGTCGCTAAAGCTGCCGCCGGCGGCTTCCGCTACCGCTTTCAGGTTATCGAATACCCGGCGGATTTGTACGCTGATGTTGCCGTCGACGACTTGCATGGTTTCAGGATCCAGCGCAATTTGCCCGGACAGATAAACGGTGTTGTCCACTTTAACGGCTTGCGAATAGGTGCCGATGGCTTGCGGCGCCAGTGGCGTCGAGATGATTTCCTTGCTCATGATTAGGCCTTGATGCGGGTGATTTTTAAAACGATGGAGAGTTTTTTCAGTCTACGGATGATGCTGGCTAGATGCACGCGGTCTTTCACCGCCAATGTCAGCAAATCCACGGAAACCCGGTCGTCCTGACTGACCACGGTGATGTTCTCGATATTGGAGTCCAGGCTGGAAATGGCCGAGGCGATGGTGGCCAACGAACCGCGCTGATTGAGCAGTTCGATGCGGATTTCGGCCGGAAATTCGCCGCTGGCTTCCGGGCTCCATTCCACGTCCAGCCAAGTGGTCTGTTTTTTTCTGACGTCATTGCTGTTACGGCATTCGTGATGGTGAACGACGATGCCCTTGCCGGGATTGAAGAAGCCGATGATAGGGTCGCCCGGTATCGGCCGGCAGCATTTGGCCAGGCTGACGACGATGCCTTCGGTGCCTTTAATGATCAAAGGGGTTTTATGACTGGGTTCGTTGTCGTCCAATTTGACGGCGGCGTTGACGTCGGTCTGGCTGATGCGCTTGGCCACCAGGAACGGCATCCGGTTGCCCAAACCGATGTCTTCCAGCAATTCGTTCAGCGAGTGTTTTTTCAACACTTGCAGCACTTGAATGATGCGGGTGTTGTCGACGTTTTCCAGTTGGATGTTCAGGCTTTGTAGTTCTTTTTCCAGCAAGCGGCGGCCGAGATTGATGGCTTCTTGTTGGTTGAAGTTCTTCAGATAAGCGCGGATACAGCTGCGGGCCTTGGCAGTAGTCACGTAATTCAACCACAGCGGATTGGGGCGGGCCCAGGTGGCGGTGATCACTTCCACGGTCATGCCGTTTTCCAGTTTGGTTTGCAGTGGCACCAGTTTTTTGTCGATCCGCGCCGAGATGCAGGCGTTGCCGACATCGGTATGCACCATGTAGGCAAAATCGACGATGGTGGCGCCGCGCGGCAGCTTGATGATCTTGCCCTTGGGGGTAAAGACGAAGACTTCCTGCGGGAAAAGATCGACTTTCAGGTTGTCGATAAACTCCAAGGAATCGCCGGCGGATTTCTGGATTTCCAGTAAATCGCGCAGCCATTCGTTGGCGCGCGCCTGTATCGTTTCGCTCTTATCTTTATCGGATTTGTAAAGCCAATGCGCGGCGATACCCGACTCCGACAAGCGGTGCATTTCGTGGGTACGAATCTGGATTTCGATGGGTACGCCGTAAGGGCCGATCAATATCGTGTGCAGCGACTGGTAACCGTTGGCCTTGGGCAGCGCGATGTAATCCTTGAAGCGGCCAGGGATAGGTTTGTACAAATTATGCACGCAGCCCAGCGCCCGGTAGCAGTCGTCGACTTGTCCGCAGTAAATCCGGAAGGCGTAGACATCGAAGACATCGGAAAAAGAAATTTTCTTGCTGAGCATTTTTTGATAAATGCTGGCAATGTTTTTTTCCCGGCCGGCGACGGTGCCGTCCAGTCCGGTTTCCTTTAACCGGTTTTGGATGGCATTCTGAATCGTGTCGATGATTTCCTTGCGGTTACCGCGCGATTTTTTCACGGCGTTATTGATGACCGTGAATCGGTTGGGGTAGAGCGCCTTGAAACCCAGCGATTCCAGTTGATGCCGGACGTCATTCATGCCCAAACGGTTGGCGATGGGGGCATAAATTTCCAAGGTTTCCTTGGCGATGCGGCGTTTTTTATCGACCGGCATATTGCCCATGGTCTGCATATTGTGCAGACGGTCGGCCAGTTTAACGACGATGACTCTTAGGTCTTGCGCCATCGCCAGAAACATTTTTCTGACATTTTCCGCTTGCGCCTCGGCGCGGGAGCGGCTGTCGATTTTGGAAAGTTTGGTGACGCCATCGACCAATTCCGCGACTTCCATGCCGAATTGTTCTGCCATTTGCTCCTTGCTGACCGGCGTGTCTTCGATCACGTCGTGCAGAATGGCAGCCATGATCCCGTGGCTATCCATATGCATGCTGGCTAGCGTGATCGCGACCGATACTGGATGGCAAATATAGGCTTCGCCGCTACGGCGAAATTGTCCGGAATGTGCGGCCGCGCCAAAGTGGTAGGCACGGACCACGTCGTTGATTTGTTCTTGGTCGAGATAGCTGCGCAGAATATCGCAGAGCTGATGAAGAAGCTTCTCTTCAGGATGCTCGATGGCGGGCAGTGCGGCGGCTGGTTTGACAGCTATCTCGGGCATGAGGGTTAGAGCTCCAGATGGGTTTCCGAAACGTATCCGGAGCGATGCAGACGGTCAATGTTTTCTTCATTAACGAAGCCCGCCGCTATTTCCCGTAGCGCCAGCACAGTATCTTTGTCCTTGCCGCGCGGTATGAATTCGTCGGCGCCTTTTTCCAGTTGGCGTGCTCTTTTACTGGCGAGTAAAACCAATTTGAAACGGTTTTCCACATTTTCTAAACAATCTTCAACGGTAACGCGTGCCATGATTAAAGCCTTATCTGAGTTTTCGGGGGAACTAAGCTTGATTCACTGAGACAGTCTCAAGCGAAGAAGGTTGAATTATAAGATAAATGGCAGACTTAGGCCAATCGGGCCTTTATCTTGCTTGCCGGTGACGGCAAAAATGGCGGGCAATAAAAAGCCCGCATGAAGCGGGCCCGTCCTGTTTGTTGTAATTATTATTGTTTTAATGTTGGACGCCTGCCTAGGGCAGTTTAGTCAAGCAGTTACTATTTTATTGTTGTTATTATCAGCCTTTATTACAGGCCGCTTTCCTCCCCCTCATAAAGATACGATCTTTGCAGATCGAATGCACTCCGTAAAAGGTGGGCGAAGTTTATTTTAAAAAAATCCGGGTGTCCAACAAAAAAACCGCTTTTTCGCCAAGAAATAGTTTCGTCCCGAAATTGATTTTTTTAAACAAAAGCTTACCTGATTACCCATAAGCCTCAGCTAATTTGAGCAAACGGCCCGGCATGGGTGGAGAATTAGCCGCAGCGATGAGAAACCGCGGCATTATGGTTTGCAGATCGAATCTGCGATTAAAACGATAACAAAACTCGGCCAGATAGCGGGGTAAATGCTTGGACTGAATGGCATGGTAAGTGCCATTGATGGAGCGCTTCACGTTACCGATCATGGTATTGACCCAGGCGAATTCTTCTTTCGTCACGCTGTCAGGACCACCGCCGGTGACAATGGAGTAATGGTGACAACCGTGATCGAGCACGGCGGAAAAGCAAGCTAAGCCGTCCGAGTACACCAGACTACCCGGCTGAAGATGATGGCCGGCCCAGCGCTTGATTTCGCTGTTGCGGAAGCCTTTGACGACATTCAAGTTCATCGCGATAGGATGGTGTTCCTTGTTCAGCGCCACCGCCGCGACAAAAGGCGTCTTGTTTTCCGAACCTCGCCCGCGTTTGCCACCCCGATGCTCGCCGCCCCAGTAAACGTCATCGAGTTGAATAATGCCGGTCAGCGGTTTGCGATCATCGCGCTCTTTCATTGCCTGCATGATCTTGTGCTTGAGGCTCCAGGCGGTGTTGTAGGAAACGCCGATTTGCCGCTTCAAGGCTAAAGCCGACAAACTGGTTTTGGCTTGAGTCAGCAGATGAATCGCCAGAAACCACACGGTGAGCGGCAACTTGGTTTGTTCGAACAGCGTACCGCTGATCAACGAGGTTTGGTGATGGCACGTCGTGCACTGATACAAATTGCGAGTCTTGATCACGCTATAGCGGCGGCGACCGCAGCCTGGGCATTGAAACCCGGATGGCCATCGCGCCTGAAATAGCCCTGCGGCACACTGGCTTTCAGTACCGTAGCGATTCATGAAATCCGTCAGGCTAAAGCCTTTTTGAAATTGGATCGGATTCTTTTTCATGCCACGATCTCCTGTCAGTTCATAGCTTTCATTGGACTAGCAGGATGCTCGTAAGTTGCTGAGGGTCGTGGGTAATCAGGAAAGCTTATAAATTATAAGTGATTTCTAATGCTTGAATTTAACGCTCCAATCTACGGGCTTCTTCTTCGCTAAGGAAAAAATTTAGCCGTTCGTTGAGGATGGCTTGCAACTGAAAACTTAAATCGCTTTCTTGTTTTGCCAGCCTGATTTGCATGATCGCCGATTCGGTGTCGCCGCTGGTGTAATAGTATTCGGCCATGTAGCGATGCGATTCGCCGGGTTGTTTCAGATCGGCAAAAATCTGCGCCAGCAATTCGTAATAAAACGGTTGATCTTTTTGGCTGTCGGACAAGCTTTGCAGCACTTGTTTCGCGCGTTGCGGTTGTGCGTTCTTGACCAGACTGCGGGTGTATTCGATTTTGATGGCGTCGTTGTTGGGAAATTTATTGATGGCTTTTTCGAATAATTTACCGGATTTCTCGTATTCGTGGGCGTCCATCGCGGTGCGAGCCAATGCGGCAATATATTGCGGTTGCTCCGGATATTGTTCGGTCAGTTTTTGAAAGATTTCGCTGGCGGTGGGGTATTGCTGGTTTTCCAGATGGATCAAACCTATGCCGTAACGAGCCACTGCTCTTTGCTCCGGTGTGCCTTGCATTTCCAAGGTGGTGAAATGCTGCATCGCGGTCCGCTTGTCTTGGGCGGACATGGCGGTGAGTTTAGCCTTGGTGAGCAAATAGGCCAAGGAGTCAGGGTATTGTCGATAAGGATAGATCTCGGCGCGGCCGCGGGTATCGGCGACGCGGTTTTCCGATACCGGGTGAGTTCTTAAAAATTCCGGTACGCCTTTGCCGTAATAACGGGTCGATTGTTGCAGTCGTTCGAAAAAAGTCGGCATGCTGCGCGGGTCGTAATTGGCTCCGGCCAAGGTTTGCATGCCCACCCGATCGGCTTCTTTTTCGTGATCGCGAGTAAAGTCGATTTGAAATTGAATATTGCCGGCTTGAATCGCCATCAAGGCGGCTTGGCCCATGTTGGGCGATTGGGTGCCGATCAAAATGGCCGCCAAGGTGGCCGCGACGGTCGGAATCGACATTTTGCTGGCTTTTTCGATGGATCGATACAGATGCCGTTGGGTGACGTGAGCAATCTCGTGAGCCATGACCGATGCCAATTCGCTTTCCGCTTCCGTCAATAAAATCAAGCCGGAGTTGACGCCAATATAACCACCGGGGCCGGCAAAGGCGTTGATGTTGGAGTCCATTACCACAAAAAAATGGAAGGGGTTGGACGGCGTGTCGCTATGGGCGGCCAATTGTCTGCCTATGGTTTGAATGTACTGCTGAACCTCCACATCCTGATTGATCTCGGTTTGCTGATGCAAATTACGGAAAAATGCTTCGCCGAATTCTTTTTCTTGAATCGGTGAAATGATGGCCCCGGCGGAGTCACCCATCTCAGGCAGTTGGATTTTTTCGATTTCCACCGCGTGCTGTGGTGCAGAGAATACGGTTAGGCCAAGGCTGAAAATGAGGGGCTTAAATTTCATGGAAACTGGGACAGGGGGCTGCAAAATTGGTTCAATTGCGAAGCAACTCGCGGCAAAAACGGGCATGCGAGGTTTGCACGTATTAAAATGCGGCGAATCTTTAGTTCAATTAATACATTTTACCGTGCGATGAAATACGCCGTACAAGTTAATGCCAGTCCTTATGCCAGCAATGCCGGCCTCAATGCCTATCGGTTTGTGCAGGCCTTATTACAGGCGGAACACCAGGTTTTGCGGGTGTTTTTCTACAAGGAGGGGGTTTATCACGCCTTTCGCTACGCCAGTCCGCCGGACGATGAGTTGCAGATCAGCCGGAATTGGTCGCTGTTAGCGGCGCAGCACGGACTGGATCTGGTGGTGTGTATCTCGGCGGCTCAACGTCGCGGCTTGCTCTGTCTCGACGAGGCCAGGCGGCAGGGCAAACAGGACGACGATGTAGCGCCTGGATTTCGGATAGCCGGTTTGGGGCAATGGCTGGAGGCGACCTTGCTGGCTGATCGTTGCATCGTGTTCGGTTGATTGCCTTATGAAACAGTATTTGTTTGTGATGCGCCGTTTACCTCATGACGGTAGCCAGCTTCAGGAAACCCTGGATGCGATTTTGACCGCAGCTGCCTTCGATCAGAAAGTGGCGTTGCTGTTTGCCGACGATGGTGTCTGGCAATTGAAAAAACATCAGCAACCGAGCGAGTTGGCGTTGAAGGATAGCGCGGCGATATTTAAGGCTCTGGCAATCTACGATGTCAACGATTTATACGTGGAGCGGGAGTCTTTGCAGGCTAGAGGCCTGGATGTCGATGATTTGATCTTGCCGGTGGTGAGTGTCGCGCGCCGGGAAGTTAACCGCCTGATAGCCGGATACGATGTGCTTATCCCGGATTGATACGACCCATTACCTGAATTGAGGCCGCATAGGCTAAAATCTCAAGTTCGGAAATTTTAACCTTACCCAATAAACTGAGGACAAGCACGCCATGGCGGATGAAATTGAAGAAAAAAGGCGCTATTTTCGGGTTAATGACACCATCAATCTGCTGCATAAAGTCATCGATAAAAAAGACGTTAGTGAGTTGAGTCATGTTTCCAAAGATGTATTGGGTAATTGTTCGCTAACGGCCGCGCTGGAGGTGTTGACGCAAGAGGCCCGAATGTTATCGCCGCGCCTGGAGCGACGGGATCCGGAAATGTTCGAGTATCTTAAAATCATCGACACCAAGATCAATCTGATTGCGCAGGCGATCAACGCCCAGAGCGAACAATTTTCCGAACACGATACCCGCGAAGTCAGTCTCAGTGCCACCGGTTTGGCCTTTAGCAACGAGGAGGCCCTTGACGAAGGGGAACTGCTGGAATTACGCATGCTGTTGACGTCCTGCATGGCGGTGATCGTTGCTTATGCGCGGGTGGTGCAATGCAAGGACATTTCGGCAGACAATCCGCAGCGGCCGTTCGCCATTTGCGTGGAATATATCAATCTTACAGACGACGACAGGGAATTGCTGATCAAACATGTCATCAAGAAACAATTACAGCAATTGCGCGTTAAAAACGAAAGCTGATCTCGATTTGTGGTTCTCTACGTTAATGGGTGGTAACCGGATCATGCGTGGATGTTGATTTCGCCCAAGCTTAAACAACTGTTATCGCTATTGGCAGACGGTCGGTTTCATTCCGGCACCGAGTTGGCGCAAACGCTCGGGATTAGCCGTTCGGCGGTCTGGAAACAACAACAGGTCTTGGCGGAGCTGGGCATCGAACTCTCGGCAGTATCAGGCAAAGGTTACCGCTTGCCAAGACCTTTGCAATTGCTGGAGAAACAGAAAATCGATCAGCATCTTGAGGCGCAGACGAGGCAATTGTTCAAACAGCTGGAAATTCACGACCAAATTCATTCCACCAACACTCATTTACTTGAACAAGCCCAACGCGGCGGCGAAAGCGGCCTGGTTTGTCTGGCCGAACAACAGACAGCCGGGAAAGGCAGGCGTGGGCGGCAGTGGGTTTCGCCGTTCGGACACAATGTTTACCTATCGATTTTATGGCGGTTCCAGGGTGGGCCGGCGGCTATTGCCGGGCTGAGTTTGGCGATGGGTGTCGCGGTGGTGCGCGCCTTACGGGGCTTAGGCATCGCGGAAGTCGGGCTGAAATGGCCGAACGATATTTATTGGCGGCAGCGCAAATTAGCCGGCATTTTAATCGAAGTGTCCGGCGAAAGCAGCGGGCCCTGTCATGCGGTGATGGGCTTGGGTTTGAATATCTACATGCCCGAGCATCAGGCGCAAGGTATCGAGCAGGATTGGGTGGATTTGCATGGCATTTTGGCAAATGCCATGCATTGCCAACGCAACCAAATCGTCGCGGCTTTATTGAATCAACTGTTGCCGGTGATTGCCGAATTTGAGTCGCGAACCTTAAGCGGTTATATCGAGGAATGGCGCGGTTACGATTGCATGCAAGGAAAACAGGTCAGCATTTTTATGGCCGAGCAGGCTTATCATGGTACCGTGTTGGGAATCGATGAGCAGGGTTTATTGCTATTGGCACAGGCAGATGGTCAGGTTCGCGCTTTTGCGTCCGGCGAAGTCAGTTTCAGGCCGTCATGATTTTACTGGTCGATATCGGAAATTCGCGTCTGAAATGGGCGATTGCCGACGCTGATGTCATTCACCACACTGAATTTGTCGACTATAGAGCAGCGGATTTTATCGAACTATTGCGGCAGATCTGGTCCGGTATCGATAGGCCACGGCAACTGGCAATCGCGACGGTAGCGGGGCAGCAAGTAGCCGCGGCTATTGTACAACTGGCTAAACAGCTCTGGCCGGCAATCGAAATCATCGTGCCGCTGGCCGAAGCGCAGGCCTTTGGTGTCATCAACGCCTATTGCCGACCGGAAAAACTGGGAGTGGATCGCTGGTTGGCGCTACTGGCTGCGCATCGTTATTATCCCGGATGCAGCTGTATCGTCGATTGCGGCACCGCTATCACCATCGACTTTATCGAGGCGGATGGACGGCACTTGGGTGGGCTGATCAGTTCGGGTTTATTGTTGATGAAAAAGGCCTTGGCGCAAAATACCGCGGCGCTGCCGTTTAGCGAAAAACAATCCGCTACAAGTCTGGCGACCGCCACCGAAGCGGCTATCGACAACGGCACTTTATTGGCGGCGGTAGGTATGGTGGAAGCGGTGTTGCGCAGACAATCCAAACCCTATCGACTGATTTTGAGCGGTGGCGACGCAGAAAGGGTCGCCGGGCAATTGGCCGTCCCCTCTATCGTCGATAGTCAATTGGTCTTTAAAGGCCTGCTTAATTATTGCCGAAACGAAAATGCCTCATGAAGTCCCTGTTTTTTGTCGTTTGTCTGCTTAATATTCTATTTTTTTTCTGGGAATTCCATGCGGGGGGATTGACTCCACCCGTTGAGTTGCCAAGCAGCCTACCTTCGTTATTATTAGTCAGCGAACGAGATACGGCGCGGCGCGGCGCAGAAATTTCGGCGCATCAGGATCGGCAGCTTGCTGAATTACAAGCTCAGCAAGTGACAGACATATTTCAACGTTTGACGGCGCCACAGGGCAACGCTTTTATCATGAAAGGTCAGCCGGCTCCTAAGCCGACAGCTGCAACCGAGCAGCAAGCCGAGAGAAATAATTGTTACGAAGCCGGACCGTTTGTCGATCAAGCCGATGCGCGGCGTTGGAGCAACGCTGAGCATATAAAGGCTTTCGAGGTCGTTTCAAAAGAGTTGGCCATGTCCGCCGATTTTCAGGTTTATTACCCAGCGGCGAAAGACGCCGAGCAAGCGCGTATCAATAAAATGATGTTAAAAGCCAAAGGATTTACCGATATCTGGACGGTAATGGACGGCGAGGTCAAAGGGGCATTGTCGCTAGGCGTTTTTAGTGATAAGCAGCGGGCAATCGTATTTAAAGCCCAGTTGGCGGAGCGCGGTGTAATGGCCGAAATTAGGCAGAGAACCAAGACTCGGTCGGCATTATTCATTCGATTTATGCAGCCTCAGAGCGCTGCTGCTCGGAATATTTCCTATGTCCGCTTGCCACTTGCCGATTGCGAAACGCGCTAACCGGCTTTTTTATGACTGCTGGAAAATACATCATCACAATACGGACTGCATATTTGGTCTTCAACGATGAATTTGGATGCCGACGGTATCGCGATTGGTTTTGATTGAAGGGGGTATCTGTTACCGGTCCAAAATACAAAGCCCGTTGCCCGCGCTGATCGGGGGAAACGGGCTTTGTTAAGTGGGCAACAGAATTGCTTGTCTTGAGAGTTCGGTTAACCGCCGCTGACGATCAAGTCGCGGGCCTGACTTTTGAGCGCCATCGCTTTGCGCATTAAAGTGCCTCGGCGTGGATTGAATCTGTTAGCGGCCTGGTTTTCAAGATAAAGCGCTTGTTGCAACTTTTCCAATGCATCGGGATAAGGATTGATAACCGCCTCCTGCAACACGTCGATGGCATCTTGGGTATCGGCGATGGCCAGCTTCAAGGATCTAATGCTCTGTTCGCCGTTGAGCGCGATCGCTTTCTGATCCAATAGATTGGAACTGCGGATGTTTTCCAACACATTGATCGAGCGTAGGAACATGGCCACGGCAATGACTTGCGACGAATCCAGTTTGCCTTGGCGGTTAGCCTTGCTGGAGGTATACGCACCCGGCGAAGCGTTGAACGCATCGGTATTGTAATAGGCGACGGTTTCCTCAAGCGTGGTTACGCTGTTGTTGTGGAAGTAGGGCGCGGTATCGGCCGCTTCAATCAAAGACGGTGTGTTGAAACGATTCAAGCCGTGATGATCGCTCGGGCGAGTCGTTGTGCCGCTGGGGGCTTGACTACCGTCGCTGTAGCAGGTCTGGTCAAAATTGGGGCCGCAATCGGTCTGCAACTGTTGACCAAAACCGCCGTCGTAGGCGACATTGGGATCGGCTAAATGATGCAGTTGATCGCGCATTCGCTCGACACCGGTGTCGCGGGTGGGATTGGCGTTGGTGGTGGAACTGATGCCGCCGGCATTGGAATGGCAACCGTTACAGTTGGCGGTCGTACCATACACCACACTGCCGTCGCCCAGTTTCGGATTGTTCTTGGTGTTAAACAACAACAAGCCGTTTTGGACCAGCGGCGATTTGAAATACATATTCGCCAGATTGATCTCGCTACTGCGCCCCAGCGATAACATATAGGCTTCCAGCGCATCTAGTTCGTCTTCGGTCGGTAATCTGAAATCGATGTTCTCCGCTCGTACCAGGGTTTTCGGCATATGTTGTTTGATGGCGCCCTTGGCGAAATCCCTAAGCGATCCGCCGTCAGGCGCGCCATCACTGGACCAGCCGATGGCTTGGGTGTGGGTGCCGGACTGTTGCGCCTCGGCGTCGTGGGCGTTGAAATAATCGTTGTCCTGGCTAAATTCGCCGTTCCCATAGCCTGGGTTAACCGCTGTTTCGAAGGTCAAGGTATTGGCGATACCCAGCAAATGGGAGGCGCTACGCATCACGGGCGGCCTGTCGAAACCGTCGATGTTGGCTATGAACAGGCCAAACTGCCTGAGCAAGGCTGGCTTTTCAAGATCGGCCAGCTCGGGACGGGTTTCGGCGACAAACAGCGGATCGGTTTTGGGTAATTTGGCAATGTAGTTTGGATCGATGGTGTGATTGTTGTCCGGGCGGTGACAGGTCGCGCAAGTGCGGCCATTGCCGGCAAAGGTTTCCTCGGTAAAAATCTGCTGACCACGGGCAATCAATCGAGTCAGTCGATCGTTGGATTCGCCAGCCGAGGCTTGCGCCGTTTTCGGTAACAGAAACTCGAATGGCGCTCGTGCCGGCTGAGGTTGGCCGACTTCGGCCTTGGCTGTGCCCAAATTGGCGGTGGGCCAATAGCGTTCGGTGTAATAGAGGCGTTGCAAAAGGCTTGGCGAACCAAACAATAGGCCGCCGGATTGCGGTGTCTGGTTGGCGGTGGCAATGGCGATGCCATCTATCGCGAAACCGTTCAAACGGTCGGCATCCAGCTGCGTGATCAGCCTATGATTTGCCGACAAGCGGCCGATTTTGATGGCGCTATCGGCGTTAGCCGTTTTGTGATTGTCTAGCAGCCAGACATCGTGTTGCTCCGCATCGGATAAGCCATTGACGGCGACTTGTAACTGGCCGCTGACCAAATTCAGCAAGGCCACGCCGCTTGCACTAGTCAGGTCCTTAGACTGAGCTTTAGAGTAAGTTAACGCAATGCGTAGCGTTTCAATATTGCCCTGTTGCTCGTGACTGGTTTTCCAACGGTTGTAGAGACTGCTTAAGGTATCGACGTTACCGTGGCCGGTGAAAGGAGCTTCTGGCCGTGGCGTCAATACATATCCGAGCGTTAGCACGGCAAACGCCATAGAGAGTTTTATGTGTTTTTTCATTCTTATCATCCTGTGTTGTACGAAGTAAGGCGGATGCGGCGGACAACGGTGGGATTTGACAGAAAACACAGCTCCGGATGTTTCTGATCATGGCAACCGATAGGACTGTTTTCCGACTCGACATCACTATCGCAAACGCAATAGCCATGCCTGATTGTGTTTTAAGACTAAATGTTTATATAAAATCAACAAAATCAAAGTGTTGTTAATCATTTGCTGTTGGGTTTATTAGTAAACACTGGGTGCGTGGCCGCTGCTAGTCGATTTTTTCGATAAGTCAACTTAATGCTGGTAGGTAAACTGGGGGAAATGCCCTATGGGTAAGTCATATCCCGCAGTTTTTAAGATTTTCGCGATTTAGCCTCGGCAAATATCTGTGCGATTATCGTTTTGAGATGCTTTGCCGTATCGCCAGGCATGCTGGTTAACGTCTAGGGTAGAGCAGGCGGATTGCGGGGGCTTAGTTTTCGTAACCAAATTCGCCGATAAAGGCTTGCAAATAGTCTGCGACTACAGGGTATTGCGATTGATAGCGCCGCCAGCGGCCGACGGACGACGAATACAGCGGTTGGGCCACTTGATTAAAGCTCGGGCTGGCGATGTATTTGCCCGCCGCATGTTTATGAAATTCGATTACCGCCGGGTCCCAGCGTAGATTAAGAAAGTCGAATACGTTGCGGAAAGCCTGTTCGAAATCGAAAACCGCGTCTTCATAACGGAACTCGATAAAGTCCATGGTCAATTGCGGTTTTACCGTCAGCCACCAATCCATGACTTGCGCATAAAACCGTGCCGTTCCGTCCCAGCTTAACAACTGTACCGTCGATGGCGTAGGCGTCATGGTCTGCATGAAGCAACTCAAACAGACGTCGCGAGGGTCGCGCAACAGAAACACTAATTTGGCATCCGGAAACAGGCAATTGATCAAGCCCAGATCAATAGTGTTCATCGTGGTTTTGTCCAGCAGCAAGCGCTTGCCGATTTTTTCGCCAAACAATGCGCGGGCGCGATGCCAATAAAATCGGCGTAAATGCAGCACGCCGGCTAAATCGAGCTGACGCAGTTGCTCGGCGAGACTACCTTGGCCGTTTGAGAGGCGGTTCAATTCCTTGACAACCGAAGCAATCAGATCGGTCTCATCAGCGACGAAAATATTCGGATGGGCGGCCAGCACTTCCTGGGTCAACGTGGTGCCGGTGCGCATAAAACCCAGCAAGAACACCGGCGCGGGTTGGTCGTCCGGAAAACAGGTGTTCGACCAGCGCCCGAGTAGTTCACGGTCGAATTCGCGGCGGTGGCTTGCCAGCATGTTCGGTACTAAATCCGGGTCTTGGCGCTTTACTTCCGGCAAGCGTGGCGCGATCTCGGCCGCGGCATGCAGATGGGCAAACACCTGATCGTAATCGCCAAGTTTATCCAGGATGCGCGCCAGTTCCTTATGCGCCCGAAATTGCTCTTCGATCGTTAATAAGGGATTTTGCAAAACCTTTCCCAGGCGTTGCTTAGCCTCCGGATTCAGGCCGTCCGCAGCTTCCAGCGTGGCCAACAAAATGGTCAGCATGGCGCTATTGGGCACCAGCTTTAATGCCTGTCTGCCTGCCGCCAAAGCGGATTTTTTTTGGTTCAGGCGCGAGTGAGTCAAGGCTAGCAATTGATAGCCTCGAACCGCTCCGGGATTAATTTGGACGGCTTGCCGACATACTTCGAGTGAGCCGGGAAAATCGCTCCAGTATTGCAACTGGTCGGCCAAATCCAATGCCAAGCCGATGTCGCGGCTTTTGCGGGCTTTTTTCAATAATAGCTGCCCGGACTGACGTAAATGCGCCAGACCTTCATTTTTCTTGCCTAGCCAGCATAAGGACTGCCCTAGGCAAGCCTTGATTTGCGGGTCCTTGGGATTGTCGGCCGCCGCTTTGGCAAACCACTCCACGGCAGATCCGAAATCCTTATTTTGAACGGCGGCTTGGCCGAGTTGCATGAACGGGTTCATCGTGTTAATCGTTTTTTATTTCAAAATGTAACAGTCTATCGATGCTGGGGGCGCCATCAAAAAACCCGTTCGGCCCTTAAGGCCGAACGGGTCGATAGTGCCGACCTTGGCTACAAGCTTACGCGAGTGTGCGTTTACGACGCCGTAAGCCGATGAAGCCGGTCAGCGCGCTACCAAACAGCCATACCGCGCCCGGAATCGGAACCGGTGCGGCCGTGATGGTCAACTGGTAATCGTTGCGTGTTTCGATCCAATCGCCACCTTGATAGCCGCCCAGCAAGATGGTGTATATCTTGCCGGCTTCGGCAGTAAAGGTGGCACTGTTGCCAAACACGTCATCGAGAATTAACGTCGTCAGGCCGCTGCCGCCGAAAGGGTTGGGATCGGTGATCTGGGTGTCGTTATTGCCGACCGCGTCCGCGCTGGTTGGATCTATGGTATGCCAGGCGCCATGGTGGGTATAATTGGTAGTACCGGTGTTTTTGCCTTCAAATACGGTAAAGCCGTAATCCGGGGTTTCGTTTAAGGCGCCATTGCCGAGCAGGCTGGAGATGGACAATGTCACGGTCTGAGTCACATTCGATTTGAATAAACCGATGTCGGTATCGTGTTTCCAGCCATCGCTGGTACCGTCGTGCCAAGCACCTTTCGCGGTATCGATATCGGCGTAGTTAAAGGTGGTGCCGTCCGCCAGCACGGTGCCGCCGTAACGAGTATTGGAATCCAGTCTCGATACTGTGGCGGTTTCGTCGGCGCCGATTACCGCCGTCCAGTTCAATGTTTGGGTGCCGGCATAGTTGAAGTTGGCATCGGTGCGGGCGTCGTTGCCAACCCAGGCTACGGCACCATTGCCGGCCGCAACGACTTTGGTCGGGTTGTTACTGGTGGCAGGGCCGGCTCCGCAACTGCTGCCGGCAGAACCGCAAGCATTGGCCGCGGTTCTCATCCAGCCGTCCGTGCCGTTGCCACCCGATACCAAGGCGTTGGGAGCGGAGCGGTCATGGTTGAACGCGTTGTAAGATACGGTCGCAGCCGCGGCGGTTGAACTGGAAATTGCCGTCATCGTGACGCTGGTAAGGGCAAGCGCCACTGCCTGAGATAACTTGGTTTTTAGCATGTATTTGCCTCGCAAGCTTGGTTATCGGCCGGTTCGTAATTAGGGGCGGGATCGCCGGCCTGGATTAAGTCAGGAAGAGGCGGCTTGACAGTCTTGAGGCAAGATTTCAAGCTTTCCGAACCCGCTTTACAACGAGTGTGGCTTTAACTCTTCTGTGGAACGTGCAGGCTCTTCGGCCTGGCACATATTGCTAAAAGCATTTTTTGGGCCATAAATAACTCATTGAATTTTAATGATTTAATGGCTTTTAATAGCAAATATACGGGATATGCCATATCAGGTGTGTGGAATCCCTTGATTCTCGGCGGCTATAACAGTCTGCCATTCGCTTTCAGACGCATTTAAAAGCCGAAACTCCAGGTGGCATTTAGCGTGCCTTCCCGTTCGAGTTGGTGGCCGTTAAAGTCATCCGCGACTGGTTGTACCCATTCAACGCTGAGATGGTGTCCGGCAAGCGGTCCGACGGGGAGGACCGCATTTAGTCCGAAGCCGACATCCCAGAAGCGGCCGCCGTAATTACCGGCGTAGTCGACGCTCGATGTCAGCGAGTGTGCTCGATTAAACTGGCCTTTGATGGCACCTTGTTCGGTATAGATGCCGCGAACGGAAGCGGACAGGCCATTGATAATATTGAAGCTGCCCCATGCGGTAGACGTAAACGCGTCGCCCAATGCATAGCCGACGCGATTTTGATTTTGCATGCGTTTAATGCCGCTCAATTGCGCGCCCCATGACCAGCCTTCGAACTGGCCGGTATAGGTCAGACTGGGTCTGAAATCCCAAGTGCCGCTGCCAAGCTGCATGCCGTAATCCTGTAATTCGCTGGTCGGCGTGTCCTGCCCGTCAACCGTCACTTCGGTGCTGCCGGTCGGTACGCTGACGCCCAAGCCTAAATGCAGATGATGGCCAGGTACGTCGAACACTTTGATCATGGCCGCCATCAGGGTATCGCCCAAGCCGCCGCTACTGTGGCCGCCGCCGTGGCTGTTGGCGGCTGTGGCGCCGGGAACCTCCGACAGCGACATTTTCATGTCCATGATTTGCGGCATCAGCATTAAATTCAGCCAATCTGTGGGGGCGTACATGAGGTCGAGCATGTGCATGTTCATGCTCATTTCGCTAGGTCGCGTCGCGCATTGGTAGCCGCCACAGGCGGTGTTCAGCAGCGAGGCGTCGCTGACTGCGTGGCCTCCCGATTGCATAGCGCCGGTCTGGTTGGTGTAAGCGTATCGGTAACCGACCATCAACTCGCCGGGGTTGTGCATCATGTGGCCGAACATCACGCCGGCCGGTAAGGGTGGGCCTTGGTGATGGTGCATGTGCTGTGCATGCCGGTCGTCGGCTTGGGATGCCAGCGCGGACAGATTGACATTCAGGTTGGCGTGAACCATGTAATAGCTGTAATCGGCATAACTGTTATCGCTGCCGCCGCCCAGTTTCAAGTCGCTTTGCCGGGTGTAATACTCAAAGCCGGCATCGAGTGCGACGCCCTTATTGAATTGTTTTTTGAAGTTAATTCCGCCGCTGAAGGCGCCAAAATCGGCCAGCCGAAAATCGCTGGAATAATGGCCATCGGCGCGCGGCGCTAAGAAATACGGTGCGAAAAAATCGGCTTGAGATTGCGAGTAATACCTAAAACTCGGGGTGATGGTAAAACCTAGCGGCAGCGACTGATGCCATTTCAGCTCGAAGGTATGTGAATTGATACCCCAGTCATCGGTATAAAAACGGTAATCGAAATGCAACGAGGCATCCAGCGCGGGAATGTGCTGATTGAGGCGATTGGAAAAAGACCATTGCTGACGTTGATCCGGCCTGACCTCGCGGAACAACTCCAGGCCGACCATTTCCAGTTTGGTGATGGCGTTCCAGTCAATAGCGGCGCCCGAAGAGGCTTGTTCTATTGTGTAATATTCTTCCGGCGTGACTTCCCCACGAACGTAGACGTATTTATAGGGGTTGCTTAAGTAGCCGGTTTGATTGGTGTAGCCGGCGGTCGATTGAAATAGTGTGTTCTTGCCCAGTACTTGCGCTAGGCCGAGGTTAACGCCATGCGATGTGCTGCTCGCGTTCAAGGCCGAATAATTGGGCGAATTATCGTTTAGTCCGTGAACGTGGCCGCCGTCCGCGCTATGGATATTGTCGGTGCTGCGGGTGATTCGGTTGCTGGCGGTGTTATAGCCGATAGACAAAGTCGTCAGCTTATTATTGAATTCGCGGCTGAAATTGACCGAGCCGAAATCGGAAAGAAAGTCGGGTTCTTCGGATTTGCCGCCGGAAAAGGCCAAAGTGCTATTGTCGAAGTAATATTTGCCGCTGAATGTCGGCATAGTGCGGGTTTCTAGCGGTTGTTCCTGATATTTCTGCACGACAGACGACATCGAGGGCGTGGCGCGGTTAAGAACCGCTCGGTAGGCGGCGATGGTCAGTTGTTTGGTCAATTCGGCTTGCAGCTGGGTAAAGCTGGCGTTCAAATCGCTTTCCAGCGTGGATCGATAGGCGTCGAACGCCGTTTGCCAGGCTGCCGCGCCGGGATTGCCGGATATCACTTCTTGGTAGACGATTAAATTGACGTCGTCCATCCGCATTTTGTACGGAAATCCAGGCGTGATGAATGAATCCGGCTCGCCGACAAAATGTATCCAAAACGCCTTGATATCGTTGTTTTGAAAACTGCTATTCAGGGTTAATGTGCCGTTTTGAACATCCGTGCCAACATTGCCGACACCAATATTATTCACGAGTTGGTAAGCGATTTTAGAGCCGTAGTTAGTCCCGTCGCCGCCGGACAGATTGGGGTTGTCGGCTTGACTAAAGCCCAGGATTTCCCAGGCTCCTTGCCGCCGGTTGCCAGCCGCGATTCCCCAAGGCGCGGAAAAATTCATGTCCGCCAATTTGAACGCCGCGCCGTCGGTACGGCGAATATAGATGCCCGAAGAATCGTTGTGGTAGGCCACTTCATACAATGGCGTCACGCCATCCGCGGCAAGGGCATTAAGCTCCTGATGCAGATGGTTGGTCGGATTAGCGTCGCTGACCACACCCATCACAAAACCGGACTCCGCATAACAGTCTGCGCACGATCCGTTCGCGGCGATATTGGCATGTCCACCGTAGGCCGCCTGAGTCATGCCGTCGAAGTTGATCGTGACGTTTTCTGGGGTAATCGTCGTGAGGCTGCCGGGCGGTTGCGGATTTTGCGCGGTGTAATCGTTTAGCGACGCTGTCAAGGCCGACGATTTTTGTTCGGCAATACCGGCATCCAGTGCCGTCTTGCCGGGATCGTAAATATCCCGAAATTCCTCGAAGGTGTTGAGCCCGCCTAAAATAGTCAGCCCGCCGGCGCTGATGCCTTGCGAAGCAGCCGAGACAATATCGACGGAACCCAGCCGCCCGTCGTTATAGTTGGGCTGGTTGATCATGCTGGTCGGCACGCTAAACGCCGGCGTCGCGCCGCTGTAGGTATCGCGATCGATACTGAAAGACAGTTCCAGTCGGTCGGCAAACGGGACCGTCACATCGGCATGATAAACGTCGACGCGCATGCGGTCGTCGCTTTCCTGGTAATGGCCGTATTGAACATTGGCTTCGGCTTGGGCGATGGGTGCCGCTGCGTGAGCGGTAATGCCGGACAGGCCGAGTGCGGCCGATGTCAAAGCCGCTAAAGCCGCACTGCTTTCGGATTTAGTTGCAACCACAACCGCCTCCGCTGCCGCTGTGTCCACCTTGCGAAGCCTCCTTGCTGGTAAAGATATGATCGCGGAAATGCGTCAAATTCGGGTTTGGGGTGATGGCCATTTCTTGTTTGGCTAAATTGCCCCGTTCCCACGGCGACACGCCCGCGCACCCCTGGATGGCAAGGGCGGCGCAACACATTGAAAACATAAGCATCCCTTTAAACTGGTGCATCGAAACTCCCTGGGTCTTACTCGCCAAGCAAGGTTATGATTTGCGCTCTTAATCGGGCTTGGTCGTCTTCCCGAAAGCCGAGATGTATTTTTCGGATCGTGCCGGATTTATCCAGCAAATAAGATGAAGGCATCGCTTTGACCTGATAGATTTTTGGACACTCACCCTGAGGGTCGAACGCGATCGGATAATCAACCGGGTGCTGGCTTAAAAACTGAGTCACGCTGTCGCTGTCTTCGTCCAGATTGATTGCCACCACTTCAAAACCTTCTTTCAGAAACTCCTGGCGTAAGTCATTGAAAAAAGGCATCGACTTAATGCACGGCGGGCACCAGGTGGCCCAAAAATCCAACAAGACGACCTTGCCTTTGTAAGCGTTGGGATCAATCGACTTTTTGGTTTCCGAGAGCATGGCCGGGCAGGCGGGGGCGGTTTGACCTTCTTCGGCGGCGTTTGCCGGAACATTGCCGAGCAGTAAAAAAAATGCAAGAAGCGATGGATTATTCATGATGTAGAAAGCTAAGGCCTTGGAATTGGATGACTTCAGCAAGCACGAATTATGCCCAGCGTAACTTTTGGCTAGGATGACGTTTTGGCAGGGAAGAATGGCACGGGCAAGCAGCATGACGATCGGCTTGTCGGTTGCAACGAGCGGCCGGCTGACAGACGCGAGGCATATTCGCTATTTGCGGGCCGGTAAATAACACAGTTAAATTAATCCGCTTAGTTTTCGAGTTAGTTTTGCTGGTTCAAGCTGGGCATCATTATGATTGATAAAGGATTAAATATTATGGTCCGTATATTGCTTTATTTGAATGGCGCAAAGTGAGTTGCGTAACCTGGGGGTAGGCGACAGCTGAATGGTCAATTGCCTGGTGATTCTTTGGTAATGATTAACCAGGGAATTGATGGCGAAACATATCTTTTTGAATGAATTAACCCAAGTAAGGAGTATGGATAAATGAAACAATTAACAACAATCAGCGCGCTGCTGATTGCCGGCATGGCGTCGGTTTCTGGCGCGGCATCCGCTGCGATAACCACCACGACTATCAATTTCGATGGCTTGAATCAAGCAGCCTATGGCGGGCATTCCAATATTGCCGCAACCGGCGTGTGCGCGGACTGTTACGCAGAGTCCGGTTTTGTGCTGGGCGTGGTTAGCGACGCCAATCCCACCAACCATCTGCATCAGGAGCTTAACGACATTGCGGCGGATGGCGTAACGCCGCTGTATGAAGTGGCTTATCACAATGACTCGTCCGGGATTTATATGCGCGCGGTCGATGGCAGCGCATTCTCATTGCAACAAATGACTTTTTCGGCGCCATGGGGCGTGAGTGCCGGCAATGCACGCGGCGGGTCCTGGGAGATTCTGGGTTTTAGCCAGGCGGATAACGCGAATTTATCCAGCGGCGACGGTACCAACTATGCCACCCGTGTGGCGTATCAGACTGTCGCGAACAGCGCCACGAACAATTTTAGCGGCACGCTGGCGTTGAATAGCGGTTTTCAAGACATCAGCGCATTCTGGATTCATTTTATCGGCGAGCCGGATTCTTTCGTGACGTCTGGGCTGCCTTACAAAATGCGGCTCGACAATGTCGTGATTCAACAAACTTCCGCTGTTCCGGTGCCCGCGGCGGTGTGGATGTTTGGCAGCGGCTTGCTGGGATTGTTGTCTTTCGGAAGAAAGAAAAATCTGTCTTTAGCGGCCTAGTTTTACAACACGATTATTGTTGGGTCAGCGGGGTGGGAGCCGGTCGGTTCCCGCCCCGTTTTTTTTGCGCACGAGGTGCGACAGCGTTTTATCGGGCTGTTTTAGGTCTGAATGTGCGGGATTTGCATGCCCATTTAATACGGGTGTGGCAAATGGCGTATTAACTCTAGGGTTTAACTGGAAAGATCAGCGTCGGATTTTCTATAAGTATCTGTTTTTTATTTTTATTGTGGAAATGGTTTGTTTATTGCTGAAGCGATACAGGTTTCGATTGTTGAAACCAATAGGTTTGAATTTTGACGAGGTAATTATGCGAATGATGATGAAGATTGGCTGGATCGTGGCGGGCTGCTTGCTTGGTTTGCCATGGGCTGTGGCCCACGGCCCGCAGCCCATGCCGTTACAAAACGTTCCTATCCCGCATGTGGCTGGAACCTTGGGTGACGTGCCGGTTAACTTTTTAGCGACGGACGGTTCGGATCCTATCGTCATCGATAAGCAAAAAGCCATCGCTTTGGGTAAGGCTTTGTTTTGGGATGTCAATGTCGGTAGCGACGGCATGGCCTGCGGCTCCTGCCATTTCCATGCCGGCGCGGACAATCGGGTGAAAAATCAAATCAATCCAGGCTTGAAAGGCAGCACGGCTACTGCGGAATCGTTCGAACGCCTGCCTTCCAGCGTCGATAGCGGCGGCCCGAATTACACCTTAAAAGCCAGCGATTTTCCGACTTTCCGCTTTAACGATCCATTGAACAAGGCCAGCGGCGTGGCTTTTTCGACCGATGACGTGGTGTCTTCGGCCGGCACCTTTAGCGGCGACTTTAGCGGCGTTTCGAAATTTAGCGGCGAGCAGGATCAGTGCGCACGTAGTGCCGACCCGATATTTCATATCGACGGCACCGGCACGCGGCGGGTTGAGCCGAGAAACGCGCCGACAGTCGTCAATTCTATTTTCAATTACCGGAATTTTTGGGATGGCCGCGCCAACAATATTTATAACGGTAGCAATCCCTGGGGCGCGCGCGATGCCGATGCCGGCGTCTGGGTCAAAATCGGCTCCAGAACGGCGGCTAAAAAGAAGCTGAGATTGGAAAATGCGGCATTGGCGTCTTTGGCCATGGGGCCGGCGTTAAGTGATCTGGAAATGTCTTGCCGCAGCAGGCAATGGCCCGACATCGGTCGAAAGCTGTTGTCGCGCCAGCCCTTGCAAAATCAGCGAGTGCATCACCAAGACAGCGTGTTGGGCGCCTTGAGCTTCAGCACGCAGGGTAATCTTAAACCGGGTTTGAATACCACTTATAAAAACCTGATCATGGGAGCATTCAATCCCAAGTTCTGGTCGTTTAGTTCAACGGGGCCGTTTGGGACGGCGCTGGATCACGAGCCTTACAATCAGATGGAGGCCAATTTTTCGATGTTCTTCGGTATCGCGCTGCAACTGTATCAAGGCACGCTGGTATCGGATCAGGCGCCGATCGATTTGACCCCGCGCGACCCCATCACGCATATGCCGACCTGGGAGGGCATGGGCAAAAGCGCTGCCGAAATCACTTCCTTGAACAACGGTTTGGCAACATTTACGAATAATCACTGTAACTTGTGTCACTCGGGGCCTGTGTTGACGACCGCAGCGATCGCATTGAACAGTGCGCTAGTCACCGAAACGCCCAACGCGTTCTACGGTCCCGATTTGGCGATACCATTCGGCCCCGACGCCTTGGGGCCGGACGCCGGCGCGTATGCGGCCGGCATTAGTCCGCATGTCAGTGTGGTCACGCGCAATACCACGGTGGGCGGGATCAAACTGATGGATCTTGGCTTTGCCAATACCGGGGTGGCTGATCCGGCTGCCGATCCGGGCTTGGGTGGACTGGACGACTTCGGTAATCCTTTGTCCTACTCGGATCAATACGTTCAATACTTGTTGGGCAATTATTCAAACATTAAGGATACGGCGGTCAAAACCGTGCGTAGCTGCGATTTTCTGGTCGAGATCGCTAAAAACGTCACGACCACTAATCTGGTGATATTCACGGCACCCAACGGCATTCAGCCGGATGGCTCCAGGGAAAATGCCTTGAGAGACCAGGATTGTATTAACGATTTCGCGCTCAAGGGCAATATTCCGACAATTGCCGCTGCTAATGACGCGCTGAGTTCGGCGCCGTTGAAACTGGGTGTTGCTAAAACAGCGGCATTTAAAATTCCAAGCTTGCGCAATATCGAGCTTACCGGTCCTTATATGCATAACGGCAGTATGTCGACCTTGGAGCAGGTCATTGAGTTTTATGCCCGCAAAGGCAATAACGATAATGTAGACAGACACACCCTGGTTTCCAATATTGCCTTGGCAAATGCACCCGAGCAGCGTGCCGATTTAATTGCGCTGTTAAAGACCTTTACCGATGAAAGAGTGCGTTATGAAAAAGCGCCTTTCGATCATCCGGAAATCAAGGTGCCCAATGGCCATGCCGGAGATCATCTCCAGGTTACGGCAGGCAATCCATTAAACGCCGAATTGGCTCGCGAAGATTTTCTGCTGATCCCGGCGGTGGGTGCTAATGGTGCGCAAAGCCCGATTCTGCCGTTCGAAAATTATTTGCAGGCCCCTTAACTTAATCAATTATGCCAGCCATCGCCAAGCCGGCAAACCTGCCGGCCTGGCGATGGCATGGTGACGCTAGGATTTAGATATGAAAAAAAACAGTAACAATCATGCAAGACTGACCGGTCTGGCGGCATTAATTTGGCTGGCGGTTGGCGGGCATGCGCAGGCGAGCAGTTCGTTCAATAGCCAGGCCACCATTTCGTTCAGCCTTGGCAGCGCGGCAAATGCTGTCACGGTCGCAAGCGCATACGCGCCGGCCGATCCCGGCTATTCCTATATCTTTCAAGCCCCCGGCAGTATCGGCGAGATATTACCGGCTCCGGATAATGCGATAGCGATTCCCGCTCTTGGTCTGGATGCCGCGCATACATTTGCGGTGAGTGGTTATGCGACGGCGGGCAGTTTCAGTTCACAGCATATCGGTTGGTATCAACTGGATTTTTTAAATCAAAGTTCCCAAGATCAACAAGTAGCATTAACGCTTAGTTACACGATGCAAACGCTTATCCAAGGCGAGGCCGATAGCGATGTGGTCATTGATTTTTCGGATGGCGATGCTTTATTGGCCAATGCGTTTTTTAACAACGGTTTGTTAAATGTCGAGGCTTACGATCCCGCCATTGCGATCGCTAGCGATAAAAGTGCTATCACTTACAGCTTTGCGCTCGCGCAAGGGGAGGCGAGAACCTTTTATGCCGATGTGACGATTAACGCTGCCTTGCAGCCCGCTCCGGTGCCGTTGCCGGCCGCCGCATGGTCGTTTTTGATCGGCTTGATGGGCTTGCTTGGCGTAAAAAAACGCAAGTCGGCGAATTCTGCGTTAGCTTAAAGTCACTCGCTACGAATCGACGTGTTTGCTTCGTAGCGGGATTTTTCTCCATTAAACCACGCGGTCGGGTAACGCTTGGCCGTTAAAAAAAGCCGCCAGATTTTCGAGTACTTTTTCACCCATCGCGGTACGCGTCGCAATCGTGGCGCTGCCTAGGTGCGGCAGCAGAGAGACATTGTCCAGCGTCAAAAAGCCGGGATCGATGTTGGGTTCGCCTTCATACACATCCAGACCGGCGCCGGCAATGCGTTTTTCCCGCAAGGTATTGATTAAGGCTTTGCTATCGACGACATCGCCGCGCGCGGTGTTAATCAAATGCGCGCTCGGTTTCATCAAGCGTAAGCTGTTTTCATTGATTAAATGCCGAGTGTCATTACCACCCGGACAATGTAACGACACATAATCGCATTGCGGCAACAACTCTTCCAGGGTCTCGCAGCGTACCGCTTGCAGTTCGTCGACGATGGCTTGATCGGCCGGGCTGGGTTTGAAATACAGAATCTTCATGCCAAAGCCGTGATGGGCCTTGCGAGCCATGGCCTGAGCGATGCGGCCGAAACCGATCAGCCCCAGCGTGGCGCCGGTGACGTCGCTGCTCATCATATGGGTCGGACACCAGCCGGTCCATTGCCCGGCGCGCACCAGTCGGTCGCCCTCGGCGCCGCGCCGCGCCGACATCAGCAGCAAGGTCATCGCGATATCGGCAGTGCTTTGCGTCAATACGCCCGGAGTGTTGGTGACGATCAAGCCTTGTTGCCTGGCGGCATTGATGTCGATGTGGTTAAAGCCCACGCCAAAGTTACCCAGAATCTTGCAGCGTTTATTGCCGACATTCAACACCTCGGCCGGTAGCGAGTCGCAGACGCTGGGGCAAACCGCATCGTAATTTTGCAGCGCTGATTTGAATTCGTCGGCGCTAAGCGGATGATCGTCTTGGTTCAAGGTCGTGTCGTAGAGGTCCAGCAATTTGGCTTCGACGCTAGCCGGCCAGCGGCGGCTGATCAGGACTTTTGGCTTGCTCATGGGCTTCCCTATCGTAAAAAAACGGAATTTCTTCTTAGTATAAAGCAAGCCGTCATGGCGTGTGATACCCGAGTCAGCGCTTGTTATCGGCTTGGGGGTGTTGGTTTGGCCGCCGATTAACGTGGCCCAGGAGGGGCGGGAGCAGGCTTTTAAGAAACGGGCGATGGTAGAAGAACTGCGGAATTTATATCGATCTGTCGGTTGGTATTGAAAATCGAATCAACGGGCGGCGGATCAAACCTGCCGCCCGTTGTTGCCGATCGGTTTTATTTGGCGCTTGAACGGTAGTATTCGATCGCCGCCGCGACGCCGCTACCGGCTTTGATGTCGAAGCCGTTATCCAGCATCGCCATTTCCACGCCAGCAATCGCGCCCAACAGGGACACGTCGTTCATGTCGCCGACGTGGCCGATGCGGAATACCTTGCCGGCTACTTCGCTCAGGCCAGCGCCCAGCGAGATGTTGTATTTGCTGTAAGCGGTGCCGATCACATGGCGGGCATCCTTGTCGGCCGGTACCACGATCGCGGTGACGGTGTCGGAATCCCAGCCGGCTTGCGCGCAAGTTTGCAAGCCCCAGGCCGCCACTGCGCGGCGTACGCCTTCGCCCAAGCGGTGGTGGCGGGCATAAACATTGTCAATGCCTTCTTCCAGCAGCAATTCCAGTGCTTTGCGTAGGCCATACAGCATCGGGGTGGATGGCGTGTAGGGGGTGTAGCCGTCTTTGTTGGATGCAGCCATGTCTTTCAACGAAAAGAACGAACGCGGGAAGTTGCTGTTATCGACGGCCGCCAGGGCTTTTTGGCTGAAGCCCAGAATCGCCAAACCGGCCGGCAGCATGAAGCCTTTTTGCGAACCGGCGATGGATGCGTCCACGCCCCATTCGTCCTGGCGGAAATCGATACTGCCAATGGAGCTAACGCCGTCCACGAATAGCAGAGCAGGATGGCCGGCCGCGTCCAGTGCCTTGCGGACGCCGGGAATGTCGCTGGTCACGCCGGTCGAGGTTTCGTTATGGGTGGCCAGGACGGCCTTGATCTCGTGGTTTTTGTCTTCTTTCAGGCGCGCTTCCAGATGGTCCAAAGGAATGCCTTTGCCCCATTCGACTTGGTGGATTTCCACGTCAAAGCCCAATTTTCTGGCGGCTTCCGCCCATAAATGGCCGAATTGGCCGAAACGGTAAATCAATACTTTATCGCCTTGATTCAGGCAGTTGGTCATCGCCACTTCCCAGCCGGCGGTACCGGTGGCCGGGAACACGAAGCATTGGCCGGTTTCGGTGCGGAACACTTTTTTCAGGTCTTCCAGAATCGGCGCCAGCAATTTGGGGAAAATCGGCGAACGGTGATCTTCCATCGGCACATGCATCGCGCTCAGAATTTCATGTGGGGTATTGGTTGGACCTGGAACAAAAAGGTGATTGCGACCCGCCATCTGGTTTCTCCTTGGAATTTTGGAAGCGTAGAAAATCGCGGGATGGTGCCACAGAAGGCGGTTTTGAGCAAGTCGGGGTTCATATTTACCAGGCTTAGGTGGGTGTCGGAATCACGGTAGCGGCTCGATCGCTTCCCAGTTGGCGGATTTACTGCTAAAACGGCGAGAAAAACATTAAAACTCCGCCGCCATGCAAGCACCCGATCAAACCAAGCCGCATTTACCGCTCTGGCTACTGCCGGTGTTCAATTTTCTGCTGGCTTTGGCAGCCACACTTAGCTTCACGCTGTTTGCCTTCATCCAAGATCCGCATCCCGATGCATTTCGGGCCGAGCCAACCTGGACAAGTTTGGATTTTTGGAAGTATCCCATCGAACGCAATGCCTTTCGCCGACTGCCGGTGATTGGCGCAAAATTGAACGATATCGCCGTATCGGCGGATGGTTCGCGAATGTGGGCGGTGGGTGGAAGTGGCTTGTTTGGTGATGTCACTATTGTTTACAGTCATGATAGTGGAAAACATTGGCAACCCGCGACAATAGCCTGGCAGGCTAACGGTAATACTGAGGCTAATTCATCCAGCGCATTCGCAGCCCAATCCGCGAACTCGCCAGCTCAGGCTAAAGTCGCCACAGCCAACGAGGTCGAGCCAATCGTTCTAAGGCGTCTGAACCGCATTTCATTCATCGACGACAACCGCGGCTGGGCGGTGGGAGTCGGCGGCACGATCCTGAACAGTGCCGATGGCGGCCAAACCTGGCGAATGCAGAGTAGTGGCACGCGGGCATCGCTGAACGCGGTGCAATTTCTCGGCGATGGCCAGCGCGGCTGGGCGGTGGGAGACAATGGCACTATCCTGAGTAGCGCCGATGGCGGCCAAACCTGGCAAATGCAGAGCAGCGGCACACAGACATGGCTGAGCGCCGTGCAATTTCTCGGCGATGGCCGGCGCGGCTGGGCGGTGGGAAGCAGTGGCAGTATCCTAAGCAGCGCCGATGGCGGCCAAACCTGGCAAGCGCAGAGCAGCGGCACACAAGTGGAGCTAACCGCGGTGCAATTTCTCGGCAACGGCCAGCGCGGCTGGGTGGTGGGAAGCAGTGGCAGTATCCTAAGCAGCGCCGATGGCGGCCAAACCTGGCAAGCGAAGAACAGCGGGACGCAGGCGCTGCTGAGCGCCGTGCAATTTCTCGGCGATGGCCGGCGCGGCTGGGCGGTGGGAAGCAGTGGCAGTATCCTAAGCAGCGCCGATGGCGGCCAAACCTGGCAAGCGCAGAGCAGCGGCACACAAGTGGAGCTAACCGCGGTGCAATTTCTCGGCAACGGCCAGCACGGCTGGGTGGTGGGATACAATGGCACTATCCTGAGTAGCGCCGATAGCGGCCAAACCTGGTTGGCGCAGAGTAGCGGAATACAGACATGGCTGAGGGCCGTGCAGTTTCTCGGTGACGGTCAGCGCGGCTGGGCGGTGGGATACAATGGCTCTATCCTGAGTAGCGCCGATAGCGGCCAAACCTGGCAAGCGCAGAGCAGCGGCACGCAGTCATGGCTGAGCGCCGTGCAATTTCTCGGCGACGGCCAGCGCGGCTGGACGGTAGGACAGGATGGCACCATCCTGAGTAGCGTCGATGGCGGCCAAACCTGGCAAGCGCAGAACAGCGGGACGCAGGCGCCGCTGAGCACCGTGCAATTTCTCGGCGACGGCCAGCGCGGCTGGGCGGTGGGAAGCAATGGCACGATCCTCAGTACCGTCGATGGCGGTAAAACCTGGCAAACGCAGAGCAGCGGCACGCAGTCATGGCTGAGCGCCGTGCAATTTCTCGGCGATGGCCAGCGCGGCTGGGCGGTGGGAAGCAGGGGCAGTATCCTAAGCAGCGCCGATGGCGGCAAAACCTGGCAAGCGCAGAGTAGCGGCACACAGGCAGAGCTTAGGGCTGTGCAATTTCTCAGCGACGGTCAGCGCGGCTGGGCGGTGGGAAGCAATGGCACGATCCTCAGTACCGCCGTTGGCGGCAAAACCTGGCAAGCGCAGAGCGGTGACAAGCAGGCAGAGCTATCCGCCGTGCAAATCCTCGGGGATGGCCTGCGCGGCTGGGCGGTGGGAGACAATGGAACTATCCTGAGCAGCGCCGACGGCGGCCAAATCTGGCAAACGCAGAGTAGCGGCAAGCAGTCATGGCTGAGCGCCGTGCAATTTCTTGGCGACGGCCAGCGCGGCTGGGTGGTGGGAGAGGATGGCACCATCCTGAGTAGCGCCGATGGCGGTCAAGTCTGGCAAGATATTCACTATCGCAAAACGCCGGCGCCGTGGTTTTACGCTCTAGTCTGGTACCTTTGGGCTTGGCTGGTGCTTTCCGGTAAGCGTATGTTTAAAGCCCTTATGGGTAAGGCAGGATCGGATCAGACCGTCGAAAAATTTGGTCTCAACGCCATAGGTACCACTGACAACCCTGGTGGCCCGGCCAGTGCCGATTATCTGGGTAGTCTGCAATTGGCGCGCGATATTGCCGATTTTTTGCGCAACGAACACACCATGCCGCCGTTGACGTTGGCGATTACCGGTGATTGGGGCAGCGGCAAAAGCACGGTGATGACCTATCTGCAAGCGCAATTACGCCGGGCCGGCATGCGGCCCGTGTTATACAACGCCTGGCATCATCAGGAAGAACAGCAGGTTTTAGGCTCTATCCTCGAATGTGTGCGCCAACAAGCGACGCCGCGTTGGTGGCCATGGCTATTGCCGGCACTTTGGTTTCGGGCGCGCTCCCTTATTCATCGACGCTGGTGGTTGAAATTGCTGATTTTGATGTTGGCGGCGGCTTTGGTATTTCTGGCTAGCCATGCCGAGCGCCAGCAAACCGTGGTGGCATGGTGGCACGATCTTGCTGAACAGCTAAATCTGGAAAAGCCCGCGCTTCTGAGCGGGCGAGGCTATGCCAAGTTATGTCCGGCCGAGGCGGGCAGTTTGGACAAATCCAATCCAACCGTCGGCAAAACCGTTACCGAACTTAGTGCCGAGGAATGTCGGAAATTGGTATGCCTGGTGCAACCGCAATTGAAAAGTGAAGTGCAGCGGCCGGAGGACTGCGCCAAGGCAGTTCATTTCAATAACGATGCGGAATTTCTCGATGAAGTGGAGCGAGCATTCGGCATGTTGACCGACGAACGCCGGCAACTGATAACGGCGCAATTAGAGCACGCAGGCGATAGCAACTCGTCGTTGCCATTCTGGTTGATCACCGGCTTAGGTGGTTTGATGCCGCTGATACTGTTGATCATCAGAGCCTCGTCGATGTTCGGTTTGGCTAGCACCGATCTGCTGAAATCGGCTGTAAAAACGGTGGGCTTGACGGGGCCGGCCGAACCGTTGGGCACTCGGCAAATTTGGCAGCAACGTTTTCAGCGCCTGACCCATTTATTGGGCGGGAGAACCTTGGTGTTGTTCATTGACGATCTGGATCGTTGCCAGCGCGAACATGTGATGCGGGTGTTGGAAATCTTGAATTTTTTGGTGAATGCTGGCGATTTATACATCGTCTTGGGTGTGGCGCCTAAATATGTATTGGCCAACGTCAAATTACATTTTGAAGATTTGGCCAAGGCGCTGCACGAATTCGACGGTAACGGTGCTGAACAAGACAGTAGCCAAACCAAATCCAAGCCGCGCAATCTGGCCCGTTTTTACTTGCAAAAGCTGATCAATATCGAAGTGCCGGTACCGAAAGCAAGCCCTGAATCTATGCGTAAACTGCTGTTCGGCGAGGGTGGTGAAATTGACAGTGAGGCGCAGCGCGAGGAAAAGATTCAGAAGATTGGCGTTTATCTGGACTTGGGTTTGCAAATCGTGCTGGCAGTTGCTGTTTTGCTCGGAGCGGCTATTTACCCGTGGCCGAATAGTCAGCGGGTGAGCGAGTCTTCAGTGCAAAGCAGTTCAGCCGGCAATTCTACGAACCCCGCGCAGCGGGTTGCCAAGCCTGGTACTGCAGTCGGAACGGAGCAAACTGCTGCCCAACCTGATAGGGTTGAGCTCGTCGAATCGGGTTACTTCCGTCCTGCGCCGGAGGCATGGCCAACGTCGGCGCAATTGACAACATGGGGGTTAAGCCTGCTTGCCCTTTTTGGCGTGCTGTTCGCCGGGTTATTAGGGATATGGCGCGACCCCCAACGCTGGCAACAATGGCATTCCGCTTTCCAACGCTTCGGCAAAAGCTTTCGCCGTGAATTTGTCGGCGCCGAGCCGCTGAAAGATAGTGATGTGTTTAAGCAGGCTTTGGAGATCTGGATGCCGTTGATCGCGGCGGACCGTTCCGGCGTGATTCATGCCCCACGCATAATCAGGGCTTTTTTGAACCGTCTGCGTTTTTTAGCGGCGCGTTGGCCGAAGGACAGGCCGTATAGCGAGGCGCAACTGGTATCTCTGGCGGCGTTACATTTTCATTTGGGTGATGACGATTTCAAAAACGTTTTGGCGATAATTTTGTTGGATCACGGAACTAAGACCAATTGCAGTTACATTTCAAAGCATGTTGTACCTATTCTCGAGTGTCATTTAGATCGATTCGGCATGGCTGATGAAGAAGATCAGAACTTGTTCGAATATTTGATTTCTGGTCTGGAAATCCACAAACCCTAATCTGGTGCACCGTGCAAATTGACTTTACTCGGTCTGAAAGTAAAATGGCGAGCTATTTATTAATAGTCGGAGCGGCAAAAATAGCCGTTCGCTCTCTTACCTTAGGAATTGATACATGAGCCACACTTTATACGAAGCCAATGCCCAACGCGTTCAGCGCTGCGAATTGGCGGTGCCGGGTTCCAGCCCGGAAATGTTCGAAAAAGCCCTGAAAAGCGGTGTGGACTTCGTGTTTCTCGATCTGGAAGACGCCGTGGCGCCGGACGACAAACTGCAAGCGCGAAAAAACGTGATCCAGGCCATCAACGATCTGGACTGGAAAGCTCACGGCATCACCTTGTCCGTACGTATCAACGGTCTGGATACCCAATACATGGTGCGCGATGTGGTCGATCTGGTGGAACAGGCCGGCGCCAAAATCGACACCGTTTTGATTCCCAAGGTCGGTGTTTACGGCGATGTCTATATGGTGGATGCGATGTTGACCCAGCTGGAAATGCAGGAAGGTCTGAAAAACAAAATCGGCATCGAATGCCTGATCGAAACCGCGCTGGGCATGGCCAATGTCGAAGACATCGCCAAAAACGGCGCGATCGGCGGCCGGGTAGAAGCGCTGCATTTCGGCGTTGCCGATTATGCTGCCAGTAACCGTGCCCGTACCGTCAATATCGGCGGCTTGAACCCCGATTATCCCGGCGACCAATGGCATGCGGCGATCAGCCGGATGACGGTGGCCTGCCGTGCCTATGGTTTGCGTCCGATCGACGGCCCGTTCGGCGACATCAAAGACCCGGAAGGTTATAAAGCCGGCGCCCGCCGCGCAGCTGCGCTGGGTTGCGAAGGCAAATGGGCGATTCATCCCTCACAAATCGCGCTGGCTAACGAAGTGTTCACGCCGCCAGCCGCGGAAGTCGAAAAAGCTAAACGCATATTGGTCGCGTTGCAGGAAGCCGCCGCCCAAGGTAAAGGCGCCGCCGCACTGGACGGCCGCTTGATCGATGCCGCTTCCGAACGGATGGCGAACAACATCGTCCGCGCCGCCGAAGCGATTGCCGCGAAAACGAAATAATCCCAATGTAGGCTGGGTTATATGCAACGAAACCCGGCTTTAAGGCTGAAATGCTGGGTTTCGCCAATGCCCACCCAGCCTACGAGATTTCTATAATAATTCTTAGAGAGATACCATGGACATTCATGAGTACCAAGCAAAGCAATTGCTGGCCGAATATGGCGTCAAAATAGCCGACGGCGGATTGGCCTACAGCCCGGAAGATGCCATACAGCGTTCGCGCGAAATTGGCGGTCACGTCTGGGTGGTCAAGGCCCAGATTCACTCGGGTGCGCGCGGCAAAGCCGGCGGTATCAAAATCTGCAAAACCCACGAGGAAGTCAGCGATGCCGCCGAAGCCTTGCTAGGCAAACGTTTGGTGACCCATCAAACCGGTCCCGCCGGTAAACAATGCTTGCGCCTGTATATCGAAGCCGGCACCGACATCGCCAAGGAACTGTATTTCAGTTTGTTGATCGATCGCGCCCAAGAACGCATCGTCATGGTTGGTTCGGCGCAAGGCGGTATGGAAATCGAGGAACTGGCCGAAACCAATCCCGATGCGATCAAAAAAATCTATATCGAGCCGGCGGTGGGTTTGCAAGATTTTCAGGCGCGGGAAATGGCTTTCGCCTTGGGTTTGGAGCCCGATCAAATTCAGCATGCGGTGAAGCTGATTCAAGGCTGCTACCGCGCGATGCGCGAGCTGGATGCCAACATGGTCGAAATTAACCCGTTGGTGGTGACCGGCCACGGCGAACTGATCGCGCTGGACGCCAAAATGGGCTTTGATGATAACGCCTTGTTCCGTCGCCAAAAAATCTCCGAATTGCGCGACAAAACTCAGGAAGACCCGCGGGAAATGGCGGCGGCCGATAGAGGCCTCAGTTACGTTGGCTTGGACGGCGACATCGGCTGCATGATCAACGGCGCTGGTCTGGCGATGGCGACCATGGATATGATCAAATTGGCGGGCGGCGAACCGGCCAACTTCCTGGATGTCGGCGGCGGCGCTTCGGCCGAACGTACCGAAAAAGCCTTCCGCATGGTGTTGGCCGACAAAAACGTCAAGGCCATGCTGGTCAATATTTTTGCCGGTATCAATCGTTGCGACTGGATCGCCGAGGGTGTAGTGCAGGCCGTCAAAAACATCGATATGAAAGTGCCGCTGGTGGTGCGACTGTCCGGCACCAACGTTGAGCAAGGCCGTAAAATCATCGAAGACAGCGGTTTGCCCATCATCACTGCCGATACCTTGGCGGAAGCCGCCGAGAAAGCGGTTCAGGCCCGTAACGAAGTCGTCGCTGGTCGCTACCAGCCTCCTGCTTCGCGCGACACTATTACTTCCCTGTAAGGCGCAAGGTTAATCAACATGGCAATTTTTATCGATAAATCCACCCGCATCATCGTCCAGGGTTTCACCGGCAAGATCGGCACTTTCCATGCGCAAGACATGATCAACTACGGCTCCAATGTGGTCGGCGGCATCACACCCGGCAAGGGCGGTCAGAAACACCTGGATCGGCCGGTGTTCAACACCGTCAAGGAAGCGGTCGAACAAGCCGGTGCCGAAGCCAGCATCGTGTTCGTGCCGCCCGCTTATGCGGCCGATTCCATCATGGAAGCCGCCGAAGCCGGCATCAAATATTGCGTGGCAATCACCGACGGCATCCCGACCCAGGACATGATGAAGGTCAAAATCTTCCTGAGCCGTTTTCCCAAAGAACAGCGCATGGTGTTGACCGGCCCTAACTGCGCCGGCACCATCAGCCCCGGTAAATCGATGCTGGGCATCATGCCTGGCCATATCTATATTCCCGGCAACGTCGGCATCGTCGGCCGCTCCGGCACGCTGGGCTACGAAGCCGCCGACCAGATGAAACGACTGGGCATCGGCGTGTCGACTTCGGTCGGCATTGGCGGCGACCCGATCAACGGCAGCTCGCACCGCGACATTCTGGAGCGCTTCGAACAAGATCCTGAAACCAAGGTCGTGATGATGATAGGCGAGATCGGCGGCCCGCAAGAAGTCGAAGCCGGCATGTTTGCAAAGGAACATATGACCAAACCGGTCGTAGCCTATATCGCCGGTCTGACTGCGCCGAAAGGCCGCCGCATGGGGCATGCCGGCGCGATTATTTCCTCGACCGGCGAATCGGCGGCGGAAAAAGTCGAAATGCTGAAGGAACTGGGCGTCACCATCGCGCCAACGCCGGCGGCGATGGGCGAAACCGTCGCCAAAGTCTTGGCCAAGCTGTAACGCATCGTCAATCGGTTAGGCAAAAAGCCCGCATTGCGGGCTTTTTTATACCCGGTGGCCAAGCTATTCAGCTTCGCGGCTCAAACTGGTACCATCACTCCTTTTTGTCATTTTGCCGGACCCATGCAATCTTCTCGTTTAATCGAACGCCTGAAAACTTATCGAACCTTGACCGCCGAGCAGCAAACTATTCTGAAACTGCTGGCGATGTATTATGGCTATAGCTCTTTGACCAATCTGGCTAAATGCTTGTCCAGCCTGGGCATCAAGGAAGGCAGCAAGGTGCTGAAATCCGAAGCGGTCAAGGCCCGTTTAAAACCGCTGATCAAGGCCGAACTGGTGGAAGAAAATGCCAAGTCCGGCGGTAGCCGGTGTTGCCGGACGCTGACGGAAGTGATTACCCGACAAACCATCGTCGATAACGAATTCGAAACCTACGCGGCGGCGGTGTTACAGCATAATCCACCCGGTCCTGGTTACTACCGCTACAACACCGTGGACGATTGCATCCGCGAGGCGCGGCTTCAATTCTATCGAGGCGATTACGCCAAAGTCGACGAATGTCTGGAAAACGGCGGGCGCTATTTGGGTAAGCTGCCGGTCGGCAACGAACTATATTTGACCTGGTTTTTAAATCCGCTGGATGCGGCGTGGTTTAGCCGCTATCACCCGCAATTGCTGGTCGGTTTGAGCGGCTACGCCGGATTGCATCAGCTGCTGTATTTATATGCCGATCAAAAATTGGATGGCTTGTTGCAACAGTTGTTGTTCGCCGGCCAAGGCATGCAGCAAGAGCTGTTAAATCGGGTGGCCTTGGAGTTACTGCTGTTACGGGGCGAATGGGACGAGGTTGAAACACGCTTGGCCGGCCAAGATGATGCGGAGTTGCAAGCCCTGGCCGCAACGTTGATTTTTCTGCGTGGCGATTATGCCGGTGCCGTCAGTCGATTCGAATCCGCCTTGGCTGTACTGAGAAAATCCTCGGGTAAGCGCAGTGCTTATTTTTACGGGCTGGCCGGGGTGTTTTACCCGCTGGCCATCCTGAAAAACAACGATGCCAAGCAACGCACCAAATTAAGCACGCTGCTCAATCAAGCCATTAAGGCTGATGGCTACTGGCTGGGCGTTTATCACGAGCTAGCCTTGTTTAATCGGTTTTTGCAGGGCGATTTATCGCTACGCGATCAGCTGTTACAGACGGATTTGCCTTATAGGATAGTTAACGGCTATCGGGAAAGCGGCGCTCCCGACACTTTGCAAACTCCGCCGTTGCTGTTACATGTGTTTTTAGCGCTGATCGGTTTTTGGGTCAAAGCCGATCATAGCAAGCAGGTCTCGCCACTTAGTCAGAAGCTTTACCGGCATTTGCTGGATAACGGCTACCATTGGCCGGCGGCGGAACTGGCGAAAATATTCAAAACCATCGAGCCGCCACGATCCAAGCAATGGGATAGCGGTTTTCTCGAGGATAGGCCGGCGCTGGTCGATTTGTTCGCCAGCCGCCCTGATTGGGAGCTGGCGCTGGATGCCTTGTTGAATCTGCCGAAAACCGAAAAAAAGGCCGAAACCTCGCTGCAAGTCGACAAACCCACCCGTTTGGTGTGGCTATTGAGCTACGACGAGGCCACTCATCATCTGGACATCGAGCCGCGCGAACAAAAGCAACAAGCCAAAGGCGGCTGGAGCAAGGGCAGGGCGATTGCCTTGAAACGGCTGGCGCACGAAACCGACAGCTTCGATTATCTAACCGAACAAGATATTAAACTGTGCTCGCATATCAAGGAGTACCGCGACAGCGGTTGGTACGGCAGCGGCACCTTTTTCGAATTCGACGGCAGTATGCCGCAGGCCTTGATCGGTCATCCGCATTTGTTTTGGGTCGATGCGGTGGAGGTGCGGGTCGAAGTGGTCAAGGGCGAAGCGGAATTGCGGGTTAAAAAACTGGACGGTAAAGACAAGATTAAAATCAGTTTGGATCCCGTGCCCGGTTACGAACAAAAATTTTATATTGCCAAGGAAACCCCGACCCGGTTGAAGGTATTGGAGTTCACCGCCGATCATCACAAAATCCAAGCGGTGCTTGGTCCCAAGGGTTTGGAAGTGCCTTTGTCGGCCCAAGAACGGGTTTTGCAAACCCTGACCAGCATTTCCGGTTTGTTGACCGTGCATTCCGACATCGGCGGCAGTTCCAGCAGTGCGGAGCAAGTCGAGGCCGACGCTACGCCGCGCGTGCATTTGTTGCCCTTGGGCGAGGGCTTGCGCGTGGCCTTGCTGATCCGGCCGTTCGCGACCGGCGGCGCGTATTTTCAGCCGGGCCACGGCGGCGAAAGTGTGCTCGCCGAGATCGACGGTAGACGTTGCCAAGCCAAGCGCGATCTGGCCTTGGAAAAAAGGCGCGCGGATGCTGTCTTACAAGCCTGCCCGGCGCTGGCGCAGGCGGAACGCGACGCGTCCGGCGATTGCTTGCTGGAAGAGCCAGAGCAATGTCTGGAGTTATTGCTGCAATTACAGGCCTTGCCTGCCGAGCAAGCCGTGTTGGAGTGGCCGGAAGGCGTTAAATTCCGCTTGTTGGGTCATACCGGCGGCAGCGGTTTTAGCATGCAAATCAAGCGCGAAAACGATTGGTTTGCCTTGCAGGGCGAGTTGAAAGTCAACGAAGATACCGTCATCGAAATCCAGCAACTGCTGGGTTTATTAAACAACCGCCAGGGTCGCTTCTTGAAATTGCAGGACGGCCAGTTCATTGCCTTGACCGAAGAGTTCCGCCGCCGCCTCGACGATTTGAAAGCCTACGTCGATCTACACGGTAAAAAAGTGCGCATCAATCCGCTGGCGGCCTTGACCTTGGAAGATTGGCAAGACGATGCCGGTTTCAAAGCCGATCAGCATTGGCAAGCGCATATGCAGCGGCTCAAGGATTCTCGCGATTATCAACCGCAGGTGCCGTCCACTTTTCAAGCCGAATTGCGCGATTATCAGGTCGACGGTTACCGCTGGCTGGCGCGCTTGGCGCGCTGGGGTGTCGGCGCCTGTCTGGCGGATGACATGGGCTTGGGGAAAACCGTGCAGGGTTTGGCGCTGCTGGTGGACCAGGCGCCGAACGGCCCCAGTCTGATCGTCGCGCCGACCTCGGTATGCATGAATTGGGAAAACGAAGCCGGCCGCTTCGCGCCGACGCTAAATCCGCAAATTCTCGGCAGTGGCGACCGTCAACGCTTGCTGGATAATCTTGAGCCTTACGATTTGCTGATTTGCAGTTATGGCTTACTGCAGCAGGAACAGGTCGCCGAGATGCTGGCGAAGATTCAGTTCCAGACGGTGATTCTCGACGAAGCGCAAGCGATTAAAAACATCGCCACCCGTCGTTCGCAAGGCGCCATGAATCTGCAAGCCAGGTTTAAATTGATCATGACCGGCACGCCGCTGGAGAATCATCTGGGCGAGTTGTGGAATTTGTTTCGCTTCATCAATCCCGGTTTGCTGGGCTCGCTGGAGCAATTCAATCAGCGTTTCGCCGGTCCGATCGAACGCGACCGCAGCGTCGAGGCGCGGTTTCAGCTGAAAAAACTGATCCAGCCCTTCATCTTGCGCCGCACCAAGACCCAGGTGTTGCAAGAGCTGCCGCCACGCACCGAGATACCGGTGTATGTGCAGCTCAGCGGCGAGGAAATGGCCTATTACGAAGCGCTGCGTCGGGAAAGTCTGGCGGCGTTGGCAAACGCAGCGGCGCCGGCGGGGCAGAAGCAATTGCAGATACTGGCGGCGATCACTAAATTGCGCCGCAGCTGTTGCAACACCCGGCTGGCCAATCCCGATATGACGCTGGCCAGCAGCAAGCTGGCGGCCTTCGGCGACATCGTCGACGAACTGCTGGATAACAAACACAAGGCCTTGGTATTTAGCCAATTTGTCGATCATTTGCAGCTCATCAAAGCCTATGTCGAAAAGCGCGGCATTCGTTACCAATATCTGGACGGCAGCACCCCGGCCAAGGACAGACAGCAACGAGTCGATGCCTTTCAGCGCGGCGAGGGCGAGTTGTTTTTGATTAGTCTGAAAGCCGGTGGTGTCGGTTTAAACCTGACCGCGGCCGATTATGTGATTCATATGGATCCTTGGTGGAATCCGGCTGTCGAGGATCAAGCTTCCGACCGCGCCCACCGAATGGGCCAGCAACGGCCGGTGACGATTTACCGGATGATCGCCAAGCAAACCATCGAAGAAAAAATCGTCGCCTTGCACGGCCATAAACGCGATTTGGCCGATAGTTTGCTGGACGGCGCCGATATCAGCGGTAAGGTGTCGGCCGACGAGTTGCTGAATCTAATGAAAGGCGATGCGTAAATAAAAAATCCGGCGATACTGCCGGATTTTTTAGCGTCGTTTATTGCCGTCTGACATTATGTTTTTTGCGGGCGATGTTGCGGCTGGCCTTGTTTTGTTGGTGGGTCAAGCGGGCCCGTTCTACTGGGGTCACCGTGCCGTCGGCCTTGGCGGCGTCTTCTTGATGTTCTATCCGCATTTGCTGATGTTCCAAACGGTTGGCCTCGCGGTTGGTTAAAGCACCGGACGCCTCGCCTTGCTCGATGCGTCTTTCCTGGTTTTCCTGACGTTGGTCGATACGCGGTGTTTCCAGGCCGGCGAAGCAAGGCTGCGCCAAGCCAACAGACGCAAATAAAGCGCCCGACCATAAAATTTTGCTGATGTTCTTCATGTTTGCCTCGGTGGTGTAATCGTTGCTTGCCAACTCAATCTTCAATCCGCTGTAAGCAGCTGGCGAATTCATTGTAGCCAGAAATATTAACTATGCCTTAAACGTAAAATCTTACCCCGACGCGTTGCTGAGATGGGCCGCTTGGTCTGCGGAATGCCGAGTGCTTGGCGGGCATCCGAGCCGTATCCACATCATTTTAAAATTAAATGCCGCCGCTAACTCCTTGAGTTAAAAAAACAAAGCTACAAGAGGGGCTTTTTAGTAAAAATTTCCCGCTGACAACACAATATGTTGTGCTAAAATTTATCCATAAACACTATATGCAGTATGTGGCCTGGCTGCAGTGTTTTCGGTTCTAAACCAATAAACATCAATATCTTAGCCGTACCGGACCGGTGCGATTGTCCAGTAACCATTCAACTAGAAAAGGGAACCCACGAATGACAGCTAAACTGCATGTTGTGACGCAAAACACTACTGAAATCCCGCTGCAAAGCGCCTCTCTGGACATTTGGGACAGCAAGTACCGCTTAAAAACCAAGGACGGTAAAGCCATCGACGAGACTATCGACGAGACCTACAAGCGCGTTGCCAAAGCGTTGTCCAGCGTCGAAACCACCAAAGCCCTGCAAGAAAAACACTACAAGGAATTTTTGTGGGCCTTGCGCAAGGGCGTGATTCCGGCCGGCCGCATCGTTTCCAACGCCGGCGCGCTGGAACACAAACCGGCCACCTCCACGATCAACTGCACCGTGTCCGGCATCATCGAAGACTCGATGGACGACATTTTGCACAAAGTCCACGAAGCCGGTTTGACCCTGAAAGCTGGCTGCGGCATCGGTTATGAATTCTCTACCCTGCGTCCGCGCGATGCTTATGTGTCTGGCGCCGGCGCCTATACCTCCGGCCCGCTGTCGTTCATGGATATTTACGACAAGATGTGCTTTACCGTGTCGTCGGCCGGCGGCCGCCGTGGCGCGCAGATGGCGACTTTCGACGTGGCCCATCCGGATGTCGTCGATTTCATCCGCGCCAAGCGCGAAGACGGCCGCCTGCGCCAGTTCAACTTGTCGCTGCTGATTACCAGCGAATTTGTCGAAGCGGTGAAAAACAACGGTCAGTGGCCGTTGTCCTTCCCGGTTACCGAGCGCGAAGCCAGTACCGACAAACTCGATTTGACCGACGCCAGCAAAATCATCTGGCGCGACCTGCCCAATAAAAAAGGCTATGTGGTTGACGAGGCAGGCCTGGTGGCTTGCCGCATCACCAAAGTCATGCCTGCGCGCCGCCTGTGGGACATCATCATGTCTTCCACTTACGACTACGCCGAACCCGGCTTCATCCTGATCGACAAGGTCAACGAGATGAACAACAACTGGTTCTGCGAGCACATCCGCGCTACCAACCCCTGCGGCGAACAACCCTTGCCACCTTACGGCAGCTGCTTGTTGGGTTCGATCAACCTGACCCGTTTCATCGAAAAACCCTTCGGCAAGGAAGCCAGCTTCGATTGGGAAGCCTACCGCAAGACCATCCGCATTTTCACCCGCATGCTGGATAACGTCGTCGAAATCAACGGCCTGCCGCTGGAAAGACAACGTGACGAAATCACCGGCAAGCGCCGCCACGGTATGGGCTATCTGGGCCTGGGCTCGACCATCACCATGCTGGGCATGAAATACGGCAACGAAGAGTCATTGGCCTTCACCGAACAAGTCACCAAGGAATTGGCGCTGGAAGGCTGGAAAGCCGGCCTGGAACTGGCTAAGGAAAAAGGCCCGGCACCTATCATGGAGCAACTGTTCACCGTCACCGGCGAAATGTTGCACAAACGCCCGGAGATGAAAGCCGACGGCTATAAACTTGGCGACCAAGTGCCTGGCAAGGTGTTGCACGCCAAATACAGCCGCTACATGCAAAAAGTCGCGCAAGATCTACCGGAACTGGTGGCGGAACTGGCCGACGTCGGCTGCCGTTTCACGCACCACAGTTCCATCGCACCGACCGGCACCATCTCGCTGTCCTTGGCCAACAACGCCAGCAACGGCATCGAACCGAGCTTTGCCCACCATTATTCGCGCAACGTGATTCGCGAAGGCAAAAAGTCCAAGGAAAAAATCGACGTGTTCTCGTTCGAATTGCTGGCCTACCGCCATTTGGTTAATCCGGAAGCGATGCCTTACAGTGAAAATCCCGACCAGCAGTTGCCGGACTACTTCATTTCCGCCGACGAAGTCACGCCCAAACAGCATGTCGACATCCAGGCCGCCGCGCAAAAATGGATCGATTCGTCGATCTCCAAGACCGCCAACGTGCCGACCGACTATCCGTACGAAGACTTCAAGTCCATCTACGAATACGCCTACGACCAAGGCCTGAAAGGCTGCACCACCTTCCGCTTTAACCCGGAAGTGTTCCAGGGTGTACTGGTCAAGGAATCCGATCTGGAAAACACCACCTACCAATTCACACTGGAAGACGGCCATGTGGTGGAATTCAAGGGCAACGAGGAAGTGGAATACGACGGCGAAACCCACACCGCCGCCAACCTGTTCGATGCCTTGAAGGAAGGCTATTACGGCAAGTTTTGATAAAAAAATGTAGGTTGGGTTCACCCTAGAGGGCATAAAAGCCGATAGGTGTAACCCAACACGAAGGCCATCAATGTTGGGCTACGCTTCGCTAGCCCAACCTACAGATTACGGAACACCCATGACCCTACACAAAATCAACAAAAAAATCGTCGGCTACAAAGTGCTGACTAAAGACAACACCGAAACCGTCCAGCAGGAAGCGGAAAAACCCTCGCTGGAGTCGATGAACGAAAACTTGGCGCGCCCGGAAGTGTTGCTCGGTTCGACATACAAGATCAAGACTCCGCAGTCCGAGCATGCCTTGTACATCACCATCAACGACATCATCCTCAACCAGGACACGATTCACCAGGAACGCCGGCCTTATGAAATCTTCATCAATTCCAAGAATATGGAGCATTTCCAGTGGGTGCTGGCGCTGACCCGGTTGATCTCGGCGGTGTTCCGCAAGGGCGGCGACGCCACCTTTCTGGTGGAAGAAATGAAAGCGGTGTTCGATCCGCACGGCGGCTATTTCAAGAAAGGCGGGGTGTTCATGCCATCGCTGGTGGCTGAAATCGGCTACGCCATCGAATCGCATATGAAACACATCGGCATGATCAAGCCGGAAAAGCTTAGCGATCATCACCAGCAGATGTTGGACGAAAAGCGCCGCGAGTTCGAAGCTCAGCATGGCGCGTCGGAAGGGCAGGCGTTTCCGGAGAAGGCTGTACTTTGCTCTAAATGCAGCACCAAGGCGATGGTTTTGATGGATGGGTGTATGACTTGTTTGAATTGTGGGGAGAGCAAGTGCGGCTAATGTCGGATTAAATCGATTGTCGATTTTTTGATCCGCTGGCGAATTTCAATTATGCGGTTTACAGTGTGGTGATGAACGAAATCATCACGACGGAATATTTTCGTAACGATGTATTGGCAAAGCGCCCTTACATTAGATTGGAATGGTGCCAGTCGGCGTTATCGAACCCTGCTTGCCGCGAAATTCAGGAGGATGGGCGAATACGCCATTGGGTGTTTGTGTCTGAGCTGAATAAATATTTACGTGTAGTGACCCTAGAAGATGGGGTGACCATCCATAACGCGGAGATTTAAACCATGAAACTGAGTTACGACCCTGCAACCGATTCTTTATATATCCATTTAACGGATAGGCCATCTGTGGATTCCGACGAGGTCGCCGATGGCGTCGTGTTGGATTTTGATGGTGATGGTGCGTTGGTCGGGATCGATGTCCAGCATGCTAGTAAGAAGACGGATATTCGGTCTTTGGCGTTGTCGCATTTGCCTTTACGGGATTTACAGGCGGCTTGATCGGCTAGTGACGCTGGCGCGTCTGGGGATGCATTTCCACGTTGGAACGTGGGATAAGTGCAGCACCAAGGCGATGGTGTTGATGGATGGGTGTATGACTTGTTTGAATTGTTTGAATTGTGGGGAAAGCAAGTGTGGGTGATGTGGGGCGGAAAAGCGTAGCGCCTTCCGCCGGATGGCATTTAAACAATTGGCGCATGACGCTATCGCTTATGCGCCCTACAGCTCTAATTGCAGCAGGATCCACCTAAGCCTTCGCCATTCAGATGACCTCGCTGCGGATTCGTTAGATTGATGCACGTTAAGCAAAACTATAGCCAAACCACGTAAGCGGTATTGACGACTTAATGATTCTCTCAATTCCCCAGTAACTTAAAAAAATTAGGAGTTTTTATGGGTGAAAGAAAAAATGATCCAAATTGGAATCCTCGAATGCGGAACCAGGGAAATCCACATGCCCCCAGGGATACTCGCCAAGTACCTGGTCAGGGCCGTAGGTCCGATTAGCGTTAGCGTAATCGGACGCATGTTTTAATTGAAATACTTTCCAACGTGGGGATGCCGCAGCAGACGCTCTGCGTCGTCTTGAAATAATGTTTCGCTGCCGCGAAGCTTTGTTTAACCCGTTTCGCGGACCGGCAGCCGCGATACTTTCTTTTGCGTCGCCAAAAGAAAGTATCCAAAGACAAATCTGCCGGGAGCAGATTTGGACGCTATCGGCGCACGAAGTGCGAACGCCTGGATGGCGTGAGTCAGCAGGCGACCCGAATGCCGCTTTAATCCTGCGCTCCTCGTTTTTGCCGAGGATTTTCGGAAGGGGCTTCCTGCCCCTCCGAAAACGAGCGGCATCCCTGTCGCTCCCCTGCGGGCTGATCTCGCCAAAAGCTCCGGTGCTCGGCGCGGCATACGGGAAAAACCGTCCCATTTGCGTAGGGTGAGCACGCTTTTTGTGCCCACGCGGAAATGATCGGGCATGCTTTGACTGGTATTGATTGTGACGCTGGAGCGTCTGGATATGCGTTCCCACGTGGAACGTGGGAACGATAAAAATTTGTGCGTCGCCAAAAGAAAGGGCCGTAGGTCCGATTAGCGTTAGCGTAATCGGACGCATGTTTGATTGAAATGCCTTGGTTTTAGTTGTGTCGCTACCGCGAACTTTAATCTAATGCCGGTTCGCGGACCGGCGGCCGCGATACTTTCTTTCGCGTCGCCAAAAGAAAGTATCCAAAGAAAAAGCGACCCGGATGCCGCTTGAATCCTGCTCTCCGAAGCTTTTGTCGAGGGTTTTCGGAAGGGCTGTCCTAGCCCTCCGAAAACGAGCGGCATCCCTGCCGCTCCCCTGACGGGCTGATCTCGCCAAAAGCTCCGGTGCTCGGCGCGGCATACGGGAAAAACCACATCCCACCGGAAAAGCTCAATTACTGGTAACCAAACTCCAGCTTTCGCAACGGCCAAGATGGTGAGATTATTGTTATCACGGCTTATCAACCAAGCCGCACTCTTTGGGAAAAAGACTTCAAGAGGAAACGTCCATGAAGTGTCCGATTTGTAAACATGGGGAAACCGTCAACGGCACAGCTAGCCTGACTCTGGAACGAGGCTCTGCAACGTTGGTGTTTAAAAACGTGCCGGCGCAGATTTGTAATAACTGCGGCGAAGAATATTTTAGCGAAGACATCACTCGTTCGATTCTGAATCAGGCCGAGTCCGCTATTAATGCCGGCGTGGAGATTGATGTGCGGCAGTATCGGGCGGCTTGAAAATAGTCGTATCCCCTGTCGGGCTAATCTCGCCAAAAGCGCCGGTGCTCGGCGCGGCATACGGGAAAAAACCGTCCCATTTGCGTAGCCGGTAGGGTGGACACGCTTTTTGTGCCCATGCGGAAATGATCGGGCATGCTTCGGCTGGTATTACCTGATTGCTATTTCATGCCATACTATTTCCAGGCATGAGGTCATGTCTACTTATCGATCAAAATCCTAACAACAACTATGTATAAGGGGAGTTTGTAATGGGGATGCTTCAAGAATTTAAAGAATTTGCGATGAAAGGCAATGTCGTCGATATGGCCGTGGGGGTGATTATCGGCGGCGCATTCGGGAAAATAGTGTCTTCGCTGGTGGCCGATGTGGTTATGCCGCCGATAGGCGTGATTCTGGGCGGCGTGGATTTTTCGGATTTGGCGGTTACTATCAAGGAAGCGTCGAAAAACGCTGCTGGGGTTGATGTACCTGCCGTGGTCATCAGCTATGGAAAATTTATTCAAACCTTGATCGATTTTACGATTGTTGCGGCGGCAATCTTTCTGATTATCAAAATATTGTATTCGTTTAAGAAAAAAGCCGAGGAAGCACCAGCGGCTCCACCGGCGCCCAGCAACGAAGAGATTCTGCTGACCGAAATTCGCGATTTGCTGAAAAATAAGTGAGCCACGCAGGTTGGGTTGCGAAAAGCAAGCTAACACTCATGATCTCCACACTTCGGCATGACAATGCTACCCCAGCTTGCGTAGTTCCGATTGACGTTGCGTAATCGGACGCATGTTGGGGGCATATTGGAATGCTAGGTTATAAAAATAATGCTTGGCTATTGCGAGGCTTTATTGAATGGCCGACCCCCGATTTTCACCCATTCACAAGCGATCGATAATCTCCAGGCCGCGATGAAAAGCGCTACGCACAATGAATAGAGTCATGGTAAGCGGATAGGACAAATAATGTTCGGGAAACGCCAGGCAGACTAGTACGAGAGCGGCCAACAAGCACGGATCAACCCGAGATAAGTATTTTTGCAGATGCCGTAAATCCTGTTGCGATTCCCAATCAAACCGCGGGCTTCTGTTAATAAAGCCAAGCAGCATCCAGGTGCTGAGCAGGGCGAAATAAACCGGAAACACACTAAACTGGGGCGAGCCTTCGCTGAACAGCGGTTTCCAGTAACCGTACCAAGCCCATAAGCTGGAACAGGCGAAACCGTCATGCCAGATACTGCTGGGCGCTAGTTTCAAGCATCCGCTAGCCAGGAACAATACCGCGAGGCAAACGGCGGAAACCCATACGGCCTCGATATTCAGTAAGGGTAGATATGGGTTCTGAGTTTGAATCAGCGTGGTTAATACTAAACAGCAGACGATGAAAATAGGCATGGCAGTCACAAAGGATTGTAAGTTCGCTCAGTCTGCACTAATTTTTTAATTATCCCAACAAGCCATGTACGGTGGGCACGCTTTTGTGCCCGCGCACAATGGCTTTTCGAACTCGGCCTATCCGGAATTTACGCAGAATCCCCAGCCGAGTTTGTCGTTATTGACTCATGGTTTCTTTCTTGGCTTTTTTCGCGGCCTTTTTTTCTTTTGGGCTTAGCGAGGGTTGTTTCTTGTTTTCTTTATTGCTTTTTTGCATTTTGCTCATGGTGTTTGCTCCGAATGATCGATGGGGGGTTTCTGAAAATCATGGAAATGATGCCTGTCTGCCAGTGAACACCAACGAATCGAAACAATCCGAAATTAAACTTATACTCCTTTTCCGGCGGCGGGATTCAAGTTGTTTCGATTCCGCTTAAGCTGGCGATCGAGTTGGAGCCGAATCCGGTGACGACGGTGCTGTTATACACTACGTTTGTAATGACGGATGCTATCGTCGCCACACATATTGTGGGGCTGTCGCATTGGTGTTAATCAGTGTAGGGGGATGGAGCATCGTCCAAGCAACGGCGAAGCGGATAAAATCGGCAAGCTTAAGCAATCATTGGAAACTGCCCGAGCCGGCAGATTTCTTGTATCTTGTTATGTATCAATTTATGGAGTACCTATCGGTCAATGGCAAAAGTAAAAAAATCAAAAGCAAAGGGCGGCAACAAGGAAACCGGCAAGGGATTGGCGATCGATGCCTTTTGTGGCTGGGATGGCGAAGTGTTGGTGCTGAATATTCTCGGCACGCCTAGCGCCAAGCAGGATGCCATCGGCAAGCCCAAGGGGCAGCAATTGAAGGTCAGCGTGACTGCCGCGCCAGTTGGCGGTAAGGCGACCGACCATATGGTGCGTTTTTTGGCGAAAGAGTTTGGGGTGACGGTTGGCGATATCGAAGTGGTATTCGGCCGTTTTAACGTCAATAAGCAGCTGCGGATTAAAGCGCCCAAGCAACTGCCAGCCGTGATCGGCAAGCAATTAGCCGAAGCCGGTTAGACTTCAATGCCTGGGGTTGTGGCTAATCGTCGTCGGCAGGCCAAGGGCTGTGCAGATAAAGCGCCTCGACTTTTTGCCTGGCCCACGGCGTTTTGCGCAGAAACTTAAGGCTGGAAGTGATGCTGGGATCGTTGGCGAAGCATTTGATGTCTATGCAGCTAGCCAGCTCTTCCCAGCCGTATTTTTCCACTAACCGGGTCAGCAGCATTTCCAATGTCACACCGTGCAGCGGATCTTGGCTGCTTGATCTAGTCATCCGCTTCGCCGCCGGGTTTGGTTTCGGCTTTTTTGACGCGAATCTTGCTGCCGTCCACTTCCTGACCGTTCAGTAGCTTGATAGCCACCTTGGCTTCGCCGGGTTTGGGCATCTCGACGAAGCCAAAGCCTTTGGATAGTTGGGTGTCTTTATCGATGACCAATGCGCAGGACTGGACGGTGCCGTGTTCTTCGAACATCGCCCGCAATTCTGTTTCCGTGGTGGTGCGAGCAAGATTGCGTATCAAGATTTTCATGGTTCAGGCTGGTGGTATTTAAGGCAGGCAACTATACAGCTTATGGCTAAACCATTCACGGTTAATCGGTAATATCGGGGGCTGGATAACCGAGGGGACGGAGGGAGCAGGCCGTGTGCGTTGTATTGCCGTATTAAGTCATTCGATAGCGGACAGATTTTTGTTGGACTTGGTCAGGGTGGCGCATCGCCTTATTTTACATTTGTCGTATATCCGACATAGACCGGATTAGGTGTTTTGCCGGCGATGGGCACTTTTGCTTCATTGCCAGCGAGTTTGTGGCGCGTCGAAAAGCACTTTGAAGCATGGTGTGGTTTTTGCTGGATTTTAGTTTTCCCATCAACAGAAACCGACTATGCGCTACGAACCTTACGAAGACGAATATATCGCGGCCCAAACCATGACCGATGAAGAGTTACTGGAGTATTTCATGTATCGCATCGTCGAAATGGACGAAGTGTGGGGATTGAAGGACGGCTCTCAATGGATCACTCGGCAGGTCGAAGGACGAGAGACTCAGCCTTTTTGGCCCTACAAACGCTATGCCGACGACGCGGCAGCCGGCGAATGGCAGGGTTTCAAGGCGGTTCCGGAATCGCTGGAGTGTTTTATCTATCAGACCTTGAATAAACTGGCTAAGCAGGGCGTACTAGTGGAGATCATGCCGCGAAAATCGGCAGCCGGTTGTCTGATTAGCCCGCAGCGCTTGTTTAACTTCCTGGAAAGCATGAAAGAGTCGCGCGATTTTGTGTTGGACGATTGACGGCTGAATGGTCTGATTGCGCGCTGACACTTCCCGACGCCTAGCTTAGCGGAGTTTGTCGGTGTTTTAGCCGGTTTTACTTCTTCCGGTTCAACTGTTGCGCAAAAAAGATAATTAGGCCGATCACGAAAACGCCCGAATAAACCGCCAAACCCACTTTGTCTTCTCGGGCGACGCTGTGGCTGCGTTTGGCGGTCAGCACCGAAGCGGAAGTGCGGCCGTCCACTTCATAGCCGGTATATTTCGAGTCACGTTGTTCTTTCGGGCGCATTTTACTGGCGGCGGATGGCGGGCTGGTGTGGGTATTTTCCGCATAAGCCGAATTGGCAGGGAGCGCCAGCATGAATGGACCGATTAACAGCACCAGCCGGCATAGTCTGTTCAAATGTTTGCTCGTTTTCATGTCTCACCTTACTGCCTTCATTAGAAGAATTTCTGTGTCGGCCGACTTTTCCGCAGTCCTTAGTAGCGACACTATCGCACACGGTTAAATTCATACGCCCCCACATCGATAAGGCCCTGTTGTCGGCGCGGGTCGATAGTCGACGGATGACGGTACTGAAACACCGGGCGAAGCGGGAAACCGCTAATTGCGCGTTCCGGTTCGATGCCTTGATCGATCGCCGGCGAATTCGGCAATAAACGATAATCATAGGCGGCGGGGTCCGTGAATAGTGGGTGCTCAGTCAGAATGTTGTGCGATTGCCGGTGCGGGCCTATCAGTGTCGTCGCTTGTCCCACCAGCAGGTTATTGATTAACACGGCCTCAGCCACACTATGGTTGTTGAGGAAGGAACCGCCTGGATGATCGTTGACGAAGGTGTTATTCACTAAATATAGCTGCTGCGACGGTTCGGTCTGGTTATGTTCGGCCGCGAAAGCCAGCATCGCCGCATTTTCTGAACCGACGCTTTGATGAAACAGATTGCCGATCAGATAAGCGTCGCCGCCGTCGGCCAGATCGACCAGATAGCTGGAGCCGTTACGCTCGTCGTTAATGCGATTGTAGAGCAGGTAGTTTTGCCGGGCACGGGATTTGACGTTATGGCCGGTTTCGGCGTCATGGATATAAGAATTTCGCAACGTAAAGCGATGGATATTGCCAATGTAGATGTTGTGGCCGAGCTTTCCGTGATGTTTATAGTTTACCGTGTTGTCGTTAAATTCCGAGCCTTCTATCAGTATGTCGCTGGCGGCGTTGGCGCCGGTCAAAATGCCCATTTGGTTATGGTGGAAGTGGCAATTCTTTAGGCTCAGGTTGGTGCCTTCAAAGCGGATACCGGCACCGTTCAACGTCGGTGCAGTCGCGCCGGAGAATTCTATATTCTCGACATGCACATCGTTACCTTTAATGAGCCAGATGGCTTTGTCTTCGGCGGACTTACCCATGGCCTCGAGGTGAGCGCGTGCGCCGACGCCGCGCAGGGTCAAACGATGTTGCGGCCAACTAGCGACATCGCCCGAATACAGGCCGGCTTCTATCTCGACGGTGTCGCCATCCTTGGCCAGCCTGGCGGCTTCGCTGGGTAAGCTGAGCGCACGCCGTGGACCGACCTGCAAGGTGGCGCCGAAGGCTTGACCAGACAATATATTGGCTATGGCTAGCCAGATGACTGATCGTATAACTGGATTCATGATCGCTTCCGGGCCTAAGGGGAGAGAACGCCAAGCGTTTAAAAAACGCATCGTCGCCATCTTAATACGGACCAATCGAAATCCGTTGCGGAATTTATCGCTGATTAGATGAAGCTTTTTTGAATATTTAACGTAAAGCCGCCGCTGGATCGGAGTATCATCAACCAATCGGCCGGTTTCGGCCGATATTGACATTATTAGATTGCTACCGGAGGAAATATGGCTTCACTTGAAATGCAGGGGGCTTATGATTTGAGCAACGCAAAAATTAACGAGCTTATCACGGAGAGCTCGGAGGGCAATTACGCATTGGGTATTATCAATCAAAAGACCAACAAGTTCGTCGTTAAATATGTCGGACGCTCCGAGACTGATTTAAATGCCCGCCTCAAACAACATGTCGGTCGGTATCCCAAATTTAAGTTCAGTTACGCAGCCTCGCCCAAGGAGGCGTTTGAGAAAGTCTGCAAAAATTTCCACGATTTTGGCGGCACCAAGAAATTGATTAATCATGTTCACCCGGTTCGGCCGGCGAATGTCGATTGGAAATGCCCGTATTGCGATAACTTCGATTAGATCGGCTAGCTGGTTTCCGGCGTGTAGCGGAATTTAGATTGATAGGGTGTTATGAGGCTAAGTTGCACCTGATGGTGTTGAGTGGGCAGGGTTATCGCTTTTTTCGGGCGATGGTATAGAAGGTAAACCGGTTAAATCCGAATAACCGGCCTAGAATAACAATGCCGAATAGAGTAGGGAATTTTTATAATAATCCATAACGCAGAGACTGGCCCGCCAACAAAACGGCCGGGGGTATTCTGTCTACAAAAATAATAAACAGGAGGTATACCATGCTAGCAAAAATTGCCGTAGTCGATTACATGTCGACCAAAATGATTACCGTTACCCCTGACACCGAAATTTCTCAGGCTGTTAAAAAATTGTTGGACCACAAAATCACCAGCGTCCCGGTCATGGACGAGCGCGGTAAATTAGTCGGAATTTTTTCCGAGAAGGATGGCATGAAGGTGTTCGTCGAATCGGCTTATAACCAAAGCATGGCCGGAAAAGTGGGCGAATATATGACCAAGGATCCGCAGATCGTCAGTGTCGATGCGAGTTTGGTAGATGTCGCCAATCAGTTTCAGGAAACGCCGACTCGCAGTTTCCCGGTTTTTAAAAACGGGGAGTTAGTCGGGATGATTAGCAGAGTCGATGTATTAAGAGCGCTGGCGGCCATCCGTTAGACCCCAGCAGTACCGAGCGGCGGCCCATCATTCAAGATGATGGGCCGCCGGGATCAGCTTCGCTCACACCCCTGCAAAAACAAAGCGGCTGACTTTATGCCCAGTTGCCGGTCCTGTTTCGTTAGGGTCTTCGTTGAACTCATATAAGCTATAAAGCATTGGATAGGCGCATCGGTAATTGTCAGCGCCTATTCATTTCGAACGGCTGTCAGATGGCCGGTCTTACATGTCGCATTTGTGGCCGGCACCGCAGCAATCAGCCATCGCGCCGCCGTGTTTTTTACAATGATCGGCGCTGCAATCATGAGCCGCATCGCCTTGGTGGTGGGCGCAATGGCTGGCATCGCAGCTTTTAGCCGCGGCAGCATCGTGATGCGCGCAATGTTCGGCGCTGCATTCATGGGCTTTGGCATCGGGATTTTGCGCGCAATGTTGGGCACAGACTTGGTCTTTTGCGCCTGGATGATCCGCGCAATGTTTAGCGCAATCGTGTTCAGCCGCCGCTTTGTCGGCGCAATGTTTCAGGCAGGCTTTATTTTTTTTGCCTTTGGTTTTGGCGCAATGTTTAACGCAATCGTGAGCGGCTTCGGTTTTATGTTTAGCACAATGTTCAGGACTGACGGCTGGCGCAGCCGGTTCGGCTTTAGCGGCCGGTGCAGCGGCCTCAACCGGCGCGGCGGCGGTTGGCGCCACTAGCGCTGGTTCGGCGGTGGCTTCGGTAGCCGGTTTTGCGGTTTCGCAGCCCGTCAGGGTGAGTATTGCTGGCAACGTCAAGGCGAGCAATAAATGTTGAATTTTCATATGTATTTCTCATTTTGTGATTTAGGGTGGCGCAATTGTAGTGAGAAGTGATGTGGCAAGCAAATTAAATTGCGTTATTTAACATAGATTAATTTATAGAAAATCCATGGCTCAATTTGCTTACATTGATGTAGAAAACAGCAATATCGAGGATGCGGCGACGTAGTCAACGCGCCATCGAAGCGGAGGGCTCAGCAGGTTTTCTCTTGGCAGCGCAACGTAAAAGTGACCGGGCCGTCGTTCACCAGCGCGACTTTCATATCGGCGCCAAATTCGCCGAATTGGCTGCCGGGATAGATGTTCAAGGCGCGTTGCTGGAAATAGCCGAAAAGCTTTCGACCCAGCGCCGGCGGCGCGGCGCTAGCGAAACTGGGACGGTTGCCGGTATCGGTATCGGCAGCCAGCGTGAATTGAGGCACTATCAATAAGCCGCCCTGAATGTCGCGCAGGCTGAGATTCATCTTGTCGTCGGCGTCGGCGAAAATTCGGTAATTCAGAATGCGTTCCAGCAGGCGGTCGGCTTGTTTGGGCGTGTCGGATTTCTCGACGGCAACCAGTGCCATGATGCCAGAGCCTATCGTGCCGATGTCGATGCCGTTGACCGTGACTTTAGCTTGGGTAACGCGTTGAATGATGCTGATCATGAGTTTTCTAATGGATTATGACAATAATCGCCGGAACGAATGCGGCTCAGGCCGTCGATTGGGCGATTGTAAAGATAAGTCCAAGCCGACAACGGCTGTTGTCCGGGCAGGATGACCGGGTGCTGGCTGCGGGCATATTCGTGTGGTGCCTGGAATTGCGCGGCACATTCTTCGTAAATATCCAGCATCGCCAGAGTCTGTTCGGGGTTTGGCAGCCGATACAATTCGCCCGTGACGAATCCGGACTCGGCAGCGATGGCCGCCGGATAGCGATCGACTTCATATAATTCCGCGCCGATACGCGCCTCGCCAATGTATATACAGTCGGCAAGCAAGGGGTGATTGATTAGGCTGGTTTGATCCCGGCGTAATGTGCCGTAAACAAACAGATATTGCAGTACTTGCGTCATGAATAGAGGCGGTCGATCAAATCCTTGAACCAGTGTGGGCGAAACGCCAGGATATAGAGAAAGGTCAAGCCCAGCAGTGGAATCGGGCCGATTTCGATAATAGTCATCAGCAAAATGATCAAAAACCATTTTACGCGCAGAAAAAATGAATCATTGCTCATGACAGTTTAGTAATGGTCGCGGTGAGTGAAGGCAAGCACGGTGGTAACTAGCGGATATGCTATCGATTTGGATTCGATATAGGGTCAATGAAACCTGACTACACCGGCGTATCTTACCCTCCGGAAACCACGGCTGCCAAAGCTTATCTTTAGCAATCTGGTCTTCCGACAGCGAATCAGATAGGTGCCAGGTTTTAACGGCATATTCAGTCACTGCTTGGTATGATTAAATCGATCGGGGTAGGCTGCGACTCGAACATCATGATCGTCACATAAATTAATGGAGAGATTTCACTATGGCGCATACGCTGTTTTTCAGAAAATTGGTTTTGGCTCTACAGGTCGCCAGACGAGAGCATTTGCAAACACAGCATCGGCCTGCGCCCGTTTCGCTAGCCGCAGCAGAGTGGAGTCGGCGCAGATTCATGAAAACCAGCTCGGTGGTGGGCATGGCCGGCTTGGTCAGTCAGGCATTGCCGTTTCCGGCGATGGCCGATCCGCGACAGGCCGCGAATCGAGTAGCCATCATCGGTGCGGGCATCGCCGGCCTGAATGCGGCGTACCAACTGAAGAAAGCTGGGATCAACGCGACTGTCTACGAAGCCCGGTCGACTGTCGGCGGCCGGATGATGTCTGCCGCGATTGAGGATGGCTTGGTGATCGACTTGGGTGCCGAGTTGATTAATACCGATCACGCCGACATGCTGGCCTTGGTTAAAGAATTTAATATCGGTCTGTTCAATAAGTTAAAAGACGCCAAACGTCAGCCCTATCCGAAGGAAATCTATTTGTTCGACGGCGTCCGTTACACGGAAGCACAGCTGATTGACGATTTACGCCCGATCGCCGCGCAAATCAGCGACGATTCGAGAATTCTTTATCAGGATTGGGATGCCAATGCGCCGTTATTCGATCAGTGGTCGGTCAGTGATTATCTGAATCAACACGCCGATAAAATTTCCGAACCCTATGTGCGCGAATTATTGGAAACGGCTATTCGCACCGAATACGGTGCCGAGCCAGATCAGTCGTCGGCCTTGCAGTTGTTATTTATATTACCTGAGGTGAACGGTCAATCCGTGGAATTGTTGAGCTACAGCGACGAGGCCTATGCGGTGGTCGGCGGCTCTGCCAAAATCACCGATGCCTTGGCGGACGCGCTATCCGGCCAGATTCAACGCAATAAAGTCTTGCTGGCCATCGATCAGGAAGGTGGCGAGTATCGGCTGGCTTTTTCTGATCATACCCAGGCGGTTGCCGACATCGTCATCGTCACCGTACCATTTCCACCGTTGCGGAAAGTGGCGATCAATGCGCCGCTGCCCAATCTGTTCCGCCGTTTCATCGACGAAACCGGCTTGGGCGTCAACGAAAAATTATTGGCAAGTTTTAGCGAGCGTTTTTGGCATCAGGCGGATGGTTTCAGCCTGGCGGCATGGAGTGACCTGGGATTTTCCGAAGTTTGGGACGAAACGCAACGCCAAACCGACCGCCGCGATGGCGTGTTGAATTTTTTCCTGGGTGGTGACCAAGCCACGCTCGCTAACAGCCGAAATACCAAAGTGTTGGGTAAACAACTTATCGCGGAGCTGGACATGTTTGTTCCCGGCGCCGTCGAATCTGCCACCGGTACTTTCGCCAAAAGCGCCTGGGCTAAAAGTCCTTACACCCTAGGCGGTTACGCCAATTTCACGCCGGGACAATTGACTACCTTTGGCAGTTATTTCTGGATCGAATCCGGTAATCCGGCGGCGCAACAACGAGTCGGATTCGATAATCTGATTTTTGCCGGCGAACATCTGAGCGATGCCTATTACGGTTTCATGAACGGCGGCGCCCAGACCGGCCGTCTGGCCGCCGGTCTGGCCTTGGAGAAAATTGCTGCAACCGGCTAATGGCAGGTTGAACTGATCTGATTCAGCATCAGCCGCTTAATGCCCGGCGTGTGACGGCGGGGTATTGGTGATATCGTTTCTGCGCAAAATATAGCGATCGGCCAGTTTGCCGGAGACCCGGTTGCCGTTGTTATCGAGCTGAATCAGCTGGTTCTCGCCGACCAGATATTGCTGCGAAGCTGAACTATTGCGCGGCGTCAGCACAATGGTATTGGCTTTGTCGCCCCAGGCAAATTTACCTTTTTCGACAAATTCTCTTTCCGATTTGCCGAGGTATTGGGTAATCAACACGTAGCTGCCGTTTTTGTTTAACGCCAGCGTGGTTTTCACGCCGATACAGTCGGCGCAAGGTGTTAATCCGTTATAAATGCCCGGCCAATCCAGGCTGGTTTTGGCATGATGATGTTCATCCTTTTCCTGCGGCGCGGCTGTCTCGGCAAAAGCAGGCCGGTAGGCGCAGAAAGCCGCGACGACGAGAAAAATAGGTAGAGTTCTTTTAAGTTTTCGCATAATTAGTTCCTAAATGAATGGTGATAATAGTTAAGTTGGAACGCTGTCAGGCTGCAAAATCCATGATTTGCGGAAAATTCGTTGGCGCGGTTTACATGGTGTAAATTATTGAATTATCAGGTTATGGCGGGCAAACGCACGTTGTCTGGAACGCCTATTGTGGCATAGCTGGCCGCCGGTTGGCTGATTTGATGTGTCCGCCGGTATTTTGAGGTGCTGCAAGGCATTATGCAATGTCAGCTGCGGTTGCCGCGGCCGCCAGGAATGACTTCCTTCGCTGTTATCATCGTGCAGAATTTTTTAAGATAGTAAAACAGTCATGCCAGCTTGGTTTTGATCGGCAAGCCGTATCGATGCCAAGTGTTCGCTGGAGAATCAATCAAATCAAGCTCTGCGAAGGGTTATCTGCAAACGAGTTAATTCCAGACATTAATATGGCTACACCACTGATTACAAGGCAAGGTTTTGAAAAATTAATGCAGGAGTTGGACCATTTGTGGCGCGTCGAGCGCCCTGAAGTGACCAAAATGGTGACTTGGGCCGCCAGCCTGGGCGACCGAAGCGAGAACGCCGACTACCAGTACAACAAAAAAAGATTACGGGAAATCGATAGGCGAGTCCGCTATCTGCAAAAACGCCTGGATAGCCTTAAAGTGGTCGATTACCATCCGGATCAGGATGGCAAGGTGTTTTTTGGCGCCTGGGTGGAAATCGAAAACGACTCGGGCGAGACCAAACGCTTTCGGATTGCCGGCTACGATGAAATTTTCGACCGCAAGGATTACATATCAGTAGATGCGCCGATGGCGCGTTCCTTGTTGAAAAAAGAGGTCGATGACGAGGTCGTGGTGAAGACGGAAGCCGGGACATTTGTCTGGTATGTCAGCGCCATTGAATATGAGAAATAGCGGGCTTTTACTCGCGATATCAGCATGTTTTTTATGGAAAAAGGTTATATGATGTCGGCTTTTTTCATCCAGCAAAGGCACTTATGCAAATTACAGACAAAACAGCGGTTTCTATCCACTACACCTTAACCAATCAACATGGGGAACAGTTGGATAGTTCGCGGGGCGAGTCGCCTTTGGTTTACCTGCACGGTTCCGGCAATATCATTGCCGGTCTGGAAGCTGCGCTGGCCGGCAAACAAACCGGCGACAAGCTAAATGTGACCATCGCCGCCGATCAGGCTTACGGCGAAGTGTCCGAAGACATGATTCAAGTGGTTTCCAGAACCATGTTCGACGGTATGGATATTGAAGTCGGCATGCAGTTCCATGCCGAAGTCAGCCATGGACCCGGCATCATCACGATTACCGAGATCGACGGCGACGACATTACCATAGACGGCAATCACCCCTTGGCCGGCGAAGCCTTGACATTCGATGTGGAAGTGATCGATGTCAGACCGGCGACTGCCGATGAAATTGCCCATGGCCACGTCCACGGCGCGGGTTGCCATCACTAAGAAGTCTTGAAAACAGGCCAGGGAGGGTCTGTTTGATGTCGGTTTGCGGCGCATAAATTGTTTCGATGTGTCGCTGAAAATACCTCGATTCCTCCTGATCCCGTCTTAAAGTAACGTTGGCTTTCAAAGGCAAACGGCTTGGTGCTGCATTCATTCGGTGCGTATACCCCGTTTTTGGTGCAAACTTAGCTCGCGCTTGCGCAATAAAGTACTGATTTTTTGCTTTTTAGTCTCGGCATGAATAATGCTTTACTGTTCCATGCGCCTATCGACAAACTTATCTTTATTTCCCGATACCACCAGACAGCTGTCTGCTTCCGACATTCCCATCAACCTTAGCTTAGGCTTGCGCAAATTGCTTCAGGATCGCGAGCGCATGCTCAGCACGCTGATGAGCAATCTGAAAGGGATGGTTTACTGTTGTTTGCTGGACGAGCATTGGAGCATGGTATTCGTCAGCGATGGCTGCAAGCGACTGACCGGTTACGATGCCAATGATCTGCTGTTCAATCGCCGCGTTTCGTATGAAGAGTTAACGCTGAAAGACGATAGGGCCTGGGTGCGCCAGAAAATCGAAAGCGCCGCCAAACTAGGCGAACATTTCGAGTTGGAATATCGCATAGTGCATGCCGATGGTGAGATTCGTTGGGTATACGAGAGCGGTGAACCATTGTTCAACGAAAAAGGCGAGTTGGAAGCGCTGGAGGGCTTCATTCAGGACGTGACTCGGCGTAAGCAGAGCGAGCAGCTTGCCTACGAAGCCCAGGAGCGCTACCGGTCCATTTTCGAAAATGCGATCGAAGGCATTTACCAGACCAGTCCTTCCGGCCGGTATCTGAACTTCAATCCGGCCTTGGCGCGGATTTACGGTTACGAATCCACGAATGAGCTGATGCTGAGTATCTCGGATATTCAGAACCAGCTATATGTCGATCCCCGCAAGCGCGCTGAATACATTGCGATGATGCGTGACCATGGTCAAGTGCACAATTTCGAGGCTCAGGTGTATCGCAAGAACGGCGATATTATCTGGATTACCGAAAATGCTCATGAAGTGCGCGACAAGGATGGAAAACTATTGTTTTACGAAGGCACCGTTGAAGACATTTCCGATCGCAAAAACTACGAACAACAAATCCAGTATCAGGCGACGCACGATAATTTGACCGGTTTGCCCAATCGCACCATGTTGGCCGACAGGCTGCAACAGTGCATGAGTTTTGCGGACCGTTACCATCATAAACTGGCGGTGGCTTTTGTCGATCTGGATCAGTTCAAACTGATCAACGACAGCATGGGGCACCATGTAGGCGATCAGTTATTGGTGATCATGGCGGAACGCTTATCAAACTGTGTGCGTGAATCTGACACGGTGGTGCGATTGGGCGGCGACGAATTCGTGTTGTTGTTGACCAGCCTGCATAAGGTCGAAGACATCACCCAGAGTATGCAGCGTATTCTGGCTGCGATTGCGGCGCCTTGCGTGATCGATGGTCGGGATTTTATCGTGTCGTGCAGTATCGGCATCAGCTTATATCCGGGCGACGGCAGCGATTCGAACGCGCTGCTCAAACATGCCGATTCGGCGATGTACAAAGCCAAACAATCGGGGCGGAATAGTTTTCAGTTTTACACGCGTGAATTGAATCGGGTGTTGACGGAGCGGATGGAGGTCGAATATCGCCTGCGCCATGCGATAGAAAACCACGAGTTTTTACTGCATTACCAGCCTAAACTGGATTTGCTGACCAATACCTTATGTGGCGCCGAAGCGTTGATTCGCTGGCAGCCGCCGGGGAAGAGCATCATTTCTCCGTTAAGCTTTATTCCGGTGGCGGAAGAGACCGGACAAATCGAGGATATCGGTCGCTGGGTATTGATTAATGCCTGCCGGAAGGCTGGTGAGTTTAAGCAATTGACGGGCATCGCCGTACCGGTGGCGGTTAACGTTTCGCCGCGCCAATTCCGGCAACTGGATCTGGTTACGACCGTGGAAGCGGCGCTGAAGGATACCGGCATCGATCCGGATAGTCTGGAGCTGGAAATTACCGAAAGCAGTCTGGTCCACGACACACGCAATTTCATCAAAACTCTGCGAGACTTAAAGGCACTGGGCGTCAAACTGGCGATAGACGATTTTGGCACCGGTTATTCCAGTATGGCTTATTTGAAGGATTTTCCGGTGGACCGATTGAAAATCGACAAAGTGTTTGTCGGCAGTCTGGAGACCGAGCCGGCCAATATCGCCATCCTCAAAGCGATCATCGCGCTTGGGCATAGCCTGGGGCTAAAGGTGATAGCGGAGGGCGTGGAAACCGTTTATCAACGAGAGTTTCTAACCGGAATTGGTTGCGACGAATTGCAGGGTTATCTTTACAGCAAACCCTTGCCGTCGGAGGCATTTGTGCAATTGCTGAGGGATAATATTTGAACGGGATCTAGTTTTTTCCGCTTGTCCCGGTCCCGTGGTGACCATCGGACTTGATGGCGTCGGCATTTCGCCGCGCGAAGACGGCGACGCGGTCAAAGCCGCGCACCCCCCGACCCTCGACCGTCTGATGGCGAATTATCCAATGACTAAATTGCTCGCTCACGGCGCCGCAGTCGGTATGCCCAGCGACGAAGACATGGGCAATAGCGAAGTTGGCCACAATGCCTTCGGTGCGGGCAGGGTGTTTGCGCAAGGCGCCAAATTGGTCGCCGAAGCCATCGCCAGCGGCCATTTATGGCCAGGCCAGGCACGACGTGGTGGTGATCGCCAAGCAAGGCGGTACGCTGCATTTCCTTGGTTTGTTCTCCGACGGCAACGTGCATTCTCATATCGACCATCTGCGGGCGATGCTGGAACAAGCCAAGCAACAAGGCGTGGCGGCGGTTACCGCGATGCAAGGCCTGGATCTGCTTAAGCTTGATCCTGGTGGTCGCCAAGCTGGAATTAGGACCATGCCATCTTAAATTAATCCTATCCCGTCCCGAATCAGCATTTGCCTGGCTGGCGGGTAACAACGTCGAAAACTCTTTGTTAAAAGCTTTAATCCCAGCTGAGCCATATTCAGCTTACCAATTGCCGGATTAACGCATTGCCGTCGGAGAGCAGAGCACGGAGAACAAACCGAAACCACTCAAGGCTGACAATGTTCCCAAACTAAACGATCGCAAGAATTTTGCCTCTTTCTAAGCATCGCCGCGGCAAACAGCCGGCTTGTAAAAGGCCGCAGCGTAGATCTGGAGACAATAGGTGTGGCGTTTTTTGCTAATTTTTTGGGAATTCCTTTGCCAAAAAAATTAGCCAAAATAGAGATTCCCTTTCAACAAGGGCTGAAAACTGGCCACGCCATTTTGACGAGATTACGAAGAAAAATGTGTTAATTCGTCAAGGTATAGCCCACCTTGATAGTCACTTGCCAATGCGCGACTTTACCGTCGTCAATATGGCCGCGCGTATCCACCACTTCAAACCAGCGCATGTTCTGGATGTTGTGGCTGGCCTTGGCGACGGCATTTTCGATGGCTTGCTGGATACCGGCGTTGGATGATCCGGTCAGTTCAATTTTTTGGTAAACATGTTCAGACATGGCTTGACTCCGCTTGAAAGGAATTGAACAAGGCTTGGTAAGCGCGGGCTGCCGTCTCCGGTTCGTAGTCGAAGATGCCGCCTATCACCGCCAACAAGTCTGCACCCGCCGCCAGCAACTGTCCACCGTTTTCAGGCAGGATGCCGCCAATCGCGACGATGGGGACGTTTAACAGCTGCTTGGCGCGTTGCAAGGTGGCGATGTCGGCCGGCGCAGCCAGCGGTTTGGAACCCGAGGTGAAGAAGCGGCCGAAGGCCACATAATCGGCACCGGCGATTACGGCGCTTTGCGCTTTTTCGACATCGTTATAGCATGAGACACCGATGATCGCGTTGGATCCCAACTGGCGTCGCGCTTCGGCGATGTCGCCGTCATCGCGGCCCAGATGCACGCCGTCGGCGCCAATCGCTAAGGCCAGCTCGACGCTGTCGTTGATCAGCAGCGGGGCTTGGTAAGCATGGCAAATTTTCAGTAGTTGGCCAGCCAGTTGTTCGGCATTTAAAGGATTTTTGTCGCGGTATTGAATCGCCGTCGCGCCGCCCTTCAGGGCTGCTTCTACGTCTTGCAAGACTTGGCCGATGGATTTGTGGTCGGGTTGGGTGATGGCATACAGACCTCGGTGGGGAAACTTCATGTTTCCACCCAAAATAGCCGGTCGGGATTGTATTGGCCTTGTCCGGGACGGTAGGCGGCGGCCAGGGATTGCCAGGTGAACTCCTGGGCTTCGCTGACGGCTGTGAACACATCCAGACCCTGCGCAAGCAGGGCGGCAGTGGCGCTAGCCAGCGTGCAGCCGGAGCCGTGATAGCTGTGCGGCAGGCGTTCCCAATTGAAGGTTTCTTGGAGATTGTCCGGCATGAACAAACGGTTATGTACCAGCGCCGAGCTTTCGTGGCTGCCGGTGATCAGCACATATTCGGCGCCATTGTCTTGCAGAAAGCCTCCGCAATCGGCCAGATCGCTTTGTCCGGAGAGGCGGCGGGCTTCTTCGCTATTGGGCGTTAATAGCGTGGTCAGTGGCAATAGTTGTTGAACGATGACATCGATCAATTGTTGGCCGGCCAGTTCGGTGCCGCCGCCGGCCGCCAGTACTGGGTCCAATACCACCGGAATTGACGGATGTTGTCTTAACACCTGTGCAATCGCTTCGGCGACGCCGGCATCGCCGATCAGGCCGATTTTGAAGGCGGAGACTTTAAAGTCCGCCAACAAGGTGTGCGCCTGGTTGAGAATATCCTCGGGCTTTTGCGGAATCAGCTTGTTGACGTTGCGGCTGTCCTGTTCGGTTAAGGCAGTAATCACGCTGGCGGCATGGCACTGATGGCCGACGATGGCTTCGATATCGGCTTGCACGCCGGCGCCGCCACTGGGATCGTGGCCGGAAAAACACAACACGATAGGGCGATTGCGGCTCATATGCCGTCTCCATTCAGCAATTTCAGAAACTCTTGTTCACTGATGACGTTGACGCCTTTTTCGCGGGCGGCATTAGTTTTATTGGCGCCGACATTGTCGCCGGCTACCAGGTAATCAGTCTTGGCCGATACCGATCCGCCGACTTTGGCGCCCTTGGCCTTGGCTTGTTTACTGAGTTCGTCGCGGCTGCCGCTGTGAAGTGTGCCGGTGAACACCAGGGTTTTGCCGGCTAGCGGATGGGCGTTGTCGGTGGCCTGGTTTTGGGTGGCTGTCAGATTGAAACCCAGTCCCATCAGAATATCGAACAAGGGCTTGATCTTGGCGAAGCCTTCCGTGATCACCGCGGCAGTTTTCTCCGCGAAACCTTCGATGGCGACGATGTCGGCTTCGCTGAGATTGAAAATCTCCGCCAACGTGTAATGCGCCAACAGCCGCTCGCAGTTGCCCAGTCCCATCCGAAACACCCCAAAAGAAGCCAGGAAGCGCCAGTCTTCGATGGCTTCGTGACGGCTGCGCACCAACTGATCGACCAGATTTTGCGATTGCTTGGGTCCGAATCCCATGCTTTCGAATTGTTCGGCGGTTAAGGCATAAATCGCGTCTACCCGGCGGATGCCATATTCGTAAAGCTTCTTGATCGTCGCGGCACCGAAGCCGTCGTTATTTTTTAGCACCCGGAAGAAATGTTCCATGCTGTTGCTGATTTGCGCGGGGCATTCCAGGTTATTGGGGCAGATCAGGTAGTCGTTGTCCCAAATCAATTCGTGGCCGCAGCTAGGGCAGGCAGTGGGTACGGCGGGTTCGGCCGGGCGCAGCACTGCCTCGATTTTCGGGATGACCTCGCCGGAGCGCGCCAAACGGATCAGCGCGCCGGGGCCGATACCTTTATCCAATACCATTTTGTAATGGTGGGCGGTGGCTCTGGATAATAATGCGCCGCTGAGGCGGACCGGTTCCAGTTCGGCGACTGGGGTGATGCGGCCGGAACGGGAAGTTTGCGGGGTGACGCCAATGACGGTGACTTCGGCGGTCTCCAGATTTTCCTTATAAGCCAGTTGCCAACGGTGATGATGGCGGGTGGCGCCCATCGCTTGTTTGAGCTGGTCGTCGACGATTTCCAGAATCACGCCGTCGACGTCGTAATCCAGCTTATGCCAGATGTCTTTAATGATGGTTTCGAAATCGGCGATCAACTCCACCCATAAACCCGTCCAGCAGGGCAGAATCGCAAACGGATAAAATACCGCGGCATGATCGGCAATGGCGCGTTCGGCGTGTTCGTCCAACTCCTTTTCCTTGATGACGCTGGCCTGGAAGTTACGGGCGTTATCAAAAAACTCGGCCAGATTTGCGTCGAAATAGCTGCGGCTGACCACGATTTCGCCGGCACCCAAACCGCGTTGACCATGATCGGCGACTTGCAAGCCGCGCTCGAATACCCGGGTAATATCGGTGCCTTTGCGACCGTCACCGCGGGTATACAGCATCTGGCCGTCGTCGTAAGCGGCGTAGCCGTCCAATTTGGGCGTGACTTTGAAAATCAGCTCGACAAAGTTTTTATCCAGTTCCTGTGCGGCCTTCTCGATACGGCCGGCCCAGCGCTCCACTTCTTCGCGGCTATAGGCTTTATCGGTGGAGAGCATGACGGTAGGCAGGTCGACGGTTTTGCCGGCGAAAGCCGGTTCGGGTTCGACGTCTTGCAGTAGCGGGTGATCGGGCTGGCGCTTTTTCAGTTCAGCCAGATAAACGAAGTCGTAATCGGCATCGCTGATGATCGGTTCGCCGCCGCGATACAAAGCATTGGCGATTTGTAGTAGAGCGACCAGTTCGGCATCGCTGGCGCTATCCAGTAATTCCGGTTGCCGGCATAACAGGCAAAAACGCTGTTCACCGATGCCTTCCAGATCGATGGCGGCTTGCTGTACGAGGATTTTTTGACTGTCGGTAAGCATGCGAGGATAGATGATTCGGGTAGGACGGCGATTATAGGATAATATCGCAAAAAAAAGGCGGGAGAGAAGAACTCGCCCGCCGAAGCATCTATCTTTCAAGAGGATCATGTCGACGGTAGGAAAGCGCGTGACATGGGTTGTATCTTAGAGATTTAGAGCGGGCCGGCGTTGATCTGGATCAATGTTTACCGGCTTTTTAGTGCAGATTGAAGGCTGCTTTATCATTGTTTTTGACAGGCTTCACATAATCCGTGGATTTCGATAGTTTTCCGTTGTGGGATAAAGCCGGCCTCGCCGAGCTCCTGGGCCAATGCGCTTAATACCAAGGGCGCCGGGCGTTCTTCCACCATGTGGCAGGCGGTGCAGATCAGCAAGAGTTGATCGTGTTGAACGCCGGAGCTATGGCAGCCGACGAAGGCGTTTAAACTCTCGACGCGGTGAATCAGGCCTTGTTCCAGTAGAAAATCCAAGGCCCGGTAGACGGTGGACGGTTTGGCGGCATCGTTGATAGGCCTGATTTGATCGAGCAAGTCGTAAGCTTTAACCGCCTTATGGCTGTTCCAGATCAGCTCCAGCACTTTATGGCGTATCGGCGTGAGCTGTACGCCACGAGACAGGCAAAGTTGTTCGGCTACGCTGATGGCGTTGCGGATGCAGAGGTTATGGTCATGCTCTTGCTTCGGGATGGGTGCTGTTTCGGTCTCGATCATTTGCAAAAAAGGCGACTAAGTTCATTCATTTTGCCGGGGGGGCGAAGTTATAGTGCCAGCATCAACAAGTCATTTCAATTCATATCGTTAAATCGAGTATGAATGTTTTTGCTGGCCTTTGCAGGAGCGCCATAGTATGGTTGTTTGGTTGTGTGTCGGCGGATTTTGGAAAAATGGCGACAAGTATTTTTTGAGGCAATAGATGAGAAGGATTACGTTCCTGGTTTACGCAGCACTATGGATTATGTTGATTAGCCTGAATCTTTATCAACAAGTCAGGGATACCAAGCAATACGCGCAAAATATCGCCACGCGGCAAGCCGAGATGTTTTTCGATCATATTGTTTTGGTCAGAAAATGGAATGCGTCTCACGGCGGTGTGTATGTGCCGATTACCGAAAATACCTCGCCTAATCCTTACTTGGACGTGCCGGATCGGGACGTTGAAACCACCGACGGCAAACGGCTGACTTTGATCAATCCAGCCTATATGACTCGGCAATTGGCTGAAATGAACGATGGCCAATCGGTTATCGTTTTTCATCTCACCGGATTCAAGTCCATACGCCCCGAGAATAAGCCCGATCTTTGGGAGTCTAAAGCGCTGTTGGCTTTTCAAAAAGGCGAAAAAAGCGTCAGCGAGATTGGCAACCTTAACGGTCAATCCTATTATCGCTATATGGCTCCGCTAAAAGTGGAGCAGGCTTGTCTCAGTTGCCACGAGAAACAAGGTTACAAAGTGGGGGATGTGCGTGGCGGCATTAGCGTGGCTATTCCCACTGCCAGTATTGATGCGTTTATCAATGAGCGACTGGAACATTTGACGATCACCCATGGGATTGTGGCGTTTATCGGCTTGCTGGTGTTGTTGTTGTCGTATTTGGCGCAAGCTCGACTCAGTCAGCGGCTGAACAAGGCGCAAAGCCGCTTGCAACTGGCTTATCTGGATTCCCTGACCCTGTTACCCAACCGGCGTTATTACGATGCCTTTGTAAAACGGGAATGGAAGCGGGCCTTGCGACACCAGTATCCGATCTCGATGATCATGATCGACATCGATTTTTTCAAGTTGTACAACGACAATCTCGGCCACATCGAGGGCGATCACTGTTTACGGCAGGTGGCTAAAACCTTGAAACGTTTCTTCAGACGACCGGGCGATTTGATCGCTCGTTACGGAGGGGAAGAGTTTTGTGTGGTGGCGGCTTGCGATGCCGAGCAAATCATGGTGTTGGCGGAGATACTCAGAACAGCCGTGGAAAGCATGCGTTTGCCGCATCCGGCTTCTAAAGTTTCCGAGTTCGTCACTATCAGTCTTGGGGCGGCGACTATCGTTCCCGGAGACGATCAGGCCTTCGAACGCTTGCTGCATAGTGCGGATCAGGCCTTATACGATGCCAAGGCCTCCGGCAGAAATCGGGTCTGTAAGTACAGGCCATGAAAAAGGGCCGGGTGATCCGGCCCTCATTTGCGTTCCATCGGCCCCCTTTATTAAAGAGGCATGAAAGTTACGAGTGTTTTTCCAATAACTTGGCGTGAGCGGCCGCCAGACGGGCTACCGGAATCCTGGGTGCCGAACACGATACGTAATTCAAGCCCAGATCGTGAACGAAACGGATAGAGCGCGGGTGGCCGCCGTGTTCGCCGCAGATGCCGATTTTCAAATCCGGCCGTTGCTGACGGCCCAGTTCGATGGCCATTTTCATCAACCTGCCCACGCCTTCGGAATCCAGCGTTTCGAACGGATTATCTTCCAGCAAGCCCGATTCCTCATACAGCGGTAAGAATTTGTTCTCGGCGTCTTCGCGCGAGAATGAAAAAGTCGCTTGGGTCAAGTCGTTGGTGCCGAACGAGAAGAACGCGGCGGTATTGGCCAAACGGTCGGCGCGGGTGCAGGCTCGCACGGTTTCGATCATCGTGCCGAATTTAAAGTTGAGCTTGAGTTTGTATTGGGCTTCGACTTCGCTTTGAATCTCGTCGACATAGGCTTTGACGGTTTTCAGTTCCTGCACGGTGATGACTTGCGGCACCATGATTTCCGGTTCGACAGGAATCTTCTGTTTCACGCAACGCGCCGCGGCTTCCAGAATCGAGCGTATCTGCATCTTGTAAATTTCCGGATAGCTCATGCCCAGCCTGACGCCGCGATGGCCGAGCATCGGGTTGACTTCGTACAGTTCCAATACCTTGTCCAGCATCATCTGTTTTTTGGTGATGGCTTCGAGGATTACGTCTTCATTCAGCATATTGAACGGTGCCGGCAATTCCGCTGGATGTGCCAGTGTATCCAATGTGACGCGTTGACCTTTGACGATGGTCAGATAATGCTTCAGCGCATCCAGCTCTTCCAACAATTGATGCTCGTTGGGTAGAAATTCATGCATCGGCGGATCGAGCAAGCGCACGGTAACCGGATGCGGAGACATGGCTTCGAACAGTTGTTGGAAATCGTCGCGTTGGATCGGGAATAGCTTGGCAAGGGCGGTTTCGCGTTCCTCGGTGTTGTGCGCCAAAATCATGTCCACCACTAACGGTAAGCGGTCGGCGGCATTAAACATCCGTTCGGTGCGGCACAAGCCGATGCCTTTGGCGCCGTAGCTGGCCGCCAGACGTGCAGTTTCCGGGGTATCGACGTTGGCATGTACCCGTAGACGAGCGATGCTGTCGGCCCAGCTCAACAAGGTTTTTAAGTCCTCGGAGAATGAGGGCGGAATGGTTGGAATCCGGCCCAGATAAATATTGCCGTTGCTACCGTCGATGGTGATCAGATCGCCTTCCTTGATGTGAATATCGCCCACAATCGCTAATCTTGCGCGCACGTCGACCTTGATATCCTCGGCGCCGGCGACGCAGGCTTTGCCCATGCCGCGCGCCACCACCGCCGCATGCGAAGTCTTGCCGCCGCGGCTGGTTAGGATGCCTTGCGCGGCGAAGAAGCCGTGAATGTCTTCGGGTTTGGTTTCCTCGCGCAGCAGGATCAGGTCTTGGCCGGTTTTGCCCAGCCGGACGGCGGTATCGGCGTCGAATACGCAATGGCCGCAGGCGGCGCCAGGCGAAGCCGGCAAGCCTTGGGCGATGGCCTTGACCTCATGGTTGGGCGCCAATTGCGGATGCAACAGTTGCTCCAACATGTCGGGGTTAATGCGCAACAGGGCTTGTTCCTTGCTGATCAGATCTTCGCCGACCATATCGATCGAGGATTTCACCATGGCCGCCGCGTTCATCTTGCCGTTGCGAGTTTGCAGGCAGTAAAGCACGCCGCGCTCGATGGTGTATTCGTAATCTTGTACTTCGTGATAATGCGCTTCCAGTTTATTGCGCAGCTCCACCAATTGCCGGTATTGCTCGGGCATTTCCTTGGCCATTTCCTGCACCGGTTTCGGGGTGCGGATGCCAGCCACCACATCTTCGCCTTGGGCATTGACTAAATATTCGCCATACATTTCGTTGACGCCGGTGCCGGGGTTGCGGGTAAAGCCGACGCCGGTAGCGCAGTCGTCGCCCATATTGCCGAACACCATGGTGACGATATTGACGGCGGTGCCGTTGGCGACTTCCGGCGTGATGTGAAACTCGCGCCGATAATCCAGCGCGCGTTTACCCAGCCAGGAGTTAAATACTGCGCGGATGGCGATTTCCAGTTGCTGGTAAACATCTTCCGGAAACGGCCGGCCGGTTTCTTCATGCACGACTTTTAAGAACAGTTCGCTGATTTCCTGGAGTTGGTCGGCGCTTAAAGCCACGTCGGCCTTGATACCGGCGGCGCGCTTGACGTTGTTGAAATGCTCGTCGAATTTTTCGTCGTCGATACCCAGCGCGACCTTGCCGAACAATTGAATGAAGCGCCGATACGCATCGTAAGCAAAGCGCGGGTCATCGGTCATTTCGATCAAGCCGGCCAAGGTTTGTTTGTTCAAACCCAGATTGAGAATGGTGTCCATCATGCCTGGCATTGAAATCGCCGATCCGGAACGTACCGACACTAACAGGGGCTCGCTGGAGCCGCCGAAAAATTTACCGGTGTCGCGTTCGATGTCGGCGATTTGTTGGCGAACTTCGTCCATCAAATCGGTCGGCAGTTGCTTGTTTTCCAGATAGCTCAGGCAGGTTTGCGTGGTAATCACAAAGCCTGGCGGTACATTGAAACCCATTTGCGTCATTTCGCACAGATTGGCGCCCTTGCCGCCCAGTAATGCCTTATTTTTGCCGTCGCCCGTGGTGAATGAATAGCTGTATTTTGGAGTCATTAATCGGCCTTTTGGAAGTGATGAGTAAGTCGAGTGTAGCTGGAAACGCGATGAGTGCTTGACGTGCGTCCCTGTGCACCAGCATTGAGGTTAGAATACCTTTCTTTTTACCGACTTTTTCGCGTCTTTACAAGTTATGCTCCATGGATAAACCAGATGTCATCATCATCGGCGCCGGCGCTTCCGGCCTGATGTGCGCAATTGAAGCCGGCAAGCGCGGCCGTCGGGTAAGCGTTTTGGAGCATGCCAATAAACCCGGCAAGAAAATACTGATGTCCGGCGGCGGCCGCTGCAATTTCACCAACTACAGCGTCGAGCCGGAAAACTATATTTCCCGTAATCCGCATTTTTGCAAATCGGCGCTACGCCGTTTCAGCCAATGGGATTTTTTGGGCTTCGTGCAGCGCCACCATATAGCTTTTCACGAACGCCTACACGGCCAATTGTTTTGCGACGATAGCGCCAAGGACATTCTGGATGCGCTATTGAAAGAATGCCGACAATATGGCGTGACGATCGATTTGAATTGCCGGGTCGAGCGGCTGGAAAAACAGAGCAACGGCAATTTTTTAGTGCAGACCAGCCAAGGCGAGTCGACTAGCCCGGCGCTAGTGATTGCCAGCGGCGGCCTGTCGATTCCGAAAATGGGCGCGACGCCGTTTGGTTATCGGGTAGCCGAACAGTTTGGCATCAAGGTCTGGCCGACGCGGGCCGGCTTGGTGCCGTTCACCTTGCAGCCGGACGATAAACAGCGCTTCGCGCCGCTGACCGGGATTGCCGTGCCTTGCAGGGTCAGCAATCAGCAGCAATCTTTCAAAGAAAATGTGTTGTTTACCCATCGCGGCCTGAGCGGACCGGCCATTCTGCAAATCTCCTCGTATTGGCGGCCAGGCGAGGCGTTGACCGTGGATTTATTGCCGGATGAGGATATGGCCAGACTACTGAAAGATAAGCGCACTCAAGGCAGCAAGCTAAAAATTCAAAATCTGTTAGGGGATTATCTGCCGAAACGCTTGCTGCAGGCTTTGCTTGAAGAACGCTACCTGGAGATGATTGTTGCCAATTGTGCCGATAAAGACCTGACTGTTATCGCTGCGAGCCTGCACAGTTGGACGATCAAACCCAATGCCACCGAAGGTTACCGCACTGCCGAAGTGACCGTCGGTGGCGTCGATTGCGATGCGGTTTCGTCGAAAACCATGGAAAGCATGCAGGTGCCGGGTTTGTATTTTGTCGGTGAAGTGCTGGATGTGACTGGTTGGCTGGGCGGCTATAATTTTCAATGGGCCTGGTCGTCCGGTTGGTGCGCTGGGCAATACGTCTGATAGGCAGGACGATTTAAATGCCGTGCTCGTGAAAAACGGGCGTGATGTTCAATCTATTCATGGCCCATCGCCAAAATTCAAATTACGTCACAGATTATGTGCGATTTTGGACGCGGAAGAATTTGCGAGGTAACATGCTGCCGGTCGCCCATTAATGATTTCCCTGTCATGATCCTCTTTGTAAGAAACATTCCGGTAAATACGCATATCAGCGAATTACAGCAATATGTCACGTCTGCAGTGAAACGCAGCTTTCCTTTTCGTAGTGGGCGGGTATTGAAAGTGGAGATTTTGGTTATTCAGGACAAGCGTACCAAGGCATTTGAATTTCATGGCTTAGTGTTCGTCGATTCGGATAAAACCGGGCAGCGAGCAATACAAAAGCTAAAGGGTAAACGCTTTAAAAATAAATTGGTGTTGGTGAGAGAATACCATCATCGCACCTGGCATAACGACCGTAGGTTCAAGCAAGAGCATGTGCCGAACAAGTTCATCGAAAAACGCGTTACCGATCGTAGACGCGGTAGCGGTGTGGAAGTTTTTAAGGATCTATCGAGGATTTTCAGTTCACCCGAAGATTTTGCGCGAAAGCTGATATAACGCTATTAACCGATATCGTTGTCGCGAGGTCTACCATTCATCCAACCATGAGGCGATCAACATGAACGAAGATACATTCAATATGGAAATCAGAAAATTTCTAAAAACGGTGGGCATTAGCTCGCAACGTGAAATCGAACATGCCGTCGCCAAAGCAATGGAAGCTGGAAAATTAAGCGGTTCGGAAACGATCAGCGTCAAAATGACCTTGGAATCTTCGGCCGTCGGCATTAACCATTGTATTGAAGGTACGATTGCGCTTGAGTAATCGTCAGTTTGCTGGATAGTGGTTTTCGCCAATAATGAATTGGCATTGCCCGCAATAACCGTATAAACGCTGTTAGAACGGTCGGGGGCGCGACGGCCTCCGCTGTTACTGTCCCCACATCGCCTTGAGTCGCAGGATTTCGGGCATGATTTCCATAAACAAGGCCAGCAAATGTGGGTCGAAATGGCTGCTGGCCATGTTTTGCATCGTTTTTAAGGTGTCTTCCAGCGGCCAGGGTTCTTTGTAAGGCCGTTTGGTGGTCAACGCATCAAATACGTCGGCAATCGCGACGATCCTTGCCGCTTCCGGAATGTTTTTGCCGGCGAGGCCTAGCGGATAGCCACTGCCGTCCCATTTTTCATGGTGATAGCGGGCGATTTCCGCAGCCATTTTAAAGACCGGATTGTTGCTTTTACTGAGGATGTCGCAGCCGATTTGCGAATGTGTTTTCATGATCAGCCATTCCTCAGCGTTTAGCGCGCGCGCCGCTTTGAGGATGCCGTGCGGAATGCCGATTTTGCCGGTATCATGGGTGGGGGCGGCTAATTCGATCATACCGACTTGCGACGGCGTCCAACCGGCTGCCCTGGCCAGCGCCGTCGAATACGCCGCCATCCGCCAGATGTGGTCGCCCGTGTAGGGATCGTTGTAGTGACCGGCATCGCCGAGCATCTCGATCGCGGCCCGCGCCAGATTGTCCAACTCGTCGACCCGCACCAGCGATAGGTGGGTCTGCACCCGGCGCAGCACGATGGGCCCCGACACCGGTTTTTGGATGTAGTCGACCGCGCCGACATCGAAGCCATGCGCCTCGTTCTCCATTTCGCCCATCGCGGTCACGAAAATCACCGGGATGCTGGCGGTGAGCGGATCGGCTTTTAAGCGCGTACACACCTGATAACCATCCATGTCCGGCATCATGATGTCCAACAGTATAATGTCCGGGGTATGCTCTCTGGCGGCGGCCAAGGCTTTTTCGCCGTTGATCGCAAACAGCAGTTGAAAGCGGTCTTTGAGTATTTGCTGGAGCACTTTCAGATTGTTTGGTTCATCGTCCACCAGCAGCACTTTGTAGCTGTCTTTCATCTCGCGTCTCCATTTGGCGGAAGCGCCAATTTCTCGATCAAGTGTTTTACCTCGGTTTTGGCGCCGTCAAAGTCAAAACTATCCACTTCAAAACGTATCGCTTTCAGTTCGGTTTCACCCAGGTAAGCTGTCAGTTGTTGCAGAATGGGTTCGGCGCTGTCTGGATTGAGCGCCTCCAAGGCCGTCAGGAGTGCTTGTAATAGACTAGCGACTCGCTCGGCGTCAAATGTTTGATTTGTTACCAGGGCTGGTTTATCCGGCAGCTGGAGACGGTGGATAGCCGTGGCGGCATCGCTCAGCGCAGCTTCCAGCGCATTGGTTTTTTCGACGATATTTTGCGGATCGCCGGATTTAAATTGCGCATCGATGTCGCTGGCCAAGGCAGCGATTTCGGACAAGGCCAAATTGCCGGCCACGCCTTTCAAGGCATGGGCGATGCGTCTCACCGCTTCTGTGTTGTCCGGGCTTTCTTGCAGATGCCGCCGCAGCTTTGCGGCGTCGGCGGCATGTTGCTCAGCGAAATTCAGTAGTGCATCGGCGTAAATCAAAGGGTCCAGCCAAGTCGCCAAGCCTTTTTCATAATCCGCGATAGCCGCTAGCGGCGCAAAGTCGACAGCGATTTTCACCGGCTCGGCAATAGTAACACCCGTATTGGCGATACCGGCACCCTTGGGAACCAGTCGTTCCATTTGCGCGAGCAGGTCGTCGACATCGATAGGCTTGCCGACGATGGCGTCCATGCCGGCATCCAGCGATTCCTGGCGTTCATGGCTCAACACGCTGGCGGTCAATGCCAGAATGGGGATATGTCCACCGCCGGCTTTTTCCAGCTCGCGAATCTGACGGGTTGCCGCTATGCCGTCCAGCACAGGCATTTGCAAATCCATCAGGATCAGGTCGTGGCCGCCACTACGGAAGGCATCGACCGCTTCCTGGCCGTTTTTCACCCAACTTACTTGGTGGCCTTGTTGTTCTAGTCGTAGACGGGCCAGCGTGGCATTGGCTTCGATGTCCTCGGCCAACAACACTTTGAAGCGGCGCGGCGAGAAATAGGCCACCGGCCGCGGGGCGCTGACTTGATACAGACAGTTATCTGTGGTCGCCGATTCCGGCAGATGCACGGTGAAATGAAACACCGAACCCACGCCCAATTCGCTTGTCACCCAAATCCGCCCGCCCATCAGTTCGACGATTTGCTTGCTGATGGTGGTGCCCAGACCGGTGCCGCCGAAGCGGCGGCTGGTGGTGGCGTCGGCTTGCGAGAACGATTCGAAGATGCGTTCGGTTTGTTCCGGCGTCATGCCGATACCGGTGTCGGCGATGGCGAAATGTAGCATTTCAATGCCTTCGGCGCGCGTGATAGTGACGGATATGCTGCCGGTGTCGGTAAATTTCACCGAATTGCCGACCAGATTCAAAATCACTTGCCGCAAGCGATTGGGATCGCCGACGAAATGATGCGGCAGACCGGCTTCGATCGCCAGGTCGATGCGCAGGCCTTTCTCGGCGGCGCGCAAGCCCATGATCTGCAAAGCCTCCTGCACCGCGAACGGCAGGTTGAAACACACCGACTCCAAATCGACTTTGCCGGCTTCGATTTTGGAAAAGTCCAGGATATCGTTGATGACGCCCAGCAGGTGCCGGCCTGAACTGAGGATGGTCTTGATATGGCTCCGGGTATCGTTGGAAAGGTTTTGATCCTGCAAGGCCACTTCGGCGAAACCGATCACCGTGTTCATCGGCGTGCGAATTTCGTGACTCATATTGGCCAGGAAATTGGCTTTGGCTTTGGCGGCCGCCTCAGCGGCTTCTTTGGCTAATCTCAGCTCCTGTTCGGCCTGTTTTTGCAGGGTAATGTCGGAAATGAAGCCGACGAACAGATGCCGGCCCTCGGAGATGATGCCGTGACCAACCGCCAGGTTGGCTGGAAAGCGGCTGCCGTCCTTGCGCTGGGCTACCACTTCCCGTTCGATGCCGAGAATTTTGGCTTGGTTGGTGGCTAGAAAATGTTGAATGTAACTGTCGTGGGCGGAGGCATCGGGTTCGGGCATCAGCAATGAGACATTTTTGCCGACGATTTCCGCGCTGCTCCAGCCGAATAGCTTTTCGGCTGCCGGATTGAACATTCTAATCAAACCGTTGCTGTCGATCGAAATCACGCCGTTTACCGCCGTTTGCACAATGGCTTTGACTTCGGTGGTGGCCAAGGCGACCAATTCTTCCAGATGTTCGCGGTATTTCAGCAATTCGGCTTCGGCGGCCTTACGTTCGGTGATGTCGGTGATCGAGCCGACCATCCGCACCGGGTGGCCGTCAACATCACGGATAGCCTCGCCGCGGTCCAGCACCCAACGATAACTGCCGTCCTTGTGGCGCAAACGCAATTCGGTGGTATAGCGTTCGTTGTATTCCAGATGCCGACGAAATACTTCGCTGGCTCGGTGTTTGTCGTCCGGATGAATCAGTTCGAAGAAAATCGATTCGACATTGGGTAATTCGCCATCAGCATAGCCAAGGATCTTGTTCCAGCGCGGTGACAGGTAGTAATCATGGGTGAGGATATTCCAGTCCCAGATGCCGTCGTTGACCGCGCGTTCGGCCAGCATGTAACGCTCTTCGCTGGTGCGGAGCGCCTGAGTACGCTCGGCGACCTTGGCTTCCAGATTGTGTTGTGCATCCGCCAGCGCGTCGGTCATGTGATTAAAGGAGCTGGCCAGTTCGGCAATCTCGTCTAAGCCGGCGACCTCGGCACGCACCGACAGATCGCCGTCGCGTATCCGTCTGGCGGTACAAGTCAGACGGGAAATCGGCCTGACGATGCGCCTAGCCAGGGCATTGGCGGTTACCGTGGTCAAGCCGACAAACAACAGCACGATGACCAGCATTTGTTTTTCCAGCGCTTGAATCGATGCCAAGGCCTCGGCTTTTTCGATATGGGCCATGATGCAACCACCGCCGGTTTCCGGAATATAGCGAAAGCCGTGGATAACCACTCGGCCGCGATAATCGCTGTCTATCATGGCGGTGTTTTGCCGGCTCAAGCAGGCCTGCATCGGCCGCGCGGAGATCGGGTGACTATTGCCTTGTGTACTGTAATAGCGGGAGGCGGTGACGAAGAAGCCATTGCCATCGGCCAGGAAAGATTCGCCGGATTGGCCTAAATCACGATGCGCGGCAAAGATGCTTTGTATCAGACTGACCGGATACGTGACCAGCAGTTGCCAGGGTGATTTTGCGTCTTTAGCGACGACATAGTAAAACCGGCTTTGTCCAGCTAGCGGTTTGCTAAAGTCTGCTAACTGGTCCGCTTGAAAGGGCTTGATATCGCTAATCGAAACAGATTTGTCGCCGGCGCTAACCGTACCAGAATCGGCATCGGGCCGAAAAAACGAAACGCCGCTGGCTCCCTCGGTGTGCAAATAATCGTTTAAAAAGTTGGCAGCGCAATCGCGATGCAGATTGTCCCCCGTCACGCATTTCATCAACACATCGGCTAGATAAGCATGGGCGCGGCTATCGGCGCGTTGCAATACCAACTTGAGTTGCTCGTGGCGGCTTTCAGCGACGCGGCCGACGATTTTGAAGCGATCTTCCCGGATATTGTCGATCGCAAACCGATAGGCCATCCAGCCGACCAACAAGGTTGGCAACAAGATCAACAGCAACAGCAGGGCAATCAAGCGTTTTTGCAGCATGTTGGGCCTCATGGTTGGCAAGAAGGTCGGCCGATGTTATGCCATGGATGTAGGCAATGCGGCAATACCTTAGCCTAATCGACACATCCATGCCGCTAAGATTCCTCAGCTGCCGGAATTGTCAAACTGAAGAGGAATATGATTGTCGTAGCCGACGCGTATGTGTCATGCATTTAAAACGCAGGCTGCAACAAAGGCGCTTTAGGCGGCGTGGCGCTGTGGTCGAGATCGGGGAAGATTTTTTGGAATAAATCCCCCTAGATCAGAAGGGGGGAGATAAATTGAGCGTTGATTGACTGTTGCGTAAGCCGGGATTATTTCCGCAACGCGTTAAAAAAACTGCATTCCGGCGCGCCGCCGTTTTTGTCGAAAAAGATAAAGCAATCGTTAAACCATTTCACATAGCGGTCGGCGTGCTCGGCGCTACCGATCGGGTATTGACGCATTTTCCAGCGATTGCGGGCGGAGTCGTTGTGATAAATGCCGCCGGCATTGTAGGCACAGGCCACTTTCGGCGGATCGAAATGGGTCTGCTTCCATTGCCCGGCAATGTAAGCAGTGCCAGCCTGGATCGAATTACTGGGGTTCAGCAGCCAGGCTTTATCGATATCGTCTTTGTTCAAGGCGGCGCGCGCGGTGGAAATAAGGGTTTGCATCAAGCCCGGCGAGATTTTATGCGGAGTGCGGACTTCGTCGATAAAGCCGGGTTCCTCGCGCACCGCGTTCTGGTTGCCGGACGATTCGGTGCAGATGGTGGCTATGATCAGTTCCACCGGTACTTTCAGCTCGGTCGACCAATGCGTCAACGGGCTGCTGTATTGACTCCAAACTCGTGCGATCGTTTTCGGCTCGCCGCCGCTACCTTGCGGGATGCTGTCGTTGTCGATCAATAATCCTTGCCCGCTTAAAGACCATGACACACCGTTTTGGTAGGCATGTTTGGTTTTCAGCTCATTGAGTAAATCTTGGCCGAGCACCTGGCTGCCCGCATCGTTGGCGGCTTGCCGTAGCGTATTGGGTAAGCTGTCGTCCTGGAACAAGCTGGCCCAAGTCAGCGGCCCGACGATGCCGTCGCCTTTCAGACCATGGCTGTTTTGAAACTCCAATACCGCGGCGGATGTCTTGGCGCCGAATAAACCGTCAGGTTGGCCGATATTATGAATCTGCAAGGCTTTTAAGCGCAGTTGTACTTCAAGCACGTCGCGGCCACGCAGCATCGGAAGTTGAAATTTAAGAGGGCGACTAAATGCCATGATCGGCTCCTATCTTTGCTAAAGGCTTATGGGCAGCCGGGAATCGAGGCTTTGATTCCGGCGATGTCGTTCAACAAGCGCCGATGATGGTCGGCGTAGCGGCTCTGCGCGGCTTGTAGGGCGGCTTGGGCTTCGTTTTGCTGTAATTGCTTCAGTGCCTGACAACTACCGGTAGCGTCGATTTGAAAGCGAATGGTCGCCAGTTCGGCGTTATGCAGAAAAAATGTGGCGGCCGGTTTTAAATCGCCGGGGGCTTGTAGAAACTCGCGGGCGCAGCCGAGTAGTTTTTGATTGTACGGCACCGCGGTGGCTGTACTGGTTTGTTCGCTACGCAATAAACGTAGCGATTCGCACCAGTTTTCAAAATACTGGGCGCGTTTGCCGACTGCGGCTTCCGCCGCAGTCCAGTCAGGTGTCTGGCGTATGCCCAGTTCCAATTGCTCGGCGGCGCATTGGTAGTTTTTGACGGTGTCGGCGTTTTGTTTAGCCAATCGGTAACAGGCGTCGCCTTTCAGTAAATGCAACTGGTTGCAGGCCTGATCGTCGGCTTTGCAATCGACTTCCGCACCGGCAATTTCCTGCCAATTGTTTTGGGCGGCGGCTTCTTTGAAATTTTTCAATTGTCGGGTGGCGCAGCCGGAGATTAATAAGCCGGCTAATAATATCGGCATGACGGTTTTCAGGTTAGGCTTCATGAGGCTTTGCCCTCCAAGATTTGTTTGATCATGCCGGCGACGGGTTTGTCCTCGGCTTGTAGCTTTTCGGTGACTACGATCAAACTGTCCAAATCCCGCAAGGCCTCCGGGTTTTGGTGCAGCTTGTCGACGGCCTGCAACACTGATTCGTAACCGCCGGTTTGGCCGAACATGGCCGGGTCGCGGGCCAGGATCAAGGATTTCAATTCTCGATCGGCGGCGGCGCGATGAAATTCGTCCAGGCCTTCCTCGAATTGTTCGATGGTTTTAAAGCCGCCTGACTCGGCATATTTTTCGAATAGTTCCGCCGAATTGGCATTGCCGATGAAATCGTTCACGGCGTCTTTCAGAAATTTGGGATTATCCATTTGTGCCTGAAATGCGACATTGAATAAGGGGCTTTGCCGTAACAACATGAAACCGGTATTGTCGTCGACCGGCTCCAGCGTCAAGCCGGCGGCCGGCGAAAATGGCATGTGTAAAATCCGGGCTTTCCATTTTTGATAATAAATGCCGGTCAGTTTGACGGTACCGGCCACCAGCGCCGCGATCAATGCTGCCGGCGGCATGAAGGTGCCAAGGGTGGCGCCGAAAGTTTTCACCGCGCTGCCGACGATGTCGGTCAACGGGCCGTCCTGATCCAGCGTATTTTGCGTGTCAGTAACGGCGCTGAGCGCGTCTTCGATTTTGCCGCCGTCCATCAAGCCTTTGGCAACGGTGACGCCTTTTTCCACTTTGTTGGCCAGATCGACGTATTTACCGCCGACCTCCTTGGGCAGCAAACCGGCAACGGCGCGGGCCATGTCGATGCCGGTTCCGAGCGTTTTCAGCATGCTGTCAGTCTTGGATTGTTGTTGCTGGCTGATGGCCTCATCGCGCTGACTGGTGGCTTCCTTGGCTTGCTGTAACACGCCGCTTTCGGAGTCCTTGTTCTGGCCCCTGGCGCCAAAATAAAAACCGATGATGGTGCCGAGGATGCCGCCCAGCACATCGGGAAATTGATTATTGGGTAACGCCAAAAACAGCATGGAGGCGGTGACGATCAACATCGCAATGACGCCGCGTATCGTGCCTTCCGGCAGGCCGGCCGGGCTTTGGAAGAATAGCGCCAGTTGTTTTTCCTGGGTGCAGGTTTCCAGAAAGGTTTTTTGCAGATGCCGTAAGTACAGTAAAACAGCGATGACGATCACCGCCATGATACCCAAGGTCACTAAAAAATGGACGGATAGTGCGATCGGTTTTTCTTCACCGTTAACCGCCGCGGTTTGTGCGAACGCGGAGAGCGGTAGCAGGCTGAGGCCTGCGTAAATTAAGGCTTGTAGTGGATAGCTTGGTTTATTCATAAGTCCGCCTTTTTGTAATGATCCAACGGATCAGCAAGGTCTCTGGTGTGGCTCAGTAGCCGGATAATATACCCGGCTAACCAGCCGGTCTAGTATTTGTTCTCGGTGCCTTCGCGCGCACGATCTCGGCGAGCCGGTGCGATAACCGGCCATGTCGGACTATCCTCTAGCCTGAAATACGCATCGTATTCCGGTAGGGAGTACGCTAACTGATTGACTCTATATCGCGCGGCCGGGATGTGGTTTTATTGGCATGAAAAATCGGCGATGCCCATATCGGGCGTCGGCGTTCCTGCCGGTAATACGTTTCGTAAAGCGCCCGATAAACCAATTCCGATGCTGTCCAGCGGTCCTTTAGAAAACTGCTTAGCATCAGCGCAGTGACAACACTGCAGACCAGGGCCAGTAAAAACAGATGTTTGCTCAACAATACCAAACTAAAGATCGCCAATATCAAGGTCAGGCTGCGCGCCAATTTGGATTGGATTTGCAGCGCATCGACTTGGGCGACGACCGGGTTATTGTTGTCCCGCAGCCGGTCTAGCGCTTCGCAGTATTTGCTGAGTAAGGGGTCGTTGGTGGATAGCGCGAGGTTTTGAGCGCGCCGATACCAACTGACTTCCTTACGGCGTTTGCGGTCGCGGTAAAGCCGGTCGTACAGGCTGTTGAGTATATCGTGCGAGAGTCTTTTGATAATGATGGTGACTGCCAGCGTCAACACTAAAAAAATCACCGCGCCGGCGGTGCTGGCGGCGAAAGGGTCCGGCAAGTGCCGTAAGGCCGGATGGATCTGCTCTCGGTAACTGAAAAACACCGCGACCAAGGCTGCCGATGGCAGCGCGATGCCGACCTGTTCCACCGGATCTTTGAATACACTAAAGAGCAACTTGCTCAGTGAGTTTGGCATTTTGTCCCTCCTTCAAGGTTGGGAAAAATGAGTTGCGGGACGTATGCGTCCTGGTTGTTGTTATCGGTATCATTAAATAGCAATTACGCCTAAACAGCAACTCAATTGATAGTCAGGTTGTGCAATATCACGGTTTATCCTGATGTACCAAATATCCGAAAATTTGGATGCAAATTTGATTTTAGCGAATGGTTAAAAATCCCCTCATCTTGAAGGCAATTTTTGGGTTTTAGCCAAATAGCCATGCGATTGAGTGGCTACAGCGCTTGTCATTTATCCGTTATCTTGGTGGCGATTGATTAGTCGATAAAATCTGGTAAAACTAGCGTAGAGTAAACCCACAAAAAATACAGCGGGGGCAACGCGCCATGATAGATAAACAAAAACTGACCGAGCTTTATCAAGCTCTAATCGATTTGTTATGCACGATATGGGCTTGGCTCAAGTCGACATGGCAGTCTTTGGCTAAACCTCAGCCGGATGCCAGCAAACCGGAAGGCTCTGAAACGAAACCTTCGCGGCTCTGGTTGTATGTGCTGCTGGGCATTTTCGTGTTGTCCTTATTTGCCGGCGGCGAGCGCATTCAGGGCCAGGAAATTCCCTACAGCCAGTTTTTAACCTTGGTTAACGACAATAAAATCGAAAATGCCGTCGTCACCCAACGCTTCATCAACGGCACGTTAAAAGAAGAAGACAAAAAAATCGGCAAGCACTTCTTCACGATACCGTTGTGGGACGAGTCGCTGGTTAAAAATCTGCAAGAGCACAAAGTCGAGTATGTGGTCAGAAGCGGAGATAACTGGCTGAGCAATTTGCTGTTCAACTGGGTGATTCCCATCGCGATATTTGCCGGTATCTGGATGTGGCTATTGCCGAAAATGACCGGCGGCGCAGGGCGCGGCTTTCTTAACTTGGGTAATAAAATCCGTATCCAGCAGGAAACCTCCAAAACCACTTTCGACGACGTGGCCGGCGCTGAGAGTGCCAAACAGGAGTTGAAGGAAACCATCGAGTTTTTAAAATCCCCCGAAAAACTGCAAAAGCTGGGCGGGCGGATGCCGAAAGGCGTGTTGCTGGTCGGCTCGCCGGGCACCGGTAAAACCCTGTTGGCCCGCGCGGTGTCCGGCGAAGCCGGGGTGCCGTTCTTTAACATTAGTGCCTCGGAATTTATCGAAATGTTCGTCGGTATCGGCGCGGCGCGGGTGCGGGATTTGTTCGAACAAGCCAGGCAAAAAGCCCCGTGCATCATCTTCATCGACGAACTGGATGCGATTGGCCGTTCGCGCGGCGGCCCGGCCATCATGGGCGGCAACGACGAACGTGAACAAACCCTAAACCAGTTATTGACCGAAATGGACGGCTTCGATGCCACCTCCGGCGTGGTGGTGATGGCTGCGACCAACCGTCCGGAAATTTTGGATAAAGCCTTGCTGCGTGCCGGCCGCTTCGACAGGCAAATCGTCGTCGACAAACCGGATTTGCACGACCGTATCGAAATCCTGAAATTGCATAGCAAAGCCATGCAATTGGACAAAGACATTGACCTAAGCACCGTCGCCAAACGTACCCCCGGTTTCGTCGGCGCCGATCTGTCCAACATCGCCAACGAAGCGGCGATCATGGCTGCGCGCAGTGGCCGCGACACCGTCAATATGGCCGATTTCGAGGCTGCCATCGATAGAGTGATGGCAGGCCCGGAAAAGAAAAACCGCATCCTTGGCCCCGAGGAAAAACGCAGGGTGGCCTACCACGAAGCCGGACACGCGCTGGTCGCGGAAAACGTGCCCACCGGCCAGCCGGTGCACAAAATCTCGATCATCCCGCGCGGCGTTTCGGCGCTGGGTTTTACCTTGCAACTGCCGGTCGAGGAAAAATACTTGTCCACTGAAACCGAATTGAAAGACCAACTGGCGATCCTGCTCGGTGGCCGCGTCGCCGAACAACTGGCTCTGCAAAGCGTCTCCACCGGCGCCCAAAACGACCTGGAAAAAGCCAGCGAAATCGCCCGCAACATGGTTTGTTATCTGGGTATGAGCAAAAAACTCGGACCGTTAATCTACGGCCAACGCCAGCAACTGCAATTTCTGCCTGGCGACATGTCCGAACAACGCAACTACAGCGAAGAAACCGCCCGTGTTGTCGATGCCGAAATCAAGGCGCTAATCGAAGACGCCGAACGCCGGGCGCAAAAGATATTGAGCGAAAAACGCGGTTATTTGGATAAGCTGGCTGAGCTGTTGCAGGAGAAAGAGGTGATTCAGCGGGAGGAGATGGTAGCTTTGATTGGCGGTGGGAAGTAAACCGCCGTGCTTGGCTCCGACGCTGTAACCAATCTTGACAGTCTTAAAGTCGACAGTCCCTTCTCCCTCCGGGAGATGGTTAGGATGAGGGTATATAAAACAAATTGCTCTGAGGGAGAAGAAATTTTTAGGTGATCCTTAAAACAAAAACGGATTTGGATAATCGGGAAACTTCCGACCCTTCCGATCAAAAATCTCCGCGCTACACCAAGGCTTGCCCTTGCCAATATCCACCGACACTCGGGTGAAGCTCTCGTCGCCGATAAAGCCTTCGCCTTCGTAGCGGTATTCGACGCGGTCGCGGAGCCGACGGGTACCATCCGACCACTGCATGAATTCCAGCGTCTTGCCGCCGTAAAAGTCGCTTTGGCTTTCGTGCGGGTAGGGCCAATAAAATGGCGATGATACCAACGAGGTCAACAAAAACTGTGGGTCCTGGTAGCAACGCATCCGTGCAAAACTGGAGTTGTGCACGTCGCCGGACAAAAACACCACGTCGCTAATCCCTTCCACGCGAATGAATTCCAGGATCATGCTGCGTTCGTCGTTAAAGCCAGCCCATTTGTCTTCGCTGCCTTTCATAGGCTTAGGGTCCGGGAAGAAAGGTACGCTGGATACTACAAACTTCACCGGAGCATGGCGGTTTTGGTGCAGCCAATCCAGAAACGCATTCAGCTGCTCACGGCCGAGCATGGTTTTACCTTCGATGCTGCTTGCTTCGCTAATCCGCAAGGTGCGGGTGTCCATCACGAAAAACGGAAACGGCCCCTTGTCGAAGCTGTACCAAAACTGGCCGTTAGGAGTATCAGGGTTATGCAGATGCTGGTAAGAGGCGTAAGCCCGCATCCGCGTCGCGAAAAAACCGCCGTTCTCGTCGCGCATCTGGTTTTTCGACCAGTCGTTACGAATTTCATGGTCGTCCAGAATCATGTAAGTAGGCACGCTACTCATCAACTCGCGGATATTGGTCAACTTGAACGACTTGCGATAAATCTCGCATAATTCGTCGAAGTTGGAATATTCGTGCAATTTGTTCAATGGGTCGGCGTACACCTGATCGCCGACCGCCAAAAAGAAATCAAGCGGATTTTGTTGATGCAGATTGAAAATAGAGCGGAAGGTCTTGTCGCCTTTTTCAGCATCGTTCAAAACAAAATTGTCCCAATACAAATAGCGGCAGGAACCAAACACAAAATTCAGCGTGGTATCGTTGCTGGGCCGGTGGGTTTTAAATGTGGTGCCGACTTTTTCTGCGCTATTCACGGCTGGTCCCTGAACAGGAACATCGGTAGCCGGCGCTTGTGCATCGCGTTTATAAACCAGGCCGCATTCCAGCCGATAAGCGGTATTGGCTTTTAGACCATCGAAATTCACTACTCCGGTAAAATCGTAATAGTCCTTTAAAAAGCAATACTTCGACGCTACGAGCTTTGCGCCCTCGTACAAATCGAAAGCGCCATAACAAAACTCGCGACTGGCGTGATTGGGGCCTTTCGCGCCGCGTATCCAGATTTTTGCCGAAGTGTCGGTGGTGTGGCCGATGATGGGGCCTAAAGTGATAGTCATTTGTTAGTCTCCATCGTGAGCTACGAACGATTAATTTATTCAACTGACAAGTTACCGCTTACACAATTTTTTAAATTTTTATAAAGTCCATTTTCTTCATACCTCTGGTTTTTCTTCATTCTGCCTGGTTTAGGCAAGAATAGTTTGCTAACAGGCAGGTCGGTTCGGTTGGTGTTAAATACTTTGTCGCCAGCGTTGATAAAGCAGGCTTAAAATCAATGCGCATTGCAATGCCGCGCAGATCAAGGCGCCAAATGCGGAATCGGCCCACAGCGGAAAAAACAACGCCGAGATACCGGTCATGCCGATCGCACTGAACAGACCGGGTAGCACGCCATACAGTAGCGCGGCAGACAGCAAGCTGAGGCTAAAAGCGCGTTGCGGGTTTTTGCCGTAACAAAAGCACAGATACAAGGCGCAATCGCGCAGCACCAGTAAGGCAACGGCCAACGGGTAGGCGTGCAGGGAAATATCTAGCCAGGCAAATTGCTGTTCGCGGAAACTCAGAAAGATTGCAAATGGCAGGCTTAGCGTAAAACTCAAGGCGCTCAGCGGCAATTCCTCGCCAACCCGCTGCCAGTTGGCTTGCCGCCAATATTCCAGCAAGCGTTTGATGCGCATCGGTTCGTGGCGCTCGACGATTACCCCGATGTAGGTCAGCACGCTGCAAACCGCAAAGGCGGCCAACGAGAACGAATAACTGGAGCTGGGAATAAAGCCGCCCAAATAGACGATCAAAAACAGCGTAAATCCCAGCCAGGCCCAAGGCAAATTTCGCAATCCCAAGTCTTGCGCCAACAGACGATAATTGCCTGTCATGCACCAGAATACAGCGGCAAGCAGACTGAATTGGTGCAAATTCTGCGCGTCCACCGCCATGCTGTACCAAAAACGGGTTTGGGCCACGCCGGGTAAATAACTCGATACGCTGGATACATCCGTCAACTGCGGCGCAATGATAATAAAACCCACCAAAGCCAGTGCCAGGATAGAGCCGGTCTTTAGTTGGCCGCGTTGTACGGCCAGCAAGCCCAGCAGCAGGCCCGCGCTTTGCACCAGCAATGCCGTGCCTATCGCATAAAAAAACAGCAAGGGCAGGGCGGCCGGATGGTCGGTAGCTAGTGCATAGACCAGCAAGCAGATGCCGGCGCAGTACCAGACCATGCTGGTGCTACCGAGCAGTTTGCCCCAACTCATTTGCCACGGGCCGAGAGCTGACAGGCGTTGAGTATCCCAGGTGCGGTCCCGGTATTCCTCGACGATGCTGTCCAGGCTTTGCCGAGTGCCCCACAGCAGCGTGATCAGCATGAACAAGGTCAACGCGGCTTGCGCGGTCAAGTTGCCCAGCCGGTAATCGTCCATAAAATAAGTCAAGGTAAACACAGCGCCCAATATCGCCGGCGCGCCGACCAGCCGGGCTTGCGAGCATTCCAAAATCAGCTGGCGTTCAAATTCGGGATTTAGATTCATGAGGCGTGGCGAATGGTTTGTAAATAAGCGTCTTGTAGATTGCTGGCGGCCGGGGCGAATTCGCAGACCGGTAAATCCATAGCCATCAGGGCTTTTAATATTTGATGTTGTTGCCCGGTGTCGCCGTCTATTTGCAATAAGGCTTGCTGTTTGTCGTCGCTATTTAGCACCTTAACGTCGGGTAGGGATTGTAGGAGCCGGAGCAGGTTTTCCACCGGTTTAGCGAGTAATAATTTAAACGGTTTGACCAGCGATGGCGCTTTTACCGCGACCTGTTCGACGATCCGGCCTTGGCGCAACACCAGCATATCGGTGCTGTAGGCTTCCAGTTCGGCCAGAATGTGCGAGGACACCAACAGCGTCATGCCTTGGGCTTGCAAGTCCAAAAATAGCTCGGCCAGTTCGTGGCGGGCTTCCGGATCCAGACCGGAAGCCGGTTCGTCGAGTAACACCACCGGCGGCTTGTGGATGATGGCCTGGGCGATGGCCACTCGCTGGCGTAGGCCGCGCGATAGCTCGGACGGACTGTTTTCCAGGCGATCCTGGATATGCAAACGCCGGCTGACATCGGCAATCGCTGCTGCGCAATCGGTTTCGGCGATACCTTGGGCGCGGGCCACGTAATGTAGGCATTGCCGTACCGTCAAACGTTGATAGAGTCCAAAAAAATCAGATAAATAGCCGATAATGCGATGGCAGGCGCGCGGCTGTTCCAACACGTCGATGCCGCCGATATTGATCGCGCCACTGACCGGCTGATCCAAGGCCGCCATGCAGCGCAACAGTGTGGTTTTGCCGGCGCCGTTAGGGCCGACCAACGCGGTAATGCTACCGGCGGCGATTTTGAACGATACATCGTCCAAGGCGCGCAGACCTGGGTATTCGAAAATCAGCTTGTCGACGGTGATCATGGCTGGGCGAGGCGGTTTTTTAAACGATTAACAAAAAGGTTGTCGGGCCCGATCATACCGCTTTTTTGCTTTCGCGATACGTTAAAACGAGACGGTATAAATTTTGCTGGATGGTTTGTGCGTTTCCATTTGGCATGGCCGCGCTGGCAGCCGGGAATGCCATTAACTTCGGGTATTTTACACCGCGCGAAACCAGATCGCCGGCGCTGCCGCCGGTGCGGAATGCGCCGAAACTGTGTATGATTACCGATCATTTTTTAAACATAAAGCAGGAGATATGAATGCATAACGTCACGTTGATTAAGGGTGATGGTATCGGTCCTTCGATCATGGACGCGGCAGTGGCGGTGGTCAATGCTTCGGGCGCGAAAATTCACTGGCATGAGGCGGACGCCGGCATGTCGGCCTATGAAAGAACCGGTACGCCGCTGCCGGACGCGACCATGGAATCCATCGCTCAAACCAGAGTGGCATATAAAGGCCCGCTGACCACGATGGTGGGGGAAGGCTTTAGAAGTATCAACGTCGAACTGCGCAAACAATACGATCTCTACGCCAACGTCCGTCCGGCGAAAAGCTGGAAAGGCGTGAAAACCCGCTACGACGATGTCGATATCGTCATCGTCCGGGAGAATACCGAAGGTCTTTATGTCGGTCTGGAACATTATCTGACGCCCGCGAAAGACATCGCCGAGAGCTTGGCGGTGGTCACCAAAGCGGGTTCGGAACGAATCGTCGAGTATGCGTTCAAATATGCGATCGACAACGACCGTAAAAAAGTCACGGTCTGCCATAAGGCCAATATCTTGAAATATACCCAGGGCTTGTTCCTGAGAGCGGCTCGCGAAGTGGCGGCTAAATATCCGGATATCGAATTCGACGAAAAAATCATCGACGCGGCCTGCATGCATATGGTGATGAAACCGGAGCAATTCGATGTGGTGGTAACCACTAATATGTTCGGCGATATTCTGTCCGATTTGACCGCCGGTCTGGTGGGTGGCCTCGGCCTGATTCCCGGTGCCAACATCGGTAGCGATGCGGCGCTGTTCGAAGCGGTGCATGGCAGCGCGCCGGACATCGCCGGTAAAAATATCGCCAACCCAACCGCGGTAATGATGGCTGGCGTGATGATGTTGAACCATTTGGGCGAACACGAAGCCGCTATCCGGATGCAAAACGCCATCGAAAAAGTCGTCAACGAAGGTGTGTATGTAACGCCGGATTTAAATCCGGGTAGCAAATATGGCACCCAGGAAATGGGGCAGGCGATCGTGGACGCCATGGCTTGAGCCAGGTTTGCTTGTACTGAAGCATTCACACCATGCCAATCCACATTCATTATTGGATACTCATATGTTAGAACAATACCGACAACATGTAGCCGAACGCGCCGCCGAAGGCGTGGTGCCTAAACCGCTGGATGCCGAGCAGGTTGCGGCGCTGGTTGAATTGTTGAAACAACCGCCTGCGGGAGAGGATGCCTTTTTGCTGGATTTACTGGCAAACCGGATTCCGGCCGGCGTCGACGAAGCGGCTTATGTCAAAGCCGGTTTCCTGACCGCCGTTGCTAAAGGCCAGGCAACTTCGCCTTTGCTGACCCCGGAAAAAGCGACCGAACTGCTGGGTACCATGCTTGGCGGTTACAACGTCGCGCCGTTGATCGAACTGCTCGATCATACGACTTTGGCGCCAATCGCCGCCAAAGCACTGTCGCAAATCCTGCTGATATTCGATGCTTTCCATGATGTGCAAGAAAAAGCCGAAGCCGGCAATGCTTACGCCAAACAGGTACTGCAATCCTGGGCCGATGCCGAATGGTTCACCGCTAAACCGGAAGTACCGGAAAAACTGACCGTGACGGTGTTCAAAGTCAGCGGCGAAACCAATACCGACGATCTGTCGCCGGCGCCGGATGCCTGGTCGCGGCCGGATATTCCGTTGCACGCCAAAGCCATGCTGAAAATGCCGCGCGACGGTATCACCAACGCCGAGCAGCAAATCACCGAACTGAAGGCCAAGGGTTTCCCGGTCGCCTACGTCGGCGACGTGGTCGGCACCGGTTCTTCGCGTAAATCGGCGACCAACTCGGTGCTGTGGTTCATGGGCAACGACATTCCGTTCATCCCGAACAAACGCGGCGGCGGCGTCTGTATCGGCGGCAAGATTGCCCCGATCTTTTTTAATACCATGGAAGATTCCGGCGCATTGCCTATCGAATGCGACGTCACCGGCATGGCGATGGGCGATGTGATCGACATTTATCCCTATCAAGGCGTGGTCAAACGCCACGGTACGGATGAAGTAATCTGCGAGTTTGCATTAAAAACCGAAGTGATCTTCGACGAAGTCCGTGCCGGCGGCAGGATTCCGTTGATCATCGGCCGCGGCTTGACCGACCGTGCTCGGCAGTTTTTGGGCTTGTCGGCATCGACTGTGTTCCGTCGTTTGGGCGTGGCCCACGACAGCGGCAAAGGTTTTACCCTCGCGCAAAAAATCGTCGGTAAAGCGTGCGGCGTCGCCGGTGTTAGGCCGGGCAGCTATTGCGAACCGAAAATGACCACGGTCGGTTCGCAAGATACCACTGGACCGATGACCCGCGACGAGCTGAAAGACCTGGCTTGCTTGGGTTTCTCGGCCGATCTGGTGATGCAATCCTTCTGTCATACCGCCGCTTACCCGAAACCGGTGGATGTACAAATGCAGCACACCTTGCCGGACTTTATCATGACTCGCGGCGGCGTATCACTGCGTCCCGGCGATGGCGTGATTCACTCCTGGCTGAACCGAATGTTGTTGCCCGATACCGTCGGTACCGGCGGCGACTCGCATACCCGTTTCCCGATTGGTATTTCCTTTCCGGCGGGTTCCGGTCTGGTGGCGTTTGCGGCCGCGACTGGGGTGATGCCATTGGATATGCCGGAATCGGTATTGGTGCGCTTTAAAGGCCAAATGCAACCCGGCATTACCCTGCGCGATTTGGTGAACGCGATTCCGTATGCGGCTCTGAAAAGCGGCTCGCTGACCGTTGCCAAACAGGGCAAGAAAAACGTTTTTTCCGGGCGGATTCTGGAAATCGAGGGTTTGCCGGATTTGAAAGTCGAGCAAGCGTTCGAGTTGTCCGATGCTTCGGCCGAACGTTCCGCCGGCGGTTGTACGATCAAACTCAACGAAGCGCCGATCCGCGAATATCTGAACTCCAACATCACGCTGCTGAAATGGATGATCGCCGAAGGTTACGGGGATGTCAGAACCATTCAACGCCGCATCAAGTCGATGCAGGATTGGCTGGCGAACCCGGTATTGATGGAAGCGGATAAAGATGCTGAATACGCAGAGATTATAGAAATCGATTTGAATGAAATCACCGAGCCTTTGCTGGCGTGCCCGAACGATCCGGACGACATCAAACCCTTGTCGGAAGTGGCAGGCACCAAGGTCGACGAAGTATTCATCGGTTCCTGCATGACCAACATCGGCCACTTCCGCGCCGCCGGTAAATTGCTGGAGAAAGCCGGGGCCTTGCCGACCCGTTTGTGGGTGGCGCCGCCGACCAAAATGGATCAAAACCAATTGATCGAAGAAGGTTACTACGGCACCTTCGGCAAAGTCGGCGCCAGGACCGAAATGCCCGGTTGCTCCTTGTGCATGGGCAACCAGGCGCGGGTAGCGGAAGGTTCGACCGTTGTTTCAACATCGACCCGCAACTTCCCCAATCGTTTGGGAAATGGCGCCAATGTCTATTTGTCTTCGGCAGAATTGGCGGCGGTGTGTTCTCTGTTGGGCAAGATTCCGACGGTTGCCGAGTATATGCAATACGCAGCCAGCATCGAACAAACCAGCGCGGATACCTACCGCTATCTGAACTTCGATAAAATTGATAGCTATCAGGACAAGGCCAAGCAAGTGGCCTAGTCGTCACCGACAGTTCCCGAGCGGCGCTCGGGAACTGTCTTCCGTGCAAACGCACGCCGTTTTTGCAGCCAACGAATCACGCCGGTGATATACAGCACCGGGCAAGCCAGGCCAGCCAGCAATACCAAGATTCGTCCCGGCCAACCAAAGGCATGACCACTGTGCAAGGGCCATTGCCAATCGTAAAAGACATCGGCGTTCGAGCCTGTGCCGGAATCGTAGACTTTCAGAATCTCGCCGCTGTATTGGTCGACAGCAAAATCCCGATAGCCGACAAATTGGCTCAATTCAGTGATGTCACGTTTCATCACCCTAAACACATCCAGTCGGTCCTTCGGTGCATTCAACATCCACAGTCGGCCGGCAGGGTGGCTTTGCTGCACTATCGTTTCCACCTGCGCCAAGCTAATCGTCTGTTGTCCGGCTTGGGGTGCGGCGCTGTCAATCGTTTCCGGAATGCCGTTGTACGCATTTGGGCGGGTGATAGCCGAGAAAGGCTTGATCAACACGTCTATTCGGTCCGGCATCGTCATGTAGATACCGGAAAACAATACCGGTATCAACACGATGCCGGAATAAAAGCCGACGGTTTTATGTAAATCGAAGTTAAACCTGACTGATCCCGCATGGCGCTTGAAAGTCAGGGCTTGCCTAAATTTACCGGTCAACGGCCACCAGACGATGATTCCGGTCAATACCGATAAAATGGAAAATGCACCGAGAATCGAGACGATAGTGCCGCCGGTTTTACCCAGCAGCAAACACCAATGTAATTGCATAATGAAACTGACCAAAGGCCGGCCCCAATATCGATCTTTGGGATGCCAGAGCTGCAAGCCCTTGACTTGAGTCGTATAGGGGTCGACGAAGATATAGTAGCCGTCGCCGTTATTGGTTTGGCTTTCGTCCCGGACGAAATATAAAAATTTATAGGCAACTTCGGCTTTACGCGGGTAATACACCTTAAAAAAACGACTACCTGGCGGTTTGGCGTTTTCCGCCGCGGCGACGATGTCGTCTAAAGAACGTAAATGTCGTTGTTCTTCGGCGGGTAAGGACACGACGGACAGCTCCGGGTTTAATAGTTCCTGCATTTCCTGATAAAACACCAATAGTCCGCCGGTCAGACCGACCACAGCCAGCAACAATCCCACGCTCAAGCCGAGATAAAGATGAACCGCCAGCCAGCGTTTCCGACGGGCTTTGAGCGTGTTTAAACGGCGGGAGGAAACTGCCGACGGAGCGAGTTCAACCATTCGCGAAAAAATCTCGGGGGCTGGTTTCATGGCGATTTTCATAATACGGCATTGGCTGTGGTATACGAAGCGGCGGGTGGGCATGCGCGGCGCGCGCACCCTCCCAGACCGGTTCCGGGTTAAAACTCGACCTTGACCGAACCCATGAAAGATCGCGGCGTGCCCCAGGTTGCACGGGTTTGAAACGGCATCGCAAATCCGTCGTGGACATATTCCTTGTCCAGTAAATTGGTCACGTTGAGCTGTAACGTCACATTAGTTTTTGCCACTTTCCGCGTGTAGGCTGCCAATAGATCGATGACGCCGTAGCCGGCAAAACTAAAGTCGTGATTGTCGAAAGTGGCTTTCTTATCGCTGACCAGTTCCAGACCCGCCCCAAGCTTGAGTCCGCGTAGATATTCCTGCTGGAAATCGTATGTCGTCCACAGCGTGGAGGTCTGTTTGGGAATGCCGCGAAAGCCGCCGCCAACCCTTATGTTATCTGGGTTGTTTTCTTTAAGGACTTCGGTTTCGGTATACGCGTAGGTGGCTATGGTGTTCCATCCCGGCAATATTTCGCCTTTGACATCCACTTCAACGCCCCGGCTTTGCGCTTCGCCAGTCGCTACGGAAAAGTTTGGATTGATCAAGTCGGTAGTTGCAATGTTTTGTTTGGTCAATTGGTAATAGGCGACCGTACTGGTTAATCGGTCATCGAAAAATGCGGTTTTAAAGCCCACTTCCCATTGCTGCGCCGTTTCCGGCGGCAAAAACGATCTATCACTCGTTAGATTACCGTTGGTAACGCCAAAATTTTCGACGTAGTTGCCGTATAGACTCAACCAATTCATCGGCTGCCAAAGAACGCCAACCTGCGGCGTCACCGCATCGGCTTTCTGGCCGATTTGTCCGGCAAGTACATCGTATTGCTCGACATTTTGATAGCGAAAGCCACCCATGACGTGGACGTTATAAGGCAGCTTGATTTGGTCCTGCAGATAAATGCCGTAAAAATCAGTTTTTGTATGGAACGACTGGCTGGCGCGCGTCGTGGGATCGATGGGCGGATTGCCGGTGTGAACGGGGTTGTAGATGTCGATGGTACTCGCGGCCGTGCTGCTATAACCGACGGAATTCATGTCTTGCAGGTAATAATCGCCGCCTATCAACAAGGTGTGTTTCAAAAATCCGGTATCGAAATGGCCGGTCAAATTGGTGGTCGTGAAATAACTGTCGTTTATGAAAAAGTCGCTGGTGAGGATGCGCCTATTCAATGTGCGTTGGTCGGCTTGCAACGTGCCGGGCAGCATCACCAAACGGTCTCGGTCCAATAATTGGATATTCAACTGCTCGGTCAATACCCAATCGTCGTTAAATTTATGGGTAAGATTAAAGCCGATCAGCTTGTCTTCGACATGGTTGCGGTTGTCCTCCATCAAATTCCGTTCGCGCGGAATATCCGCCAGACGCGGATTGATCCAAGAACCATCAGCTCTGGTGCCATCGATGATTAACGGCCTTGAGTGAAGATCGTAAACATTGTTTTCCTTACGATACTCGAGTTCTAAAAGTGCTGTTGTATCCGGACTGATATTCCATTGCAGTACCGGCGCGACGAACAGTTTGTCGTAATCCACGTTTTCCCGGAACGAACCGCTCTTTTCAAAGGCAATATTCATTCGATACAACAAATCCTTATTCTCGGTAATCGGCCCAGTGGCATCGATACTGGTGCGGAATAAATCAAAAGAGCCGAATTGCTGCTGCAAAGCGTAATAGGCGGTATCCAAGGGTTTTTTAGTGACAATATTCAGCATTCCGCCGGGTTCGACTCGCCCATATAACATCGCGGCAGGCCCCTTTAATACTTCCAGGGTTTGTACGTTTGCCATATTCCTTGTGCCTTCAGGGCCCGATGCATCGATACGAAAGCCGTTGCGAAACAGGTTGTAGTTATAAAAACCGCGGATGGTAACTTGGTCGGTCAAGCCTCCTGCAGCCTGACCGGTGGTCACGCCGCTAACGTATTTGACGGCCTGATCGAGTTTTATGGCTTGATTGTCATCCAGTACCGCCTTCGGAATCACCTGCACGTTTAGCGGTGTCTCCATGATCGGCGTGTCGGTTTTAGTGGCGAAACTGGTGTTGGGAACCGAGTAGTCCTTGTTATAGGGGGCGGTGGGATCGTAAGTGCGTTGTCCGGAGACAGTTACCGCCGGCAAACTGTTCACTTCTAGCGGCTTAATCGATACGGCATTGTCGGCAGTAAAGGTGTAACTCAGACTGGCGCCGCCGACCAGAATCGCTATCGCCTGTTTGGCGCTATAAGTGCCTTGCAGCGCCGCACTGGTTTTGCCGGCTAGCGTTTGCTCCGCGTAGAACAGATGCAGGCCGGTCTGCTGTTTGAGCGTGTCCAGCGCGCTGGACAGGGCTTGCGCCGGAATGTTCAACTGATAGCTTGGTTCCTGAGCCGCAGCAACCAGCGCAGTGCCGGTCAGCAGCCCGCCGACTAGCGTTCTCGAAAGTGAATACATTTGCCCTCCCGTGGTGTGTGGTGATTTCACTACCCAGTAAGAGCGGTTATCTATGGTGAAGGCGCCACTTTTTTTTCGATGGGTTAAAAATATTTAAAAGGTGCGGATTACAACGATTCAATGGCTAGTTCTAACGGTATCCGCGAAGCGGAGATTGATGTGGGCGTGGTCAGCGTTCGAATTCGATCAGTCGCTCGTTTTTTCGAACAGCCTTGATCGGCAACGCAGCGCTGATGGCATTGAGGGCAAGATTCAAGTCGTCGGTGGGAAAGTCGCCGCTGACTTTAAGGTTTTGCAATTGCGGGTCGGCGACACTGAGTTCGACGTCGTGATAACGGCTCAGCTGTTCCAGAACTTCAGCCAGCGCGGTCTTTTTAAATACCAGCATGCCTTCCCGCCAGGCGGCGACAGTAGTGGCGTCGAAACTGGTCGGCGCGGACGATGCTAGGCCAGCAGCATCGTATTTAATCTGCTGGCCGGCCGCCAGATTTTGCGGAATAGGCCGATGTTCGGTGGCAACGGCGACTTCGCCTTCCAGCACACTGACCGTGACGGCGTTGTTTAGCAAACGCACGTTGAAACGGGTGCCGATGTCGTGGATCTTGCCATTGCCGGCGACGACGTCGAATGGTTTGCTCTCGTCGTGCGCCACGTTGAATAACGCTTCGCCGCGTTCCAGCACCGCTTCGCGGCTGCGCCAGCCGTAGTGGACTCGTATCTGGCTGTTGCTGTTGAGTTCGATCGTCGAGCCATCGCGGAGCGCGATGTGTTGCCGTTGGCCTTTCAGCGTCAAATAACGGTCGGTGTTTATCCAGTCCCAGGCCAGCGGCACGCCTATTGCCGCTATCAGTAACGAGGCGGCTATCGACAGCCGTTTGCCGTGGATTGCCCGGCGACGCGCGATTTGCGCACGGCGTAATCCGTTTCTGGCCGCAATCAGTCGCGGGTCGGGTTGTGCGTCGACGCTACTAAAATCTCGCCAAATCGCTTCGGCGTTTTGATAGCTCTGGCGATGGCGAGGGCTTAACGCCAGCCAATCCTGAAACGCCCGGCGCTCGCTGGCCGAGCAATCGGGTGCGTGCAGTCTGACCACCCAATGACTGGCTTGTTCGTGCAGCGATGGAGAAATTGGCGGGGTGAGTCGGTTCATGGCTTTAGTGTATCGCATCCGCAACCGGCTGCGACGGCCGGACGGGATTTGCCGATATTAGTCAAAGCCCCGGTTGACGGATTTGCTGCAGTGGGCCAGCGCCTTGATGCAATAGCGCTCGACGGTGCGCGGCGGGATCGCGAAAGCCTTGGCGATTTCGGTATACGTCAGGCCATCGACGCGATGCAACAGGAACACGGTGCGGACGATTTCCGGCAGGCTGTCCAGGGATCGCAGGCAAATTCGCAGGCGTTCCCGGCTTTCGGCGACCGCATCGGGTTGCGGCATCGGACAGGCTAGGGTATCCGTTTCCGATTCCTCGTCGTTGACAAAAGGGACGATTTGCCCGCGTCTATGCAGGTCGCCGCTCAGGTTGGCAGTGATGCGATACAGATAGGCGCGATGGTTGTCGATGGCGTCGGTGTTGCCGTGCTGCAAGAGCCTGAGATAAGCATCCTGAACCAGATCCTCGGCATGTTGGCGGCCGGCGCGTTGTTCGGCGAACACCAGCAGTTCCTTGTTGTGTCTTTGGAACAGAAAGTCCATGAGGCGAATATGGCGATTGGGCATGTCGGCGTGAAGTTCAATGGTTCGCAATAGCTAGCCGGAATCGTGCCTGATTTCCGGCTGATACACCTATTCAATGGCTTAAGCGGTTTGAAGATGGATCGAGAGTGCGGCTGATTTAATTAAACTGTGTTATATAGCTTTGGTGGTCATCGGGAAATCGCCGACATGCCAAGTCAGCGGCAACGCGGCAGGAATTCTGAGTGCCGACACCCTGGCATCGGTAAGTCAGCAGCGGGCTCAGCTGTTAATGGCGCAGATAAATATCTGAACTGGGAATGTGCGACAAATGCCTTATTAACGAGGGGAAATGACTGGTTTTTCTTAAAGCGAATGGACTCTGTTTGTGCTATCGACTGGTTCACACTTTTTTCGTGAAAACTGCTAGTCTTATGTGCTTGATCAAGCGGCTGAGGTCTCGATTGGAACAGGATATAACAACAGATTTGCGTGTGTTGGAAAGTCACTTGGATGGCATGCTAAACCGCGTCCAACACAATAGTCTGACGCTGAAGCGTTTACAAAGCTTCGAGATGCGTTTGTTAGGGTTAAATTCCTTGGCGGAAATGATCGAATTCATTCTCGGCCAAACGCCGGCCTTATTCGATTTGGATGTCGTCAGTTTGTGTTTGATCGACCCTAAAAACGAAATTGCCGATTATCTGGATAGCGACAACTATGGTTTCCGAAATCGGGAAGGCTTGTTTTTGGTTAATAGCGAATTGCAGGTGCGAAACAGTTTCGTTTTATCCAGCCAGCCTTTTCTCGGCAGTTATCAAACCGCAGTTTGCGAACAGTTTTTTTCCGAGTCGAGCCTGCAAAAGCCGGCGTCAGTGGTGATAGCACCGTTAATTCGCCGCGACAAATATCTGGGCTCTCTTAATCTCGGCAGCTATCGGACCGATCGCTTTATTCAGGGTATGGCTACGGATTTTGTCGAGCATATTGCCTCGGTGATCGGTATTTGCCTGGAAAATAATCTCAATGTCGAAACCATGCGCCGCACCAGTTTGGTCGATCCTTTGACAGGCGTGAACAATAGGCGTTTCCTCGAGCAGCGTATCGAAGAAGAATTGGATCGCAGTCAACGGGACCGTGAACCTTTGTCGTGCTTATTCTTGGACATCGATTTTTTTAAACGCATTAACGACGGTTTCGGTCATCAGGCTGGCGATCATGTGTTGACGCTAGTGGCGGGGGCGATCAAAAAGCAGCTGCGCAATAACGATGTAATGGCGCGTTACGGCGGCGAGGAGTTCGTGGCTTTATTGTCGCAAAGCGATCAGCGTAGCGCCGCCGAAATTGCTGAACGGATTCGGGTCAGCATCGCCAATCTGGGAATCGAGCATGCCGATCAATCAATACCGGTGACTATTTCGATCGGTGCGGCAACCTATCAACCCAATCGGTCGCTGAAAAAACGAGTGCCCGATATCGCTCTGCAACTGATTCAAGCCGCCGATACTGCATTATACGAGGCCAAGCGCAACGGTCGGAACCGTGTTGAACACGGCGGATTGGTGTTGGCTTTGGAGCCGGCTCAGGCGTAACCGTTAGGATTTTTTTTCTGCCAATGCCAGGCATCGGCCATCATCTGTGTTAAGGTTCGTTCGGCTTTCCAAGCCATTTTTTGCGCCGCCTGGCCTGGGTCGGCGTAACAGGCCGCCACGTCGCCGGCTCGGCGCGGCGCGATTTTATAAGGTACCGGTTGGCCGGTCACTTCGATAAAAGTATTGACCATCTCAAGCACGCTGTATCCGTTACCGGTGCCCAGATTGACGGCATCGCAAACCGCCGCATCAATGTCCTGTCCCAATAAATATTCCAGTGCCTTGATATGGCCTTGGGCAAGATCCACGACATGAATGTAATCGCGGACGCCAGTGCCGTCCTTGGTCGGATAATCATCGCCGAACACCGATAGAATCGGTAGTTTGCCGATGGCGACTTGCGATAGATAGGGCATCAGATTATTCGGAATGCCGTTGGGGTCTTCGCCTATCAACCCGCTGCTATGGGCACCGATGGGATTGAAATAACGCAAGATGGCGATCTGCCAGGGTTGGCTGTTATTGTTCAAGGCGTCGGCGTTGCTGACGTCGCGCAGAATTTCTTCGATGAACAACTTGGTGCGGCCATAAGGATTGGTGGCTTGCAACGGAAAGCTTTCCAGGATCGGCACGCTGTGCGGGTCGCCGTAAACGGTGGCCGACGAACTGAATACGAAGCGTTTGACCGAAAATTCCGCCATCACTTCCAGCAATGCCAGGGTGCCGTAGATGTTGTTACGGTAATAACTCAAGGGTTGCTGGCAGGATTCGCCGACGGCTTTCAAACCCGCGAAATGGATCACTGCATCGATTTTATGGGCTTGGAAAATGTTGCGTATTGCGGCTTGGTCGGTAATGTCGGCCTGATAGAAACCGGGCTTTTGTGAGGTGATGGTTTCTATGCGCCGGAGTGATTCGATTTTACTGTTACTGAGATTGTCGACAACGATGACCTCAAAGCCATTGTTCAAAAGTTCTACGCAGGTATGGCTACCGATAAAACCGGTACCGCCCGTTACTAAAATCGTCTGTGTCATCGTAGCATTCCATGGTTAGCGTTCAAGGATGTCCAGTCCAGCTTCGGCAGAGACGACTCGCGGCAGGGCCGATTCGGGGTCGCGGCGCAGGCCGGCAAAATCAAACAAGCTGGTGTCGGCCATTTGCGAAGGCGCGATGTTTTGCAGGCTGGCGAAAATGGTTTCGATGCGGCCCGGAAACTGTTTATCCCAGCCGTTCAACATCTGTTTCATCGCCTTGCGCTGCAGGTTTTCTTGCGAGCCGCACAGATTGCAAGGGATGATCGGAAACTGCTTGAAAGCCGCGAAGCGGTTGATGTCTTTTTCCCGGCAATAAGCCAAGGGCCGAATCACGATGTTTTGTTTATCGTCGCTGAGCAGTTTCGGCGGCATGGCTTTCAGCTTGCCGGCGTAGAACATGTTTAGAAAAAAGGTTTCGATGATGTCGTCGCGGTGATGGCCGAGGGCGATCTTGGTGATCTTATGTTCCTTGGCGAAACCGTACAGCGTACCGCGCCGCAGCCTTGAGCACAGGCTGCAAGTGGTTTGGCCTTCCGGGATGATGCGTTTGACGATGCTATAGGTATCGTGCTCGATGATGTGGTAGGGCACGCCTATCGACTGCAGATATTCCGGCAATACATGTTCCGGAAAACCCGGCTGTTTTTGATCCAGATTGACGGCGATGATCTCGAAATGAACCGGCGCGGTTTTCTGCAAATTCAGCAAAATGTCCAGCATCGTATAAGAGTCTTTGCCGCCGGACAGACAGACCATGATCTTGTCGTCAGGTTCGATCATGTTGAAATCGGCAATTGCCTCGCCAACACTACGCCGTAGGCGTTTTTGCAGCTTGTTGAATTGGGTGCGGGATTTTTGTTCTGGATCGGACATGGATATTGGCGAGGCGGCTGGAGCCTGGGCTCCAACCGCGCTAGAAATTAGCCGTTGTAGCGTTGGAAAATCAGCGTGGCGTTGGTGCCGCCGAAACCGAAGCTGTTGGACATGATGGTGTTTAGCGTCACGTTATCCCGATATTCTCTAACAATTGGAATGCCGGCCGCGCCAGGATCGAGCTGAGTGATGTTGGCGGAGGCGCTCAAGAAGTTTTCCTGCATCATCAGCAGCGAGTAAATGGCTTCGTTGACGCCGGCCGCGCCCAAGGCATGGCCGGTCAAGGATTTGGTGGAACTGACCGCGGGTACGCCGTCCGCGCCAAATACCGCGCGCAATGCTTCCAGCTCGCGGGTGTCGCCAACCGGGGTGCTGGTGCCGTGGGCATTGATGTAATCGATTTTATCGCTTACCGTGGCCATGGCTTGTTGCATGCAACGCACAGCGCCTTCACCGGACGGTTGCACCATGTCGTAACCGTCGGAGGTGGCGCCATAACCGACCAACTCGCCGTAAATTTTCGCGCCGCGCGCTTTGGCGTGTTCCAGTTCTTCGATCACCAGCACGCCGCCGCCGCCGGAAATCACGAAACCGTCGCGGGTTTCGTCGTAAGGACGCGAGGCAGTGGCCGGGGTGTCGTTGTATTTGGAGGACAGGGCGCCCATCGCATCGAACAGCACCGACATGGTCCAATGCAGTTCTTCGCCGCCGCCGGCGAACACCACGTCCTGTTTGTTCAGTTGGATCAATTCCATCGCATGGCCGATACAATGGGCGCTGGTCGCGCAAGCCGAGCTAATGGTGTAATTGACGCCTTTGATTTTGAACGGTGTGGCCAGGCAAGCAGTGTTGGTGCTGGACATCGCTCTGGGCACCATGTAAGGGCCGACTTTTTTTACGCCTTTGGAGCGCAGAATATCGGCCGCTTCTACTAAATTGGACGTCGAAGGGCCGCCGGAGCCCATCACCAAACCGGTGCGGAAATTGGAAACCTGGCTGTCTTCCAGGCCGGAATCGGCGATGGCTTGTTCCATCGCCAGATAATTGTATGCGGCGCCGTCGCCCATGAAGCGTTTGATTTTACGATCGATCATTTCGTCCAGATCGATGTTGATCGGACCATGCACATGGCTTCTGAAACCAAGCTCTTGATAAGTATCGGCATGCACGATACCGGAACGGCCCGTTCTCAACGATTCGACCACTTCGTCCCGATTATTGCCGATGCTGGAAACTATCCCTAAACCTGTTACAACCGCGCGTCTCATGATGGTTTCCTTAGAAATCTTGGGTGGAAGTGAATAAGCCGACCCGTAAATCGGTAGCTTCGTAGATTTGTTTGCCGTCGACTTCCATGGTGGCATCGGCGATGCCCATCACCAGCTTGCGTAAAATCACGCGTTTCAAGTCGATTTTGTAGGTCACTTTTTTAGCCGTGGGCAATACCTGTCCGGTGAATTTGACTTCGCCGCAGCCTAGCGCCCGACCTTTGCCGGGACCGCCTAACCAGCACAAATAGAAGCCGACCAATTGCCACATCGCATCCAGGCCCAAGCAGCCGGGCATGACCGGGTCGCCTTGAAAATGGCAGTCGAAAAACCATAATTCCGGGGTGATGTCCAATTCGGCGATAATTTCGCCTTTTCCGTATTTGCCGCCTTCATCGGAAATGTGGACGATGCGGTCCATCATCAGCATATTGGGAAGCGGTAGCTGCGCGTTGGCCGGACCGTATAACTCGCCTCGGCCGGACATCAATAATTCTTCGCGCGTGAAACTGTGCTGCTTCTCCATTTTAATTCTTACCTGGTGAGTGGGTTCAAAAACTGCGGCATTATCCAATAATCGGCTTAAAAAATCAGCTCAATTTTTATCCGGGCATTACCTCGCGTAGTAGATCGTCGATCTTTAAGCTGTCGCGCTGCAGGCGTTGTTGGTAAATCAAGCTGTACATCAATACCGATGCGACATAGCCGCGAGTCTCTTTATAAGGGATGGTTTCTATCCAGATATCGGCCGGTAGTGTCTGATTTTCCGGTAGCCAGCGTTTAACTTTGTTGGCGCCGGCGTTATACGCGGCAGTAGCCAACGCCACATGGCCGTTGAATTGTTGCAGCAGTTTTTTATAGTAAAACGCGCCGTATTTCAGGTTCAGTTCGGGTTTGAACAGATTGTTATCGCTATCCCAACGGTCGCGCATATCCGCAGCGATTTGCTGGCCAGTTTTGGGCATCACTTGCATCAAGCCCTTGGCGCCGGCCGGCGAATCGGCGGTTTCGTCGAAGGCGCTTTCCTGACGGATCAAGCCCAGGATCAAGGCCGGGTCCAATTGTTGTGCCGAAGCATTGGCCTGGATTTGCTGGACATATTCCAACGGAAAACGCAGATTGACATCGTCCCAGTGATTGGCCTTGGCTATCGTGGAAATCGCCCATGCCGGCGCATGCCATTGCTGCGCCAATTTAGCGGCCGCAGGCAATAAGCGGCTATCCAGCTTGCCGATCGCGTACCACCATTGCCGTTTGGCTTCCAGTTTGCGATCGATGGCAATCAGCTCGGAAACCACCCGAAAATCCGGATGAGTTTGCAGATAGTCGAGATCCTGTGCGGAAACGATCAGGGGATGATCCTCCAGCGCTATGGTTTGCCGCAAGCGGCCTGCCGCCAGAAAACCGTAAAAACTGCGATTCTTTGCCAGTTGCTGAAACAGGGCATTAGCCGATACCGGTTGCCCGGCTTCCGCCAAGCCGCGCGCTTGCCAGTATTGCCATTTTTCACGGGACTTTTCTTCGTCGCTGAGCCCGGCGATCGCGGCGGCGACATCCTGCCAGTTTTGCGCATTCAATGCGGCCCGGACTCGCCATTCCCGGGCCGATTCGTCGCTATTGTCCAGCCGGGATAAACGGGCGTAGGCCCGCTTGTCGTGCTTGAGCGCCAGCGTGACAGCGATGCGTTTTTCAATATATGCCAGCGTTGCAGAGACAATCGTTAACTGCGACTTTTCCTTGTCCCAAGCGGTCATCGCTTGCTCGACATCGGACTCCAGCCAACGGTCAATGGCGTGGGCAAACAATTCGCCAGCTTGTTCGGTATATTGGCGCCAGTGCTGATCACTTATCAGCGTTTCCGGATGACGGTGCAGTTTCAGCCAAGTGTTGGCAAGTTCCAGCTCCGCACCGGTCAAAAAACGCGTCAAATAGCCGGCCAGACTTAGATTATCGCGATTCAACGCCGCTTGAAAACGTTGGCGGATCATTTCGTGGTTAAAATAGGGCGATGCTTGATAGGCTGTAAACAAGGCATCGCAATGCTCCGGTTGCGATTTGCCGCTTAGCCACAAAGCGCGAGCCTGATCGAGCGCTTCCAAGGTTTGGCCAGTTTCGAAACGCGCCAAACCGGCATAACATTGCAGGTCCGGATCGTCGCTGCCATGATAATGCTTGAGCAATAGCGGCCAGTGCTGTTTTTTGCCCAATTGCAACAACCATTTTTGCCTAAGCGCTGAAGCGTAACGGCTGGCGGCGTTATCGATCAGAAACTGCTGGATCTCGCTATCGGCATCCAGATGATTTTTCAGCCATTGGTAGTGCAGATACGGGTAGAGCGGATAGTTTTTTAAAGCGGCCGCTAGCGCGAAATACTCGGTGTCGCGATTCCGGTCGATCGCTTGTTCCGCCAGCAAGAATTGTTGACGTTGGGCGGCCAGAGAAATTTCATCCGCCTGGGCACTGTTCGGCAAAATGTCGGTCAGAGCGGCAAGCAATAAAAAACGCAGGACAGAATGCATATTAATTTCCACGAAATCCGGCACGAAACACTCGGCAAGAAGTTTTTGCAAAGTGGGCTTGGCCATTATAATCGTTAAACCTCATCGGATTCCTTTCATTACCTTGAAAACATCATACCGCTCGCCGCAAGAGGAATACTCGTGGCGCTATATTTACCGCATCGCCCTGCAACACAAAAAACAACTGATCAATGGTCATCTGATCGCCATATTGGCTACCGCGGCCAGCGTACCGGTACCCTTGTTGATGCCGCTATTGGTCGACGAAGTCTTGCTACACCATCCCGGCATCGCTTTGCAAACGCTGAATCCCTGGCTGCCGTTGGAATGGCAGCAGCCCATCGTCTATATCGGGATTATTTTATGCGTTTGCATGCTGATGCGTTCGTTCGCGCTGGTGTTGAACATTATCCAGACCCGGCAATTTTCAAATATTGCCAAGGATGTGATCTTTCGGATCCGCGCCGGTCTGGTCAAGCATTTGCAACATATTTCCATGTCCGAGTATGAAAGCCTGGGCAGCGGTACGGTCAGCGCACATATGGTCACCGATCTGGACACGCTGGATAATTTTATCGGCACCACGATTAGTAAACTATTGGTAGCGGTGTTGGCCGTTCTAGGAATGGCGTTAATTCTGCTATGGATGCACTGGCAACTGGGTTTGTTCATTATTTTTTTAAATCCGCTAGTAATTTATCTGGCCAGGGCGATCGGTTCCAGGGTCAAGGAATTGAAAGCCAACGAAAACAAGGCTTATGCGGTGTTTCAGCAAGCCCTGAGCGAAACGTTGGAAGCGATCCACCAGATTCGCGCCAGCAACCGTGAGGAGCATTATTGCCGGCAACTGGTAGGCAGCGCGTTGGCCGTGAAAAATCACTCCACGGTCTATGCCTGGAAAAGCGATGCCACGGTACGCCTGAGTTTTTTGACCTTTCTGTTCGGCTTCGACATCTTTCGGGCCACTGCCATGCTGATGGTGCTGTATTCCAATCTGAGCATCGGCGAGATGCTGGCGGTCTTCGGTTATCTGTGGTTCATGATGGCGCCGGTGCAGGAAATACTCAGCATTCAACAGTCTTTTTACGCAGCCAAGGCGGCCTTATCCAGGGTGAATAAACTGACCTTATTGGAACGAGAGCCGTATTATCCGCATCTGGAAAATCCGTTCAGCGGCAGAAAAACCGTGTCGGTCAGCGTCAAAGATTTACATTTCAGCTACAACGAAGAGCCGGTTCTGAACGGCATTAATCTGACGATTCCGGCCGGTGGGAAAATCGCGTTGGTCGGCGCCAGCGGCGGCGGCAAATCCACCTTGGCGCAGACTCTGATTGGTTTGTATCCGCCGGGCAGCGGCATGATTTATTTCGACGGCGTGCCCTTGGATAGGATCGGCTTGGATGTGGTGCGCGAACATGTTGCCACCGTGTTGCAACATCCGGCGCTATTGAACGATACGATACGCGCGAATCTAACCTTGGGTCGGGAGATTGCTGATGCCGAATTGTGGCATGCATTGGAAATCGCGCAGATGAAAACCACCGTCGAGGAACAGCCGCAAGGGCTGGATACCGTGGTGGGCCGGCAGGGCATGCGCTTATCCGGTGGTCAGCGCCAGCGGTTGGCGATTGCCCGAATGATCGTCAGCCAGCCAGCCGTGGTGATTCTGGATGAAGCAACCTCGGCGCTGGATAGCGAGACTGAATACAAATTGCATCAGGCGCTAAATGGCTTCCTGGAAGGCCGTACCACTATCATCATTGCGCATAGACTTAGCGCAGTGAAACAAGCCGACCATGTCTATGTGTTCGAACAAGGCCAGATTTGCGAACAAGGCAAACACGACACCTTGATTCAACAAAACGGCTTATACGCCAAACTTTACGGTGATTATCAATAGTGTCGGAAATATACGATTTACACAGCCATTCCAACGCCTCCGACGGCGCCCTGTCGCCGACCGAACTGGTGTTGCGCGCCAAACAACAGGGCGTGGCCGCGCTGGCCTTGACCGATCACGATACCACCGCTGGGTTGCCAGAAGCGCGCCAAGCAGCCGAAGCAGCCGGCATACGACTGATTCCGGGTATCGAGCTATCGGCCAGTTTCGAGAACCATTGTCTGCATATCGTCGGCTTGAATATCGATCCGGATCATCCGGCATTGGTCGAGGGCGTCGCCCGGCAACAGCACATCCGCGACCAGCGTGCGCAAAAGATTGCCGAAAAACTGGCCAAGAAAGGCATAAGCGACGCTTACTCGGTATTGAGCAGGATGGTCGGCAACGGCGAAATCACTCGCTTGCATTTCGCCGATTTTCTGGTTAATCAAGGCTATGTCGAAACCCAGCAGGATGCCTTCGACCGTTATTTGAGCAAGGGAAAACCGGGTTATGTGCCGACTGCCTGGGCCGGCTTGGCCGACTGCATCGCTTGGATTACCGCGGCTGGCGGCGTTGCGGTATTGGCGCATCCCTTGCGTTACAAACTCAGCACAAAATGGATCAACAAGGTTTTGATTGCATTTAAAGCGGCGGGCGGGCAGGGGATAGAAGTGGTCACCGGCCGCGCCAGTGTCGACGATATTCGTTTAAGTTACCTGCATGCGTCCAAACATAAGCTGTATGCATCGGTCGGATCGGATTTTCATGCGCCCGGCAATCAATGGTTGGAACTGGGGCGCCTTGCGGCTTTGCCGGATGGCGCGCCGCCGATTTGGCAATTATTTTAAGCGGGATGACTCTTTCGCGCCGGACTGAAAAGCCGGGTAAATTCCTCCGCGGGCAGGGGGCGATGCCAATAAAAACCTTGAGCTTTTCGGCAGCCCAATAGGTTGAGTTGTTCGACTTGTTCGCGGGTTTCCACGCCCTCGGCCAAGGTCAGCAGGCCCAAGGTCTGGCCCAATTGCACGATGGCTTGGACGATTGCGGTGTCTTCGACTTTGCCAGAATTCATATCCCGAATAAACGATTGATCGATTTTTAGTTTGTTCACCGCAAAGCGTTTCAGGTAGCTAAGCGAGGAATAACCGGTACCGAAATCGTCGATAGCCAAACTGACGCCTAACGCCCGCAATTGGGCGATGGTGTCGATCACGGCGTCGGTATCGATCATCAGCACCGATTCGGTCAGTTCCAGTTCTAAATAATGCGGTTCCAGTTGAGATTCGGTCAGCGCTGCTTTCACCAACTCCAGTAAATTGCCGCGCTTGAACTGTAAGGCCGAGATATTGACGGTCACCAGCAGTTTTAAACCGGCATCGTGCCAGACCTTATTTTGCCGGCAGGCCTCGCGCAATACCCAATCGCCTATCGGCACGATCAGGCCGTTCTCTTCGGCGATCGGGATGAATTTAGAGGGTGAGATCATCTCGCCGTTTTCCGGCTGCCAGCGCAGCAAGGCTTCCGCGCCGATCAACCTGTTTTCGCGTATGAAATATTGCGGTTGGTAGTGCAGCCGAAATTCGTTTCGCTGCAAGGCCAGACGCAGGCCGTTTTCGATATTCATCCGCTCGATCGAAGCCAGATTCATATCGTCAGAAAAGAAGCGGAACGTATTGCGACCCTGGTTTTTGGCCGCATACATCGCGGTGTCGGCTTTGTTGAGCAGACCGTGAAAATTTAGGCCGTCGTTTGGATATAAACTGATACCGATACTGAAAGAGGTGCTGACAGTCACGCCTTCCAGCAGAAAAGGCTGGCTCAATTGATCGAGAATTTTAAGCGCAATTTGGGTAATGGTTTCGACTTCGGGAATGTCGGTGAGGATAATGATGAACTCATCGCCGCCTTGCCGGCAAACCGTATCGACTTCCCGCACGCATTGAACCAGTCGTGAGGCGATGCCTTGCAGCAAGCGGTCGCCGACATCGTGGCCCATGGTGTCGTTGATATGTTTGAAACGATCGAGATCCAGGAACAGTACGCCGACGAGTGTGGCATTACGCACTGCATGTGCCATGGCTTGATCGAAGCGGTCGTGCAACAAGGTGCGATTGGGTAGATTGGTAAGCGGATCGTGGCGAGCCATATATTCGATTTGCGCTTCGGCGGCTTTACGCTCGGTGATGTCGGAGAAAATGCCGATGTAATGACTTATTGCGTCCTGGGTATCGTAGATTGCCGATATACCCAACCAGGCTGGATAGGATTCACCGTTTTTGCGGGTGTCCCTCACTTCGCCTTGCCAATAGCCGTTTTCTCGCAGCGCTTGCCAGATACGCTGATATTGACTCAGGTCGAGATGTTGGACGTCCAATATCGGCGGAACTTGCCCCAAGACTTCTTCGGCGCGGTAGCCGGTAATATTGGTATAGGCTTGATTGGCGGAAACGATACGAGTATTCGGTGCACACAGGAAAATTGCCTCGCCACTATTTTCGAACACCTTGGCCAGCAAATGTAGGCGTTCGGCGGCCATTTTGCTGTCGGTGATGTCGGTGTAGGTGCCCAACATTCGCAATGGCTGGCCCTGTGCATCACGCTCGACGATGCTGCCGATCGATAATATCCATTTCCAGCTGTCGTCGGCGCAACGCAGGCGATATTCAACGCGGTATTCGTCAAGTTCACCGGCCACGTAGCGCTGGTAACTGTCAATAGCCCGAAACCGGTCATCAGGATGCAGACGCGCTTGCCACGCCTCGTAACTAGCGTCAAAGTTTGCCGGATCGTAGCCGAGCATGTTGGCATATTCCGCATTGACGATGATGACGTGTGCTTGCGGGTTCAGATCGTAAAAGCCTTGTTTTGCCGCCTGCATGCACAGTCGCAAACGTTCCTCGCTATCCGCCAAGGCCTGTTGGGTGAGGCGCATTTCGGTAATGTCGTGAGCTAAACCGTTCACGGCAATTACCCTTTGCTCGGCGTCGAGAACCGGCGATTCGTTAAGACTCAGTAAACGAAGGCTGCCGTCCTTACGATGTACTTCCACTTCATAGTTAGACGGTATGCTGCCGGTCAGACACTGTCGGGCGTAAGCGCTGGCGATCTCATTGATTGGATTATTGGCGGCGCTATCGAAACAATGGCGCAATAACTCATCCGGTTTATAACCCAGGATATGTTCCACCGAAGGTCCAAAATAGGTAAACAAGCAGTCGGTGTCGCGAGAATAAAGAAAATATTCGCGGCTGATGCTTTCAACCAGGTCCCGGAAGCGCTGCTCGCTTTGCTTCAGTAAGTTTTGTTGTTCGAGCAGGCTTTGAGTGGTTCGATGCGAACGCAAGACATAGTCGATTCGATGAGGGAGTAGCGGCCATTGCACGGGTTTGCCGATAAAATCGGTAGCGCCCAGTTTAAATGCATCGTCCACGGCGTGTACGTCTTCGATAGCCGTCATCATGACGATGGGGATGGTTTTGTTCGGGGTGGCTCGCATCGCTTGCAGACAACTGAAACCGTCCATTTCCGGCATCATCACATCCAGTAATACTAGCGCCGGGGATGTCTCGATGAACCATTTTAGGCCGTCTCGGCCGTTTTCGGCGGCGATGACTTCGTAGTCGCTGGCCGATAACACCTGGCTGACTAGTAACCGGATTATCGGGTCGTCGTCAATGATCAAAATATAAGGCTTATCTGTCATGATTAACCGGTAGCTGCGATTTGGGCGTTAAGTTTTCACGTGAAAGGCACAAATTCAAAGCCGTTGTCCGGTAACATCGTGCTAGATTCGGACCTTGGTTTTTGACTGCATCCCAGTCAGGTTTGATGTTTTCGGCAGTATTGGTCTGAAAATCTTCCGGTTGACGGATGTCTTTCGACAGCAAACGCTCTTTATCGTCGTCAATCGCCGGAAAAACGCTGCGAGTAGTTAAGCGTTCCATGTTCAAGAATTAAGTTGCGAAAGCCAATGTAATATTTCTTTATATTCGCTTTGCAAATTTTCGGCAAGTTGGGTACCTAATTGCAAGTTGTTATCCCGTGCGGCGAGTTCGATGTCGCGCGCCAGATCGGCAAGATGGAAGGCGCCAATATTGGCGGCAGCCGATTTTAAACTATGCGCGGCCTGGCGTACCGCTTCTGCTTGCTCTTGTTTTAACGCGGTCGCTAAGGCTGAGATTTGTTGCGCGGCGTTTTCGCGAAACAGCGTCAAGACCTCTTCGACCAAGGCGCAGCCGCCCATCTTGCGCAGCGTATTCAAGGGTGCCGGATCGAATTTGGCAGCACCAGCATCCACTTTCACCGGTTCCGGCGCGGGAAGGTTGCGTGGCGGTTTCGAATTAACATCGATCAGCGCTTGTATCTTGTCGTGCAAGGTTTTCTGCAGGAAGGGTTTGCTCAAATAATCGTCCATGCCGGCCAGCAAACATTTTTCACGGTCGCCCTCCATCGCATTGGCGGTCAGCGCGATGATGGGGATTCGGTTTAAATGGGTATCGCGCTCCAGGTCTCGGATTCGCGCTGCCGCGGTATATCCGTCTATCTCCGGCATCATGCAGTCCATCAGGATCAGGTCCGGCGGCTCGCGCTTGAAAATATCCAGCACCTCGCGGCCGTTATTGGCGACCGAAATTGCGTAACCGAGTTGGCGCAGCATGGCGTTACAGATTTTCTGATTGACCGGATTATCCTCGGCCAACAGAATATGCGCGCCGGAGCCGGACGGCGTTGGACGCCAGGCCGACAGCGGCGTTCTCGCCAGCACATCGAGCAGCGCGTCTTGCAACACCTGTCTGTGTATCGGTTTGTGCAAATACAGATCGTAGGCGCCGGCGCGCATCGCCGCTAGTTGTCTATCATCGCTGCTGGAAGCAATGATGATGCGCATATCGGTAAAGCGGGCGTCGCCGCGAATGGATTGGGCTAGTTCCACGCCGTTCATATCGAACATTTCCATGTCCAGCACGGCGACATCGAAAACCTGTCCCGCGTGACTGGATTGATCGAGAATTTTCAAGGCCTGCGCGCCGTTTTTAGCAACGCGGGTTCGCATGCCCAAGTCGTTGAGATGGTTTTCCAAAATCTCGGCGTTGATCGCATCGTCTTCCACCAGCAATGCCAGTTTGTCTTGCAAATTAGCGTTCGGTTGAATACTGGGCAGGGAGGTTTGGGCATCGCGCAAGGGAATATGCACGGTAAATACCGAGCCGGCATTAGTTTGGCTTTGCGCCTCGATATTCCCGCCCATCAATTCGCTCAATTCCTTACAGATTACCAATCCGAGGCCGGTGCCGCCATATTTGCGGGTGGTCGAGCCGTCGGCCTGGCTGAAGGATTTGAATAAACGCGACATCACGTCTTCCGCAATGCCGATACCGGTATCGCTGACCCGAAACTCCAGGCAAATGCCTATATTTGATTGACACTGGCCGGGGCCGGCGACGCCGATCTGCAGTTTGACGCTGCCGGCTTCGGTGAATTTGATCGCATTGGATAATAGGTTGGTGAGAATTTGCCGCAAACGGTAAGGGTCGCCTCTGACGTCCCTCGGTACGTCGGCGCCGACTTCGCAAAGCAGGCTTATATTTTTGCTGTTGGCCCGTTCGAAGAACAAGGCGGTGAGTTGATCGGTGAGATTGATCAAGCTGAAATCGATTTCTTCCAGTTCCAGCTTGCCAGCCTCGATTTTAGAAAAATCCAGAATGTCGTTGATCACGGTTAGCAGGGAATCGGCCGAACTGAACGCGGTTTCCGCGTATTGGCGCTGAGTGTTATTCAGATCGGTTCCCAGCAATAGTTCGGTCATACCCAGTACGCCGTTCATCGGCGTCCGGATTTCATGGCTCATGGTCGCTAAAAATTGCGATTTGGCAATATTGGCGGCTTGTGCTTCGCTTACCGCTTGACGTAAATCGGCCGTGCGCAAATCGACTTCTTTTTCCAGGCTGCCGCGTTGGCTTTCCAGCTCTGCGTCGCGTTGTTGTATCCGTTCTATCATCTGGTTGAAACTTTTTACCAGCTGGCCGATTTCGTCCGCGCTTTCGCCTTTGGCGCGCACCATATAATTGTTGTCGACCGAGACCTGTTTAGCCAATAGGGATAAACGCGTCAACGGCGCGGCGATCGAGGTTGCCAAGCGGCGTCCGAACCAGGCCGCCAACATAAACGATACCAACATGGCCAGAAAAATTCGGCTGAGACTACCGCCTATGGTTTGCCACATCGGCAGCAGATCGATCAATAAGCGTAATGTGCCGATCACCTCGCCGCTATCGTCCGACAAGGGATGCAGGATAGTCAGGCTGAAAAGCGGTATGCCTTGCTGGCGTTGCAATGCTTGCGCATTACCGAGGCTGGCCGGAAAACTGTCGAAATCGGCAGTGGCCGGATAGTACGCAAAAATGCCGCCATCCCGGTTGTACAACTGCGCGGAGACGATTTCGGGTTTACCGCGCAAGGTGGCGAGGATATCCGAGCCGGTTTTGTTGTCCCCGAACAGCAACGCGGCATTGGCATTAAAGCCTATCATTCGGCCTAGCGAGCGGATTTCGGTGGCCAGCTCCCGTCTTTCCTGCCAAGCCTGGGTGACGCTGGTAATCAGCAAGGTAAATAGCAAGGCCAGTGCCAAAGTGATAGCCTGTAAGCGTTGCAGCTTGTAGGTCATCGGTAAATTGGTGAGTTTATCCATCATTTGTTGGCGTTAATATTTTTAGCCAATTTCAACAATTGAGCGCTGAAACGAAGTTTGCTGGCATCGGCGCTATTCAAATTGATTTCAAAGCCGAGCCGATTGCCGTCTTGCAGTAAGCCGATGATGCCGCCTTGTTCGATGAAACCGGATTTGTCGCTGACCGAGACGATAGGCAAGCCTTTTAGCTCACGCGCATAATCGGCGGGATTGTCGTTCGCGCTGACATAAAGCATATGGCAGGTTTTCAGGTCTTTGACAGCGATGTCCTGAATCACGTTGAGCGGTTTGCCGTTCACGGTTTTTCCCTCCAACATCAGCAGGTTATTGCCGAAATCGTTATGACTGGTCAGGCACAAAGTGTAGTGGTTTGGGCCGGCAATAGTCTCAGGCCATTCGATAAATTTAAAAAAGTTATACAAAAAAGCCACTTTGACGGCCGCTTCGCTGGCCGCTTCCGCAAAACAAGGACTTGCTGTGATCATCAACACCAATAACAACACCTTGCCGAACCCCACGCCATTCGCCGATTTTGTCGGCGTCGGCGCATGCATTGAAATGTCAGACACATCGACAGCCAAGCCGCTGTCGTTAAACAGGGCCTTTGCATGCATCGCCTTCGGTGCCGGATGTCGTATTGAATGCATACTGTTCGGGACCGATTAGAATTGCCAGCGCAAGGTGCCATACACCTCGCGTTGCACGGCCGTCGCTGTCGAAAACATGTCCGAGCCGTATTCGAAGTGATAGCTGTTGAGCAAATTGCGACCCACTAGCGCCAATTCGACGCCGGAACCCACGTCCCAGGCCAAGCGCCCGTCCAAATCCTGATAGGCGCGTGGCCGCGCCGCGTCGATACTGGCCGCATCGGAATAACGCCAGTTTAAGTCCAGCTGGAGTTGTGGCGTCAGTTGGAACATGGACCAGAGCATGGCTTTGTTGGCCGGATAACTGTCGCCGGATGTCATAGTGGTAAACGCGGGGGCGGTGCTGGACAGGCGAAATTGTTCCTCTTCGTGACTATAGGTGGCGCGCAGTTTCCAGTCCTCATTCACTTGCCAGTCGGCGCTGATCTCGCCGCCATAGACTTTCACCTGGCCATAGTTGCTGTAACTGACGGTTTGCAGTAAATAGCTGGCGCCGATATGCGTGGTGTCCAAGGCATTGGGCGACAGGCTGGCGAAATCGTCATAGCTGTAATGGTACAAGGCCACGTCGACGCTCAATTGCCTATGTAATTGGCCACGCCATCCCAATTCGAAGGCGATCATCTTTTCGGCAGTCAGATCGGGATTGCCCACCAAACCGCGGATAAGCGCCGGGTTGGCGGGATTGGCGGCGCCGTCACCGACGGGCGGCCGGGTCTGCAAACTATAGGAGATGTTTTGCTCCACCCAATTGGGGGTGCGTACCGCGCGGGAGACCGAACCCCAAAACGATTGCTGTTCGTTGGGTGTCCACAGCAAGCGCGCGTTCGGTTGCACCTCAAACTGCGTCACGGGGTTGTGCTCCAGTTTGCTGCCTAAGGTCAGTCGCCAGCGATCGGGTACCAAGGTGATGTCGTCTTGGGCGAACAGACTATAGATGCGGTCGGTGCGGTTGTTCGCGAGCATAGCAATCTGAGCGCTATCCTGAAAATTATTCAGATTGAAACGGACGCCGCTGCCCCAAACCAATAAATGCCGGTCGATCTTGTAGTTGTGTTGAAAATCGATGTCGACGTTATCGATTTGATACTCGGAATCCAGATATGGCGATTTTCGGCTATGTCTATCCCAATACAGGCGCAGCACGGTATTGGAGTCGGCGCCCTGATGCTGTTCCCAGCGACCTTGGATATAGTGGCCGGAGAATAACTGGCTGGTAGGCAATAGACGGGAGTAGGGCGGTGCTGTCACCGGCGTCAGGTGCGAGGACAGGTATGGAAAGCTTTGGGGCGCGCCGTTGCTTTCGCCCAGAAAAGCGTCGCCTTGCAAGCTCAGTTTATTGGAAATATCGATGGCTTTATCGTAACGAAAGCCGATTTTGCTGAGTTGGCCTTCGTCGCCGGCGGAATTGGCGTCGCCCAGGGTTTTTGAGTCGCCATATTCGGCGTGGCGGCCGTAGACTTTTAGATAAGCATCGTCGCCAAGATCGGCACCGTAGCGAATGCCGCCACCGTAACGTTGGTTGCCGACATGGCTGGCCAGTAAGCCGCCTTGGCTGTCCTTGGCGGATTTGGTGATGATGTTGATGACGCCGTTGACCGCATTGGCACCCCATAAGCTGGCGCCCGAACCGCGGATCACTTCGATGCGTTCGATGTCATCCATCATCACGTCTTGTTGATCCCACCAGACTCCGGAAAAGAGCGGGTTATAAACGCTACGGCCGTCCACCAGTACCAGTAGTTTATTGACAAATTGACTACTAAAACCGCGTACCGATACCGCCCACTTGTTGCCGTCGACCTTGGCAACGTGTAGCCCGGGTACCACGCGGAGTGCTTCCGGAATACTGGTGGCGCCGGTCCGGCGGATTTCTTCGTTGCTCAGCACATAGATCGCGGCGGGTACATGGCTGACATCGGTGGGGACTTTCATCACCGAGGTGACGTCGAGGTTCATTAACTGTTCGACGCTCAGTGCGGTCAAATCCGGCAGATTCTCGTTTTCCGGCACTTGATTGGCGGCTTGCGCTACGGACAGTCCCAGCCCAACCAGCAAGCTGATGGATGCGGCGCGTTTAAATCGATTAGAGGAAGACATAAGCAATCCGTCTCAAAATGTCAGCTGAAATTTCAAACGAAACTCCCTACCATTCATGCGCAGCACATCGATATTCTCGCTGACGCCCAGCATTTGGTAATGGCTATCGAACACGTTGTATATCCCAAACGAGGTATCCAGACCATGGATCAATTTATCGGAACTGAGGTTAATATTGACTAATTCGTAACCGTTGACCTTGCCGCCTAGACCGTTTTTGCGACTATCGATAAATATGCTTTCCAAACCTAAACTCAGATAGTTGTCGAACAGCGGTTCGGCGTAGTGCAATTTGAAAAGGTTTTGCGGGGAGGCGTTGGCCCATGCGCCATGGCGGTTTTCGTTGGTTAATAGGCTATAGGTATAGGAGGCTTTTAATAAACGACCGTTACTCCAACGCTTTTCGGCTTCCAATTCGCCGCCGTAGGCGTGAAATCGGCCGGCGTTGATCAACGCATAATTGCCGTCGGCATCGCCGGTGAGATGGCCTTCCAATAATTGGGAGATGTCGTTGTAGAACAAGGTGCCCAGCAAACGCAGATTGCTGTCCGAACGCCATTCCGCAATCGCCTCGTAGCTTTTGATCTGTTCCTCGCGCATCAGGGGATTATCGACGAATCCAAAAGCGTTATAGTCGCGCTCCCAAGCGTTCGGCGCCCGGAATGTCGAGCTGTATAGAAGTTTAAACTGTGTGTTGGTCAGCGGACTCCAAATCAGGCCAACGCGCGGATTGAGTTGTAGGTTCTTCAGCATATGATGATAATCCAGGCGCGCGCCAGCGCTGAATACCAGATCGTCCAGCAGTTGGATGTCGTCTTGCAGATAGACTTCCACCCGATGGCCATTGCGGTGACTTTCCAGATACGGCAAATACGGATCTAAATCGTAATTGAGCAGGCGCTGGCGTTGGTCATATTGATATTCCAGGCCCGCGATCAGTCGGTGGCCCTCGAAAGGGTGGGTGGTCAATTGCGCCTCGCCGCCCCACCAACGGCCACTGGCTTCGTCGTGATTGATCACCCTGGCGTCGTTGACGATGTAAGCCTGGTCGCCGTAATAATCGTAACCTTGATAAAAGCCTTTCAGTAACAGTGAGGTGTTTTCGTTTAAAGCCTTTTCGTATTTTAAGTTGGAAAAAAACTGCTTGTCGTCGGTGAAAAAGAGCGGGTCGTTGAAAATTCCGTCGAAGGCCGCTGTCGGGACGTGTCTGCCGCGATCGACGTAGCCGCCGCTGAGCGTCAATTCTTCGAATTTGATTTTGCCGAATAGCCGGTCGGCGCGTTCGTCGTCCATCTTGTGGGCGATGCCGTTATTGGTTTCCGGGCTGTCGTATCCCGGAAAATAGAGGTTTTCAACGCCGGCCGTGTCGTAATGCGAAGCCGAAAATAATAGGTCGGTGCCGTTCTTCAAGGTTTTGCCGTAACTGACGCGGCCCTTATAGGTGTCGAACGTGCCGATTTCGCCGGCTAATTGGCTGCCGTCGATGGCCTTGCCTTGCTTGGTCACGACATTGATCATTCCCAAAAAAGCATTGGCGCCGTAGATCGAAGACCCGGAACCGGGGATGTATTCGATGCGCTCCACCAGATCCATATCCAGCATAAATTCTTGGGCGATGTAGCCGCCGTCGTAGATGTTTTCGTTCATGCGTTGACCGTCTATCATCAGCAATATTCGCGAGTTGTAATCCCCTCCGCGCATGAAACCGCGTATGCCCAGATAGCTATAATTGCGGTCGTTGCTGGTGAACAGGCCGCGCATGCTGTTCAAGGCCTCCGCCAGTGTCCGCCAGCCGAAGGTACGAATGTCGTTTGCGGTCAGAATCGAAACCGAGGTAGGGGCTTGGCTGCTTTTTTGTCCCAAGCGAGAGGCGCTGATGACTTCCAGATTTAACAATTGCTCGAGCGAAAGATCGGTTAAATCTTCCGGCGAGGTTTCGCTAGCCATCGCCGAAACTACGTGCGCCATCAAGAGAGCGGGAATTCTCAGCGCGCGCATGTAGGGTCGGGGCAAGGGCGTAAGTGGATCATGAGCTGCGGCGGACTTTAGATGGCGAATGATGGCTGGAAGTATAAGAGAAATTTATATATGTGCTCTTGAAAACCCTAGGCTGTCATATTATCCACATATTGAAAATGGATTTTTAACGATATTTGGTTAAACGCAGCAGTTTTTTCTATAAACCGACTTGGTAAATAGCGATAGGTCGTATTAAAACTATACGGCTATGCGAGATTCTGGAAAACCATCGGCATGTCATCGCCCAAGTCCCCCGATCTGGATAAATGCGTCGCGAGTTTCAAAGCTTATACGGCAAGGCAGAATATCGAATACCCGTAACAACAGCGGCAGGAAGCGTGATTGAAACGCTTCCTGCCTGTTCCAGCGAGGACTAATTTATCATCAAGCCTGCTCTGTTAGCGCATATCTCGTTCCTACGCGCTGAGGGAATCCAGGCTGAAAATAACCGCCCCAAAAGGGCGGCTTTGTTTATCGCGTGCAGGTTAGCTTAAACAGTCGCGTATTTGCGACGATTAAAGCCGATCCAACCCAAGAATGCCGAGCCAAATAACCAGAAAGCAGCCGGTACTGGTACGGCGCTAACCAGCGAGTTACCTAGAATGTAATTAAAGCTCAGCCCGGTATTGCTAGTGTGTGTATGCAGATTAAGGCTTAAGGTGATGTCCAGGTTGGCGTTGGCCGCAGTCACAAATTCTGACCACGCGCCTAAGTCCAGGGTTTTGTCGTGGAAGAAATTAGCGCCGCTGCCAGGTGCGTTTATATCAAGCAAATCGCTAAAGCTATAGTTTTTCGATAGAGTACCGCCGACTCCGGATACAACGATATTAAATGTCAGGGTATCGTTAATACCCAGATTGCTGCCACCCAATACTGGAGACAGCAAGCCCAGCAATAAGTCTTGTTGATTGGTATAGCCAGCCGTATTGATGATCAGATCTATCTTGCTGGAATAGTCATGAAAGTTGCCATCGACGGCGGTATTTAATACGCCTTGATTACCCAACAACCAAGCTTGCGCATCGGTACCGGCATTGAAATTGCGATTGACATTGGCATGATTAGCCAACGCAGCGGTCACATCGGTCGACAAAGGTAAAGCGGTGGCATAGGCGACAGCTTGTTTGTCATTCGCCGATGCGGTGACTGGCGCCGGTTGTCCAAGCGTAGCTTTTACGTCGCTGGTACCTGCAACGGTATCGGGAACGCTAGCTTCGGCGGAGACTGAAGCATAACCACTTTGGCCGGCTAAGGCGTTTGCATACGAACCGTTACCACCCACCGAGGTAGCATCGGCGGTGACAAGATTGGCAAGAGCTGAACCCGTACCAGCCGTTGCAATTGCCGAGCTTGAGGCAAACCCTGCGGTGCTGATCGCTTTGGTGTGGGCTTGCGCATCGCCGGCTAGGCCTTGCGTATTATAATCCGTCAATCCGCCGGTGCCGCCAGTGGCGTTACTTGACGCGTAGACCGATTGATTGCCGCTGTTACTGGCGTTTGCGTTTGAGACGGCGGCGCCACCATTGTTGCCAATGGAGTCAAAATAAAGGTACCCGCCACTACCGCCAGTTGCTTTATCGCTGACATGGACATTACTGTTACCGATGGCGGTGCCGTTAGAGTGGCTGGTGGCATTGGCCCCCTTGCCATTATTATCGTTGCCTGTTCCGTCCCCCATGCCGTATTTACCGCCTTCGGCGTTGCTGTTGACATAAATGCTATGTCCGTCACCGATGCTGGTCGTGTCGTTGCGTGCAATCGCATCGCCGCCGCGGTCGTGACTGCCCCCGCGCACAATGCCAGCGGTGCCGCCGATGGCTACTGTCGTGGTGTTCAATACGCTGCTGTCGGTATCGGTTACACTCAGTATTGAGGAGGCCTTGCCGCCGTTTCCATGAGTAGCTCCGGGCTCGGTACTTCCACCGCCGTCGCCGCCATAAGCATATTGTTTTAGCGTTAAAACTCCGCTGGTCGAACCGGTTACCGCATTCAACATGCTGGAATCAACGCTGGTACCGCCGTATTGGTGGGCGATAACCGTGACATTGCCGCCTCCGCCAGACCTGCCGCTGGCCCGAGCACTACTTGTCCCACCGCTAGATTTTGGAGCAGCACCGCCGGCTCCGCCAATAGCCGTACTGGAAACAGAAACGTCTCGATTGCCGCTATTGCTGGCACTTGCGTCGGAAGAGGCGCTACCGCCTTTGCCGGAAAATACTTGGTGGTGGCCATCGTAGCTGCCATTACCGCCGACCGCTTTATCGTCGACTTGGACCGCGCTGTTACCAGTGGCGGTAACGGAGGTTTGGCTAGTACTATTACCGCCAGCGCCGGGAAGACTAAAAAGCACCGGATTGCCACCTCTACCACCTTCGGCGTAACTGACGGCATTAATGTTGTGGTCGTCGCCATAGCTAATTGTGGTGTTAAGGGCTATGGCATCGCCGCCGGAGGCGGTGACAGCGCCATAGATGCTATCGCCCCCGATAGTATCGCCCCCGATACCTCCAATGGCATTCGTTCTGGTGTTCAGCAAACGGCTTTCGTTATTTTCTTCATATAGCCTGGAGCGGGCCTTACCGCCCATCCCACCGGAACCGTACCAGCTGTTACCGCCACCACCGCCATAGGCATATTGGCCCAGGGTCAGTATGCCAGTGGTGGATCCATGGACGGCACCTGACATAATTGAATCAGCGCCGTTGCCGGCACTACTGCCCCTATAGCTGTTGTACTCACCACTATTACCACCGTTACCCCCAAATTGGTAAGCGTAAACTTGGACATCACCGCCGCCGCTGGAACTGCCTCTGGCGACCGCCTCACTTGCCGCGCCATCTCCTCCTTTCTCATAATTGCTAACTGGATCTTGCGGAGCCAGCCCTTGACCACCATTACCGCCATGGGCGGTGCTTTGCGCGGTCGTTACGCCGGTCCCTCCGGCAGAGGTTGCGCTTGCTATTGAATTTGCCTGGCCGCCAGAAGCGCCATTGCCGCCGGTACCGCCGTATGAAATTGCGTTGGCAGTACTTCCTCCATTCTCGGCAGCGATTGAGGAGGCAATTGAATTCGCGTTGCCGCCAGACGTGGCAACGCTGCCGGTACCGCCGTATGCAACCGTGCCGGCGGTGCTTCCGCCGCTTCCGGTATTTCGGGATAACGCGGCAGCCGAAGCGTCACCGCCGGTTCCCGCACTACCGTCGCTTCCGGCGATTTCAGAACCATAACCGCCAATGCCACCGATACCTCCACTACCGGCAAACGCCGAGGCCGAGGCCGACGTGGTTAAGCCGCGGCTTAGATCGGTGATCGCGGTTGCGTGGGCGTCGCCGCCTCTACCGCCATGCCCGCCATTTCCTCCAATCTGCGTACCATTGCCGCCATTGCCGCCAGTACCCCCGATTCCAGCGGTTGCAGTTGCGTTGTTATCTATGGTTGATCCATTAGCGAGCGCCGAAGCATCGCTTCCATCTGTACCGTTTCCACCATCGGTGCCTACTAGATAGCCTGACACACCATGTGTACCGTTGACGCCATCACTGCCGGCGACAACGATTGTGTCGGCCCATGCCGACTGCGGTGTGATACTTGTGGCACTTGCAATCAAAATGACCAATATGGCTTTGCTTAATGGGTGTATTATCATTGTCTGATTCCTTATGGACGTGCGGATGTGACAGTTGATGGTAGTCAACGACTTCATCGTTAAGTTGACGACGGCGACTGTCTTGGAGGTTTGAAAAAAGGCGACGGATTTATTGCGTTGACAGTAGATATTAAAGTGGACGGCAGCTTAATTGTCTAGCGGCCTGCCTGACTTTCTAACGGTAAGGCCCGGTGTTTGGTAAAATGGCGGCCTAGGCCGACGCCCAATCCAAGAAGACCCATGACCTATTTCACCCCATACGACCGCTATCAACGGCTGCATTTCATAGCCCAAGCCCCCGAACTGGGAAATGTGTCGCGAGTTTCAAAGCGTATACGGCAAGGCAGATCATCGATTACCTGCAACGCAGCGGCAGGAAGCGTTATTGAAGTGCTGCCGCTTGTCATTCCCAGGCTTCAGCGTGGGAACCATAAGCGGCGCACCAGCGCGACCGTGAGTTTCAATTCTGGCAAGAAGGCATGCATGCCGAGTTGGTTTTCGGCAAGGCAATGATGCGGGAGAAGCTGGAGTACATTCACGCCAACCCGGTCACCCGAGGCTGTGTTAATTTGCCTTAGCATCGGCGTTATTCTCGTGCGGCCAATTATGCCGGCCTTGGTGATTTGATTGAGTGAGGGTTTTTTATTGTCCCCACGCTCCGGCGTGGGGACACCGCTACGGACGCTCTAGCGTCCCGAATCGTACCGCTGGAGCGGTTACGGGCTGCATTCCCACGCTGGAGCGTGGGAATGATAAACAAACGATGCGCTCCAGAGGAATTACGCTTTGCTTGACCGGCGTTTTAAAGCGGCAAAGCCGAGGATTGCCGAGCCAAATAACCAAACCGCGCCGGGTACAGGCACGGCCGCTACATCGCCATCGCGTACAGCCCAGGCAAAGTAGGCGGCTGTTTTGCCGGCAAGGCTTTGACTGCCATTGCTAAGCGAAAACAGCCAGGCATTGAAAGGAGCACTTGTCTGGTTTTCCCTATTTGTCCAGAAACTATTGGTGGTGTTAACAAATAAACTGGAATCAGGTATATGGCTATGAGCCGAACCATTTAGTTCTGTATAGAACAAATGTCCCATTTCGCTACCCGCATTAAAACCCTCTGCGGCGGGGCTAGTGGTAGGTAAACGCCAATCGCTGTACCCTCCATATACTAGACTGTTGGTCCAAGCCAAAGCTCCAAACCAAGTCGTGCGGCCATTACTTGTGTTGAGGTCAAAGCTACTCAGGTTGTACACGCCATCACGTCCATCCTCGCTATTAGGCGTGTCGTAGATCACCCCGTTGTTGGCGTCGATAATGTCTTGCACGTAGCTATTTGGATCTTCGGAGGCATTCGCTAATGTTTTGAACAACATTGCATCAGCTACCCAGGTAATATTTAGATCCGTATCGTAAACCATCGTGCCTCCGCCACGGCCCAGCAGTTCAGCCTGGGCAGGCGAGATGATGGTCAAAGCTACAGCCACCACTAACGGTAGTCGTACAAGAGATTCTTTTGAAAATAATGGTGTCATTTTTTGCTACTCATGGCTTTGTGTGTCGTAGAAATATTATCTAATTGTCCCTCCGGCGTGGGGACTCACAGCGGCGGACGCGCTAGCGTCCTGAATGACCTGCCTGGGCGATACAAGCTGCGTTTCCACGCCGGAGCGCGGGAACGATAATTGCGAAGCATGCCCTGATGGTAACCGGTCGAACCGGCATTTGCAAAATCTGCCGAATCCGCTGTATCCAAAAGCACGATAAGGGGATCGGGAGCAAACGCGCGAATAACCCATTATGGTCAGTGCGGATAAAGCCCATTCACAGGCCGGATATACGAGTGCAGTCATACCATCAACCCGCAAGGGAAATGCTTGCAAAACGGGATGAGTCCATATAAGGATTATGTCGTGGCGGTGCCGTATGGACTGTTCAATAAGCGACCGTCACGGTGATGCTGTCGCTGTAGCTGCCGATCATGGCACTCCGCTGCGTCGAGAGCGGTATGCGGCCATATATCGTATGGTTTCTGGAGCCGAGGAGAGTCGAGCCGGCATCAACTATGACGCTGCCGCCGGTGCCATCGCCCCATATCTGGCTGTAGCCGGCACTGGTGTAGAGGTTGTATTCCAGAGTGTTGCCGCCACTGGTCATCCTCCGTGGGTTATAGGTTCCGCTGCCGCCGGGCGAGAGCGCAATGGTATAAGACGACAGTTGCAACGCGCAGGTAACGGTGATGGTGGCAGTGCTGTCGACTGTGTTGCCGGTAAGCGGGCTGAAGCTGCCAAAGGCCAGGCTCGCATTGTTGACGGAGCAGAGGGCAGACGCTGTTGACGGCCATAGCATATTCAACAGCAGCACGGCGGCCAAGAACATTACCTTTTTCATCACGGGTCTCCACAGATAAGGGGGCCGATGCGCGGCTCGGGCGGCGCGTCGGCGGCGAGTGTGACGGCCAGATCGCAGCGACCATTTCAGTAGAAGCTGCTACATCATCAAGGAACCGGACAAGCCTCACTTTATGAGCTGCACGGTCGTCAATGTGGAGGCCATATTTAAATACGTATAGCGATGAACGCTGACGCGCCGGATTGATAACTCTTGGCTTTCAACGCTGTTTCGGGCTAGTATCGATCCGGCTATTCCGACACGAGAACCCCCTCATGATCAGCGCTGAACTGCGGCAACTACCTGCAACCGAAAAACTCAAACTTATCGAAGCTTTGTGGGACGATTTGCTCGATAACGAAAACGACGTCCCGGCGTTACCTTGGCATCAGGAGGAATTACAGCGGACAGAAGCAGCTTATACAGCAGGGGATGTCGAGGCGGTCGATTGGCAGCAAGCCAAAAAGGCATTACGCTCGCGGTTCGAATGAAAATTCGGATTTTGCGCACTGCCATGGATGATTTTTCGGCAGGACGCTTGTTTTACGATAAACAGCAAGAAGGAGTAGGCGATTATTTTTTCGATAGTCTGTTCGCCGAAATTGATTCACTAGCTCTGTATGCCGGCGTTCATCCGCTGAAAATCTTGGAAACGGAGCGATAGCGAAGTGAAGATTTTTAGTCCGCGATAGCCGTAGCGCCGGGCGGGTTTTCGTAGTGAAGCGGAGAAAACCTGCAAGGCATCGCGAAACGGCGTCAAGTCATGCGAGAGCCAATGTTTCGACCCCTTGTTGGGTCGAAACGAGGTGACGCGGACGAATCGGGGCCGCCGGAGGCATAAGCGGTCGCGTAATTTTTGCCGCTTGATTGGGCTGGGATGCCCAAAACAAGCTTTCGCAAAAATAGCGACTCCCCGAGTCTGCATTTTGGATTCCATAGGCTTTTGGCAAAGCGGTTTCCCTACGCCATTTATTACAAAGTGATCGACGATCAAGCCGTTGTGTTTCGAATTCTGGATTGTAGGCGAAATCCAAAGCGGCTTCGGCGGGAGATGGGGCGTTAATCGGTTTAGGCTTTGCTGTAAGCAATTGCCGCGAAAACGATGCGCTTCACGTTGTTCAGCACATCCTATGGCCCTCATCTGCTTACCATCTTTCGTCATCCCCGTATTGCCTCATAGAAAAAGGTAACCGAAGGGTCAAAGTCGTTGCCTCACATTAGAGGTAACCTGGACTTGTGAAAAGATGAGTTTCAATTGTTGCTCAATGGCGGCCTTGAGAGCAAATGGATTGAGCTTGGTATGGTGCTCTCTGAGAGCCTGTTTGGTGGATTCAGGAATATCAGTATGATCGAGAACCCTTTGGTAAGGCGTTTGCGGCACGTGGTATTTTTTAACGATCTTGGCGCCGTCTCGGTGTTTTTTCTGGAGTTTCAGACTGGGACAGAAGTGATTCTGCAACGGGCACCAAAGCGTGCTGTAGACCTCATTCATCAACGGCACCAGCACGGCGTTATCCAGCCGGTCGTAGCCGAATAATTGCCTGGCGTGGGTCCAGTTTTTCTGTTCGACGTGGGCATTGTCGTTTTTCTTGTAGGGCCTGGAGCGGGTAAAGGCGGGCTGTTGCGGATGATCGGTGAAATAGCGCAGTAAATGCTGGTTGAGAAATTCCGAGCCGTTATCACAATCGAAGCCTTTCAAAGGGAACGGCAACAGGTTCTCGATGGCCTGAATCTGTTCCAGGACGCCTTGCGAGCCCTTGTTCCAAGTGGCCCGGCATTCGGTCCAGCCGGTGACGATATCCGTCATCGTCAGACTCCAGACGAAATCGCCGGCCAGCGAATTGCCACAGTGAGCCACGGTATCAGCTTCGACGAAGCCGGGCTGGGTTTCGTCCCAATGATGGGTGCGGATGGGAATTTGGGTTTTCAGCAGCGAGCCGGGTTTGGTGCCGGACAACCCCTTTGGATGCTGGACGCGCAGGGGTTTGAGCAGGCGATCCAGGGTGGCCGCCGACACTTTGAGCAAGTCGGCGCGCACGCCATCCGCCAAGGGGCCGTATTGATCTTCGTGGTGAGGCAGCCAGATCGGTATCGCCGCCTTTAGTCGTTTGCCGCACAGTTGATCGCTGGCGAACCAGATGCGTTTCAGCGGCTCCAGCAACACCTCGGCTTGATATTTTCGCTTGGGCCCGGGGCGTTTGGTTGGAGAAGCGGCGGGCTTGGCTTTTCGATTCAGCAAACGAATGGCGTACTTGCGGGCGTAGCCGCAGACTTCGCAAAACTCGTTCAGGATCGTTTGTTTCGTGGCCCTATCGCTTTGTCGATAGCGCTTTTGAATCGCTTGTAAATAGGCTCGTCGTTCGTGTTTTCCCATGGTGGTAACCCGTTTTATTTCGGTTACACACAATGTGAGGCAACGACCTGTTTTTATTGACCCCTTGGGTTACTTTTAATTTGAGGCAATTCGATCCCTAAATCTGCCGTCCCGTATTTAACTTCGGTAATAATATAATCCGGTGGTGGACTGGGGTTTTTGTATACCCCATCTATACCTTGCTTCCCAGGATAGTAGTTGCCGTCGGTGTTTCCGACAGGTTCGTAGCCTTTTTCCGTCATCCTGTCATGGGCAGTTCGTTCACCGAAAGCCGCTTTCTCATGATTGGTTTTTTCGGCGACAGGTTTACTTTCGTTGCCGGAAGTTTCCCCGATACCATCACGCCCTTGTCTTTCCCTCATCGCGGTCTCGTTCCCACGCGCTGCGTGGGAATGCCGGGCTTGGCCGCGCTGCGGTACAACTTCACCGCTACGCGGAAAGTCTGGGTTTCCACGCGACGCGTAGGAACCAGGGTAATTTGGTCTGCACTTTATTGCCGGCGTATCAATCTTCATGCAGGGGGAGTTAGGCGTTGGATGCCTTTGCGTCCGGAATATTTGACCAGGTGCGATGGTTAAACTCAGATGGCAAAAACCTTCGCGCCCATCACACGGCGCGGGCGGCGTACCGGATCAGCGAGCAAGGCATTGATGATCTGAACAAGCAGCTGGTTGAAGACTTTGCCAGGCAGGTGATTACCACTACCCGCGAGCTGGAAACGGCGACGATTCCGGCGGCGGAAAAGGCTCAGCTGTTAGCGCAATTGGCCGATGCGTATGCCAAGTTTAGCAAGGCGTTTTCGCGGGTGAATCCGGCATTTTCCGGCTTGTCGGTGGCGCTGGATACCCTGCGCATCATCGCCGACGAGTTGCGCAAGCGCGATCCGGCGGCGTTGCGGGCCTTGCAGCCGTATTTGGATGATATTGGGGCGGTGTTGGGGAAGCGGTATGGGTAAGACTATCGACCTTTTTGATAAGCCCAGGAAAAAGCGCCAATGGCTGATGCATGTATGCGATGGGGCTAGTAATGGCCCTGGTGAACAGCTTGTTCGATACGCCTGTGCTCGTTGCGAGCACGAAACCGACTGGACATCGGCTGAAAGTGTGACGGCTGCTAAACGCGGGATTCCGTGTCCAACCTGCAATGAGGAGAATTGAAATGAAAGTAACTGGCATTTTGACCAGCCTGCAAATTAATGAAGATAGACCGGGTGATAGCTTGAACGTGAGAGTTGATGATCCAAACGGTCCATCACGATTCATCAGCATTTACGGTCTGAAACCCGATGAGGTAAGAAGCCTGTCGTCTCATCTTGGCTATACAGTGTCGATTTCGATTAGCCCAGACATTAAATAATGTCTGAATCCCTCGACATCCAGGAAGTTAAAAACTGGCGCGAGTTCGAGAAAGAGCTGGCCCTGCTCGGCGAGCAGATTCGCCAGCAGATCGAGCTGGAGTGCGAGTCGTTTGCTACCGATCCGGCGGCCAGCCGCGCGCGGCGGGAACGCGCCTGGTACGACTACGGCTATTTCTGCAAAACCTATTTCCCGCACTATGTGCCGACGCCGCATTTCAGCCAGTTTCATGAGTTCATTTTCCTGCGCTTTCCGCAAGTGATCGACGGTGCCGCCGATGGCCGCGAGGTGCATCAAGCGCCGCGCGGCGAGGCCAAATCCACCTACGAAACCCAGCTGGGTTCGCTGTGGTGCATCGTTACCGGCCGCAAGCACATGATCGGCATCATCATGAACACCGAGGAGCAAGCGGCGGAGATGCTGGAAAGCATCAAGGCCGAGCTGGATACCAATCCGCGGCTGATGATGGACTTCCCAGACGCCTGCGGTCGCGGCCGGGTATGGCAAGCGACCACGGCCATCACCGCCAACAACATCAAGATTCGCATCGGTGGTACCGGCAAAAAGATCAGAGGCATGAAGCACGGCCCGCACCGGCCTGATTTGATCTTCCTGGACGATTTGGAAAACGACGAGAACGTCAAGGACAAGGGCCAGCGCGACAAGGTGCAGAAGTATGTACTCAGCGCGGTGCTTGGCTTGGCCGGACCGGGCGGCGGCATGGATGTGTTTTGGGTCGGTACCAGTTTGCATTACGACGCGGCCATCAACCGTGTCAGCCGTGCGCCGGGTTGGCGGCGGAAAGTGTTCCGGTCGATTTTGAAATGGCCGGATCGGATGGACCTTTGGGACCAGTGGGAAGCGCTGTATACACGAACCGGTGAGGATGACGAAAAGGAGCAGTTCGAGGCCGAAGCGCTGGCGTTTTATAAAAAGCATAAGGCCGCCATGGATGCCGGCGCGGTATGCAGTTGGCCGGAAGTGCGGCCGTTGTATCGACTGATGTGCATGCGGGCGATTAATCACGATGCGTTTTCTCAAGAGCAGCAAAACGAGGCCGGAAACGATGAAAACGCGCCGTTCAAGGACATTCAGTTCTGGGTGAATCGGCTAGCAGATTGGGTGTTTTTCGGCTCGCTCGATCCGTCGCTGGGTAAGAAAGGCACGGTGAAAGGCGACCCGTCGGCGATTCTGGTGGGCGGTTTGGACCGCAAAAAGATGGTGCTGGATGTGGTGGAAGCCGATATCGCCCGCCGCGTTCCGGATTTGATCATCAGCCGGGCGATTGATTTGCAGGCCGAGTACGCCTGCATGGCCTGGGCAGTGGAAACCGTGCAGTTCCAGGCATTTTTGCATAGCGAGTTGATCAAGCGTGCGGCGTTGAAGGGCATCGCCTTTCCGGGGATTCCTGTGCAGCCAGATACCGATAAGAGTTTGCGGATTATCAGCTTGCAACCGCATATCAATAACGGGCTGATCCGGTTACACCGCAGCCAGTCCACGCTGATCGAGCAATTGAAGTTCTGGCCGGAAGCGGACCACGACGACGGCCCGGACGCGTTGGAGATGTTGTGGGCGATAGCCGGGCAGTTCGGCGGCGAGTGGAATTATACGTCGGCGGGCGGCGGACTCGGCAAACGCCGGTCTACCAGCCGCTGTAGTGCTGATTATGATGAGGATTGGGATGATGACTGAGCGATTAAAATCTGGCGTTGTTAATTTGCCAGGATATGGGCCGAACGGTAGGCCAATAACCGTTGTTTGTTCACGAATTTTGTATTGGAGGCTTGTGGACTATAACGGCAATTTTGCGACGGAAATCCATTTAGATACTGGTGAGTCAATAATCGTTGGCGCATGGCCAGACGATGTTGAATCCATGGTGACCGAAGATGATTAAACAAGCCAAAGCCGCTTTAGCCAAACTCACCCAGGTCAGCAAAAAAGGCCTGGAAACCCTGCAAGCCGGCGCACGATCCACGCAAAGCCACATGCTCAATTATATGAGCGTCAACACGCTGGACCCTACCCGGTTAGCATCGGCGTTCGCTCAAGCCGATCAGGGCTATATCACCGACCAGGCGACGCTGTTCGAGCTGGTGGAGGAGCAAGACCCGCATATATTCAGCGAGCTGGGCAAGCGTCGCCGCGCGGTGACCGGGCTGGGTTGGGATTTGCATCCGAAGGACGATGCGACCCAAGCGGAGATCGATCGTACCAATGAATTAAAAGACATGCTGTGCAAAATCCCGCGCTTTGAGGATGCGCAGTACGACATTACCGATGCGATCGGCAAGGGTTTGGCGGCGTTGGAGATCGATTGGCGCACCGGCGCGGAATGGGTACCGCAGGCGTTGAACTGGGTACCGCAACGCGAGCTGCGCATCGACATCAAAACCGGCGAGCTGATGTATCTTAAAAACGGTACGCCGGAAGCGTTGCGCGAATGGGGCTGGGTGGTGCATGAGCATCGGGCCAAGTCCGGGTATATTGAGCAGGCGGCGTTGTTTCGGGTGCTGGCCTGGACGTATGCCTATAAGGCTTACAACATCCGCGATATGCAGCGGTTTTTAGAGGTGTACGGCATGCCGCTGCGCTTGGGTAAATATCCGTCTGGTATCGGCAAAACCGAGCGCGACCAGCTGCTGAAGGCGGTGCGCAATATCGGCAACGACGGTGCCGGCATTGTGCCCAGCACGATGACTATCGACTTTGTTACGCAAACCTCGACGGGTAATGTCACCGACTTTTTAAACGCGACCCAGTATTGGGAGCGCAAGCAATCGCTGGCGATTTTAGGCGGTACGCTGACCAGCCAGGCGGACGGAAAAACCAGCACCAACGCGCTGGGCGTGATTCATGACAAGGTGCGGCGCGAGATCATGTTGCACGACGTGCGGCAGATCGAGCCGACCACCAATAGCCAGATCATCAAGCCTATCGTGTTGCTGAATGGCATGTTCTCCCATGACCGCATGCCTGTGTTTAAGTACGACACGGCGGATGAGGTTGATCAAAAAGCGCTGGTGGATGTATTGGAAAAAGGTGCGGCAATGGGCCTGGAGATTGATATCGATTGGGCGCATCAAGCGTTGCAGATTCCGAAAGCCGGCAAGGACGCAAAGATATTGACAGCATCCGGCAAGGTGGCCGTGCCATCACCAGCCAACGCGGCATTGACCCGATTGGCGGCATTGGCCGCGCAAAACCAAAACGGCGATATCGCCACATCCTATAGCCAGCAATTGGCGGCGCTGTGTGTGCCGCATGAAGAGGCATTGATTCAACAGATCGCGGCGGTGGTTGCGGAGGCTGGGTCGTTTGATGAGGCGATTGCCGGGATGGAGGCGTTAACGGCCAGCAATAAGGCCTGGGCGGAGTCGGTGCAATTGGGTATGGCGGCGGCGAATTTGGCGGGGCGCAGCGATGTTTAGTAAACAATCACAGCCTGATTCCTCCAGGAAGGGCGACAAAGAAGAAACAATCTTTGGTGGTGCGTCGTGAGCGTGCATATCGAGTGGACGCAGGGCGTTGCCCGCACGTTCGACAATGGCCGACGGTTTGAAGACGCCGATCCGTTCGTATCGGTGATTAAACTCGATAAGATCGGCCCCGATACGGTGCTGCTGTCCGCTGATTTGACGCAGCGCAAATTGACGCGTGGCGATATCGCCGAATTGAAACAAGAGTTGATTGCTGCCGGCTTTGCCTTGGTGCATTGCTGGCGCAAAGTCGGCCGTCGGGTGCCATATGGCGGCCGGGTGATTCGTACCAAAGGCCAATTGGCCCTGTGGGAGATCGAACTGTGACGGATTCGCCGGCGCAATTGCCGTTTTCAGAGGCCATTGATTTTATCAAGAACAAAATCAAGCTGCCTACAGCCAGTTGGACTGACATTTGGCAAGAACACCATAGTTACGCTGCGGTCATAGCAGGTGCAAGTCAAGATGCGCTATTGGAAGATTATTTCAACGCCATGATGACCGCGAAACAGAGCGGCAATGGCTACGATGAGTTTGCCAGCAAATTCGACGATATCGCTCAAAAACACGGATGGACATATAACGGGTCACCCGGCTGGAGAAGCCGGATTATCTACGACACCAACATCATGCAGGCTTATAACGTCGGCCGTTATGTACAAATGATGAAGGTGAAGCATCTGCGCCCATATTGGGAATATGACCACACATCAATAGAGCACCCCCGCCTAGAGCATAAAGCATGGGATGGGCTGATTTTGTCTGCTGATGATCCGTGGTGGGATACGCATTACCCGCAAAATGGCTGGTTATGCCGTTGCCGAGTAAATTCGTTGTCACATTACGAAGCTGAGCAAGCCTGGCAAGAAAAGGGTAATACCGGTCCAGATACGGCCCCTCCTATTGAGTGGGAAACCAAAACCGTCGGCAAAAGAGGCCCGTTTCCACGTACTGTGCGTGTTCCCAAGGGAATTGATCCCGGATTTGCTTACAATCCGGGTAAAGCTTACCTGGAACCGCTGACCGTGCCGCCTTTAGATATTCATGGCGAGGTGCTAAAGGTTCGCGATAAACCGTGGCCGACCGGTTTTGAGGTGCCTGACATGTCGAAACCGACCAAGGTTTCGCCAAATATAAAAATTCCGCCTGGTACCGCTCCTGAAATCGCAGTCGAAGAGTATTTGGGGATTTTCGGGGCGACGATGGATGAAGGGGCGGCGTTTACCGATGCAGTCGGCAGCACGTTGGCAATAACCAAAGCATTGTTCGAGGATGGGTCGGGCGAATTTAAGTGGTTGGCTAAGCCTGAAAAAGCCGATAGGTTGGAATATATCAACTTATTGGCCATGGCCCTATTGGAGCCTGATGAAATATGGTCGCGTTGGGAGGAAGATCGCAACTGGTCTAATCAAAACCCTGATCAACTGAAGCGGTGGAGGCTAAAACGTCGGTATTTGCGGGCATTTGAAATTGAAGGCACAGGTGAATATGCCATTGTGGCGTTCGAGTGGGGTCGTACTGGCTGGATAGGTTCGACAGCATTCATGGCTGAGCCAAGTAGCGCAAAGCAGCGATTGAAGTATTTCGATAAACAGCGGATTGGTCAGTTGCTGTTTAAGAGGTAATGGCCGGTTTGTGCTGTAAACCGGTCTGTGGTTTTGGTTGGGTCTGCCGTACAGTCGGCCTGTCTCCTATCGCCACGCACTCATTATATATATAGGTGGGGATTATGCAATTTGAAATAGAATTCGAAGCGAGTCATTTAGACCGGATGATGGAGGCGATTCGCCGGGAAATTGCAACACCGGATGAGATGCTGGGTAGCATCGGCGAGTCGTTGTTACGTGTGAATAGGCGGCGGCATGAAAAAGGCGTCGATCCGGAAGGTAAGGAGTGGAAGGCGTTGTCTCCGTTGACTTTGGGTAGCGCTGTTTGGAAAAACCAGGATGAATCATTCCGAAAATCTAAATCTTTAAGCATCGAAACAGCCAGAAAAATCCGTTCAAAGCGGGGTGGTGTTCTGAAGGATACCGGTCGGATGCTGGCTAGTTTCAATTATCAAGTTTCGAGCGATACGTTAATTCTCGGGTTCGATGATGCAAGAGATGCAAAGTTGGCTGGATGGCATCATGGCGGAACCGATCCTTATACGATCCTTCCAAAGGATAAAAAAGCGCTGTCGTTCGCCGGCATTGTCACCAAACGGGTTAATCATCCTGGGTTGCCGAAACGGGAGCTGGTCGGCTTTCCTGATGATGATAAAAACTTGGTCGAGAATGTGACCGCTGATCATTTATTGCGTGTTTTACAGCGCGTTCGATAAGGGAATAAATGGCGTTTAAACGGTATTTATTCAGGATTTGTTGAGGCTATTTTTCCGATATTCATCGGAATATTTCCGCACTTTCATGCCAAAACTGTCCGGAATTCAAGAATTTTTGTTTTTAGCCTGAATCCCGCGAATTTCGTGGTTTTCGGGGCGAATTTTGGTGTTGTGATTCATCCGTTTTCTACCTCCTCCCTACTCCATCCCTTAAAATTTGCCGCCAATGTCCGTGTTTACACCTGCGGTAGTAACGCACATCCCAGTCGGTGGACTTGACTCGCCAAGAGTAAGACCTCACGAACCCCTTGCTATTCCGCGTTACCTTGCAACCCTATGCTTGCTGTTCAATCCGTTAGCTGCCTGTCTCGCGATAGTAGCGTACCAAATCGACCGGATAGTGTTTATGCGAGGATATTGCCGTATCGTCGATATTCCATAACATGGCAACCAATGCTGCTTCAAAACACCAATAGCCTACATAAGCCTCGCTCTTGTGATTGCCATGCCAGCTCATATCTTTCATATGCTTTTTGTACCAGTTTTCGATATAAGTTTTGAGCATGGCTGGCCGGGCTTCGGCCGGGGCATCGATCACAGCCACTAAATCGTCATATTCCATACCGAATTTTGACGCAGCGGCGACATGCCGGCCGGTATCACCCAATTGAACGGCAATACGATCCAGCAAGCCATCTTCGCCGAGATGGCCTATGGCCTGGAGCAACTTCATATAAACATCTGCTGGGTATCGCAGGCTGGTCGCAAAGGCCAAGCAGGTGAAATGATCGTAAAGCTGGCTTAGGGTCAGGTTTCTCCACATTTCCCATCCCTGTTGTGGTAGATCAAGAGTAGGCATGGTTAGGTAACGCAGCTCAAACATATCCATCATTTGCGTCACGCTGGGTTTCATCTCCGCAATATCATCGCCACGACTGTAGCGTTGAGCACAAAGCATTGCGGAACGTTCGCATAAGCTATATACCTCTACCGCTCTTGCCGAATGTCGAGGTATTTCATGTACCGAATTCCTATCTCTGTCTATGGTTTTTTGCTTAAAGGCAATGCCTTTATCGAAATATTCTTTGGTTTGTATAGTGTCGCGCATATTTTCTCTCTACTCAATTAATCTAAAACGGAGTCAATTTGCCCAGTTTATTGGCATATTCATCAAGCTTGACCATGCTTGTTGAGCCATTTTCGTCAACCTTCATCAACCATTTCTCAACATTGTCTCTTTTTGCAGACTGCCTTATTGCATCAGTATTTTCTTCACCAACCTTTTCAAACAGCCTCTTATCTGTTAACCAGCCATCACTCATCTGCTTACCATCTTTCGTCATCCCTAAATCTGCCGTCCCGTATTTACTGCTCTTAAAATAAGTTAAGCCATATTCATGAGATAATATTTCCATGAAATGTAAACGAGATTCAGACGGCCGGGAAATTGATCACCATACTCTGCAAGTGATGCGACAGCAGGCGGTCAAAGCGGTGAAAAATGGGCAGACGGCGGCCAGTGTGGCGGCAGCGATGGGCGTCAACATTCGCACGGTGTTTCGGTGGTTGTCCGACTTTGCAACCGGCGGTCAAAATGCCCTGCTGGCCAAGAAGATTACGGGCCGCCCACCGCTGGTGACGCCCGACGAAATGCGCTGGATCGCCGAGACCGTGCGGGACAAAACACCCTGGCAAATGAAATTGGAGTTTGGCTTGTGGACCTTGTCGCTCATCGGGGAAGTCATCTATCGCCAGTTTGGCAAACGCCTGACCGCGCCGAGTGTGGGACGGATCATGCGGTTGCTGGGTTTTACGCCGCAAAAGCCCTTGTATCGGGCTTGGCAGCAGGACCCGGTCTTGGTGGAAAAATGGCAGTCGGAGGAGTTTCCTGCCTTGAAAGCCGAAGCCAAACGCACGGGTGCAGTGATTTATTTTGCCGACGAAGCCGGCGTGCGCTCCGACTTTCATGCTGGCACCACCTGGGCGCCAGTCGGTCGGACGCCGACCGTGAAGACAACCGGGCGACGATATGGTTTGAATCTGATCTCTGCGGTCAGTGCGCGGGGCGATTTTCGCTTCATGGTCCAGGAAGGCAACGTCACCGCCGACGTGTTTGTCGAATTCTTGAAACGCCTGCTGCGTGGCGCTGAACAGCCGATCATACTGGTCGTCGATGGCCATCCGATTCACAAGGCTAAGATCGTTAAAACGTTTGTGGAGCAACAGCAAGGCCGGTTGCAGTTGGCCTTTCTGCCGCCATATGCGCCACAACTGAATCCGGACGAACAAGTGTGGGGTTATATCAAACCACGCGTGGCCAAGCAGATGCCGGAAAATAAAATCGAATTAAAGAAACTCGTTCAATCTGCCATGCATCACTTACAGAAACTCCCACATGTCGTGAAATCTTTTTTCAGACACCCAGAATGTCAATATGCAGGTTAGTGACAATACTTTCTTTAAGAGCAGTAACTTCGGTAATAATATAATCCGGTGGTGGACTGGGGTTTTTGTATACCCCATCTATACCTTGCTTCCCAGGATAGTAGTTGCCGTCGGTGTTTCCGACAGGTTCGTAGCCTTTTTCCGTCATCCTGTCATGGGCAGTTCGTTCACCGAAAGCCGCTTTCTCATGATTGGTTTTTTCGGCGACAGGTTTACTTTCGTTGCCGGAAGTTTCCCCGATACCATCACGCCCTTGTCTTTCCCTCATCGCTTTCAGTTCCGACGGCGTCACTGCCGACGATGCTTGAGATGAAACAGCCGGGCTGGCTTTATTGTTTGCCAGTTTGGGATTTCGTTTCAGATCCTCCCAGTTCCTTTCTATCCAGACGACAAAACCATCAGGCAGTTTGCTTTTCCGCAGCAGCGCGGAGACTTCGGCCAGCGTTTCGTCTGCGGCGGCGCGGGTGCCGCCTCTGGCTATGGTCTGCCATGTCGAGAGCGCGGCCTGGCTGGAACTGACCGCGCCTTTCTTGAGCACATACGCCAGAAGGCCTTGGAGTATCAGTCGGACTAAAATACCCACCGCCTTGGCCAGATCTTGAGCCGCCCTATTGATTTCGAATTGAGGGTGATGATGTTCCGCCGCATACCAGGCATGGTGGATGGCACTCTTTAGAACGCCCGTCAATTCGCTCATTCCCTGCCCAATGGCGACCGCAAGAAAACCTAATCCCATCCAAGTAAGCAGAGCGGTTCCGGCTTCCAGGCCTAATTCACCGCCTATTACCGCACCGGGTGCGGCGCCGACACCGCCCAGAAAGAAGCCGACGGCGGCCCCGGCGCCTGCTCCCGCCACGGTGCTGATGCCGAGCACCGCCAGCATCTGTAGAAGCCCAGGCAATAAACCGTCAATAATTTCGCCCAATTGATAGCCGGTTTCCTGGTAAACCGCCGCAGGCGCCAGGCGTAGAGCCTGAAAATAGGCCTTGACTACGGATTGAACCCGTTCGGTGAGAGCCGGCTTACGAATCTCTTCAGGCGTAAGGTGGCGTCCCGCCGGCGAGTTTGGATGGGGTAAGCTTTCCCAATCAAGACCAATGTACTGAAGAGGGCCGGCATTGGTGAAGTTGCCGGGACCGCCGCCACCCGCGGGAGCATTGGGGTGGCAGCGTTGTTGGTGCCAGGAATCGAAAGGGTTTTTCGGTGGATCATTTTCCATGGGATTCCTGCTCAATAAATAATGTTGCTCATAAGTGTTGAAAATAGGTGTCGTGCTGTGAAATACAGAGGTTAGTTAAACTAATTACCTTAAAACAAATTAGGTTTATGAAGTTATTATATTGCGATAGCGCCCACCTCGATAGGGTGGGTGTGCTGAACGTAATAAAGTGCATTTATCTAACTGCTTGTATTGATAAGCAAATGTAAAACCACACGGCCACACCTTATAATGACGGCCTTTTTTCGATATTGACCATCATGTCCGCGCAAGACACGCTTAAACACCTCGCCAAAAATCTCCACGACTGCATGAGCATCGACCGCCACGGCTTGAAGCGGCAACTGGATCGCTTGCGCAGCGAGGCGGGCAGGGGCAAGGATGTCTCGGCGGGTTTGCAGCAGGTTTCAGGCAAGATCGAGCGTTCGGTGAGCCGTTGCAACCAGCGCCGGGCGGCGGTGCCGCTGATCAACTATCCGGATTTGCCGGTCAGCGGCAAGAAGGACGAGATTGCGGAGTTAATCAAGAACAATCAGGTCACCATCGTCTGTGGCGAGACCGGCTCCGGCAAGACCACGCAGTTGCCGAAAATCTGTCTGGAAATCGGCCGGGGCATCAGTGGCTTGATCGGCCATACCCAGCCGCGACGGATCGCCGCCCGCACCGTCGCCGACCGCATCGCCGAGGAGCTGGGCCAAACCATCGGCCAGGCGGTGGGGTACAAGGTGCGCTTTCACGACCAGACTCATCCCAATTCACTGGTCAAACTGATGACCGACGGTATCTTGCTGGCCGAGTCGCAGAACGATCCCTACCTGAATCAGTACGACACCATCATCATCGACGAGGCTCATGAGCGCAGCCTGAATATCGATTTTTTATTGGGTTATCTGTGCTGGTTGTTGCCGAAACGGCCCGACTTGAAAGTGGTCATCACCTCGGCGACCATCGACCCCGAGCGTTTCGCCAAGCATTTCGGCAATGCGCCGATTGTGAACGTTTCCGGGCGCACTTATCCGGTGGATGTGCGTTACCGGCCCATCGAATTGATAGAGGAAGACGACGAAACCGATGCCGATTTGCAGCAGGCGATCCTGGATGCGGTCGACGAGCTACACCGGGATTTACGCGGCGATATTTTGATTTTCCTCAGCGGCGAACACGAGATTCGCGAAACCACAGAATCCTTACGCAAATCACACAACAACAGCCGTTACGACGTGCTACCGCTGTATTCCAAACTTAGCGTCAGCGAGCAGGAACGAGTGTTCAAGCCCAGCGGCAACAAGCCGCGCATCGTGCTGGCCACCAACGTCGCCGAGACTTCTCTGACCGTGCCGGGCATCCGTTGCGTGATCGATTCCGGCCACGCCCGCATCAGCCGTTACAGCTATAAGAGCAAGATTCAAAGGCTGCCGATAGAACGCATCTCCCAGGCCAGCGCCAACCAAAGGGCAGGGCGTTGCGGCCGGGTCGCGGAAGGTATCTGCATCCGGCTGTATTCCAAGGAAGATTATATTGCTAGGCCGGAATTTACCGAACCGGAAATCCTGCGCACCAATCTGTCATCGGTGATCTTGCAGATGGCGGCATTGAAGCTGGGCGACATTGAGGATTTTCCGTTCATCGAGCCGCCCGACGACAAGATGATACGCGACGGCAAGAATGCGCTGTTCGAAGTCGATGCACTGGACAAGCAAGGCCAGTTGACCGACACCGGCCGGCAACTGGCGAAGATTCCGACCGACCCGAAACTGGCGCGGATGCTACTGTCCGCCGCCGAACTGGCGTCGTTGTCGGAGGTGGCGATTATCGTCTCGGCCTTGAGCATTCAGGACCCGCGCGAAAAGCCGGCCGACAAGATGCCGCAGGCCGAAGCCAAGCATGCGCAGTTCAAGGCCGAAGATTCGGATTTTTTGAGTCTGTTGAATTTGTGGAATGCCTTTGAGGAACAAAAAAAACATTTGTCCAACAGCAAGCTGCGCAAATATTGCCAGGACAATTTCCTGTCCTATATCCGCATGCGCGAGTGGTACGACATTCATGCCCAGATCATGCAGGTAGCGCGCGGCGATTTGAAGCTGAAGTTCAACGACAATCCAGCCAATTACGAGCAGATTCATTGCGCGCTGCTGCCAGGGCTGTTGTCCAACATTGGTTTTCGCCACGAGCAATACGAATATCTGGGCGCGCGTGGCTTGAAGTTTTTTATCTTCCCGGGTTCCGGCCAGCATAAGGCCAAACCGAAATGGATCATGGCCGCTGAACAAGTTGAGACCAGCAAGGTCTACGCCCGCACCGTCGCCAAGGTCGAGCCGGAATGGATAGAAGCCGCCGCTCAGCATCTGGTCAAACGCAATTATTACGACCCGCATTGGGAGAAAAACGCCGGCCGCAGCGGCGTCTACGAGCGCACGCTGTTGTATGGTTTGACCCTGCAGGCCAAACGCAAGGTGCCTTACGAGAACGTCGACCCAAAAGCGGCGCGGGAGATGTTCATCCGCCACGCGTTGGTCAATCACGATTATCACAGCAATGCGCCGTTCTTCAAGGCCAACGAAAAACTGCTGGAAGAGGTGGGTTACATCCAGCACAAGGGCCGCCGCGTCGACCTGGTGGAGGACGAGGAATGGCTGTATCAGTTTTACGATAAAAAGCTGCCGCCCGAGATCGTCAGCGGCATCACCTTGGATCAATGGCGCAAGAAGGTCGAGCGCGACCATCCCAAGATTCTGTTCCTGACCAAGGAAGATTTGACTCGCAGCGACGACGGCAAAATCAACGACTGGGATTTTCCTGATGCTAAGAAGATCGGCGATCTGACTGTCGAGTTACATTATCGCTTCGAGCCCGGCCACGACGAGGACGGCGTTACGGCCATTATTCCGGTGCATCAGCTCAACCAGATCAGGCAAACACCGTTCGACTGGTTGGTGCCTGGTATGTTGGAGGAAAAAGTCGTCGCGCTGATCAAGTCGCTGCCCAAGCACTTGCGCAAACATTTCGTGCCGGTGCCGCAGACTGCCCAGCAATGTCTGGAGATCGAGCCTGATTTTAAAGGTTCCTTGTTCGAGTGGTTGAGCGGCAGGCTGCGCAAATTGACCGGCGAATCGATTCCACTCAACGAATGGCAGTCCGACGCCTTGCCGGAACATTTGAAGATGAACTTTCGGGTCGTTGACGATAAGGGTAGGGCGCTGGGCTGTGGTCGCAATCTGGCGAAACTGCAAGCCGAATACGCGACCAAGGCCGGCGACAGTTTCGACAAGCTGGCGCAGGAGGAAATGAATTACACCGGCTGCATCGCCTGGGCCTTCGACGACTTGCCGGAGACCAAGCAGTTCATGCAGCAGGGCCAAACCTTTCTGGGCTTCCCGGCTATCATCGACGAAGGCGAGACAGTGGGCGTCAAGATACTGGATACCCAGCGTAAGGCCGACCTGGCGCATTACGATGGTTTGACCAAGCTGTTTCAATTGCAATGCCGTAAGGATGCGCAATACATTCTGAAAAACAGCGGCGTCGCCGCTACTTTGCAACTGGCGTATAACCAGTTGCCCAAGCATCCTTTATTGCCGGAACGATCGGGCGGCGATTTTAGAGAGGATCTGCTATTTTTGATATTCAGCAGCGTGTTCGTCGAGGATAAAAGCATACGTAGTCAACAACAGTTCGAGTCGGTGCTGACCGCAAAAAAATCCACACTGGTCACAGTTGCCAATCAAGTCGGCAAGCACCTCACTGAAATCATGGCAAACTACCAAACTGTCAGGCAAAGACTGAAACAACCCGGCGTGAGTGCAAGTTTGCGGGAAGATGTCGGAAAGCAACTAAGCTATTTGTTGTACAGCGGATTTATTCGCCACACGCCCTTGGCACAGTTGCAGGCCATACCGCGTTATTTGAAGGCTATCGAGTTCCGTCTGGAGAAGCAAAAACCCGATTCGGCAGATATTCAAGGCCTGCAACGATTATGGCAACGCTTTTGGCAAGCTATCGAAAAGCAAACCAAGACGGCGCCGATCCCGGAGCGCGAAGCGTTCCGTTGGGGATTGGAAGAACTGCGGGTATCGTTGTTTGCTCAGCAACTGAAAACGGCTTATCCGGTTTCCGTGCAACGCCTGGAAAAGATATGGAACGAAAAGTTTTAACCTGCCTCTCAATCATGTGCTAACTAAATTTGGACGCTTAAGATGATACCCATCAGAGATTCGATCCCCTGCAATACCAAGCCTTATGTGACGTGGGGCATCATGGCTGTCTGCATCGCCGTGTATCTGATGATGTTGTTGATGTCGGACGAAGTGGGGCAGCACTTTGTCTATATGTACGGTATGGTGCCGATTCGCTATTCCAATCCCGATTGGGCTTACAGTTTTGGTTTACCGCCTGATTATTACCTGTCGTTTTTCACTAGCTTGTTCCTACACGGCGGTTTCGGGCATTTGTTGATGAATATGGTGTTTCTATGGATATTTGCCGATAACATCGAAGATTTAATGGGACATAAACGCTTTTTGGCGTTTTATATTTTGTGCGGATTGCTGGCGACGTATGCGCAATGGTATTTCTATCCGAAAATGGCGATTCCGGTCGTCGGCGCCTCAGGTGCAATTGCCGGTGTGTTGGGGGCGTATTTCTTTCGTTTTCCGCAAGCTACGGTGGTGATTCTGGTGCCCATCATATTTTATCCCTTGTTTTTTCAGGTGCCGGCGATTGCCTTTCTGGGTTTTTGGGTCATCGTACAGATAGGCGACGTGTTTACCGCGGCATTTCTGGATAACGTCGCGGTCGATTCGGCTTGGTGGGCGCATTTGGGCGGTTTTGCCGCCGGAGCTTTGCTACATCCTTTTTTCATCGAAAAAAAACAAGAAGAATATCAGTGCTAATAAAATCTTAGCCCAGGTAGATTGCCACTAAGCGGCAAAAAGTCGAGAAACCGTAGGGCTTTTATTTTATAATGCCGGCATCAGTTAACGGCTAAAAAGGCAATATAAATCAAGACCGTTGCTTGTGTGCGCAAAAGATTCTTCATTTATTCGAGAAAAATAAGTCATGAAAAACGTTAATGTCGTAGTGGTAAGGCTGTTGCAGTTTGTGGTGTTCGCCCTGTTCACTTTCATCGTATTGTTGTACTTTGGCACGATGATATTGCTGCCGCTGGATATCGTGGTGTTGATCACCAAATTCCTGCATGTATTGGGTATCGGCACGCTGTTTGGTGCCATCGTCGCGGTGCCTGTCGTGGCCTATTTGGGTAAAATCGTTTATGGCACACCTGGTTTGATTCAGATGATCGTCGACAATGGTATCGATCTGGCCAACACCGGTAAACAAAAAGTCGAAGCGTTTAATAAAATCGCCGAAGCCGTTAAATAATTATTTATTGGGTTGGTAAAAAAGGGGCTTTACAGCCCCTTTTTTGTGTCCGCGGTTTTACAGCTCTCGCGTTGCGCTAAAGGTAATATCCGGCCAGCGCTCTTCGGTCAGTTGCAGGTTGACCCGGCTGCTGGCCAAGTAGACCAGATAGCCGCCGCCGTCTTCGGCCAGATTTTCGAAGGCCTTGTTTCTAAATTCTTCCAGTTTGGCCGGGTTTTTGGCGCTGACCCAGCGTACGGTGTTGATCGGCGAGGCATCGTATACGCACTCGACGTTATATTCGTTTTTCAAACGATGGGCGGTGACGTCGAACTGCAAGATACCGACCGCACCCAAAATCAAGTCGTTGTTTTTCAAGGGTTTGAACAGCTGCGTCGCGCCTTCCTCGGTCAATTGCACCAAGCCTTTTTGCAAGGCCTTGGCACGTAGCGGGTCTTTCAATACCACGCGGCGGAATAGCTCCGGCGCAAAGTAGGGGATGCCGCCAAATTTCAACGTTTCGCCTTGCGTGAAAGTATCGCCAACCTGAATCGTGCCGTGATTATGCAAGCCGATAATGTCGCCGGGATGTGCTTCTTCGACGTTTTTGCGGCTGTCGGCTTGGAAGGTAATCGCGTTAGCAACTTGGATGCTTTTGCCAATCCGGACATGATGCAGTTTCATACCTTTGTCGAACTTACCCGAGCAAATCCGCATGAACGCCACTCGGTCGCGATGGGCAGGGTCCATATTGGCCTGAATCTTGAACACGAAACCGGTGAATTTTTCTTCGTCGGGTTGGACTTCGCGTTGTTCGGCTTGCCGCGATCTCGGGCCGGGCGCGTATTCGGCGAAGGCGTCCAGCAACTCGATGATGCCAAAGTTATTGATCGCCGAACCGAAAAATACCGGCGTTTGCTCGCCGGCCAGATATTTGGCGTGATCGAATTCGTGGCTGGCTCCCTTCACTAGATCGATTTCGTCTCGCAACTCTTCGGCCTGATAACCAAGCAGTTCGTCCAGCTTGGGGTTGTTCAAGCCTTTGATAACTTCGGCCTTGGCGATACGGCCGCCGTGATGCGGGCTGAACAACAGAATCTCGTCTTTATATAACTGATACACGCCCTTGAAGCGCTTGCCCATGCCGATTGGCCAGGTCATAGGCGCACATTGAATTTTCAGCACGCTTTCCACTTCGTCTAGCAATTCGATCGGTTCGCGGCCCTCGCGGTCAAGCTTGTTGATGAAAGTCAGGATCGGCGTGTCGCGCAGTCGGCAGACTTCCATCAGCTTGATGGTCCTGTCCTCGACGCCCTTAGCAACGTCGATTACCATCAGCGCAGAATCGACGGCGGTCAAGGTGCGGTAGGTATCCTCGGAAAAGTCTTCGTGACCTGGCGTATCCAGCAGGTTGACGATGCAATCGTTATGCTCGAACTGCATCACCGAGGTGGTCACCGAAATACCGCGTTCCTTTTCCATCTCCATCCAGTCGGACGTCGCATGGCGGGCAGCTTTGCGGCCTTTGACCGAACCGGCTAGCTGAATCGCGCCGCCGAACAGCAATAGTTTTTCGGTGATGGTGGTTTTACCGGCGTCGGGGTGGGAGATGATTGCAAAAGTGCGTCTTCGCTTGAATTCAGTGGGTTCCATTGATTGTTTTATTTAGATTGGCATAATTGTGTACACAGCCATGTACGCAAATAAAAAGTACACTTCCGACAATACGATAAGTATTGCCGGAAAATATCGGAATTATATCGTAGATTCTTCCCAGGCGATGGCGTCCTCGGATCCCCTATTTCCCAGACAGTTCACCAAGCGACAAATTTAAGTTCATAAGCTTCAGGGGACATATAACCCAATTCAGAATGAAGCCGTTTGCGATTGTAGTACACCTCGATATATTCGAAGACGTGTTGTTTGGCTGCTTGGCGAGTTACAAATCGTTCGCCCGCCATGAACCGCTTCAACTTTTAAGCGGTGGTTCCAGCTTTCCATGGCGGCATTATCATAGCAATCGCCTTTCTTACTCATACTGCAAATCAATTGATGCCTGTTCAACAGCTTTTGATACGTTGCTGAACAACACTGGCTCCCCCGATCCGAATGCACAAGCACGTCCTTGGGCAGATGACGCCGCCAAAGTGCCATGGTCAGGGCATCACAGACCAGTGTGGCGCTCATACGTTCTGAAATCGACCAGCCAATCACCCGCCGCGCATACAAATCCAGGACAACCGCCAAATAACCAGCCTTCGTCCGTCCAGATGTAAGTGATGTCAGATACCCATTTTGATCTGGTTGATCCGCCTCAAAGTTCTGATTTAACAGGTTGAGCGCAACCGGCAATGAATGATTGCTGTTGGTGGTTGGGCTACCTTGGGCACGCCATCGCGATGAGCTCGCTCGACTGCTTGCTCTTTAAACTGCGGCGAATATTAAGTACGTTTGATTGATGATTGTTTGGGACTGTTGGTTCTCATAAGACTCCTCAGGTTGCGAGATTACTCTCTTAGCTGGGTGTCTGGGATTTGGGGCAAGATCAGTCGTACATTGGATTAGAATTGTTGTTCGTAGTGTTTCTTCTGCGGTTGGTTGGCTTTCCATGCGGAAATCAGGCGCGCACAGCCGCCGCGTAACGTCCACGCCACGATTAAAATACAATTTTTGCCACCCAGAATTTATTCAGGCCAAGTTGAAGAACATCGGCCAACATGCTATGCCCAGATGAAAAACGAAAAATTGTAAGCTTCTGGTGGTACGTTGTAATTGCGGTATCGATCAATTCCGGTCGATTTCGATATTTTCTTTGCTACCGCTTTTGGAGACAGCGAGCATAATGCCAATACCGAGCGCGATAACGAATCCGATCACAGCCCATGCCGTCCCGATATTAGCCAGAATACCCAATTTCCAGAGTGCAGCAAGAATTCCACAGAGCAATATAACGTAACCGAGAAGAAAAATACCTGTCCATTTCATGACAAACCTTTTTTATGTGATAAACAGATGACTAATTAGTCATCTGTTTATCACATAAAAACACACGATTGCAATAAATTAATGATATAGCTATCATTCATCAGCTTCAATAATAACCTATTGATTTAGAATAAATTTTCTTTGCAATTAAACAGTAGGGCACCTCGAAAAACTTATCGCCATGAGAAAATAGCCCTATTGCACACATACCGCAAAACCACCAGTCTGTCATCATCGGAAAGCTCGCCTTCAAACAGGTCATTTACCTTGGCGATGATCTTCACCAAATAGGCTTTTTCTTTTTCTTGCACCGAACCTGTGCCGGGGTCAAGCGCTTGGTTAACCAAGCATGCGGATACAGAGCAAGTTTATGGCTGCTTAAAAATCCGGATTATGAAATGATGACCGCGATGCCAGTCAGAGGTTGGGTAAATAATCTGATACGCAAGGGTTCGCGCTGGAATACAAGCGGTTTGAAATCGAATATCAGACTGACATTTAATCTATTCGCCATTAGTTATTCAAAAAATCAATGATGAATCATGATCCAAGTAGAATCTGAAATCGAAAAATTGCTTCATAAAGCCCTGTTAACGGCAAATCTGAGAATTATTGGCATAGATGGTGAACTTGGTGTCGGAAAAAGTGTGCTGGCAAATCAACTGAGTGCGTCGTTTAAACTCCCAGTGATCAGCATGGATCAATATTGCAGCTCTGGAACGGGGCAATATGTCGAAGGTTTGAATCTTGTCGCTCTTCGCAAGGCTATTGAAATGTTTCCAACGCCAGTTATAGTTGAAGGAGTATGTCTGCTAAAAGTTCTTGAAAGAATTCGATTAAATGCGGATATACACTTTTTCCTGTTTTCTGAGCCCGGAATAAGCTATACCTCTAATTCAAAAGTAGTGACCGAGGTAAATGATTACATCTCTGAGTATGAACCGCGAAACAAAACAAACTGGGTATTCAATATGAATCAGCAAACCAATTCACTCGACGTCGATATTGCCTACTTGAAAATGAAGACTATCGTGGCCGTCGTTCTTGCATTTGGCGGAATCACGGCGTTGATTGTCGGTGCCATCGTGCTAACACTTGGCGTTAATGCTGCAAACAGCGCAGTTTTTGAGATTGGGGGATTTAAGGTGACGGCCGAAGGCATTGGGGCTGTGATATTGGGTTCTTCAGTTTTTTGGGCTTACTTTGCCTACCTATCGCGTCCGGTTTACGCCCGCAGGCGGGAGATAATATCGAAGCAACTTGCAGATGGCAGCGCGCACTCGGAAGAACGCGAAACGTCGACCATGGTGACCGTCGACAAGAATTAAAAGCGATGACCTGGTTTTTCCAAGAGAAACCACATAGTTTCAGTTCTCGTTTCCTGTTGCCTGATCGACAATGTGTTTAGACGCTTCTTCCAACAGGATGAGAGTCGATGTTTCCGCGCCACCAAAGTTTCTGGTGGGTTCGTATTGGGTGCCGGGGGCAATTTCCATCCCTGTGAACCGTTCGGCGCCATCGTAATCAACCAATACCTGGCCATTTTTTATGTATTTCGCGTTATAGACCAATGAGCCACGTCCGGCACCAAATCCGATAGTCAGTCTTAATGCTGCATTTCCCGGATCGAATGCTGATATGGCTACGTCCAAGTGTGTAGCATTTTCATCGTTGACGACATTAAACCCGGCTGTCAGAAGATTAGCTTGGATGTATCGCGAGAGCTTATCGACGATTTCCGAATTCTGACCAGTCACAGATAGCTTTATGTCTTTGCCATAGCTTGATACTGTTTCTGGTGACGATGTCCTGACTTGATGTGACGAACAGGCTGCCACGGCGCAGGCAAACAATAGTGCGGCTAGTATTTTCAATGGTTATCCCGCTTTTTTAAATCTCAAATTTGAACGTCGATATTGAAACGGTAGGATTAATGCAATTTGCTACCCGCTAAGACATCCGATTTTCCCCGCGCGCTCGCAGTGCTTCATACAACTGTGCCGGCCCGAGCAAAATATCCCGCAAGCCAACTCGAACCTTTTCGGAATCCAATGCCTGTTTGCTCATGGTGGTGTGCGCGGCAAAGGCGTCGATTATCGCGTTCATCAATTCGTTGGATAGGTCGGGGGAGTTGGCGAACTGCTCCTTGGTGTTGTTCGTTGCCTGCTGCACCAGAATCTGCGATTCCAACAACTTGCCCTTGATCACGTTGTTGACATACACCAGCCGGTCATCGTCGGTCAGGTCACCGTCAAACAGGTCATTCACCTTGGCGATGATCTCGACCAAATACGCTTTCTCTTTTTCCTGAACCGTGCCGGTGCCTGGATCGGTCATTGGCATTAATTTCGGATAATCGCCGGATTCCAACGCCAAGTCGCGTTTACCGGTGCGTTTCAGGGTGTGATGGGTCAGGATGACCTTGGATAGGTCAATCCCTTCGCGTTCCCGGCCGAACTCCAGCAAGGGCAGCAGGCGTTTGTAGAAGATAAAGCGCTTTTCGATGGCGGTATTGCCGTAATCGAATATCTGCGACAGAAACGCATACAGTCGCTGGAAGGCGCCGATGTCGTGTTTGAACAGGATCAGCGCGTTCAGTTCGTTTTGGGCGTCTGCCATCGCCTTGCCGTCTTCTTTTGCAGTGGCGGCTTTCAGTTTTTCCTGCGCTGCCTTGTAACGATAAAGCAGGCGAGATACCACCGGTTCCAGTGCACCGGTTAGCTCGCTTTGCTTGGCATACGGATTAAATTCCACCGCAACCACCCGGTTGACTTCAAACTCGTCGTAAAAACCGGCCGCATCCAGTTTCATCCTTAAATCGAATACCAAATGCGGATCGGTGACATTGGCTAGTTCCGCCGTCTCGTAGTAGGTCTTGAACGCCGCCAGAATCTCATCGGGGTCGTTGACGAAATCCACGACATAAGTGGTGTCCTTACCGGGATAAGCGCGATTCAATCGCGACAGCGTCTGCACGGCGGCGATGCCGGCCAGGCGTTTGTCGACATACATGCCGCACAGCAAGGGCTGGTCAAAGCCGGTCTGAAACTTGTTGGCAACCAACAGGATTTGGTAATCGTCGCTTTTGAAGGCTTCGCGGATGTCGGAGCCTTTTAAATTCGGGTTCAGGCTGCGGCTGGTTTCCGTGAACGGATCGGGGCCGGATTCGGCGTCGTTCACCTCGCCGGAAAACGCCACCAGCGTGCCGATCTTGTAACCCTGGCTCTTGATGTATTGATCAATCGCCAAATGCCAGCGCACCGCTTCCAGGCGACTACCGACCACCACCATCGCCTTGCCTTTGCCGTCCAGCAGCGGCGACACATTCTCGCGGAAATGCTCGACGACCACCTGCACCTTTTGGCTGATGTTGTAAGGATGCAGTTTGACCCAGCGCATGATGCCTTTCAGCGCTTCGCTGCGCTCGACTTCTTTGTCGTCGATCTCCCTGCCGTCGTGTGCCAGCTTGAAGGCCAATTTATACGGCGTGTAATTCTTCAACACATCCAGGATGAAGCCTTCCTCGATGGCTTGGCGCATCGAGTAGACATGAAACGGGGCAGGGAGGTTATCTGCGCTGGCGGGCAAATCGGGATTGGGCCTGCGACCGAACAATTCCAGGGTCTTGGCTTTGGGCGTGGCGGTGAATGCCACATAGGTGATGCCGCTATCCGCCGCCCGATTGGCCATTTGCGCCGCCAGCACATCTTCGGTGCCGACCTCGCCGCCGTCGTTCAACTCGGCCAGTTCTTCCACTGACAGCACGGCTTTGAGTTTGGCGGCGGCTTCTCCTGTTTGCGACGAATGCGCCTCGTCGGCAATCACCGCAAAGCGTTTGCCTTGGGTCGCCGCCAATTCCTGCACGGCTTTCAGCGCGAATGGAAAGGTCTGTATCGTGCAGACCACGATCTTCTTGCCGCCGGACAACGCACTAGCCAATTCGCCACTCTTGCTGGCTGATTCACCCTTGATGGATGCCACCACGCCGGCGGTGCGCTCGAAATCGAAAATCGCTTCCTGCAACTGACTATCCAGCACCGTGCGGTCGGACACCACCAGCACAGTGTCAAATAGCTTTTGATGTCCCGCGTTATGCAAATCGGCCAGAAAATGCGCGGTCCAGGCGATGGAATTGGTTTTGCCGGAACCTGCGGAGTGTTGGATCAGATACTTGCCGCCAGTGCCTTCTGCCAACACCGACGCCACCAGTTTGCGTGTGGCATCCAGTTGATGAAAACGTGGGAAGATGATTTTCTTGATCTGGTTTTTCTTATCCTTCTGCGCCACCAGGTAGCGGCCCAGAATCTCCAGCCAGCTATCCCTGGACCAGATACATTCCCATAAATAGGCGGTGCGGTGGCCGCCGTTTTCATTGGCAGGATTTCCGGCAGCGCCATGGTCGCCGCGATTAAAGGGTAGGAAGTTCGTCGCCGCACCTTCCAGCTTGGTGGTCATCATCACTTCCATCTGACTGACGGCAAAATGCACCAGCGCGCCATTCGGGAACGACAATAACGGCTCGGCAGCGCCTTGACCTTTGGGTCGCGGATCACGATCGAAGCGATATTGATCCACCGCATCTTCCACCGACTGGGTGAAATCGCTTTTCAGTTCGACGGTGGCGACAGGAATGCCGTTCAGGAACAGCACCAAATCGATGGCATTTTCGTTATGCAGCGAATAGCGAACCTGCCTGACTACTCGCAGCCGATTGGCGGCATAGCGAACCAAAATATCTGGATTCATCGCCAACGCCGGCTTGAACTGTGCCAGCTTCAATGGTTGCCTCAAGCCGATTAGCTCGATACCCTGGCGCAGAACGTCTAGCGTGCCGCGTTGGTTGATGGAATCGCGTAATCGGTCCAGCAACACATCGCCAGCCTGAGCGCCGTGATTCTTTTGCAAGGTTTCCCATGCTTTCACGTCAGTGGCTTGAATCCAGGTCAGCACATCCGCCGGAAACAGCGCGCGATCACGGTCATAACTCCCAGCATCGCCTGATGCATACAACCAGCCATTAGCGGCTAAGTGTTCGCAAACTTCGGTTTCGAAGTGGATTTCCTTATGCAGACTCATTGTAAATATTGGGCAGGGGTGAGAATTGGAATGTTTTGCCAAGGACTAAGAACCAACAAATCCTCATCGCTGGAAATGATTAATTGCGCGGAACAGTGTAGCGCCAAGGCCAGAAACTTATGATCCTGAGGATCGCGGCAAGGCGGCAGCAAAGTTTTTTCCTGTTCAATCGTGACAGGAAGCAAGGTCGCGATAGAACGATAACGTTCCACAAATTGCCAACGGCTATCTCTGTCAAGATAACGGTCAAATTTATCGCGCATCAATACCCTTTCCAATTCGGCCAATGTCGCTGGAGAAACACACACAGTGGCACTGGCTATGGCTTTTAAAAAAGCTTGGCGGGGAATGGACTGCGGCCGCAACACAGCACTCACCAGAGTGCGAGTGTCGATGACCAGACGATTAGCGAAGTTCATGCACCCAGCGCGTTACCTCATCGTCGGTCAATAGGGCGTTGTCAGCACTGAGTTTAGCATCGGTATCGGCAAAATAGGCCTCAAAGTTGGCAACAGCTTGTGAGCGTTGCTTGCGTATCGCCATCAGTTCTTCCATGTCCTGCTTGGACACCATAAATGCAACCGGTCTGCCACGGCGGGTAATGGTAACGGGTTCGCGTTGTGCGGTATCCAGCAATTCGCCAAAGTGGTTTTGGGCTTCGGCCGATGTCATGGTGCGCATAATTAAATCCTCCAATTAGCTAATTTAGGGATTATAGGGATGTTTTCTGATTAGACAACGAGAAAGAACAATTTCAGGAGGCGCTGAATACGTCATCATCCTCGCGAAGGCGGGACTCGCTAAGCGCGGTGCGAATCCAGATTTTTGATTTTTCTGGGTTCCCGGCTGCGCGGAAACGACGAGATTGACTTAAGGAAACCCTAACTTCATAGTTTAATATGTGATTAATAAACCGCATCATGGTCGCCGACATTCACCGGGATGATTTGCTCATCCTGAATCAGCAGTTCCAATGTAATTCGATAGGACAGCTTGATGGACACCGAATGCAATCCCGCCAGCTTGCCGCGCAATGGACGGAGACGCAGCGACGGATGAAAAGGATTGGCTGCCAGTAATTGCAAGGTTTTCAAATACTGCTGGCGTATTTCCGGATGTTGCTGGATGAAGCGCGCCGCCCGGCGGTTGTATCGCTCGGTAAAAACCAGCGCGTAAGCCATTAAAGCGTATCCAGTCGCGCCAGATGCTGTTCCGGCGATTCCTGCACAAAGCGTCCGGCAGCCAGATCGGCGCGGGTTTCAGCCAGTGCCGCATCCAGTTCGCATTCGCGCAGATAGTGGTAACGAGCAATGTCCATCACCACGAATTTATCCTTGCCTCGCACCGAGACGATGGCTTCGGGCGACTCGCTCAATGCAGCTTCGATGGCGGATATGCCTTTGGTTTTTAAGTCGTTGGCGCTGATGTGAGACATGAAAGACTCCTGGAGAATACGGCAATAAACGCGCTAAGTAATGTGCTTAATCGTATTGTTAAGCAAGCTTTTCGTTCAGTCAAACGTCTTGGTATTTGACGCTCTCGGTATGACCTAAACGAATCGATGCCGAAATAATCGCCCGCGCCAGTTTCGCGGTATTGGCCGGGTCGATCAGGTAATCGGCAAAATGGTCATCGTCGATGCGTTCCAGGGCATCGACCACCTCATCGGCATGCAGCAAGGCTTTGTTTAACGGCAGCAACGCGCCGGATTGAATCGAGAAGTCGCCGAAGTCGATGAGATGGCTGGCGAGGACCATGCCGGTGGTCGCGGTTTTGGCCAGATGCTGATCGACCAGGGTAAAGCGGGTTTTGATGAACACGTCGGCCACCGTGACCGCGTCGGTGCCATTGCTCGCTTCCACTTGATAGACCGCATAACGGGCCAGACGCATGCGTGCCAGCAAGGCTTGCTCGTAGTCGCTCAAGCTGTTTTTGTTCAGACGCAGATATTTTTCGGCCATATTGAAACCGTTGGGCCGATAGGCATACACCCGGTAATCCATCAGCAACTCAAGCTCGGTATCGTTTTTATAGCTGACGGTTTTGTGCTGCCACAAACCCAGATGCTTGGCGCAGGTTTTGATCTCGTCGAGATTGGGATTTTTCAAAATGCGGGTGTGCAGATCGAATAGCGCGCGGCGAATCTCGGGGTAATCGGCGGCTTGGAAGCTGATGTCGGTCATAAAGTGTCAGGCAGGGTGGGAATGGGGCAGTGAATCGGCAAAGCCGCGCACATCGATCTTGCCGGTGACGGCGGCGGAGATTAGCGCGCTGCGGCGTTCTTTCAGCAAGGCTATGCCGCGTTGGGCTTCGGCGGTGAGGGTATCGAGTTTGGTGGTTTCTTGTTTAAGGTAATCAGAAATAACGATTTGCTCGTTGATTGGCGGCAGCGCAATTGGAGTTCTTCTGAGAGCATCTAAGGTAATTTCTTTGAAGGTTGCTCCTTTAGCCATGTGATCAAAATATGCTTGAGTCGCTGAAGCATTGATAGCCGGCAGTAGATACTCTTTGCTGATATTCAGTCCGGGAGAAATTTTTGCGGTTCCTTGGGTAAGATTTGCACCATCTAACTCATCAGGAACAGGTAGGCATTTACCAACAGTCGCACGAATCGCAATAACTAAGTCCCCCTTTGCCACTTTGGATCTTTCATAGGCCTGATCGATTTCGGGCGAAGTCAGTGAATATCCTTCGAGAGGTAACGAATCTCCTGACATGTCACTTGTTTTAATGTAGGGGATACCTCCTTCGTAATGTGGGCCTGCTTGAACAATACCGTAGGTGATTGACGTTGTTGGATTAACTACATGTTTCAACTGCTTAAGCTCCCAATGGGCCGGCACCTCGCCCAGCCATGCTATGCCGGAATCCTTCATCGGTGCGTTGGGGCTACTCGCGCAATCCCTGCGCTCGCCCTTCGGGCCGCCGCTTGTGACGGCGTTCAAATTTGCTCCCGGCAAATTTGTGAGGCCTTTGGTGACGGCGTGGGAAATCACCGCCTGCCGCTTTTCCTTCAACAGTGCTATCAGCCGTTGCTGCTCGGCAATCAGCGCGTCGATCTTGGCCGTTTCTTGGTCGAGGAAGGCTAGAATATGATTTAGTTCTTCTTGAGGTGGTAACGCAACCCTAATTGACCCAATGGTGTCAGTATTTAGGTTTAGCTGTGTGCCCCATTTGCCCAAGCCACCGTAGCAAGTCCCTGACTCGAAAATACGATAGAAAAGTTTTGGATTAATTTTTAGTCTTGGGAAATAAACAAAGCCATCATGAATGCAAGCCTTAATCCCTGATATACATGGTTTCCCAACTGAGCCAGCGATACTAACAAAAAGCTCACCCGGTGCAATTTTCACACTGAGTGAGCTTCCTAAAGCCGAAAGTTTTTGAGGGGTTTCTTTAAGAAATCCATCAGAGGCAGAGACATCTGCAATACGAACCCAAGCGTATTCACCGTTCTCATCAAAGTATTTTGGATCATCAATTGGTCTTGGTGATGCTCCTCGCAGCACAGGAGACATCCATTTAATAGAAATGACCTTCCAATGCGCCGGCACCTCACCCAACCACTCGACGCCGCTGTGCTTATATTCCGGGTAACGCGGAAAACTCATGCCGGGCCATCCTTCAATGACTGTTGGTCGGGGTTCGACGCCGTGGTGGGCGGGTTTGGCGGATGTTTCAGCGAGAGTATCAAGGTCATGGGCTGGGTGGGCGAGGCGACAAAGCCGTGGTGTTGATAAAAGGCCGTGGCCGGTTCCGACAGCGCGTGAACCAGCAGGCCGCGGATGCCGACAATGCTGGCGGCGCGCAGCGTGCGCAACACCGCATCTTGCAATAAGGCCACGCCCAGTCCCTGACCTTGCCAGGCGCAATCGACGGCCAAACGGCCCAGAATCGCCATCGGCACAGGATCGGGCATATTCCGCTTGAGAGTCGGGGGCGCATGATTCAGTGCCATCGCGCCGGAAGCCAGGCAGTAATAGCCGACAACCCGTGACTCATCGGTAACGACATAGGTGCGCGATGCCCCGCTCTGTTGGTTGGATAGCGCTCGGCGCTTCAGCCAGTCGTCGAGAGCATCGACGCCGCAAGCGAAGTCATGCCGTTGATGGTCGGCCGTCAGCAAGGCCGGCGACGACAGCATTTAGGCTTGCCAGGGTTTGCGCGCTGCCATCAGGCGGTCATACCCGTCGCCGCTGGCGGGCTGATCGAGCACTTGCAGGAACTGTTGGTAGGTCTCCCAATCGACGCGAACCAGCGCTTGGTCCAGCAACGATTCTTCCGCCGCGCGGCGTGCGGCATCGATCATAAAGTCGGAGCGGGTTTTTCCTTGCGCCTTGGCGGCTTGATCGATCAAGGCGCGAACATCGCCGCGAACCCGCAGATTGACGGCATGAGTCGGGCTTTCCGGATTGGATATGTGATGGGCCATAAAAACACCTCAAGATGACGAACCGACATGATACGCCATCAAGATACACGTTGTGTATCTGTTTTGTTTGAAACGGCCAGTCGGCGCCAAGGTGTAATCATCGATCCGCGTATCAAAACGCGCTATCGATCATTATGCCGAAAGTCCTTCGATCATGGTTTTGATTCTATCGGTGCATTGCTTCAAATCGGCGTCGATTTCGGCTAGCGGGCGCGGCGGTTCGAACAGATAGAAATGCCGGTTGAAGGGGATTTCGTAACCGACCTTGGTTTTGTCGTGGTCTATCCACGCATCCGGCGCATGCGGCAGCACTTCGCGCTTGAAGTAAGTCTCTACGTCTTCATGCAGCGGCACGTTTTCGGTGTCGCGCAGGCTGCTGTCAGGTTGCGGATTGCCTTTTTGCTTGCCTTTGCTGCCGATGACGATGTCGCCGTTCTCGTCGCGCAACGGCCGTTCGACGGTGATGGTGCGGTAGCCAAAATCGCTGTTCTTGAAGATTTTGGAGATAGGCTTCTTGCCGTCAGTGGCTTCGACGAACTGGCCGAACAGGCGGGTGACCTCGGCGATATGGTCGTCCGATAATTCCTTGCGCTTGCTCCCTAAGCTTTTGCGCATCTTTTGCCAGAAGCCGGAGGCGTCGATCAGTTGCAGCAAGCCTTGACGGTGCGCCGGTTTGCGGTTGCTGAGTATCCACACATAGGTGGAAATGCCGGTGTTGTAGAACATATCGGTCGGCAAGCCGATGATGGCTTCGACCAAATCGTTTTCCAGCACGTAACGGCGGATTTCGCTTTCGCCGGAACCGGCGCCGCCGGTGAACAAGGGCGAACCGTTCAAGACAATCCCAAAACGGCTGCCGCCGTCCTTGGCCGGGCGAATTTTGCTGATCAGGTGCAATAGAAACAGCAACGAGCCGTCGGAAACACGCGGCAGGCCGGGGCCGAAGCGGCCGTTGTAGCCCTGTTTTTCGTGCTCGTTGCGGATTTCTTTCTCGACCTTTTTCCATTCCACCCCAAACGGCGGATTGGACAGCATGTAGTCGAATTTCTTCAGGAGATGGCCGTCGTCGGAAAAGGTGTTGCCGAAAACGATGTTGGCGACATCCTGGCCCTTGATCAGCATGTCGGCCTTGCAGATGGCATAGGACTCCGGGTTGAGTTCCTGTCCGAACATGGTCAGCCGGGCTTGCGGGTTGTGTTCGTCCAGATACTCGCCCGCCACCGACAGCATGCCGCCGGTGCCGGCCGTCGGGTCATAAATCGTGCGCACCACGCCGGGTTTGGCCAGCACATCGTCGTCCTCGATGAACAACAGATTGACCATCAGTTTAATCACTTCGCGCGGGGTGAAGTGCTCGCCGGCGGTTTCGTTGGAAATCTCGGCAAACTTGCGGATCAGTTCTTCGAATACCAATCCCATTTGACTGTTGCTGACTATGTCCGGATGCAGGTCGACGTTGGCGAAACGCTCGGTGACCTGATACAGCAGGCCAGCCTTGGCGAGGCGTTCCACCTGAGTGTAAAAGTCGAAGCGCTCGAAAATATCCCGCACTTCCAATGAAAAGGCCTGGATGTAAGCGAACAGGTTTTCCTTGATGTGGTCCTGGTCGCCCATCAGTTTTTTCATGTCCAGCGGCGAGGTGTTGAAAAAGCTTTGGCCGGCCTTGCGCAGCAGGAAGGGTTCGGGATTGATGCCGGCCTGCTGTTTGGCGCCGTATTCCAGCAAGACCGCTTCTTTGGTGTTTTCCAGCACGCAGTCCAGACGGCGCAGCACGGTGAAAGGCAGGATGACTTTGCCGTATTCGGATTGTTTGTAATCGCCGCGCAACAGGTCGGCAACCGCCCAGATCAGGGCGGAGAGGGCTTGATGATTCATGCGTCCTTGGTAGTTATGGTTTTGACTTATTCGTGCCCCTGACTAGCCGCCAGGGAGCTTCCATTTAGAGTGTGCTGTCGGGATACAGACTGATGCCGCTGCGGATTTTAAGGGATGCTCTTGCGAATTGCCATTCGACCAAGTTTAACGAAAATCAGCAGGCTGAAACTGGTGTAGGGAAGCAGCAAACACGGCTTTAAAATTGGTCGCGAGTCTCAATGCTGTGCGTGCACTCGCACATGGAAATAAAAGACGTTTTTCGCCGGAAGAGGTGGAGTTTTACCCATAAAAAAGCCTCATAAAACAGGTTTGTATGACAACCCTGTTTTATGAGGCTTTTTTATGGCTTGATTTGTAATAAATATTTCTTACAAATCAATTAATTGGCGGAGAAAGAGGGATTCGAACCCTCGATACGTTGCCGTATACACACTTTCCAGGCGTGCGCCTTCGACCGCTCGGCCATCTCTCCTAATGTTTTTTTAAGTCTTTTTGTAAAGATACTGGCTTTTGAGTATTACACCTAACCCAGAAAACGACTGTTTTATCGGGTTTAATGTGTCCCGCTTGCCGCACTGCCATCGACTTAATCCAGACTAGGATAATGGAAACGAGCGACTTTTGCAATTTAGATGCGCATTTTCCCACCACTAGTGCTACTTGCGTGGTTTTTGCGCATGACGTTGTTTGGTAAGGTGACATGTCGATTAGCGACACCGATTGGAGGGTGGTGTAATTGCGGGTTAAATCGAAATTGGGTACCCTAGGTCAGGATAGATTCGATGGGGACGGAGTATTTTCGTTTGGCTGTACCGTTCGCGATGGATGTCTGGAGTAGGCGTAAATTAGGATTTTTATGAGCGATATTAATACCCAAAACGAGAAGCCGACCATTTTGATAGTCGACGATGTTCACGAAAATCTGCATACCTTGCTGCAAATTTTGCGCGGGGACTATGCGGTGCTGGCGGCTACGTCCGGCGCAAAAGCCTTGGAGTTGGCGCGGCGCAATCCGGTCCCCAATCTGATTTTGCTGGATATTAGAATGCCGGAGATGGATGGTTATCAGGTTTTGCAGTCTCTGAAGAGCGATGTGTTAACCGCCGATATTCCGGTGATTTTTGTCACGGCGGCGACGGAAGCGGAAGACGAGGCACTAGGGATCAGACTCGGCGCCTCTGATTATCTGGCCAAGCCGGTAATACCCGAAATATTATTGGCTCGGGTCAAACTGCATTTGGAATTGCACGCCTATCGGAAACGCTACGGCAGACTATAATCATTCGAGCCGTGTGGCACGCCTGCTCAACCATTTTCCTAGACCATGATCAAAGACGAACCTATATCGCCCACTTATCGGCCGACCATATTGGTCGTAGACGATCTTCCCGAAAATATCCACGGGCTACTGGAAGCATTAAAGGATGACTACAGCATCATGGTTGCCACTGATGGCTCGCGTGCGGTGGAACTGGCGCGCGGTCCGATACCGCCGGATTTGGTATTGCTGGATATCAAAATGCCTGGAATGGACGGCTACGAGGTTTGTCGTCGAATTAAGTGCGATCCTAAAAGCAGCGATATTCCTATTTTGTTCGTCACCATCGTCGATGCTTCCATCGAAAAAATCCGTGGCTTTTCCTTGGGGGCCGCCGATTTTATAACCAAACCGTTCGATATCGACGAAGTACGCGCCAGGGTCAAAACGCATCTGGAACTTGGCCGCTTGCGCCGAGCCCTGGAGGGGCGGGTCAAACGCCTGAACGAATACAAGCATGCGACCGAAGTTTCCAATATCATCTATAGAACCGATCCGGATGGCGTGTTTACTTATGTCAACGATGCCTTCGTCAATACCTATGGTTACTCGCGCGAAGAATTGATCGGAAAAACCAATGAAATCATCAGAGATCCGGACACGGCGCCCAGTCTGCACCGGGAGTTGTGGAGCACGATACTGAATGGCGCGATTTGGCGCGGCACTTATAGCAACATCAGCAAAAGCGGTGAAGTGGTTTACGTTAACAATACCATCGTGCCGGTGCTGAATGCGGATGGATCGATCCGCGAGTTCATATCCACAAGCGTCAATGTTACCTATCTGATCAAGCAAGAAGAATTGATTCATGAACAGACCACTGACGCGCTGACCGGTCTGCCGAATCGGGTCAAGCTAATGCAGGATCTGAGTGCAGCCGAGCAATCCATGCTGGGCATGATCAATATCGATCAATTCAAAGCTATCAACGATTTTTACGGCTTGAGCAACGGCGACAGAGTGTTGCTGGAGATCGGCGAACGCTTGCGAAACATGAGTGGCGATCGCGCGCAGGCCTACCGAATTGGCGGTGACCTATTTGCGTTGTTTTCCAAAAACTGTTGCGACCTGATCAGCTTTGAACGGCTGATAGGCCAAATCATCACGCAGCTGGAATCGGAAGCGATCGATTGCGGCGAAGACAAGATCAATATTCGCGTGACCGCCGGCATTTGTTCCGGCACCGATAATCCCTATACTCATGCGGCCCTGGCCTTGGAGCGCGCCAGAATCGAGCACCGCGATTATCTGATTTATACCGATCAGATGCAGATCAAATCGCATTACAAGGACAACATCCACTGGAGTCAAAAAATCCGGAGCGCGTTGGCCGATGGCCGCATCGTGCCCTATTACCAACCGATCATCGACAATCGTAGCGGTCAAATCGTCAAATACGAAGCGCTGATGCGGATGATAGACGACGACGGTACGGTGATTCCGCCGACCTTTCTGGGCGTTGCCAAACGTTCTCGGCAATATACCTCCTTGACCAGGCGGATGGTGGAGCAAGTGCTGCTGGCCTTGCCTGAACATCAGGGGGAGATGGCGATCAATCTGACGGTGGAGGATATTCTCGATGCCAGTACCGTGAGCTTCATGGAAGAAAAATTATCACAGCCCGGTATCGGCTCGCGGATATTATTGGAAATCACCGAAACCGAAGGCATTGAAAACTACGAGGAAGTTCGCGAGTTCGTCGACCGGATGAAAGGCTACGGCTGTCATTTCGCGATAGACGATTTCGGCAGCGGCTATTCCAATTTTGTGCATTTACTACGGTTGAAGATCGATTATCTGAAAATCGACGGTTCGATCATCATGAATATCATCGACAACCCCGATTCGGAAGTGATTGCCCACGTCATTGTCGATGCTGCCCGCCGCTTGGGGATGCGCACGGTCGCCGAGTTTGTCGGTAGCGCGGAGATTCAAGCCAAGGTAACGGAATTGGGCATCGATTTTTCGCAAGGTTTTTATTTGGGCAAACCCGCGCCTAAGCCGCTTTCGGCACCAGCGGACGACTAAGTAAAAGTGGATGGTCCGGAGTATGGAAGCGCCCTTCAACATCAGGATTTTCCATCGCTTACTGCCGGCGACTGTTGGCATGTTGCTGGCGATAACAGGCCCGGCGAAGCAGGCTAGCGCCGACATCAGCGCGGCGACGATCCGCGGCCAAATTCAGTTCGATACGCTCGGCGGCAATGCCGGGGCGCAAGTGATTGTTACCAGTCTGGAGCGGGGATTTTCCACGCGCACTTTTTCCCGGCAGGACGGTTCCTACGTGTTGATGGCCTTGAAGCCGGGCCGCTATCAACTCAAAGTGCTGGCACCGGACGGCCGGCAAACCAGTCAAGAGATCACATTGCAAGTTGGCCAGGTCGCGGATGTGAATATCGTGCTTAGTGAATCTAACGCTGGAGAACCGCTTGCCGATCATGCCGCCGAAGGTAATTCGGCGGAATTGGCGACTTATTTAACGCCCGAGCAAATGCAGCGCTTGCCGCAGGTTAACCGCAATTTTCTCAATTATGCCGATTTGGCGCCCGGCGTGAACGTGGTCACCGATCAGGATGGCAGTACCCGCTTGCAAAGCGGTGGCCAACGCCCGGACGCTGTCAATCTGTTTATCGACGGCGTCAGCCAGAAAAACTATGTGGTCAGGGGCGGCGTCGCCGGCCAGGATTCCAGCCGAGGCAATGTGTTCCCGGAATCGGCGGTCGCCGAATATAAAGTGATCAGTCAGAACTACAAAGCCGAGTTCGACCAGGTAGGCGCGGCGGCGATTTCGGTGCAAACCAAAACCGGCGGCAATCAGTTTCACGGTGAAGCGTTTTACGATCACACCAACCAGGATCTGCGCGCGGTGACGCCTGCCGAACAGCTCGGCGGCGGTAAGCGCGACACCGAGCAAGCTCAATACGGCGTGACGCTGAGCGGACCCATCGCCAAGGATGTCGCGCATTTTTTCATGGCCTACGAACGTAAGCTCAACGACGATTATGCCGCGGTCGCCGCCGGCGACGGGTCGGTTTTGCCGGCCCAATATCAAGCATTACTCGGCAACGTGAATCGGCCGTTCGAGGAAGATTTGTTCTTCGGCAAGCTGGATTGGGCGATTGACGACCGCAATTTGATCGAAGTGTCTTTCAAGTTGCGCGATGAAACCGAAACGCTGGGAATCGGCGGTCAAAACGCCCAGCCGTATGCGCTGGAGAAAGGCAATAGCGAAAAGCGCCTGGATTTTAAATATCAGTACAGCGCCGAGCATTGGGTCAACGAAGCGCGCTTTACTTACGAAGATGCCAATTGGCGGCAGTCTCCCGCCAGCCAAAGCGCCGGTCTGTTATTGCGCCGGCTGAACGGACGTATCAGCGATGGCGATTTGAGTAGCCTGGCGGTGCTGAATACTGGCGGCGCCACCAACTATCAAGACAAGGGCCAGCGCGGGCCGGGCTTTCAGGACGATCTGACGTTTAGCGGCCTGCAATGGTACGGCGAGCATGTGTTCAAACTGGGCGGCAAGCTGAAACAAATCGAGCTCGGCGCGGTGGAGCGCGATCCTTACCATCCGCAATTCAGTTTCAATTTAAACAATCCTGGCGGCAGTCCTTACCAAGTGCGCTGGGCGACGGCTTTGGCCGGTTTTGGTGACGGTTCGGCGAGCACCGATCTGACCCAGGTTGGCCTGTATTTACAGGACGACTGGGCCGTTAATCGGCATCTGAGCCTGAATCTGGGTGCGCGCTGGGATTACGAATACAATCCCGGCTATTTGAATTTCGTCACGCCGACCGATGTCAGCAGTGCGCTGCGCGGTTGGAGCAATCTAAGCCATGCCGGCTATAACATCGAGAATTACCTCAGTAACGGTGCTAACCGGGCCGCCGACAACAACAATATCGCCCCGCGTCTGGGCTTTGCTTATGATCTCGATCAAGACCGCCGGCATGTGTTGTTTGGCGGTTATGCCAGAGCCTACGATAGAAATATCTACGATGTATTGCAGCTGGAGCGGACCAAGGGCAGCTATCCCAGCTATAGTGTCAATTTTCAGGACGACCCTAATTACGATTGCATCGCCGGCGTCGATTGCATCGCCTGGAACCCGGACTATATCAACTATACCCCGGTGCAGTTGGCGGCCTTGACCGGCGCCAGCCTGGGCAGCAGCCGGGAAATCAATTTAATGCGCAATAATCTGCGCACGCCATACGCCGACCAGTTCAGCATCGGTTTCCGCAACCGTTTGGGCGACTGGAATACCGAGCTGGCCGTTTCTCATGTGCATAGTTACGACGGCCTGGTCGGTTTACTGGGCGGGCGCAATGCCGACGGCAGTTTTTACGCCGCCGGCTCTGGTTTCGGCGGTACCTTTCAAGCCGTGCCGGGTTATGGGCAATTGATTTTGTTCGATAACGGCGTGCAGACCAAAACCAATTCGGTGTTTCTGAAAGCCGAAAAGCCGTATAGCAAGGACAGCGGTTGGGGGATGACGTTTGCCTATACCTTTACCGATTCCGAGGAAAATAAATCGCAGTCGTTTATGGACAGCAGCAGTTATTTGCTCGAACATCCCGATACTCATACGCTGGGCTGGCTGGATACCGCCGGGGTGCGCAAACATAAAGTGGTGGCAACCGGCACCGTCGATCTGCCCTGGGATTTGATATTTTCCACCAAACTGACGCTAGCCACGCCGGAAACCCGCGCCGGGGTCAACTGCAGCGGCGGTGCCTGCCGTTTCGATACGTTTACGCCACCGGGCAGCGATTTTATTTTTCCGGGTCAGTGGTGGGGTTACAAACAAGTCGATATCGCGCTGATCAAAAGTTTCGATACCCCTCGCGACACCCGGATGAAGCTGCGTCTGGATGTGTTGAATTTATTCGATTTTAAAAACTATTCGACTTTTAACAGTGATTTCGCCTCGGCGAGTCTGGGATCACCGTTGACGGTGTTAGCTGGACCGGGCATGACGCTGAAATTGACCGCTCGGCTGGAGTTTTAATGCCGAAAAAATTTACCGTTTGGCGTTTTTGGCGGATCAGTGTGCTGGCTTCGGTCTTGCTGGCCGTGCTGAGCTGCCTTAGCCTAGCGGTGGCAGCGGACGATGCGCTCGACAAAACCAAGGCCAGTTTTCTATTCAATTTCACCAAATTCGTCGAATGGCCGGCTTTGGTCAACGATACCTTGCATATCTGTGTGGTCGGTTCGGAGCCTATCGTTAACCTGCTCAGCGACTTGGCCAGCCGCGATACCAAGGGGCATTTGCTGCAAATTTGGTCCGGTATCGACGATCCGCAGATTTGCCAGATTCTATACATAGACCGCGCCGTTCCGGAATTATCGCCGCTGCTGCAACAGGTGTTGGGTAATCAGGTGCTGACGGTGAGCGATGCAGAAGGTTTCGCCGCGCAGGGCGGTAGTATTGGTTTTTACGTCGAAAGCGGCCAAATCAAGTTGGAAATCAATCCCCAGGCGGTGCGCAATGCCCGGCTAAAAATCAATGCGCTGCTGATGGAAATCGCCCGTATCGTCCGTTAATTCAATTCCGCGAACCCGATGAAAAACCAGGCTGAATTCAAACGCGATCTGAATATTAAAACCAAGCTGGTATTGATTATGCTCGCCACCACGCTGGCGGCGCTGATCTTAGCCGGCATAGGGTTTATCGCCCAACAGCATGTGCGGGTCAAAGATGATATCAGTCGCGATTTAAGCTCGTTGGCGCGCATCGTCGCCAACCGCAGCACGGCAGCGTTATCGTTCAACGATGCCGGTGTCGCGGCGGCTACCTTGGCCGCGTTGAGCGTCAAGGAATCCATCGTGGCCGCCTGTATCTACGATGACGGCGACACCTTGTTTGCCAGTTACCAACATGGCGAAGCCTGTCCGCTGGTGCGGCCGGCGCAATTGAAACCGGGACAGCCGGCGTTCGACGACCGTCATGCTTCGGTGACTGAGGACATCGTAATGGGGGGGCGAGTCTTGGGCGGCGTTTTGATACGCGCCAGTTTGGCGGAGTTGAAGGCCTTGTGGAAGCACTCCCTGGCCTGGGTGGCGGTCATCATGCTGGTGTCCGGATTGGTCGCGCTGTTGCTGGCGTCGCGCTTGCAACTGATCGTTTCCGGGCCTCTGGTCAGACTCAAGAAAACGGTCGAGACCATTAATCAGGAAAAAAACTACACCTTGCGCGCCGTCCAAGAGAGTAATGACGAACTGGGAGCATTGATCCAGGCCTTTAACACGATGATCGCCACCATCGAAACCCGCGACCGGGAGCTGTTGGCGGTCAATCGGCAATTGGCCGACAACGAGCAGCAACTGGCGAGCATCAACGAAGGATTGGAAGAACGGGTGGCGGCCAGAACCGCCGAACTGGCGGAAAGCAACGCCAAGCTGGCGCATAACAGTGTGATTCTGGCCACGGTGCTTGACAGTATGTCACAGGGTTTGATCGCTTTCGACAGCCATTTAAAACTGCTGGTCTGGAACAAAAAGCTTAGTGAGGTGCGCGGCTATCCGGAAACCATGCTGGAACTGGGGAGGGATCATGGCGATTTCGTGCGCTTTGATCTGGACGATCCGCAGTTGCGCTTTAAAAATCCGGATGACAATCTCAAGCATCTATTGGAGCAAATCAGGTCGTTTCAACCGCACCATTTCACGCAGAGCAGACTCGACGACAAAGTCATCGAAATCAGCGGTGGACCGATAGCCGATGGCGGCTTTGTCAGTACTTACGAGGATGTGACGCTACGTAAGCAGGCCGAAGCGGCATTGAAAGAAGCCAGAGATGCGGCCCAAGCGGCCACCCAAACCAAAAGTCAATTCCTGGCGAATATGTCGCACGAAATCCGCACGCCGATGAATGGCGTATTAGGCATGTTGCACTTGGCTTTGCAAACCGAGTTGACGGCATCGCAGCGTAATTATTTGTCCAAGGCCCATAGCTCGGCGCGGGCTTTGCTGGGCATCCTGAACGATATTCTGGATTTTTCCAAAATCGAGGCCGGTAAATTGGCACTGGAAGAAACCGAGTTTCGTTTCGACAGCGTGGTAGAGCAACTGACCGATGTGATTGGTTACCAAGCCGGTCTGAAAGGCATCGAATTTCTGATTCGTCACGACCCGCAAATACCGCCGATATTAGTGGGCGATTCGTTGCGCTTCGGCCAGGTGTTGACCAATCTTTGTGGTAATGCGCTGAAGTTCACCGAGGCCGGTGAACTGGAATTGGCCTTTCAGTGCCTGGCCAAGACCGATAGCCATATCGATGTGCGGGTTTCGATCCGAGATACCGGTATTGGCATGTCCGAGGCCGATCAGCAAAAATTGTTTCAGGAATTCACCCAGGCCGATCAAGGTACCAGTAGGCGTTTTGGCGGTACCGGTTTGGGGCTGGCGATATGTAAAACCCTGGTGGAAATGATGCAGGGCCGGATTTGGATCGAAAATTCCCGCCTGGGTCAGGGCACCACATTCTGCTTTACCGTGCGCTTGGGCATTGCCCGAGACACCTTGTTGCGTCAGCAAGCCCTGGAACAAACCATCGGTGCCCTGCTAGCCGACGTGCGGGTGCTGGTCGTCGATGATAACGATGCTTCCAGGGAAATCATCAGCGATATGCTGCGGCCGTTTCAATTGCAAGTGACCTGCGCGGCCAGCGCGGCGGCGGCGCTGAGCGTGTTGCAGGAAACGGAAGCCGGTAAGCCATACGATGTGGTGTTGATGGACTGGAAAATGCCGGGCATGAACGGCGACGAGGCCATTCGCTTGATTCGCGCCGACGCCATGCTGCCGAGACAGCCCAAGGTGATCATGGTGACGGCGTATGGCAGCGAGGACGTGATGCGCCTGGCCGGACGGGCCGGTATCGATGGCTTTTTGATCAAGCCGGTGTCGCCGTCGTCACTACTGGATGCGATTCTATCGGCATTGGGCCGCGGCCGGATTTTGGGCATGGTCGATAAATTCAAGCAGGCGGGTTTAGCGAAAATCACGGACATCAAGCATTTGCAGGGTATCCGGCTGTTGCTGGTCGAGGATAATGAAATCAATCGGGAATTCGCCTCGGAATTGCTGCGCAGTCACGGCATCGAGGTCGACGAAGCCATTAACGGCGACGAGGCGGTCAATATGGTTCAGCAGCGCGATTACGATGCGGTGTTGATGGATATTCAAATGCCGGTGCTCGACGGTTTGGAAGCGGCTGGCAAAATTCGCGGTTTGGCAAAATCGAGCGGCCATCAGCGCTTCGCTACCATCCCCATCATCGCGATGACCGCCCATGCCATGGTGCGCGATGTCGAGAAAAGCTTGCAGGCAGGTATGAACGATCATATTACCAAGCCGATCGATCCTGATAGGTTATTACAAGCGCTGGCGACCTGGGTACCGCTACCCCTTGATCGCGCGGCTGGCGAACAGCCGGCGCCGACGGCTAGTGTCAGTGTTTATCCGGATGATTTGCAAACGCTGACTTGCCTGGATATCGTGCAGGGCATACGCCGGATTGGCGGGAATGCCGATGCCTATCGCAAGCAGTTATACCGGTTTCGGGAACATTATCCGGATGTGGTCGCGGAAATTCGTGGACTGATTAATGCTGGCGAACTGAGGCAGGCGGAGGAACGTTGTCATGCGCTGAAAGGCGTTAGCGGCAATTTGGGCGCAGTCGAATTATTCGAAGCCGCTGCCGGCGTCGATATCGTCCTCAAGCAAAACGAAATACCGCCAACCGAGCACCTGCAGCGGATGGAAGTTTTACTGCAGCGGGTGGTGTCGGAAATACAGGCATTACAGACGGTGGAAACCGCTAATGCCGTGATGGCTTCCAGCGGCAGCGAACAGGTCGTAAAAGCCGATATGGCGGCGGATTTGGCCAAACTATCTCTGTTATTGGAAACTGACCTGGGCGCTGCGGAAACGCTGTTGGAGCAGTTACGGCTACGCATGGTCGGTTGTGAGTACCAGCCGCTGTTCGAGGATGTCGCCAAAAAAATCGACCGGTTTGCAATCGACGATGCACTGTCACAATTAGCTGAATTACGGCAAAAATTTCCGCTGTAGTTTGGCTGGGGCATGCAATTTAATTTACCTGCCGAGCGCCAATATCTTACAATTCGGCAGCCCTTGGCTAACAATAATTACTTAGGAGGATGACATGTTTAAATTTCGTATGCTGGTTTCCGCGATAGCGCTTACCGGTTCCTTGTCTGCAATAGCGTCCGATGCGCTGCCGACTACGGCACCGGCCCCGGCCGACAATCCCACAACAGCCGAAAAAGTGACATTGGGCAAAATGCTGTATCACGATCCTCGTTTGTCTTCGACTGGCACTGTGGCTTGTGCGTCTTGCCATAACATCATGCTGGGCGGCGAAGACAACCGTCCTAACGCCATGGGCGTCAACGGCCAAACCGGCGGCCGCAGTGCGCCGACCGTTTGGAACGCCGCGTTCAATAAAGTCCAGTTCTGGGACGGCCGCGCCGACAGTCTGGAAGCGCAAGCCGCCGGCCCTGTTACCAACCCGATCGAAATGGGTATGAAAAGCTGGGATGACGTGGTGGCTCGCTTGAAAACCATCAAAGGTTATCGCCAGGCCTTCGAATTGGCCTTCGGCAGCGATGCGGAAGCCATTACCAAGGACAACGCCACCAAAGCAATTGCCGCTTACGAGAGAACTTTGATTACGCCAAATAGCGCTTACGACAAATATGTCAAAGGCGATAAGGACGCATTGACGGAACAGCAAGTGCGCGGCATGAAAAAAGCCGTGGAGATCGGCTGCACCAGTTGCCATAGCGGTCCTGCATTTAACGGTCCGGGCACATTCCAAAAATTCCCGGTTACTTCCAGCGGTTATTTCGAAGCGCAGTATCACTTCAGCAAGGATAAAGGCTTGGCGGAAGTGACTAAAAAAGACAGCGACGAACATCTGTGGAAAGTGCCGACTTTGCGTAACGTGGCTTTGACCGCACCTTATTTCCATAACGGTTCCGTGAAAACCCTGGATAGAGCGGTGTGGTTGATGGCTAAATTGCAGTTGAACAAGGAGTTGTCGGATGACGATGTCGCCGACATCGTGGCCTTCCTGAACGGTTTGACCGGCGAATTCCCGGCTCAAACCATGCCGCAATTGCCAGGCACACCGGGTACGACTTTTAACTGAGCGTTATAAGGTCGCGAAACGAAAGGGCCGTAAGGCCCTTTTTTTTGCCCAGCGTTGAAGCTGTTCGCTTGGGCTGCCCATAAAGGTTTTTTTCCATGGGTCGCTATCTTATAACGGTCCATGCACATATCTCATAAACGGGCAGAGCATATGGGGCCGATATTTAACTGATTTCCGACAAGCACGAGCGTGGCGTTTTTTATCAACACCAATATTGTTTCGCTGAACACCCTGCACAAGCTGACGAATACGCAGAATGCAATAGATACATCTTTTCGGCGTCTGTCATCGGGAGTGCGTGTTAATAGTGCCAAGGACGATGCGGCTGGGTTAGGCATAGCGAATCGCATGGAGTCTATAGTGCGAGGGCAGACTGTGGCTATTCGCAATGCCAATGACGCGATTTCGTATGCACAAACTGCCGAAGGCGCTTTAAGTCAAATCACCGAGCTTTTGCAGCGTATGCGCGAACTCGCCGTTCAATCGGCCAATGCCACCAACGCCGAAGCGGACCATGTTTCGTTGAATACTGAATTCGCACAGTTACAAGCGGAAATTACCCGAATAACGGTTAATACCAAGTTTAACGGTGAGAGCGTATTTGCGGGCAGTGCTAAGACATTTCAAATTGGCAGCGACACCACTGCCGACAACCAGATTACGACGCAAGGTCAGAACTTGATTGCAGATACTAGTGCAACGGGTAACGCCGCTTTTATTAATAATGGCGTCACCCAGGCCACTTTGAATAAGGCCAGAAGCGCGTTTATCGCTAACGGTGGCTTGTTTGATACATCCGACGGCTCGCCTTCGGCAGGCGATGTGGCGGCATTAGCGGCTGTGGCAACCGCATTCGAAAATAATATTCCCACACAGGATCAATTAACCTACGATGCGGCGAAATCTGCATTTATGAGTGCTGGCGGCAGTTTTAGCGCTAGCGATGGTAGTGCAGTAATGGCGAAATCCGGTAGCGCCACCACGGTTGTTATGATCGCCGGCGTACCGGTTACACAAACCGTTGCCGTTGCGACTGCGAGCGATATAAGTGCTTTTAACGCATTCAAATCGGCTGAATTCAATCACTATGCCGCAGCCAAAGGCATTCAAATTTTGGATCAACCCAGCTCGTTATCGGCGATCAGATCAGTCGATAATGCATTGCTGGAAGTGCAAACCGAAGCAACACTTCATGGCGCTACCCAAAACCGCATGTCAACCGTGATTTCTAATTTGCAATCCTCTGTGGAAAATCAAGCCGCAGCGCGTAGTCGGATTATGGATGCGGATTTTGCTACAGAAACCGCCTCGTTGGCGCAGCATCAAATATTACAGCGCGCAGGCATGGCAATCTTGGCACAAGCGAATCAGTCGGCAAATATTGTTTTGTCTTTATTGCAGTAAAGGCGGCCTGCCACCGGTAATGCCCGTTTTCAAGTGAGCATTACCGGCCGTATTGAGCGGCATTAGTTGATGAATTGTTCCGGTGCCAGGCAATTGAAGCCGAAGGCATCGGCAATACCCTGGCAAGTGACATTGCCGGCAACAATATTAAGTCCGTTCAATAAAGCCGGATTGTCGCGCAAGGCCTGTTGCCAGCCTTTGTTGGCCAGCTGAATCACGTAAGGCAATGTGGCATTGGTCAAGGCCAGCGTTGAGGTGCGCGGCACACCGCCAGGCATGTTGGCCACCGCGTAATGGACCACATCGTCAATGATATAGATAGGATCGGCGTGGGTGGTGGGGCGCGTGGTTTCCACACATCCGCCTTGGTCCACCGCCACATCGACGATCACCGTGCCGGGCTGCATCAGTTTTAAATCTTCTTGGCGTATCAGTTTGGGTGCGGCAGCGCCAGTGACTAACACGCCGCCGATGATCAGATCGGCACTGCGGATTTGTTCGAGGATGGCGTGTCGGTTGGAAAACAGCAATTGCACATTGGCCGGCAAAATATCGCTAAGCTGGCGCAGGCGTTCCAGCGATAAATCCATCACCGTCACTTGCGCGCCCAATCCTGCCGCCATTTTCGCGGCCTGAGTGCCGACCACGCCGCCCCCCAGAATCAAGACCTTGGCAGGCAACACGCCCGGTACGCCGCCCAGCAATACGCCGCTGCCGCCGTATAGTTTTTCCAGATAATGCGCGCCTTCCTGTACAGCCAGTCGGCCGGCTACTTCCGACATCGGCGTCAGCAAGGGCAGTTCGCCGGACGGCAGTTGCACGGTTTCATAAGCGATGCAGGTGGCGCCGGAAGCCAGATGCGCTTCGGTCAGCGGCCGATTCGCGGCGAAATGAAAATAGGTAAACAGCGTTTGGCCGGGGCGGATTCGCGACCACTCAGGTTCTATGGGTTCTTTCACTTTGACGATCATTTCGGCCGCCGCCCAAACCGGTTCCGGCCCTCCGACCAGTTCCGCGCCGGCCGCCTGATATTGATCATCGCTGAAACCGGCACCGATCCCGGCACCGCTTTCCATCACCACGCTATGCCCGGCACCGATCAACGTCGCCACGCCCGACGGCACCAGCGACACCCGGTTTTCGTTGGGTTTGATTTCCTTGGGTAGCCCGATTTTCATATTCACCTCTTGGGTCGTATTTAAGAATGCCGGTTTGATGATAGCAATAATTGGACCGCCGTGTTGCTTATGCCGAAATAGCCGAGTTTTCATTAGGTTGTCGCAATCGCTAGTGGCCATCGGCCGGCGGTTGTCGGGTTTTTGGTGTCATTTTGGCGCAAAAGCGTATGGATGCCACAAGGTTTCGGCGTGACATTTATGCTCGGACGGACCTTGAAAATCGGCTAAGCTTAGCCCAGTTGCTTTACCTAAGAGGACATCATGACGCCGCAAACTCAAAACATCCTGATTGGCCATTTAACCGAAGTCAGAGGCGACGGTATGGACGCCCGCCTCACCGAAGAACATTCGACGGCGGCGCCCATCATAAAAATCGGCGACGAGGAAATACTGGCCGGTAATATCGGTTCTTACGTGGTGATTCGCCAGTCGCATATCGGGGTGTTGGCGCTGGTATTCAAAATGTGGGAGCGCGACCGTTTTGACAGTGCTGGCAATCGTGCCACCGACCGCTTCATCGCCTTGGTACCGGTCGGGGAGCTGAACGAAAACAATGTGTTCATTCGTGGCGTACGCCATTATCCGACGCCAGGCGCGGCGGTCTATGCGGTGGGACTCAGCGAGATCAACGCGATTTTTTCCAAATTCCGCGATTACGAATTTTTCATCGGGCAACTGGCTAGCCATAAGGATTATCACTTAAGTCTGGATCCGCGCGCCCTGTTTGGCCGGCATTTTGCGATTGTCGGTCAATCCGGTTCCGGTAAATCCTGGACGGTGACCAGTTTGATCCAGCACACCATGAAAGCCATGCCCAAGACCCATATGATCATGCTGGATCTGCATGGCGAATATTGCTGGAAGCGCCCGGACGGCGGTATCGAATCGGCGTTTCCCGCCGAGCAGGTCAACTATGTCGATGCGCTGGAAATGGAGATGCCGTACTGGATGATGAGCTATGCCGAACTGGTCGACCTATTCATCGACCGCGACGATCCCGGTTCGTCTATCCAAATGGCGTTCATGCGCGAAATTTTGCAGCAGTTGAAACGTAAGGAAGCCAAAACGATAGGCTTGGGCTCGGTCACCATCGATACGCCGATTTATTTCTCGCTAGCGGAAATGTATATGCAATTTAAAGCCGCCAACGAGGAACGCAAAGACTTTGGGAAAACCAAAGGGGCGCTGTTTGGGCAGTTCGACGAGTTTCTAGTCAGGATGCAGAGCCGTTTCAACGACGTGCGTTACGATTTTTTATTAAAACCTAAAAAGCGCACGAGCTCAGATAGCATGGCCGGTTTACTGCGACAGTTCGTCGGTTTGGGCGAGAAGAAAGCCAATATTACCGTGGTCGATCTCAGCTCGGTGCCTACAGACGTGCGGCCGGCGGTATCGGCGCAGGTCGGCCGCTTGGCGTATGAGTTCAATTACTGGAATCCACGCCGCCGCGAGTTTCCGATCACGCTGATTTGCGAGGAAGCCCACGCCTATATTCCGCGTGAGAAAGGCGGCCAATTCGATGGCACCAAGAAAATGATGGAGCGTATCGCCAAGGAGGGTCGCAAATATGGCGTTTCCATCGGGGTGGTCAGCCAACGGCCGACCGAACTCTCGGAAACCATGTTGGCGCAATGCAGCTCCTTCATCTGCTTGCGTACCACCAACCCGGACGATCAAGAGTACATACGCAGTCTGGTGCCAGAGGCGGAAGGCGATTTGGCCGACATTCTCAGCTCGCTGGGCAGAGGCGAAGCGCTGGTGTTGGGCGAAGCCGCGCCGCTGCCGACCAGGGTACAAATCTACCGGCCCAATCCGGAACCGAAGAGTAATGATGTCGATTACTACACCAGCTGGCGGGAAGGCCCGGACGATCTGGATGTAGAAGGTATCGTCGATAACTGGCGGAATCAGAACCGGCATTAGGAAACAGCTTGATTGGCAGCTTAGCGGGAACATTTCCTTTATCGGGCTGATGCATTTGGAAAATCCCGGTCAATGCTGCTCAAGCAGTCGAGCTTAGGGTAAACTGCGCCCCGCGCCCAGCGTTCGGACGGCGCTGGGCAATTAGTGTTTTAATCGGCTCCAAGGAAACTCAAATGCAATTACTCAAACTCAGCAGCGTGGCACTGGCTCTACTGTGCTCGGCAGGGCTGCATGCCGAAACCGTATTCGTCACGCTGGAAAAAGACAATGCACTAGCGGTACTCGACCCTGTCGAAGGCAAGCTGGTCAAAACCGTGCCGGTCGGTCAGCGGCCGCGCGGCATCGCCATCAGTCAGGATGGCAAGACTCTGTTCGTTGCTACCAGTGACGACAATACCATCCGCATGTTGGACTCGGACACCTTGAAAGAAACCGGCAAGCTGCCATCCGGCGAAGACCCGGAAACCTTCGCCGTCAGTCCCGACGGCAAATTCATGTATGTCTCCAACGAGGACGACGCCGAAGTGACGGTCATCGACATCGCCGCCAAGAAAGCGGTTGCCAAGGTCAAGGTTGGCGTCGAGCCGGAAGGCATCACCGTCAGCCCGGACAACAAATGGACCATCAGCGCGTCGGAAACCACCAATATGCTGCATTGGATCGATACCAAGACCCGGCAGATTGTCGATAACACCCTGGTCGATCCGCGACCGCGCGCGGTGGCGTTTACCGACGACAGCCAGCAATTGTGGGCGACTTCGGAAATGGCCGGCACGCTGACCATCATCGATGCGGCATCGAAACAGGTCGTGCAGAACATTAAGCTGGATGTGCAAGGCGTCAGCAGCGATCAAATTCAGCCGGTCGGAATCGCAATCGACAAGGAACGCCGCTACGGTTACGTGGCGATGGGGCCGGCTAATCGAGTGGCGGTGATCAATGCCCAAACCTATAAGGTCGAAAAATTCCTGCTGGTCGGCCAGCGGGTCTGGAATCTGGCTTTCTCGCCGGATCAAAAGCGCCTGTACACCACCAATGGCGTCAGCAACGATGTCTCGATCATCGATCTGGAAAACCAGAAAGTGACCAAGTCGGTGGCGGTGGGCCGTTACCCTTGGGGCGTGGCGGTCAAGCCATGACCGAATTTGCCTTAGCGGTCGAAAACCTGAGCTTTGCCTACGGCAGTAAAAAAGCCCTGGATAAGGTGTCTTTCCAGGTTTCCGCCGGCGAATGCACGATCTTGCTTGGCCCCAACGGCGCCGGCAAGAGTACGCTGTTTGCGCTGATCACCCGGCTCTACGATGCCAGGGAAGGGCGCATCGGACTGTGCGGTTTCGACATCAAGAAACAAAGCCTGCAAGCCCTGGCCAAGCTGGGCGTGGTGTTTCAACAGACTACGCTGGATCCGGATTTGTCGGTCACGCAAAACCTGCGCTACCACGCCGCGTTGCACGGCATCAGCCGCAAGGCCGCCGACCTGCGGATACAGGAAGAACTGGAACGTTTGAACATGTTCGAGCGGCGCGGCGAAAAGGTTCGGCAACTGAACGGCGGTCACAAGCGCAGGGTGGAAATCGCTCGTGCCTTGTTGCATAAACCGAGCTTGTTGTTGTTGGATGAGCCGACCGTCGGTTTGGATATGCCCAGCCGGCAGGCCATCGTCAGTCACGTACACGAACTGGTTAAACGGCAAAATCTGGCGGTGCTGTGGGCAACGCATTTGATCGACGAAATCGCCGCCGACGACAGTTTGATCGTGCTGCACAAAGGCCAGGTCAAAGCTAACGGCAAACTGTCCGAAATCTTGCAGACCACCGGTTGGACAGACCCCGGACAGGTGTTCCAAAAACTGACTCAAGGACCGCAAGCATGAGAGTGTTACATTACTGGCGGGCGACGGCCGGCATCGTCGGCCGCGAATTGCTGCGTTTTCTGCATCAGCGCGAGCGTTTTGTGTCGGCTTTGGTGCGGCCCTTGGTGTGGTTGTTCGTATTTGCCGCCGGCTTCCGCGCCGCGCTGGGCATCGCCATCAGTCCGCCCTATGAAACCTATATCTTGTACGAGGTTTACATCACGCCCGGCCTGCTCGGCATGATTTTGCTGTTCAATGGCATGCAAAGCTCGCTGTCTATGGTCTACGACCGCGAGATGGGCAGCATGCGCATGCTGATGGTTTGCCCGCTGCCGCGTTGGTTCTTGCTATGCAGCAAACTGATCGCCGGCACGGCGGTCGGCGTGTTGCAATCCTACGCATTTCTGGGGATCGCCTGGCTGTACGACATTCAGGCGCCTTTAATGGGCTATGTCTGGATTTTGCCGGCGCTGGTGTTGGTCGGCATGATGCTGGGTGCGCTGGGCCTATTGTTGTCGTCTTTCATCAAACAATTGGAAAACTTCGCCGGGGTGATGAACTTCGTAATTTTCCCATTGTTCTTCATGTCCACCGCCTTGTATCCGCTCTGGAAAATCAAGGAATCCAGCGAACTGCTGCATACCCTGGCCCAATACAACCCGTTCTCCCAGGCCGTGGAACTGATCCGTTTTGCGTTGTACGAGCAGTTCAACCAGCAGGCGCTGATCTTTACCGGTGCGGCGTTTTTAGTGTTTATCGGGGCAGCGATTTTAGGCTATAACCCGTCGAAAGGTATGATGGTTAGGAAGGGTGGCGGTGGAGATTGATGAAATAGTCAATAGCTGGCTAGATCAGGTTACCTGATAGCCTTACCCGACAAAAGCCAAGCCAATGTCACGTAACGGCTGACGCCGCAACATGACCTACAAACGGTATACATGATACCGCGGATTCACGAGTGGATGCCGTGGCGTTTATCATCATACGCTCGCGCCTGTTTCCGCCATTCACACGCTGGAGCGTCCCGCCCATAAACTGGTACTATAGCGACCTTTAACGATTCGAGGCAAAGGGGAGTTAGGGTTTGACACAGGTTCAGGATATTACCAGTCCGATGACGGCCATGGAAAAGCGGGCGACCGTATCGCTGGCCAGTATCTATGCGCTCAGGATGCTGGGTTTATTCATGCTGTTGCCGGTGTTGTCGCTGTTTACCGAGCAAATGCCGGGCTCAACGCCCAAGCTGGTGGGTTTGACGATGGGAATCTACGGCCTGACCCAGGCCATCCTGCAAATCCCGTTTGGCTTGCTGTCCGACCGTTTCAGCCGCAAGACCGTCATCGTGATCGGTTTGATTCTATTCGTGGCTGGCAGTGTCTGGGCTGCGCTGGCGACCGATATTTATGGGGTTTTGATCGGCCGGGCCTTGCAAGGTTGCGGAGCGATTTCTGCGGCGGTAATGGCGTTGTTGGCCGACTTGACTCAAGAAGTGCATCGCACCAAAGCCATGGCTACCATAGGCGCCAGCATCGGCGTATCCTTTGGTGTGGCAATCACTATGGGGCCGGTGATCGCTCATCATTTCGGCATTTCCGGCATTTTTTGGATGATCGCGCTGTTGGCGGCCATGGCGATTTTGGTGATCCTGTTCGTGGTGCCCAATCCGCAGAAAATTACCACCCACCGCGACGCCGAATACATTCCGTCGGAATTTAGTTCCGTCATCAAGAACCCGGAATTGCTACGGTTGAATTACGGCATCTTTGCCTTGCATTTGATTTTGATGGCCAGCTTCGTGGTGGTGCCGCTGCTGATGCGCGACGCCGGCTTGCAAGGCGGCAGTCACTGGATGGTTTACCTGCCGGTATTGGTGACTTCGATGGCGATGATTATTCCGTTTGTGATCATTGCCGAGAAAAAGCGGCAGATGAAAAAAGTCTTTATCGGCGCGATTGCCACCTTGGTGGTCGCCAATGTCGGCTTCGTGCTGCTGCACGGCGAGTTGATCGGTTTGATTGCTTGTCTGTGGCTCTTTTTCTGTGGCTTTAATCTGTTGGAAGCGACCTTGCCGTCTTTAATTTCCAAAACCGCGCCCGGCGATCTGAAAGGCACGGCGATGGGTATTTATTCCAGCGCCCAGTTCCTCGGTGCATTTTTAGGCGGCGCGGCGGGCGGCTGGCTGTACGGCGAGTTTGGTCCCGCTTCGGTGTTCCTGTTTTCGGCGGGCATTGCCGCCAGCTGGATATTGATCGCCTTGTTCATGTCGCCGCCGCGCTATTGGGCCAATCTGCTGCTGTCGTTGCAAGCCATCAAACCGGAGCAGGGCGCTGAATTTTCCCGGCAATTGTTGGCCATCAACGGCATCGAAGAAGTGCGGCTGCATTTCGAAGAAAATGCCGCGTATTTGAAAGTCGATAACCAGCAGCTCGACAAAAACCAATTAGGTATTTTTTTAAAGCAGTGGCAGTAGGCCACTGTACATCGCAATTTTTACACGGAGACAAACATGCTGAATAAAGTCATGCTGATCGGCCGCCTCGGCGCCGATCCGGAAGTACGTTATATGCCGAGCGGAGACGCCATTACCACCATCCGCTTGGCCACCAGCCGCCGCTGGAAAGACCGCAATACCAACGAACGCAAGGAAGAAACCGAATGGCACCGGGTGGTGTTCTTCAGCGGTTTGGCCAAAATCGCCGGCGAATATCTGAAAAAAGGTAGCCAGGTTTATGTCGACGGCCGGATTCGCACCCAAAAATGGCAAGGCCAGGACGGTCAGGAACGCTACACCACCGAAATCGTCGCCGAAAACATGCATATGCTGGATAGCCGCAGCGGCGGCACCACTAGTTACGCCGACAGCAACACGCCGCCGGCCAGCAACTACGACAATCGCCAGTCTGCGCCTGCTGCCGGCCCGCAATCGGCGCCGGCTTCGTACGACGATTTCGATGACGACATCCCGTTCTAAACCGTCACTCGGACCACTACAAGGATGACACAAGCTGAAACCTTGGCGCTCACCGACTCGGGCGCACAGCCCGGTACGATAAGCGCAACTCGCCAACAACAGACTTTGGCCGTTGCGTTCGGCGGCGACTGGGTACTCGATGCGCAAATGCCAGCGCTCGACGCCGTGTTGGCGCAGATCGAAACCGAACAGGGTGTCCAAAATCTAACATTTTCGACGGAGGCTTTAGGACGTTGGGATAGCATGCTGGTCACCGAATTGATCAAACTGATCGATTGTGCGTCCCATAAAGGCATAGCCGTCGATAAAACGACCTTGCCGGCGGCGATTCAAGGTTTGCTGGCTCTGGTTTACGCGGTACCGGAGCGCGTCGATGCGCATCGCGACCAACAAAAAACCAGTTGGTCGCAGGCATTGGCCGTCAGTACGGGTAATGCCATTCAGCATGGTAAAGAGATTTTGATTTTCGTCGGCGAAATGACCACCAGCACGTTGGCGACATTACGCGGCCAGGCGCATTTTCGCTACCAAGATTTATGGTTGTATATCCAGGAATGCGGGCCGTCGGCGCTGCCCATCGTCACCCTGATCAGCCTGCTGGTCGGTTTGATTCTGGCCTTCGTCGGCGCGGTGCAGCTGTCCTTGTTCGGCGCGCAAATCTATATCGCCAATCTGGTTAGTCTGGGCATGACCCGTGAAATGGGCGGGCTGATGACGGCGATCATCATGTCCGGACGCACCGGCGCCGCCTACGCCGCGCAACTGGGCACCATGCACGTCAACAGCGAAATCGATGCGCTGAAAACCATGAATCTGGACCCGATGGCGTTTCTGGTGCTGCCGCGCATGCTGGCCTTGATTATCATCATGCCGCTGTTGTGTTTGTACGCCGACTTAATGGGCATTATCGGCGGCGGCCTGGTGACGGTGAATTTCTTCGACGTGTCCTTGACCGAATATCTGGACCGTACCGCCAGCGCGGTCAAGATGAAGGATTTCGTGATCGGTTTTGTTAAATGTTCGGTATTTGGGATTCTGATCGCCTTGTCGGGTTGCATGCGCGGCATGCAATGCGGCCGCAGCGCCTCGGCGGTCGGTGATGCCGGCACTTCGGCGGTGGTCACGGCCATCGTCTTTATCGTGGTGGCCGATTCGGTGATGACCATCATCTGCAATCGCTTGGGGATTTAACGATGGCCGATGCCTGCATCACGGTAAAAAATTTGACGATGACTTACGGCGATTTCGTGATTCAGCGTGATCTGAATTTTACGATCAATCGCGGCGATGTGTTCATCATCATGGGCGGCAACGGCTGCGGTAAAACCACGCTGTTGCGGCATATGATAGGTTTAAAGGCACCGGCGCAAGGCGATGTCTGTTACGGCAAGCAGGGACTCTGGCAAGCCGACCCGAAAGTCCGCCAGCAAATTTTGGCGCGCACCGGTGTGCTGTTTCAAAGCGGTGCCTTGCTCAGCTCGATGACCTTGGCGGAAAACGTCGCGCTGCCGATTACCGAAGCTACCCAGTTGCCGGCCAAGAAGGTGAGGGAGATTGTTTCTTATAAACTGGCGCTGGTCGGCTTGGCCGGTTTCGAAGATTATTATCCCTCTGAACTGAGCGGCGGCATGCAAAAGCGCGCCGGTTTGGCGCGGGCCATGGCATTGGACCCGGAGATTCTGTTTTTCGACGAACCGTCGGCCGGCCTGGACCCGATTACTGCCAAATTGCTCGACGACCTGATCTTGAGCTTGAGCAGCGCCTTGTCGGCTACCATCGTCGTGGTCACCCACGATCTGGACAGTATTTTCGCGATCGGCAGCAATTCGGTGTTTCTGGATGCCGAAACCCGCACGGTCATCGACGGCGGTCCGCCGCAAAAGTTGTTACACGAATCCAAGCATCCGAACGTGATAAGGTTCCTGAATCGCGGCGATCAATCCGAGCAAAATAGCAATCATCGACATATGAGGAACGAGGCGTGAGCAAACAGGCCAATCCACTTGCCATCGGCGCGTTTTTGGTCGGCGCACTGATTTTGCTGACGGCGGGCGTGATGATTTTCGGCGGCAGCGATTTTTTTAAGGACAAAAAACGCTTCGTGATTTTTTTCGATTCCGCGTTAAACGGTTTGAACGTCGGCGCGCCGGTCAAGTTACAAGGCGTGCAGATCGGCAATGTCAACGAGATTTCTCTGGTGATGGATTCCGCGACCGGCCGCATTTTCAAGCCGGTGGTGATCGAAATCGATCCAGCCTTGCTGCAAGACTTGTCGGTACAGCAATCCGGCGGCCACAGCAAAAAACAGCGTATGCAGGATGCTCAACGTATGATCGATGCCGGTTTAAAGGGCCGCTTGGAGACCCAGAGTTTGCTAACCGGCCTACTGTATGTGGATTTGAATTTTTATAGCGACAAGCCGATCAATCTGGTCAAGCTGGATTACAAGAATCTGCCGGAACTGCCCAGCGTACCGACCACAGTCGATGAAATTCGCAACACCGCTGACGAAATCTTCAACCGGGTGCGGCAGTTACCGTTGGAAGAGATTACCAAAAACATGGCGGATACCTTGAATTCGATGCATGGCTTGCTGGAGTCCGAAGAGACCAAAAAATCGATGACGGCCTTGGCTAATTCCTTGCAGGAAACCCAGCGGCTGATGGGCTCGCTAAACGATCAGATCGGGCCGTTAATGGTCAACGCCAATAGCGCCCTGACCGAGACTCGCACCACCTTGCAAGACTTTAACAAAGAATTGTTGCCGGTGTTGAAAGCCGCCGAACAAAGTTTGAATGCCGCGACCAAGATGATGGAAGGCTCGCAAAATGCTTTAACCGCAGTGGAAACGATGGCCGCGCCGGATGCGCAACTGGGTCAAACTTTGGTGGAAATGCGCAATGCCGCACGTTCCTTGAAGGATTTGACCGAGTCGCTGGAGCGGCGGCCAGAGTCGTTGATATACGGCAAATAGATTGGGTTGTTAACAGATTTAACCGGACGCATATGAAACACATAATTTATTTGCCAATGCTACTTTTCGCGCTGCTACTGAATGCTTGCGGTAGTACGCCGATGCAGTTTTACATGCTCAATGCCGAAACCGGCGCGCCGCTGTCGGGCACTGCTTTGCCGGCAGGCACCGTTTTGGGTTTAGGACCAGTCCATTTGCCGGCTTATCTGGATCGCCCGCAGTTGGTCACGGCCTTGAGCGAGCATCAATACCAACTGGACGAGCACAGCCGTTGGGCTGAGCGCCTGGATGAAAATATCACCCGCGCCTTGGGGCTTTCCTTAGCCAAACAGCTGGGTATCGAACAAGTGGTCCGCTATCCGTGGGCGCCACGCCAAGCTATCGATTACCAAATCAGCTTCGACATCCTGGAATTACATCAAACCGCCGCCGGCCAAAGCCGCTTATCGGTGCAGTGGCAATTGAAAAAAGCCGAACAAGTGATCAAAGGTAAACGTTTTGAGTGCAGCGAAGCAGCGGCCGATGACGCCGAAGCCATAGTCACTGCGCAAAGCCGTTGCTTGACAAGGTTTAGCGCCGAATTGGCGGATACGGTGCGTCAAGCAGCGCGCTAAGAGACTGGGTTCAACATCTTAATCCGTTGCTAACGCCGCCCCCGTTTCGTCGAAGCGCAATACATTGATCTCGCCATCCGCATCGGTAATTTCCGCTTCGGCCAGCGTGCCGTTGGCATGGTAGGTGTAGACATGGCGCAATTCCACATCGCCGTAGACCAGTTTTTCCAACAGCAGTAAGCGCTGATCGGTATCGTAACAGCCGCGAAAATAAGTGTTACGGTTTTCCAGATGGCTTTCGTCTTCCAATTCGTTGACAAGTTTCAACGGTAGTTTTACGCCGCTATAGCTGATGAAATAGCGGCAGTCGCAGTTTTCCAATTCCACGTCGGTTTTCCAAGGTTAAAAAACTAATTTCCGCAATTTTTGTGCCGGAATAGGCGGCGCGGATTGCCTGGCTTTGCCGGCGATTTAGCCTGCTAATGCTGTGGTAAATCGTTCGCCGCTGGTTCGGATTGTCGGGTTTGCTACATCGGGCCGGGCTTCAATCCAGCGACAAAATGAAACAATAGCGCCAAAGCTAGGGCGGATAAGCGTAGCGCATCCGCCAAGCATTGAAGGGTGGCGTGGATGCACTACGCTTATCCACCCAACATCGACCCGACTGGCTTTGTTTTTGCTTGGTCTAGGTTTTTAATCAGCCTAGCGCCTATGAAACTGTTTCTGGATTGGTCGTCTTACGAAAACGCCGGGATGGGCGACGCCTATGCCGATATTCCCAAACACGGCGCCGATTTCGCCAAGGCCGTGGCGGTGTGCATCGGTAGCCGGCAGTGCGAACGGGACGCCAAAGGGGTAATGTGCCCAAGTTTTAGAGTTTCGCAAAATCCAGGATTATCGCCGGGCGGCCGGGTGAAAGCCTTGAAAGCGGCCTTGAATGCCGACAACGACACTGCTTTTTTCAATCCCGATTTAGCCGAAACCATGGCCTTGTGCGTCAGTTGCAAGGGCTGCAAGCGCGAATGCGAGAACGAAGTGGATATGGCTCTGATCAAGGCCGAGTTTCTGGCGCAGCAAGTGCAGCGCAATGGCTTGACGCCAAGGCGGCGGCTGTGGGCGGAGTTACCGAAGATACTGCGTTGGCGCGGAATCCGGTCTTTAATCCAGTGGCGCAATCGTTTGCCGCTGCTGGCACGTTTAGGCGAAGCCTGGCTGGGCATCAGCGCCAAAGTCCGCTTGCCGGAACCGGCTGCACAGCCCTACCAAGTACCTAAACAATCCGAACTTGGGTTGCATCCGGAGTTGGCCGACAAACAAGTCGTGCTGCTGGTCGATACCTTCAATTATTATTTCAATCCGGCCGCGGCCGAAGCCGCTAAAAAGCTGCTGAATAGCGCTGGTTATCATGTACATATCGCCACTCCGTTAGCCGGCGACGATTCGGACCGCCCCCTGTGCTGCGGCCGCACATACTTTTCCAATGGCCTGATCGACCAGGCCCGCGCCGAAGCCGGGCGCATGGTCACGGCGCTGGCCGATCATGTCGCCGCCGGCCGCACCATTATCGGCCTGGAGCCGTCCTGCATCCTCAGTTTACGCGACGAATATTTAAAGCTGGGCCTGGGCGAGCCGGCGCAAAAACTGGCGGAAAAAATCTTGCTGCTGGAAGAGTTTATCGTCCGCGAACAAACCGGTAAACGTTGGCCGTTAGAGTTTCAAGCCATTCCCGGCGTCAACAGTTTGCTGTTGCACGGCCACTGCCATCAAAAAGCCGTCGGCGCGATCAAGTCGGTGCGCAAGCTGCTCAAACAACTGCCCGATCTGAAATTTGAGCTGATCGAATCGTCCTGCTGCGGCATGGCCGGCAACTTCGGCGTCGAAGCCGAACATTATGATCAGGCCCAAGCCATGGCCGAATTGGCCTTGTTCCCGGCGTTGCGGGCCGAACCCGACGCGCTGCTGGTCAGCAACGGATTTTCCTGCCAACAGCAGATCGGCAACGGCGGTTTCGCCAAGCCGCTGCATTTAGCCGAAGTACTTTGTTTAGCCTTACCGTCACAGGATTGATGCGATGAAATTAACCATAGACAAACGTCATCTCGAACAACTGCTAACCGATCATCCGCGCTTGCAGAGCCTGAGCGATCAATTGCGCCTGGGCAACAAAGCCCAGGTCTCGTTCGATCAACTCAGCAGCACCGAACTGGCCAGTCTGGCCGGGATTTATCAGCAAGCCGGCGAAGCGCTGCAACAGCAAGCGGCCTTGTTGGCGGCACTGCAACAGGCCATGGCCGAGAACACCAAGCGCTATAACGCCGAGCAATTGGAGATGCTGTTGCCCGACATTGCTCAGTATCTGCTGGACGGAGCGATTCGCGGCTGGTTCTTTCAGGTAGTAGGCGGTGGCCGCACCTTGGCTTATCTGATTACCCGCCTGGATTACACACCGCCTGGCGAGGAAGAAGCCGGACGGATATTGATCGAATTAAAAGCCAACAGCAAAGGCAAAATCGCCAACGAGACCTTGATCATCCGTGGCAAGGATTTGGCCGACAAAACCATCCCGGAAATTTTCGCCGGCAAAGGTTATTTGAAAGAAACCGCCGAGTTGATCGCCAGTTACGACGAAGCCTCCAGCCGCTATTTCGACTGGCGGGCTCGCTACGGCGAACAGTTTTCCGGCTGGGGCACCGGCCACTACGCCGAAGACCCCACTGCCAGCCACCGCAACAACGACTGGACGCGCAAAAACACCGTGGTGTTGTCGTCCGGCGGTGGCGCTTGCCGTTTGGTCAATGACGAAAACATTCTGGCTGACCGGGCGCTAAGCCTGGATGCCTCCGGCGATATTTTCGGCAACTATCTGCGCAAAGCCGGCAAAAGCATGCGTTACGACAGCAAAACCGAAAGCGCGATGGAAGCCAGCAAGGCCGAGATTGCCAAGGGCTTGTTCACGGAGTTGCCGGTACACGGTTACATCCTGCTGTTTCATCTGGAATTACACCATCACGTCTGGGTGCATGTCGACGATCTGCGGCCCTACGTCTATCAGCCGGAATTGAAAACAAAGCTGATCCTGCCGCCGGAGCAGACCGACTTGATCGACATTCTGACCGCCGAAATGGATATGTTGATGGACGATATTGTGGAAGGCAAATCCGGCGGCACCACGGTGTTATGCGCCGGTCCGGCCGGGGTGGGCAAGACGCTGACCGCCGAAGTGTATTCGGAAATCATCAAGCGGCCCTTGTACCGGGTGCATTCCGGCCAGTTGGGCCTGAACGTCGCCGAAATGGAAAAAACCCTGAAGGACACCTTGATCCGTGCCCAGCGCTGGGGGGCGGTGATGCTGATCGACGAAGCCGATGTTTACATCAAAAAGCGCGCCGACAATCTGGCGTCCAATGCGGTGGTCGGGGTGTTTTTGCGGGTGCTGGAATATTTTAACGGCCTGCTGTTCTTGACCACCAACCGGGTGGACGACATCGACGAGGCTATCATTTCCCGCTGTATTGCGATGCTGCGCTATCACTCCCCGGACCATGAAGATCGCTGCAAAATCTGGCGGGTAATGACGGAACAATTTGCCTTGCCGGTTGAGGAAAATCTGATCGACGAACTGGCGGCCATCTTTCCCGGTGCCACCGGCCGCGATATCAAAGGCCTGACCAAACTGGTCGCCAAGTTCTGCCAGCAAAAACAACTGGCGCCGGAGCTGGAGGTATTCAAGCGCTGTTCGGTGTTTAGAGGCTTGGAATTAGCCGACGAAGCGGCCTGAACGGGGCTATTTGCCATCCAAGGTAATCACACCATCCCAAGCCTGCTCAGGGTTTTGCAAGCGCGCCAGAGCTTGTTGCCGATAGAACCGCGTCGGACCGTCATCGGTGTTCATCTCCAGCGCGTCTTGAAAAAGCCGGGCCGCGTCGTTCCACTGGCCCTGGCGGAACGCCTGCAATCCATCGGCAAACTGCCGATACAAAGCGTTGTGTTGGGCGTCGATCTGTCCCACCGTTCCGACGATTTCCAGCAATTCCACCGGTTCGGCGCGGCCCAGTAGACGAAAGGCGCCGACTGGTCTATAGACAATATCGGTTAGGTCGGCGGTGACCGACTTGGAAGCCAGTATCTTCGTGCCCAGATACTTGTTGACACCCTGGATTCGCGAAGCGGTGTTGACGGTATCGCCGATCGCCCGGTAATGGCTGGTATCGCCGGCGTCCAGGCGGCCGAGCGTCAGCTCGCCTTCATGCAAACCGATGCGGGTGGCGAGCGGTGCCAGACTGGAGGACAGGTTGAACGAGGCGACCGCCGTGGCCATTTCCAGTGCGGCCAAACAGGCGGCGCGGCGTTGGCTGCTGGCCGGGGCGTCGAACCACACCGCCATCATCGCGTCGCCGGTCACGTCGGCGATCACGCCGTCGTGCGATACCACAGGATGCCCCAGCACTTGATAATAGGTATTCAATAACGTCCACATTTCCCGCGGCGAATGTCTGGCGGCAATGGTGGTATAGCCCTCAATGTCGGTGGCCAGGCATAAACCGCTGACATCTCTTTCGGTGCTGGCGGCCCCGACATTAGCGGTTTCCGTCCATTGCCCAGGCGCCGCCGGCAGCATACCCACCCATTGCGGAAATACTCTGCGCACGAATGCCAGCATGCGGCCTCGTTCCCGCATCAGCTCGTAGCGCGACCAGGCCAGGGTCAGCAGCCAGGACAGCGGCAATTGAAGCAACAATGGCATCGCCACCGGTAGCCACCAATGGCGTAGCCCGAACAGCCAGACAGCCAAGCCGGCATACATTGAGGCAAACGCCAAGCTGATCGCGATGCCGGTCCAGCCGGCAAATCGAACCAGTACCAATGCGACCAGCAAGCCAAAGGCGCCGGATACGAGCCCGCTCGGCGCCGGCATTTCGATAAAACAGTCTTCCAATAAATTGGCAAATTGCGTGGCCATGATCTCCACTCCGGCCATTTTGCCGGTGCGCGAGTCGGAATAGGGGGTTTGGAAAAAGTCGGATTTGCCTGGCGAAAATTGGCGGTTGGCGCGGCCGACGAACACCACTTTGCCCTGTAAATCGCCAACCTTGCCGTCGTACACGTCGCTATAGGATTCCATCCTCAGCGTGCGAGGCGGGCCGTAGTAATTCAGATAGCGGCTGTCGCCATTGCATAGCAAGTTATCGATGCGGCGTTGCAGCGGCGATCGCGCGGGCAAGCCATCGCTTTTGGACCGGCATGCGCGGCGTTGCTCGGTTAACCAAGCGGAGAACGGTCGATCGGTTTGCGCAGTGGCGCCGGAACGTTGTAGATAGTAAAGCCAGGTTACCATCGGCAGACTCGGCGCTTCGGCCAAGGCATCGAAAAAGGTCCAGACTTCGCGGATGCTGGCGTTTTCCGCGTCATTAATCAGGAAAAACGGCGCATGGTCCAATGCCGCTTCGGCAATGGCTGCCGTCGCCGTGACGCTACGCATCGCCACCAATTGTTCGGATAGCGCCGTATTCGAGTCGCCGTCCCTGGCAACGACGGGCTGACTATTGGTATCCGAACATTCCTCCCGGCCGTAAAAGTCCTCGACGCCATGCCGAAATTTTTGCACGCATTCGACCAGCAAAACGTTGCCGGCCTCGCGCATCGCGGCGACAAGAGCTGGGTCGTCGGCTGGGTGGGGTTGAATGAATTGCAGGTCGAATACGACCAATAGCGCACCTTGTTGCTGTAGGCGTTGGATTAATCCGGCGTGAAAGCTGCGCCAGCGCGTGAGATCTTGACCGACGCCAAGCCGGTGTTCCGAGGCTTCGTCCATTGCGATCAGCACTATCGCTGAAGGTGGCGTTTGGGGGCCTCGGATTCGGAGCAGGGTATCTAGCCCCAGCGTTGACTCTAAATCAACGATGAAATTGATGGCGCCACCGCATAGAAAAACGACAAAACCGATGGCGAGCGAGCGGAGCCAAAAGCGGGTCATAAGTTGATTGCTTTACGCATCGGCTGCAAACATGGTTAAGCGGGAGAGCAGGGCCCCCAGTGAATTTAGGCCGAATTTATCTGTTCGGCATCCGGGGGCCAGGCTGTTGATGTTCTAGGAATCCGCTTGGGTGTCTTTGAACGTATTCGCGAGATTCAGGGAATTATATAAATTAAAATCCGTTTAGCGCACACGGCCACAATTCTCGTATTGATCGCCGCCGGAAGCGGCAGCGTTACAATGCGACCCTTTGTAGAGTGCGGTGACAGTAATCACAAAGCGTGCCGGCTTCAACTCGCCGTCTTTTTTAATTCTCCCATCGAGTGTCTTTTTGCTGAGTTCCAGAGCGGCCTTAAGCTCCGGAGTACTGTCGTCGACAATCAGTTCCACTTTACATTTTTGGGGTTCGGCAACTTCTTTGCCCAGTTTGTCTGTGGCGGGGCGATAGTCGGATTTGGATTGGCCCGGTTGGATACAGGCTGGTACATGCTTGCCGCTCTCCGGATCTAGAGTGACTAATTTTGAGGTCTTGAAATCGATTCCGCTAGCTAGCGGCGCATTATTCTCGACAAGTTTTTCGATGGGCTTGTCGCACCCGAATAAAAAACTGCTGCCCAATGTCAGTAGTATGCCTGCTTTATAGATATTATATGTAGCCATTATAGTTCTCCTGTTTTTGATAAATTTTGGGTGGTTTCTAGTAAAAAAAACTAATTTTTACGAATAATTGCCGTTCGGGAATGAAAGGACCGATTTGCGGGCCGCTGGCGTCGAAGTTGCTTTGGTAATTAAATTTGTTATCGAATAAATTTCGGACTTCAAAATTGATCGTGCCTAGTTTCTTCGGAAAGCGATAGCCTATTGCTGTGTCGAATGTCCAAAAATCCTCGCTTTGATGATCCAGTGGGTTGGCGATAAAGTCCGACACAGTGGCGACATGTTGGTTGACATAGGTGCCGCTAACTCTTGTGAATAGGCCGCTAGGGTGAAACAGATTGATAGATAACGGTACTTGATGCGTGCCCACGCTTTGAGGAAGATTGGAACTACCGTTGCCTAGTACAAACGACCGGTCTAGCTTTTCAAATTTATATTCGGTGCGAAAAGCCACCCATTCGGTTGGCGCCCAATAGAAATAGGCTAAATGCGATAATTCGTTCCGGTCGAGAAGTACCGACGAGCCGTTATCGAAAAAAAACGGTTGTCGGCTATCCCGCCAGCTTAGTTCGCCGCCCATGAATACGGTTTTTAAGGGATGGTAGTCTAAGCCCACCCCGTAACGCCAAGCTCTGGCATTGTTATTGTCGTCGAAAAATTGATTGAATCCGGCGATCTGTGTCGGTTCTATCGTTTGATTCGCGGCCAGACGTCGATTCAGGGTTTTAAATATGGCGCCTCTTAGGGTTAAGTTTTCGATGGGATTCCAAGCGATACCGAATTTAGGGTTGAGTTGTTGGCGCTTAATTAACGAGGGGTTTCGCGTGGATATTCTGGATGAACCATCGGAAAAATATCTCGCCGAATCAAAACTAACTAATTCATTGTCCAAATAATCGAAACTGAGTCCCAAGGTTGTCGTTAGGTTTCCCGGTAAATATTGTTTGGAGTATATATAACCATTGAAATGATGCGTTTGACTGGTTGTTTTTGACGTATCGGTGAGCGGATCCGGTGCGCCGTTGATAAAGACGTTTGTATTGTCATAGTTTATATCGTTCCTTAATTCCAGATGGCCCACCCCGGTTATTAATTCAAAGGAGTGCGGGCGGTAAAGATATTGTATTTCGGTTTGATAGCCTTCGTTTTTGTTTAACCTGGATGTATCGTCAAGGTTGTCGAAGTCAGGATCGTCGGCGAAGGCATGTAGGAAGTTATCATGGGTGAGTTCCTTTCTCCTGGTATAAAAAAACGAACCGATCACATCCTGTTCGGGATCGATTTTAAAATGGCTGCCTATTCTTGCGGTGTCTTGCTTAATCGTTTGTCTCAGCGTTTCGTCGTGAAACTCGTTCAAACGCATCGGCACGTCGCCGGCCCTGACGTTTTCCGATTTCAATTCGACTTGCAGATTAAAGTCTTGAGTAAAAGCGTATTGGGCAAAGGCGTCGTAGACATTCCGCTGGTAATCGTCGTTTTGGCGAAAGCCGTCGGTCTGGTAATGAAACTGTCCCAGGCTCATCGACAGGTTGTTGTATATGCCGGAGACGATGGCGCTGTCGGTCTTGGTATCGCGGCTGCCGTATGCGCCGTTCAGAACCAGATGCGCGCCGTTGGCTGTATACAAGGAATCGTATTCGTTCATCGACAAGCTACCTGGTCCGGTATTATTCAAAATGCCGATATTTTCGCCGGTTAGTTGCGGTTGAACCGGGGTGATATTGATCGGTTGCAACAACTGCGCTTGCAATAATTCGCTGGCTCGGGCCACCCGGTAGCGCGGTTGGCCGATATAAGAATCCGATAGAAAACGGTGGGCTGATGGATTGGCGGCGTCTTGGCCCAGCGAGGTCCAGGCCTCCTTCAAGGCTACGCGACCGAAACCCAGGTCGTTGTATATCCTTGCTAAATTGGCGCTACGCGCCGCAGCATCCTCATCCAGCAACTGTTCAGAGCGATATACGCCGCGATTGTCGTTCAAATCTCTGGCTTGCTGCATATCCTGCAACGCTTCGATGGGACGATTGGCGGCTTGCTTGCGCAATGCGTCGTAAAAATAGGGGGTTGGGTCCTTGGGGTCGCGTTGTTTGGCCAGATCGAATTGATCGCCGGCCAGACGCTCGCGTTTTTCCTCGAAATAAGCTTTGCCTAGATAGCTGCGGATCAGTGAGTTATTCGGATCGAGTATTGCGGCGATTTCCAGGTCCCGACGGCCTGCTTCTAGATCGCCGCTGCGGATTTTCGCCAGTCCCAGACCCAAGCGCGGCAGTGGCGCCTTGGAATCTAGCCGGATGGCGGTGTCGAAGTGTTGGCGGGCGCCGGCTGTATCGACTCTGAACAAATTGGAAAAGCCCATCACCGTCTGGGTTCTTTCCAGGCCGGGATCGAGCGCGAATGCCTTGCTTGCCGATTCGGCGCTTTCCGAGCGCAAGCCCAAGGCTAATTGCAGTTCGGACAGACGCGCCCAGGTTATCGCATCGTGCGGCGCCAGTTGTTTGGCGCGCTCCGCGGACTGTAAAGCTTTTTCCAGTTCGAAATGGCCTTGCCAGACGTAGGACAGTGCGGAATGCGCGTTTGCCGATTGCGGATTCGCGTTGACGGCTTGCAAAGCCAGTGCATGGGCTTCGGGTTTGTGGCCTTGCGTCAAGGCCAAAACCGAGGCGAGCGCCAGCGCATCGGCATCGTCCGGGTTTTGCGCCCATAGCGCCTGAATATCCCGCATCGCCAACTCGCTTTGGCCGGCCGTCAGCCGGATGGCGCCACGAACTTTGAAAAAATAAGAGGTTTGTTGCGCTGGCGGAAAAGCGTCGAGCGCCGCCAAGGCAGCGTCTACCCGGCCTTGGCGGTAATCCTGGATCACAGCGCGCAGTGCCGGGTCTATAGGTGTTGTGGCGTCGGGGTAGGGTAACAACGGCGGGTAATACAGCGCCCAATTGACGGCGTCGCCGGGTCTGATGTCGATTCGGGCTCGTGGTGCCTGGCCCGGTACCGCGTGCGCTGCTTCACCGGGTTTCATGTGGATGTCGCCGTCGGCATTGAAAAACCTGACGGCACCTTCGTATACCCACAAGTCCGCGGTGGCCGCGTCGGCGCGTAGCGCGAATTCGGTGCCTTCCGGGCCGGCGTTGGCGATCGGCGTCGTGATTTGCAATTGCCTAGGGGTGCGGCTGATGAAGTGGACGAAACCTTTCAGTAAATCCAAAAGCGTGGGTTGGGTCGTGGCGATGCCATTCAACGACAAAATGGTACCTTCGCCAAGTCGTAGTGTGATGCCGTTGGGTAGTAACAAGGATGCGCGGCTATAGGCTTCCACCCGGACGCGGCTGCCTTCGCAGAATGTCTGGTCGAGTTGGCCAGGCTGCCATCGTCCGCTGCCGTCCGCGTCGAAAAACAGCGTGCCCTGTAAGGAAACCAGCTTCGCAGCGCTTTCTGCGTCGCAGTTTCTTACGGTCGCATTGGTTTCGGCTAAACATAATGGTGAAAATAAAACCATGAAGCAAATCACAAGGTGACGCATTTTCTCTCCGTAGGGGGTTTCTCGGAATATAGCTTAACTCCCTACTTTATCAAGGTAATAATTAACGTGCTTACCAGGATTTCGATCCGTACGCGGGTGCAGGTGGCTGGTATTGCGCCCGGCGGCGCGGCGCGGATGTCACGTAGTGGGGCCGATCAAAGGGCTTTTACGATAGCCTCACCAGGCCGCGGGCGGGGTATTTTCGATGCGGAGGGTTTTGTCGTCGACGCTGATATAACCGCCCTTGGTCAACTCCTTCATGACCTTGTTGATCATCTCCCTGGACGAACCCACCATCGTCGCCAGCTCCTGTTGCGTCGGCCGGTTATGGATCACGTATACATCGCCTTCTTTGTCGGCCATATCCTGCAGAATTTTTATCGTGCGCTCGTAAACGTTGGAGAGGGCCATTTGCTTGACTTTTTCGGTCAGAAAGCGGATTTTCTCGGCCAGCACGCCCAACAAGGCAATCGCCGCGTCGGGATGCAACTTCAACCACTGGATAAAGTCCGCCTTTGAAATTACCGCGCAGGTGGTTTTTTCCAAGGCTTCCACTGCCGCTGAGCGTGGTTCGTCGCTAAGCAGGGCCAGTTCGCCGAAGTACGAGCTGGCTTCCTGAATCAGTAGAGTCACTTCCTTGTCTTTCTCATTGCTGCCAAACACCCGGACTTTACCTGACAGGACGATGTAAAGTGAACTGGTTGAGTCCCCTTCGGCAATGATCATTGATTTCTTCGGAAATTTGACGGTTTTGGCGCGCGCGGCCAATGCCGCCAGCGCATCTTCCTCCACGTCGGCGAGGAATGGCATTTTGCTCAGATTGGTGATGATGTCTGCTTGCATGGCGATCTCGTGAAACCGGCTGGGGACTGTACTTATCGGCCGCATTCGGCAGATGAAGGGAACGGGCAACCAGCCTCGAGGCCCCGGTATTTCGATGCGGGTTTGGGGTGCAGTATTTCACAAATTCCCTGCCAATTAAATCACAGCCGCAACGGTTTTACGGCAAACGCCGGTCTTGCTGCAACTTCATTCTCTTTAGCGAGCCGTAGCGTTTCGTTTTCCGGGGTAAAAATCCCCGAATGCCCTTCAATCCCTTCCCACCCCGCCTCACCTATTCCATCCGGGAAAATATCCGAAAGTCGCCGCCGGAGGGACTGCGTTGGCTGCTGGCGCTGATGAAAAATATCCGGAACGGCGGTGGAATTTTTAACAGAATTTCAATGAGCTACGCGCCTAAAGTATCAATACCCGCTGCATTTCGCAAACCGCCAGCCGGGTATGTGATGCGGCCGCACGATTACATAGGCGGCCGGTATCGCAGTTTTGGAGGGTCGGAACATTTCGGCTCGGTTATGACTTACGGAGAAAGAAAATGTCTCAAAAACATGTATTCGATCAAAGCCTTAAGGTTTTACGGCAAGGCGAACTGAATCAGGTATCCGGCGCTTATATTGGCCAGGATCAAGACTTAAGCCAATTTCCGCGCAGGATTTGGCCTTACATCAATCCTGGACATTTTCTCAATCCTGAAACCCTGATTCCGAGCGTAATCGCCGGCTAACTTTGTTTTTAACCAATTTTGGAGAATTGTCATGTCAAGCAAAATCACTCGAATTTCATCCGAAGAGTTATCAGCCTTTGCCCAGCAAGGCATCCGACGCGCCATGGAAGCCCGAGAGGCTGCTGGCGTCGAACTGAGCCAGGAGCAACTCGATCAGGTCAGCGGTGGCGCTAGCCTGAGTCAGTTGCTAAGCGTAGGTGTTATTGCTGGTGGCCCTTGGTGGCTCGATCAGTTCAACGGCTTTGACACCGGCGTGACCAACCCCGCAGCCGGTGTCGGGGGCTTGGCCGTTGATGCGCAAGTTCAAACCATGTCGGTTTGATAGTGTCATGGCCTCGGATAACCCAGTGTTATGCCCCAGCGCGCAGCCGGAATGGCCAGGTGCTCAGGCGATCGGGGTGATGGCCGGTACGGCGGATAAACCGGAAATGGCTTATCTGAATGCGCCGCAACCGGTCACCGGGCAATTGCTGGAGATGGCCGGCTCGGTCAGCCCGGCGGAAGTGTTCCGCTTCTCCGCGCCATGCGCCTGCAAGGGATGCGGGCACTATGTGGAGGGTGAGTCCAGATGCCGGCTGGCCGAGAAAGTTGTGCGCTTGATGCCGACGGTGACCGAACAATTGCCGGTATGTGCAATCCGCTCGGAATGTCGTTGGTGGCGACAGGAAGGCCGCGCGGCATGTTTCAGATGCCCGCAAGTGGTGACCAATAACCTCAAGCCGACCGAAGAAATGCGGCTGGCGGCTGACTACAGCGTTCTCTGAGGCGTTGGTCTGTATGTTTAATCAGGTGAGAAGGAAACGACGAGATGAAACACGAGTTATTTCGACAACAGGCCTTGGACTTTAAAAAAGACAAGCCGCTCGGGGAGGTGATTCGCGTGGAGTCTTTGTCGTTTGCCTTACTCACCACTTTGGCGGTGTTCTGCGCGGGGGTATTGGTGGTGTTTGCGTTTTGGGGCGAGTACACCCGCAAATCCCATGTCAACGGCTATCTGTCGCCGAGCATGGGTTTGATCAAGGTTTACGCGCCACAGGCGGGCACCTTGATCGAAAAACACGTGCGTGAAGGCCAAATCGTCAAGACTGGCGATACCTTGTTCGTGCTATCGACGGAAAGCAGTTCGCGGGAAACCCCGCAAGCCCAGGCTGCGGCGATAGAGCAACTGAAGCAGCGCCGCGAAAGCCTGGAAACCGAACTGATCAAACAAGCCGAAATCGACCAGATTCAATACCGTTCGCTGCTGGATCGCCTGCATGGCTTGCAGCGGGAACTGCAACAGGTCAACAGCGAGATCGACACCCAGCAGCAACGCCTGGCCGGGGCGGCGGCGACTTCGCAGCGTTACCAGCAACTGCTGGAGACAAAATTTGTGTCCGCGGTACAAATTCAGCAAAAACGGGACGAATGGCTGGATCATCAGGCCAAACTGCTGGCCCTGCAACGAGTGCAGATGGGCCTGCAACGCGATATCCGCTCCGCGCAACTGGAAGTAGACAGCAGCCAGATGAAGTTCAAGAATCAGCGCGCGGCGATCGAACGCAATATTTCCACGCTGACCCAAAACATCACCGAATCCGAATCGCGGCGCAATATCGTCATCACCGCGCCGCACGATGGCACCGTGACGGCGATACTCGCCGAGCAGGGCCAGAATGCCAACACCGCCAATCCGTTGCTGTCCATCCTGCCGGCCGGCGCGAAGTTGCAGGCTCAGTTGCTGGTGCCTTCCAGCGCCGTCGGCTTTGTCGAACACGGCCAGACCGTATCGGTGCGTTACCAGGCGTTTCCGTACCAACGCTTCGGCAGTCATCGGGGCCAGATCGTCGAAATCGCCAAAACCCTGATTACCCCGAAAGATGCCGACTTGCCGGTCACGTTGCAGGAATCGGTGTACCGGGTCACCGTGGACATCGACAAACAGACGGTACAGGCCTACCGGCAGGATATTCCATTGCAAGCCGGCATGTTGTTGGATGCCGACATCTGGCTGGATCACCGGTGCCTGATCGATTGGGTATTCGACCCTCTTTATAGTGTCATTGGACGGGTTTAACGATGAGTATGCAAAACCTTTTGGACTTTTCCGGCCGTAAGAAAGCGCCGCTGATTCTGCAAACCGAAGCCGCCGAATGTGGCCTGGCCTGTCTGGCGATGATCGCCTCCTATCACGGCCACAGAGTCGATTTGGCCAGTCTGCGGCAGAAATTTTCGATGTCATTGAAAGGCTCGACGCTGAATCATCTGATCAGGATCGCCGATCAATTGCATCTGGCCTCCCGGCCGGTGCGGGTCGATCTGAACGAATTGAGCAAACTCAGCCTGCCGGCTGTTCTGCACTGGGATTTCAACCATTTCGTGGTGTTGACCCAGGTCAAGCGCGGCGTGGCGACGCTAAAAGATCCGGCCAAGGGTATGCTGAATCTGCCCTATACCGAAGTCTCCAAACATTTCACCGGGATCGCCCTGGAATTGGCGCCCACTCAGGCTTTCACCCCGAAAACCGAACGCCAGCAAATCAAGCTTTTCCGCCTAATCGGCCAGTTGGACGGTGCCTCCAGCGCTACCTTGCAAATCATTTTATTGGCCGCGGCCATCGAAGTATTTGCAATCGTAGCGCCTTTTTTTATGCAACTGGTGGTCGATAACGCGGTCGTCGCCCGTGACAGTAATCTGCTGACGGTGCTGGGCTTGGGGTTTTTATTGCTGGCTTTGATACAGACCGCGATTACCGCGCTACGGTCATGGGTGGTCATGGTGCTCAGCACCTCAGTCAATCTACAGATGATGAGCAATCTGTTCGGGCATTTATTGCAATTGCCGATGAGTTTTTTCGAGAAACGTCATCTCGGCGACATCGTCTCCCGTTTCGAATCCTTGAACGTCATTCAGAGGACATTAACGACCAGCTTTCTGGAAGCGATCGTCGATGGCGCGATGGCGTTGGTGACGCTGGCAATGATGTTGATCTACAGTTGGAAGCTGGCGGCCGTCGTCAGCCTGGCTGCTCTGTTGTACGGTCTGTTACGGCTGGGTCTGTTCACGCCGCTACGCGCCGCGACTGAGGAACAAATCCTGCGCTCCGCCAAGCAGCAGACCAATCTGCTGGAAACCGTGCGCGGCATGCAGAGCGTCAAACTATTCAACCGGCAGTTGCAGCGCCGCAGCGGCTATCAAAATCTGATGGTCGATCATTTCAATGCCGGCATCCGCGTGCAGAAACTGAACATCGTCTATCGGGCGTTGAACAGCCTGCTGTTCGGCGTCGAGAACATCGCGGTAATCTGGATGGGCGCCTTGTTTATCCTGGACGGCGGTTTCTCGGTGGGAATGCTGTTTGCGTTCATGTCGTTCAAAGACCAGTTTACACACCGGGTCGGCAGCTTCATTGAAAAAGGCATCGAATTCAAAATGCTGGGTCTGCACACCGAACGGGTCGCCGATGTTGCGCTGGCGGAAACCGAAGCCGATCCATTCGACGGCAGCAGCCACGCCGACCTGCCGGCGTCCATCCAGATCCGCAATCTGAATTTCAGTTACGCGCCGTCCGAGCCGCCGGTCTTGAAAAACCTGAATCTGGATTTTACCGCCGGCGAGTCGGTGGCGATCGTCGGTCCTTCCGGTTACGGCAAAACCACGCTGGCCAAGCTGATTCTGGGCCTGCTGCAACCCACGGGCGGGGAAATCCTGATCGGTGGCGTGCGCTTGAGCCAAATCAATGCCCATGATTACCGCAACATGGTGGCGGCGGTGATGCAGGAAGATCAACTATTCGCCGGCTCGATTGCCGACAATATCTGCTTTTTCGATCCAGAGCCGGATCAGGCCAGGATCGAAACCTGCGCGCAACTCGCTGCCGTGCATCAGGACATCGCCGCGATGCCTATGACTTACAACACCTTGATCGGCGACATGGGCACGGTGCTGTCCGGCGGCCAGAAGCAGCGGGTGTTGCTGGCCAGGGCCCTATACAAGCGCCCGAAAATCCTGGTGCTGGACGAAGCCACCAGCCATCTGGATGTGGCTCGGGAAAGGCTGGTCAACGGCGCGGTACAACAACTAAAATTAACCCGCATCATCATCGCCCATCGCCCGGAAACCATCGCTTCGGTGGATAGGGTCATCGATTTGCAGGCCATCGCCGAGCAAGAGCAGCTGGAAAGGCAGGTGGCCGCATGACGGCGGTGGCTTTGGCAACTCGCGATTGAGCTTTCTACAGGGCAAGCCTTGTTCCGAAATCAGCCACGCCATAGCCGTCCGGTGCTGGTAGTTTCATATATTGAAACTACTCATCAATATAATCCGGTATTGTGGATTGTTTATTAGCCGATATAGTTGAACCGTACCGACTAAACAACTGAAAACAGTCTAGCGGCGAAATGAATGCATTTAAAAATCGCGGTAGCGGCTTGGCTGCGACGTTGTGCTTATTGGCCGGAATTCTTGGCTTGCTACCTGTCGAGTTTGTGGTTTTCACATTGTTATTTACATTGGTGATACGCAGCGGGCGTTACTTGATCCCATTGGCCACCGCGAGCGAACCGAAAGCCAAGGAGCTGGATCAGACCTGAATATGCTTGATTCAACCTGTTTTGTCGTTCCGATCAAAGCGGACACCCTGAAAATTCAAGGTCTTGCCTGTTTTCAGGCGTTAGTGTCGAGAGCCAAACTTTGTGTTGGTCAATTCCTTCAAGCCCGCATAACTTTACGCACAGGATTAAGGACTATGTGTCGGGCATCGATTTTCAGTTTATCGCCATAAACTGTAGGCGGTTGACCGCCTAAATGCCACGCTATACACTGCGGCCATGATTAAAATGGTCAGGCATAAGAACTTCGCGGCCGTTAGCAAGGCGGCAATCGCCGGGTATCGAGCTTCGGGCCTGGACAGGAACCGCTAGTACTATGACCCGGCCGCCTGCTCGATAACTATCAACGGCTTGGCTGTAAACTGTCCATGTCTTTTCACAGATTCCGTTCGGTGCCGTGTTTGCCGGGCTGGCGATACCTACCGGCGTCTAATAATGACGAGCAATTGTAACGGCAACGATTGCCAGACCCTATTTTTCCATGTATCAGGATAGTATCTCTTACTCCGCAACCGACAATCTGAGCACGATAGAGGCATTGCCGGTCTGGAGTTCCGCGGCGGTTACCAAATTTCGCGCCCCACAATTGCGGACAAGCATCGTTTCGCGGCCGGCCTTGCTGCAACGCCTGCAATCATTGAGCGATCAGCACCGGGTGACGCTAGTCTGTGCGCCGGCCGGTTTCGGCAAGAGCACTCTGCTGGCTCAGTTGGCCGACGCCGAGGATGGCGTCGAAAGCCTGTGGCTGTCCCTGGACGAAGACGACAATTACCCCAACCGCCTGTTTGTCTCTTTACTAGGCGCTCTGGATAAACTTGCACTGAAGTGGCCGGTCGCTCCGCAGATACTGGCTTCGCAAGTGGACAGCGGCGGTTCCGGCGCGCGCGCCGCGGTGGCTGGATTGGTCAATGCCTTGTGCAGTTACCGGAGCGGACGGTTGCGGCTGATCGCCGACGATCTGCATCGCATCAATGACAATGGCGCACTGCGCCTGCTCGACGAGTTGATAGATCGATTGCCGCCGGAAGTGGGATTGGTGATCGGATCGCGCGTCGAGCCGCCGGCCTTGTCCCTGTCCCGTTGGCGCGCGCATGCCGAACTGGGCGAACTGTTCCTGACCGATCTCCAGTTCAACGAATCCGAAGCGCTTGCTCTCGCTAATGCCCGTTGGGCCGGCGACGTGTCTCCGGACATGGTCCGGCAGGCCTTGACGCGCACCGAGGGCTGGGCAGCCGGTCTGCAACTGATGTTCGGTGCGGCGGGTGGCAGACTGGCGTCGGGCCTGGAATTTGTCGGCGTTCGGGCCTCCCGGCATTTGTTCGATTATTTCGCCGCCGAGGTGCTGGCAGAATTGCCGCAGGATTTACGCGATTTTCTGTTGCATTGTTCCATCCTGCCGGAACTCGACCCACGGCGTTGCGCCGTTGTCAGCGGGCGAGGTGACGCCCGCCTCGCGCTCGAGGAATTGTACCGGCGCAATCTGTTTCTGACCGTGCTCGACGACAGAGCGCCGGTGCTGCGGCTGCACGATTTGTTTCGCGATTACCTGCAAGGCGAACTGGAATTGCGTCATTCCGGTTTGCCTGAGGAGTTGCACGCCAGGGCCGCAGCGGCCGAACCAGTCACGCCGCGTGCGGTGATGCACTGGCTCAAGGCCCGCCACTGGGACGAAGCGGTGGCCTTGATTCTGCGTTGCGCCGAGCCGTTGTTGGCGGAAGGCGGTTATGCGCTGATCGAGCGCTGGATAGGGCTGTTGCCGCAGCCGATGTCGGAGCAATATCCGGAACTGGCCAGCCTGCAGGGGATGTGTCGCTGGGCCTGCTACGACTTTATCGGCATGCGCGAGCCTTTGGAACGAGCTTGTGCGGGCTTTCGCCGACAGGGAGACAGCCCAAATCTGGCCAGGACGCTGCTGATTCTGGCGCGTAGCGTACATAACAACGGTAATCTGGAATACTGCGCCCGGCTGCTGGACGAGGCCGACAACCTCGAACTCGATCTGCATTTGCGCACGGCCATTCATGCCTTGCGCGCCTGGCAGGCGCTGGCCGATGGTCGGCCGCAAAACGTCGCCTCGGTCCTGCATGCCATCGTTGATGCGGTCGAAGCCGATCCGGCTACCTTGTATCCATCGATTAGCGATCTGTTCAACGGTTTCTTTTATGGGATTCCGGAAACGCTGGCACCGCTTGGGCGGCTGCGCGAACTGTGCTCGGCCTGGAGTGAGCAGCAAGCCGTGCATTGGCAGGTGGAGGCGATGGTGCACAGCGCCTGGCCGGCTTTCTGGCATGGCGAAAAAACGGCGGTACTCGCCGCATTAGCCGAGCAGTCCCGTTTCCAGCAGCGCATGGCGGCGTTGCCGGCGCTGTGGCTGGATTTTCATCAGCTAAGCGGCTGGATATTGGCGGCCGGCGGCGAGTTTGATCAGGCCGTGGCCATGGAGCGGCGCAATCTACAGATCGTCGATTCGGTAGAGTTCGGCTCCCTGGCCCCCAGCTGGCGGCGGGTCGCCGTCATCAATCTGGCCTGTGTTTATTGGGTCGCACAAGACGCCGAGGGGCTTGCCCAACTGGGGCCGGAGTTGGTTCTCGTCAGACAGCCTGCCGAATGGCCGATGGTTGACACCGGCCGCGCATTAGTCTTGGGCCAGATCGCGTTGTTGGAGGGACGGCTGGAAGAGGCCGAAGCGGAACTGGTGCGCGCGCAGGCATTTTATCAACGCTGGCGCCTGCCGGCTTTTATGAGTACGCCGGCGGTTAGTCTCGCGCTGTTGCGTCTGGCCCAGGACGACCCGGCTGCAGCCTGGGCGATGTTCGAACCGGTGTTGGCGGAAGCCCTGCACGAAGACTGTATCGGCCCTCTCTTGCTGGAGCCGCGCCAACCGCTGAGCCGACTATTGGCGCTAATCCCAAGCGCGGAACGCGACCGCTACCAGCCTATACTGGCCAGGCTGGACGGCTGGCAATCCGTAGCGGCGCCGGCAGAAAAAAACGTCGGCAATGCCGAGTCTTCATTGACCGAGCGCGAGATCGACGTGCTGCAACGCATCGCCGCCGGCGACAGCAACAAGCAGATCGCCCGGATTTTCGGCTTGAGTCCGCATACCGTCAAACGCCATGTCGCCAACATTCTCGGCAAACTCGAGGTTGTCACTCGCGGCCAGGCGGCTGCCTGGTGGCGCGATCACGGCGATAGCCGCAATTAAATCGACAGCCCGTCCGGGGGCGAATCCAAATTTGCCATTTGCAAACTGCCGTAGCGACAGGCGTATGGCCCATTTTTCCCTTCTCCAATGGCTCTTTCGGGTGATGACGTCCCGTGTTCAGATATTGAAAATAGCGCTGAAGCCGCACGTACGCCGTACCAAGGCCGTGCGGCAGATCAGTCTATTTTAACTTCCGTGAGATAACGAACATGAAGAATCATCATTTGCTAGCGCCGTTGAGCCTGGCGATTTTTCTTAGCAGCCATTCGGTGGAAGCGTCCTTATTGGGCCGCAGTCTGACCGGGGCGGGCGTCGATAACAATGCCGACACCTTCGAAGCCTATTACGACGACGATCTGGGTATCAGTTGGAGCCGCGACGCCAGTATGTTTAAAACCTGGGCCGTGGTATCGGGCGATGCGGCGAATTTTGTCAACAGCATCATCAGTGCCGTAGGTGGACGAGTTTACGATACGCCCAACAAATACGATACGCCGGCCAATAGCGGTTATCACGACCTGACCGCAGCGGATTTCAATACCTCGACCGGTAATCTGAGCTGGTTTGGCGCTCAAGCTTGGGTTGGATATCTGAACAACATCGAATACGGTGGCTATAGCGACTGGCGCTTGCCGACTATTCCTGCAACAACAACAGGTTACGACAGCACCAGTGAGTATGGGCATTTGTTCTATAACGAGCTGGGTGGCATTGCGGGGCGCCCCATTAGCTTGGTGCATAACGCCAATTACGGCCTGTTTGCTAATATCAACGATCAATCCGGCCATTACTATTGGTCGGGCACCGAGCATAACACCACGCCCTATAGCGCACGTATATTCAGTTTTTACTCCAGTGCCGGCGGCACGCAATTGAAAGACAACACCACGTTATCGGCCTGGGTGGTGCGCGGCGGCGATGTGGCCGCAGTGCCATTACCTGGCGCGGTCTGGATGTTTTTGACAGGATTGCTGGGTTTGTTGGGTATCAGACGAAATCAGCACAGTATCGATCAGCCAAACTAATGCATGGTTGAATGTAATGCACAACAGCACGATATTCGTGTTTTCCAGTGATCGGAAATGAGTTGGAAGCTGCAGACATCCGGCTTCCCAAACGGGCGCTTGGGAAACCGGACACTCAGGCATCGAATGCGTTATTTGAGAAGGACCATCCGCCATCTGTGCTAGTTTCCTTCGGTTTTCTTCGGCAAAGGCCGCTATTCAAATCCGCCTAACTGCTTGCAGGATGATCCAAACGGCCCAATAATGAATGCGATAATACCGTCGCCTGATGCAGCACGCAGGCAATTCCATTCAATTCATCGTGATTTGGCAACATGACTTTTCAGTTAAACGACTATTTACAGCGCATCGCTCTCGACAAACCCGAGCCAACCGTAGCCGGTCTGGCGCAATTACAGCGGGCGCAACTGAGCGCTATCGCCTTCGAAAACATCAACCCGCTGTTGGGTGTGATACCCGAGCTGGAAACGCCTGCCTTGGTCGAAAAAATCCTCGACAACGGCCGCGGTGGCTATTGTTTTGAATTGAACGGTCTATTGGGGCTGGCACTCGATGAACTGGGTTTTGCTTATCAGCCCATCATGGCCCGTGTGCGGATGGGACGTAGCGAAGGCGGTCCCCGCCATCATTTGGCCTATATTGTCGAAGCGGAAAGCCAATCCTGGCTGGTGGACGCCGGCTTCGGCGGGCCGAGCCACTTTCACCCTTTAGTTTTGGGAACCGAGCGCGAGCAGCAACAGGGGCACAACATCTTCCGAATCCGCTACGAAGACCACAGCGACGAGAGCGTACTGGAACGCCGCCAGGACGGCGACTGGTTCGCCCTGTACAGTTTCGACCGGGCCACGGTGCGGCGCTGTGATCTGGATGCGGCGAACGTGTTGTGCGCTACCTGGGACCAATCGCTGCTGGCGCAAAATCTGCTGCTGTGCCGCAACACCGAATCCGGCTGGATTCAGCTGTTCAATAACAACTTTACTAAGGTCCGCGCCGGCGAGCAGACCAGTATCGTCGTCGAAACCGCCGAACACTTGGGTTCACTAGTGCGTAATGACTTTGGCATCGCGGTTACCGACTCGGAAATTACCGGCATCGCCAGCCATCTGGGATTGGTGTAAGGGGCTATGGCTTCCAGACTCCAGTATCAGAATATCTCAGTCCTTGGCAATTCGTAGCTTGGGCCGGATTCGTTATAAAATCATCGGCGATTTTTTAATGATTTACGACTGGATTTTATGAACAACGCCATTGAAACACACGCTTCCAACGACATTTTTTCCGAGGCCTTCCTGCTGGGTAATATAGGCGCGCCGTTTATTCTGGGGATGGCGGTAGGCTATTTTGCCAAAAAAATGCTGCGCACGGCTTTGTTCGTGGGTGGAGCGATTGTCGTGATTTTGTTCGCTGCCGAATATTACGACCTGATCAACATCAATAATCTGGCTTTGGAAAATGCGGCCAGTTCCGCCGCTGAGGCTGCCAAGGAGTCCGGCAGTTTCTTGCTGGACCGTTTGGCGGTATTTACCAGTCGGGGCGTTAGTGGTGCGGGCGGTTTTTATGTGGGATTTAAACTCGGCTAAACCGGTTTTTATTTGCGTTGCCGCGCCTTGAATTTGGGTCGTTCGCACCCAGGATCTACCGGTTGTCCCATCTATCGAAGGTTTTTGCCTGGTTTCATAGTTCCCGCGCTGGGTCGTGGGAACTATGAGTGTCGGCGGATCCTCGCCAATTTTGTGCCAACAAACAGGGCAAAGCAGGCGAGACCTATCCGATTCCAGCCGCTAATTTCGGGAAGGAAAAATACCTTGTGTGGCTACACAGTATTTGATACCCAAAACAGGCGAACGAACGTAAAGGGGCTGGTTTCCTCCCGCAATGCCTACTTGGGTCGTTGCCGATGCTGAAGTGCTGATGGCGCCTGGGTCTAGCGACGTATTAGGCGTTGCGTTCGAATATAGGTTATCCCTGGATGCCGAAGCCGCCAATACTTTTCCGGACGGATTGGTCGTGTTGCCGGCACTGCTTACCGCATTAATCGAAGCAGACATGGTCACGTTGGTTTGTGCTGTGTGGTTGTGCGCGGGCATTTGGTTTGGGAGTATGGTGACAAATTCCGAACCGGTTTCTTCGCCGACCTGGATAGGCGATAGCCCCGGACCTTGCCCGTCCCCGACCGGAGAACGGCCGCGCAGATCCGGCAGCGCGAACGTCTGCACCCCATCGCCACCATACTGCGTACCCAATAACGCAAACAAGGCTGTATTTTGCTGAATGCTCAGGGTCTGTCCGGCTGCTTCCAAATAACCGCGGGGGCAGAAGTTATAAGTGAATGTGCAAATTTCGCCCAGAAAGGGGTCGGAACCGCAAGCCGAGGCGGATAGCGGTAATCCGGTGATGGCGATCATGGCCAGTTTTAATAGTGGTTTGAATGTTGGTTTTGACATGATAGTTACCTATATTAGATGTTAGCGAAAGAAACGTTGGCGCGGCGTTTGGATGCGAATAGCGAAATAAAGCCGATAGCCAGCAAGGTTAAGCTTTCCGGTTCAGGGACCGTCGAAATGCGTTGATTTACGACCGAATCGACGGTAATCAGGGTCGAGACGTTGCCAAAGAAACTACCGGAATCGGCGGAGCCGCGTAACGATACTTCGGCTGCGCTATCGCCTAAATTGATTAAATCACCGGGATTTAACAGAAACGTCAACAGCAAGAAACCGCCATCGGTCAATGTGCCGCCAAAGCCGGCAGCGGAATCGACCAGGTTATTGGTGAACAGAAATTGCTGATTGCCATTGATGGTATCGGAAAGCGCTTTCGCAAATAGCAACTCCGTGCCATCTTGTTTATGCAGCGTTACTAGTGATTCGGCAAATTCGCCATTGTCGGTAGTAGACCTTACCGTATCGGTGGCGCTGGCTTGAAAACTGAATTGAAATTTCAGACTGACCAGGAAGCTATCCAAGGCTGAATTGTTTTGCAGCGAAAACGTATAGTCGCCGAATAAAGGGTTAACCACTGAAGCGCCGTTTGTGGAGTTTCCGCTGGCGTTAAAATCAATCCCGAACCCATCGCCAATATTTGTCAAATTACCCGTCAGCGGATCGGCACCGGTGATTGTCGCCCCACTCAAGGTAGTGGTCGCCGTCGCACCGCCAATGATGCTAGTCAACGAGCCGCTTTGCGTGGCATTAATCGGTGCCGATGGGGCGCCTAAGCTGTCGAACTCCGCCGAGCCGTGAATCACAATATTGCCATCGAAAGCAGCGGCCCAAGCAGATCCTGAATGTGCGCCGAGCAACAATGTAATCGCCAATGCCACACTGGAAAGCCTGCCGCGATGGTTTATCGATCCCGATGTGATTGACGGTATGGTCTTAATATCGCTATCGAAGCGCTTTTTAAATTTAATTGAATCCATATTAATACCTCTTTATTTGATTAGGTTTGTCGGGTAATAAAAAATACAGACATCCCGTAATTATTTAACGGTAGTCAATTGAGAGATTTTGTATCTTTCCATCAACATACCGCTTACTAATTTTTAAAGTTAAGCTTTTTAACGGTTTGTCGTTATTTAAAAAAATGTATTACATGGATTCATAGCCAATTCTTGTGCCAGTGATGATTGGGTTGTGTAAAAACAATCTAACTTTATGTTTTTTATCTATTTTATTTGTAGGTATTTGGCGGAAGCCGGCGGCGAGGCGAACTGGTACGTAATCGTTTCGGCACGATATGTCGCGCGAAGTACGAAATATCGTTTTGATAAGAACCTGGGTGATGGCTAATTTACTGGCTTAATATGCAGTAATTTGAAGCGTGAGAAAAATAAGCTAGAAAATCAATGCGGCCAAATTAATAAATATTAAATGACTGTTTGGCTTGTGTTTTGGATATTGACTTGGCGCAAGTAAATTCATTTGTCGATAAGCGGCGTTGCTTGAAACCTGTGCTAAGCCGTTGTAGATTGCAGTTTCAGTATTCATATTGTTCGACCATGTTACTGCTCTTAAAGAAAGTATTGTCACTAACCTGCATATTGACATTCTGGGTGTCTGAAAAAAGATTTCACGACATGTGGGAGTTTCTGTAAGCGATGCATGGCGGATTGGACGAGTTTCTTTAATTCAATTTTATTTTCTGGCATTTGCTTGGCGACGCGCGGTTTGATATAGCCCCAGACCTGTTCGTCCGGATTCAATTGCGGCGCGTACGGTGGTAGAAAAACCAACTGCAACTGACCTTGCTGTTGCTCCACAAACGTTTTAACGCTCTTGGCTTTGTGAATCGGATGGCCGTCGACGACCAAGATGATAGGCTGTTCGGCACCGCGCAGCAGACGTTTCAGGAATTCGATAAACACGTCGGCTGTGACGTTGCCTTCTTGCACCATAAAGCGAAAATCGCCCCGCGCACTGACCGCAGAGATCAGATTCAAACCATATCGTCGCCCGGTCGCCTTCACGGTCGGCGTCCGACCGACCGGCGCCCAGGTGGTGCCAGCATGAAAGTCGGAGCGCACGCCGGCTTCGTCGGCAAAATAAATCACTGCACCCGTGCGTTTGGCTTCAGCCTTCAATGCCGGAAACTCGTCGGCCTGCCACTGTTCCACCAAGACCGGGTCCTGCTGCCAAGCCCGATACAAGGGTTTTTGCGGGGTAAACCCCAGCAACCGCATGATCCGTCCCACACTCGGCGCGGTCAGGCGTTTGCCAAACTGGCGATAGATGACTTCCCCGATGAGCGACAAGGTCCACAAGCCAAATTCCAGTCTCATTTGCCAGGGTGTTTTGTCCCGCACGGTCTCGGCGATCCAGCGCATTTCGTCGGGCGTCACCAGCGGTGGGCGGCCCGTAATCTTCTTGGCCAGCAGGGCATTTTGACCGCCGGTTGCAAAGTCGGACAACCACCGAAACACCGTGCGAATGTTGACGCCCATCGCTGCCGCCACACTGGCCGCCGTCTGCCCATTTTTCACCGCTTTGACCGCCTGCTGTCGCATCACTTGCAGAGTATGGTGATCAATTTCCCGGCCGTCTGAATCTCGTTTACATTTCATGGAAATATTATCTCATGAATATGGCTTAACTTATTTTAAGAGCAGTATGTCCAAACCCCTGATCCACAAAGGCCGCGCCAGCATCAGCAATGTCACCGGCCGCTTCGAAAAGCAAAGCGGGCAGGCCGAGGATGACGGCTGGGGCAGTCTGGACGCGGAACTGCCGCCGTTGCAGACCGAGGTGATCGTCGACAGCAGCAAGTCGCTGATCAATTACAATGATTCGCCGGATATTCCGTTCGACCGCTCCATCAATCCATATCGGGGTTGCGAGCATGGTTGCATCTATTGTTTTGCCCGGCCCACGCATGCTTATCTGGGCTATTCGGCGGGATTGGATTTCGAGAGTCGGATTCTGATCAAACCCGATGCGGCGTGCCTGCTACGCGAGGAACTGGGCAAGCGCAATTATCGTTGCGCGCCCTTGGCTTTGGGCACCAATACCGATCCTTATCAGCCGCTGGAACGCCAGCATCGGTTGATGCGGCAGATTCTGGAAGTGCTGGCGGAAACCCGCCATCCGCTGAGCATCGTCACCAAGTCGGCATTGATCGAGCGCGATCTGGATATATTGAAGGAGATGGCCGGGCAAGGTTTGGTTTCGGTATATTTATCGATCACCACGCTGAATAGAACATTGGCACGGACGCTGGAACCGCGCGCCGCCGCCCCGCAACGGCGACTGGAAACCGTGGCCCGCTTGCGCGAAGTCGGTATTCCGGCCGGGGTGATGGTGGCGCCGCTGATTCCGGTGTTGACCGACTACGAACTGGAAGCCATCGTCACCGCCGCACACAAGGCTGGCGCGCTCAGCGCCGAATACATACTGCTGCGCTTGCCGTTGGAAGTGGCCGATTTGTTCGAGGAATGGCTGCGCCAGCATTATCCGCTGAAGGCCGAGCATGTGATGAACAGGGTGCGCGACAGTCGGGACGGCAAGGCCTATGATCCGACATTCCATCAGCGCCTGCGCGGCAGCGGAGCCTATGCCGAGTTGATTGCCCAGCGCTTTCGGTTGATCAGCAAAAAGCTGGGCATGGATAAATCCTTACCGCCGCTACGCACCGATCTGTTTCGCAAGCCTACCGTCGGTGGGCAGATGAGTTTCGATTTTTTCGACTGAAATGTGATTTGGTGTTTGGCCGCCGAGCGCATGAGCGGCCGGCGTTGTTGATGTTTTAGGCGTCGGCTTCGTCGTCGCGGCTGTCTTCCAGCAGGCCTTGTTGGCGTATCATTGCCTTAAAACCTTTCATCACCGGCCGGGAAATCGTGGTTTCCGCCAGCAGGCGCTTTTCGTAGATTAGATTTTTTAGCGCTTCGTCATCACCCAGTTCGCGGGCGGAAGCGATTAAAGGATGCAGTTCAGCGTCCAGGAATTGGCCGGGCAGATATTTGATCTGGTCGTACAGCAATGCCATCACGACTTTTTCGCCCGGCCGCATTTTGCATTTGCCGTCCAGGATTTTCAACATCACCGTGACCGCGCAATCGACATGGATCGGTGTCAATGGATTGGCTTGCAGCCAGCTGGCGATTCGTTCCGGCGTCATCCGATGTCCTCGCCGGCCGCGGTGCGTCGGGCATAATCCAGCAAGGACTCCTCGACTGCGGCATAGGCATATTCGGAGACGGCACGCACACCTATGGCATGGACTTTCTCGGTCGGGCCATCGCCGATCCGGGCGACGAATACCGCATGGCAATCCTTGATGGCTTCCAGAATACCGCTCATCGCTGACTGGTCGGAATGCTGGCCCAGACAGTAATGCGCAACCTCTCGGCTTTCCAACAGTTCACAGTGGTCCGCTGTAACGTTATAGATGCCAAACTTTGTAGCGTGGCCGAAATGCTCGTTGATCGAAATATTGTCCTTGCTGGCGACCGCCAGTTTGATCGGAAATTGGATCATGATCGATCCTTACCGCCATGTCGGCGTGACAGGGTGGGCAAGGAGGCAGCAAATGTGTTGGCAGCTTTTATCATCGGGTTCCGTAAGGAAAGGGAGCGTCTGTAAAAACCAAGCAAAACAGATACCAATCTCGGTAACGCGCTGTTAGCTGCGTGATACATAGCGTCGAGCAAGGCATTCGGCCAGGAATTTGTTGGGTTTGCGACGAGTGAACCCAACAATCCAACCATTACCGGCGAACAAATTTGGGGAATTCGATCAGCCCGATTTAGCGCGCTAGTCCGGTTATATAACGATCAATCCTTCAATATCCGCACTTTCACCGGTTTACCCTTCAGTTTGCCGGCCGATAGTTTGCGCACTGCGTCGCGGGCAATGTCGCGGGTGACCGCCACAAAGGTGGTTTGATCGGTGACGGTGATCTTGCCTACTTGTTCGGCATTGAAGCCGGCTTCGCCGGTCAATGCTCCCAGCACGTCGCCGGGGCGGATTTTGTCCTTGCGCCCTCCCAGTATCAGCAGCGTCGCCATTGGCGGTGTTAACGGTGCGGCATCAGTATTTTGCAGCGCCGCCAGGCTGTGCCAATCCGGATCGATATTCATCTGCTGGGCGATGGCGGACACTCGCCGCTGCTCGGCGGGGCCAACCAGGCTCAGCGCCCAGCCGTTTTCATCGGCGCGGCCGGTGCGGCCGATGCGATGAATGTGGATTTCCGGATCGGGCGTGATGTCGACGTTGATCACCGCTTCCAGTTGAGCGATGTCCAGCCCGCGCGCCGCCACGTCAGTCGCCACCAGCACCGAGCAACTGCGATTGGCGAACTGAATCAGTACCTGATCCCGCTCCCGCTGTTCCAAATCGCCATTCAAAGTCAATGCATGAAAACCTTGGGCATGCAGGACCTCAAGCAAGTCGCGGCATTGCTGTTTGGTGTTGCAGAAGGCCAGGGTGCTAATCGGACGATAATGTTTGAGCAACACGGCGACGGCCTTAAGCCGCTCACGGTCTGTTACCTCGTAGAAGCGCTGGCGAATCTTGTCATCCTGATGCTGTTCCGGCAGTTTCACTTCCTGAGGATGGCGCAGAAACTGGCTGGCCAGTCTGGCGATGCCTTCCGGATAGGTGGCGGAGAACAGCAGGGTTTGGCGGCCGGCGGGGCATTGTTTTGCCACCGAGGCGATATCATCGTAAAAGCCCATGTCCAGCATCCGGTCGGCTTCGTCCAGTACCAGGGTATTCAATGCGTCCAGTTGCAGACTGCCGCGGCTCAAATGATCGATGATGCGGCCCGGTGTGCCTACCACGATATGGACGCCGTGCTCGAGACTGGCCGCTTGCGGCCGCAGCGGTGTGCCGCCGCATAACGAGAGGATTTTAATATTGTCGGCAAACCGGGCCAGTCGGCGGATTTCCTGCGTGACCTGTTCGGCCAGTTCGCGGGTCGGGCACAACACCAAGGCCTGGACCGCAAACCGGCGTGGGTTAAGGTTGTTCAACAAAGTCAGCCCGAATGCAGCAGTTTTGCCGCTACCGGTTTTTGCCTGGGCGATCAGGTCGTGGCCGTCCAATGCGATCGGCAGGCTGGCGGCCTGAATCGGCGTCATCGTCAGATATTCAAGCTGCTGCAAAGTGGCCAGCATATCCGCTGACAGCGGCAGGGTATGGAAAGAACTCTCTGCTGTGTTTGCCGAGGCTGAGGAGGGGATAGCTGGGGTGATAGTATTCATACGTTATTATCCGCGTCCGTCGATGATAAGTCTGTAAAAACTTGGGGTTTTCTCGGCTTTAACGGCGACAGGCGGAGTCTGTGCCGTCGAAATCGATTAATCCTCGTGCTTTTTCAAGGTGCTGCCGGCCGGTTTGAAGGTGTGCAAATCCACGGTTGGCTCAGTGCCTTGCGCGGCGCAGCCCCAGCTTAAAGCCTGGTCTTGGGTGAAGCGCTTGCCCAATTGCCAGGCAATTTCGGCGCGGGCCAGTTCCACGCCCAGATAAAAAGCGTGGCCGCCGTCGGTTTCCACGTGCAGTTTCGGATAAAGCTCGAATGGATCTTGGGCGGTGTGCAAGCCGTCGCGATTGAAGATATGAATGCCGTCGCTGCTGACCTGGACCCGGTAACTGGGGTCTTTAATTTCCGCGGCCAGTGTTTCGATTTCTTCGCGGCTGTTCAAAAACGGCGCGGTGTCGTGCACGGTTAACAGGTCGGGCGCGATATGCTTGGGCAGGGTGTTGTGCTGTTTGGCGGTGTACATGATGCGGCGGGCGCTATCGGCCTCGCGGATCGCGCGGCGCGCGTGTTTGCTGACTTCGGTGGCCAGAATATGATTGATGTTCAGCTCAGAGCAAATCCCCAGCAATATCGCATTGATGCCGGAGGTGTCGGCGTGCGTCAATTCGGTCAGATTGCCGACGCCCATCATCATTTCCACATCTGGATAGCGGCGACGGAATTCGTGATTGCGAACGATGGATTCGGTAAAGCCAAAGTGAATCGGGTCGAGGATGGGGTCGACGATGAAGGCGCGATTTTTTCGCTGCAATATTTCTATGGCCGCGTCCAGCGTACTCAAGTCGCCATGCGTTTCCGGGATCAGGATCGGCGTGGTGGCTACTTCGTCGGCGATCCACAGGCTCTTGGCGGTCAGACTGAGCATGTAATCGGCGCCGGCCTGGCCGCCGGCCAGCAGGTCGGCGTCTTCCAACGAGTCGATGCTGACGGTGAAGCCTGCTTGCTTTAAGGTGCGGATGCAATCGGCCAGATGCGGAAACGGCGTGCCGGGCAGGCAGCCGATGTCGATCACGTCGGCGCCGTTGGCCTTGTAGTAATAAGCGCGCTCCAGTACCTCATCGACACTGATGTTAGGGGCGTCGGTGATTTCGGCGAAGATTTTGGTCTGGTATTGGCTGAGATCGTAATGATGGGCGGCCATGCCGAAATGCAGCGGCAAGTCCTTGATTTCTTCCGGGCCGCGCTCGAACGGCACGCCGAAATGTTGGGCTAGGGCCTCCAGATCGCCGCGGCAGCGACCCGGCAAAATGACCCGGTCGGCGCCTTGCGCATCGGGTAAGCGGCGGATAATCATGTCGCTGGTAATCAACGCGGCGACGGTGACGCCCATCACATGCACCTTGTATTGAAAGTCTGGTTGCATTTTTTCCAGGACTTGCTTGACTTGCTTTTCGGCCAGCCGGCCGGTGATGAACAAGATGCGTTCGGTCATAAGCTGGCCAGCCGGGTTTTGACCGCGACGATTAATTGATCGACATCGTCGACCACTTGTGTATATGGGAAGCTGCGGATTTTATCGGTGGCGTCCAAATCGACAGGCCGGGGATAAACCATGAATTTTTTCTTGCCGGGCGCGGTGGTTTCGATTTCCGGCATGGTGTCGCAGGGGTAGACGATGCTGGGCACTCGGCATTTACCGGCCTGGGAATACAGATTGGTGACCAGCGAATCGGCGATACCCAGCACGCATTTGGCAATGGTGTTGGACGTAGTTGGCGCCATCACCAAGGTATGATAATAACCTTTGTAGAACAGGCCTACCGGCGGTGCCGAGGCGGCCTTGTCGCGGTAGATCGGCATCTTGGCACGGATGTCATCAAGGTGAATGCCGTACATTTTCAACACCTCCTCGCCAGCCTGGCTGAGATACAGGTCTACATTATCAAGCATCAGCATGAATTCTAGACATTCTTCGATATAATGTCCCGAGCCGGTAATAGCCCAGGCAAGACGCTGCGTGGTCATGATATTTACAGTAAGACAAGGAACTCGGCATTATACTTGAAGAGTGTTGCGGGAAGGCCATGCGGTTTTATGGCCTGGCCGAGTCGGACATCCCGCTTGTGATGCGGTTGCAGCCATTCGCCGCTTGATACCAATACAACTGCCTACGGTAAACCAATGGAAAGCTTTCAAATCTCCGAACAGTCTAAACCCGCTGGCCCTGGTAAAGCGCACGTCTTGGTATTTACGAGTGGCAAAGGCGGCGTCGGCAAGACCTGCGTTACCACCAATGTCGCGTCGGCGATGGTGAAAAGAGGTGCGCGAGTCTGTATATTCGATGCGGATACCGGTCTGGCCAATATCAATATATTGCTCGGCTTGCGGCCCGAAGCCACGCTCGAGCATGTGTTGCGCGGCGAAAAATCGATTCGAGAGGTGTTGATCAAGACCGGGGAAGGCATCGCGGTGGTGCCTGGGGCATCCGGCATTGCCGAGTGCGCCAACATCGGCGGACAGGAGGCGAAGCGGCTGATAGCGGCTTTGTCTGAATTGGAAGCAGAGTATGACTACATTCTGATCGATACCGCGGCGGGTGTTGGCGACAGCGTGTTGCAGTTTATCGAATCCGCGCCGTTCGCCTTCTTGGTGATCAGTTCCGAACCCACCTCGCTGACCGATGCGTTCTCGCTGCTGAAATTGCTGAATGCCAAGCGTTATGGCGGGAGTCTGAAGGTGGTCGTCAATCTGGCGGCCGATTATTCGGGCGCCATCGAAACCTATCGGCGTTTTGCTGCGGTCGTCGATAAATATCTGCAACTGAAAGTCGAGTATGGCGGGTACGTGGCGCGCGATGAAAACGTGCCGAGATCGGTGACCTTGCAGACGCCAGTGGTCGAATTGGTCGCCAACTCGGCGGCGAGCCGCTGTTTGTTTGCGCTGGCCGACAATATGTTGAAATATATCGGTTCCGAGCAGGCTGAATCCGGTTTGTCCGATTATTGGCGCAATTTGTTCGGCGAAACGGAAGTGACTGCGGACGATAATGGTCTTTTCGCGGCGGCTCCTCTAGCCGATGTGCAAAAAACCAAGGGCGAGCCGGATGCTGTACCGGCGACACCTGCCGCCGAGCTTGCCCGGAAATTGCTGGTGGCGATGAAAACTCACGGCCTGGATCAACAGGGAGCCGAGGCCTTTGTCGGTCAGTTCGTTGCGGGCTTTGTCGAGCAATACGGCGCCTTCCCGCAAAATTTTCGACCCTTGTTTTATCGCTGGCTGGAATCCGAAAATTATGCCGCGCCCAGGCTGATGGAATTGGTTGCCACGCTAGAGGCGTTATATTCGGCGCGTTATCAGCAGCCTTTGTTCAATTTGGAAGACAGCGCCGCGCGTTTGGTGGCACAGACCCAGGGGGTCGAAACCAAATTGGCCGAACTGGTTCATCAGTTACGTGCGGCGTATCGGCAGTCTTATCAGCACGATGTATTCGATGCGCAACAGGAGATTCTGCAAGCCATTCAGCAGGACGATTTCACCGAGGAACGTTTCGAGCAACTGTTGAAGGCATTGAGGGATGGCTTTCAAACCCGCTTCAACCGGCCTTATCAAGGGCAAGGCGAGTTGTTGCTGGAGTCGACAGCGGAGGCGTTGGAAGCGATGGCTTTCGAAGAAAAGAACTTGCAGGATGAAATCAATCTGCTGACCCAAAATTTTCAGCAGTTAACGACGCGGCGGGACGCGTTGCTGACCGCAATCAAAACCTCTCAGAACAACAGTTTATTGCTTAAGACCGGAAGCTCGGTCAAGGGCTAGTTTTTCTAGGCTCTGGCGCAAACCCAGACATCCACTCGATTCACGCCACCTTGTTTCAGCGTGGCAGCCAAGGTCGAAGCGGTCGCGCCGGTCGTCATTACGTCGTCGATAATCGCCACATGCCGGTATGCCAGGGGCTTGACCAGTTTAAAAGCCTGGCGCATGTTTTTCCGGCGCTGCTTGGCCGGCAACCCGGTCTGATGAACGGTATCCCGGCTCCGGATACAGCTATCCAAATCCAGCGGAATATGCAATTGCCGAGATAAATGTCGAGCAATTTCTATCGATTGGTTGAAGCCGCGTTCCCGATAACGCTTGGGATGCAGCGGTACCGGTAATAGGCAATCCGGAAGCTCCGCACTATCGGCAATATGTGCGGCCAGCAAGCTTGCCAACAGCCGGGCGTTTTTATAATCGTTGGCAAATTTCAATTGAGCTATCAAATAGCTCATCTGGCTTTGGTATAAAAACGGTGCGTAAGTCTCGTCGAAGCTTGGCGATTGCTTCAGGCAACGGCCGCATAACTGCGGAATATCGATCGCAGTTTCAAAATGCTCCCCGCAACGATAGCAACAGGACAGATTGCGCGGCAGGTCGTTCAGGCAGCCCACGCATAGATCCAGATCGCCGTATCCAGGGTTTCCGCACAACACACAACGTGGCGGCAGCAATTTCTTCTGTATAATGTTCAGCCAGTTGTTTACCATAATTTTAAAAATAGGTTGATAAGTCGGTGTCCGGCACCGCTTTTACCGTCATTTATCGGAGAGTATCAGAATGTCTGCAAGCCAGAAACCCTTGGAATCAGTGGCAACCATTCGTCATGACTGGCAATTAAATGAGGTGGAAGCACTCCTGGCACTGCCGTTTAACGATCTGATTTATCAGGCGCAAAGCGTACATCGGGTTTTTTTCGATCCTAACGAGATACAGGTTAGCAGTCTGTTGAGCATCAAGACCGGTTCCTGTTCCGAGGATTGCGGTTATTGCCCGCAAAGTGCGCGTTACGATTCGGATTTAAATCCGGAGGCCTTGATGCCGGTCGATGCGGTGTTAAAAGCCGCCCAACAAGCCAAGGAGCAGGGCGCATCGCGGTTTTGCATGGGCGCGGCCTGGCGCAGTCCGAAGGACAGAGACATCGAGCGGGTGGTGGAAATGGTGCAGGGCGTGAAGGCGCTGGGCATGGAGACTTGCGTGACGCTGGGCATGCTCAGCGACAAGCAGACCCAAGCCTTAAAAGACGGTGGCCTGGACTATTACAACCACAATCTGGATACCTCCGAAGATTATTACTCGGAAATCATTACCACCCGCACTTATCAAGACCGCCTGGATACGCTGGAGCGGGTGCGCGATGCCGGTATTAACGTTTGTTGCGGCGGCATCGTCGGCATGGGCGAATCGGCAACCGACCGGGCCAAATTGCTGCTGCAACTGGCCAATATGCCCAAGCATCCGGAAAGCGTGCCGATCAATATGCTAGTGCAGGTTGAAGGTACGCCGCTGCACGGCAGCGAAGCGCTCGATCCTATCGTCTTCGTGCGCACCATCGCCGTCGCCAGGATTTTGATGCCGCAATCGCGGGTGCGTTTGTCGGCCGGCCGCAAGGCGATGAGCGACGAGATGCAGGCCTTGTGCTTTTTGGCCGGCGCCAATTCGATCTTCTATGGCGATAAACTGCTGACCACCGATAATCCGATGACCAACCACGATCAGCAACTGTTCGAACGTTTGGGTGTCAAGATGGGCGGCTCCAGTTACGCCTAATGGCCAACGCTTTTTACGATTTTACCGGCGAACTGCGGCAACTGGAACAGGATAATCTGTATCGGCGCCGGCGTGTTGTCGACGGTCCGCAAGGGATAATCCTGAATGTCGATGACCGGGAACTGATCAATTTTTGCAGCAACGATTATCTGGGATTAGCTAGTCATCCAGAGGTTGCGGCAGCGTTCAAGTCCGGTGTCAATCGCTACGGTGTTGGCAGCGGTTCCGCGCACCTGATCTGCGGCCATAGCGCAGCTCATCATGCTCTGGAAGAGGAACTGGCGGCGTTTACCGGCCGAGACAGAGCTTTGCTGTTTTCCACCGGCTATATGGCTAATCTTGGCGTGATTTCCGCATTGCTGGGCCGCAACGATACGGTGCTGGAAGATCGCTTGAACCATGCCTCCTTACTGGATGGCGGCTTGTTGTCGCGCGCGCGTTTTCAGCGCTATCGGCATGCCGATGTCGAGGATTTGCAAGCTAAACTGGCTGCTTCTATAGGTAAGGCATTAGTGGTCGGCGATGGCGTGTTCAGTATGGACGGCGATCTGGCGCCGCTGCCAACGATGGTGGAACTGGCCGAGTCGTATCAGGCCGGTTTGCTGATCGACGACGCCCATGGCTTTGGCGTGCTGGGTAACAGCGGCGGCGGCGTTGTCGAGCATTTTGGTCTGAGTCAAAACGATGTGCCCATCTTGATCGGCACCCTGGGTAAGGCTTTTGGCACCTTTGGCGCATTCGTAGCCGGTTCCGAGGATTTGATTGAGATGTTGATTCAAAAAGCTCGGAGTTATGTGTTTACCACCGCACTGCCGGCCGCCGTGGCCGAGGCGACCCGCGCCAGTTTGCGCTTGCTACAAGCCGAGTCCTGGCGTCGGGATCGGCTACAGACGTTGATTGCCCGTTTCAGAAGCGGAGCCGAGCAACAAGGCTTACGGCTGATGGATTCCATGACCGCGATTCAACCCATCCTGATCGGCGACAGTGGTCAAGCCGTGGCTGCTAGCCAACGTTTGCTGGAACAAGGTTTCTGGGTGAGCGCGATTAGGCCGCCAACCGTGCCTGCCGGCAGCGCGCGCTTGCGGATTACCTTTTCAGCCAATCATAGCGAGCAGCAGGTCGATGCCTTGCTGGAGGCATTGGGTAAGGCTTTAACATGAGTGGCATTCATCATGAAATATACGGCCGGGGCAAGCCGTTGGTGATGATCCATGGTTGGGCGATGCATACTGGCATCTGGCGCGAGTTTGCCAAACAGTTGGCGGAACATTGCCAGGTGATTTGCCTGGATTTGCCCGGCCATGGGCGCAGCGTCAGCCTCGAATCCTTCGATCTGGAAGCCATCGGCACCGCATTGCTCGATGCTATTCCGGTCAATCGTTTTAATCTGCTGGGCTGGTCGCTTGGCGCGACGCTGGCGGTGGACATGGCGGCGCGATTTCCCGAACGCGTAAAGTCTTTACTGCTGCTGGCAGGCAACCCTAAATTCATAAACAGCGCCGATTGGCCTGGATTGAAAGCCGATGTCTTGGACGGTTTTGCGGCGCAATTGAGCGGAGATGCGCGGCTGACCTTGCAACGCTTTTTGGGCTTGCAGGTACAAGGTTTGGCGGATAACAAGCTGTTGTTGCAGACCTTGCGACTGGCGGTGCGGGAGTGCGATGCACCTGCTATCGATGCGTTACAGGGCGGGTTGGATATCCTAAAACATAGCGATTTGCGTAAGGCGCTGGCGAGTTTGGATTGTCCGATTACGGCGATGCTGGGCGATAAAGACACCTTGATTCCGGTGCAAGCCGGGTTTGCTTTGCAGGCACTGAATCCGCGAGTTGAACTACATATCTTGAAAAATGCCGGGCACGTGCCGTTTCTGTCGCATTCCCAGCAACTATGCAACATCATTGCGGCGGCACTATGAGTTTGCCCGCCGTTCTGGATAAAACCAAAATCAGGCGTTCATTCGCCGCCGCCGCCGTCAGTTACGATTCCTTGGCTGCGCTGCAGCGCCAAGTGGGAATGGCGTTGTTGGAAAAATTTCCGTTGCAGCCAGCCGCCGGTCCCGTGTTGGATATGGGCTGTGGAACTGGTTTTTTAACAAGGCAATTGGGTGCGGCTAATGTCAATCAAACTCTGCTGGCTTTGGATATCGCCTTGCCGATGTTGCAGGCCGCCCGCCGAAACAATCGGAACGTGCCGGCCGATTATCTCTGCGCCGACGCGGAAAAGTTGCCGTTTGCGGCGGATACAGTTCGACAGATTTATTCCAATTTGGCTTTGCAATGGTGTCAGGATTTAGCCGCCGTGTTTGCCGACGCCAGGCGAATATTGATGTCCGGCGGACAGCTAGCGTTCTCAACCTTCGGTCCGGCGACCTTGCGGGAGTTGAAAGCCGCCTGGGCAACGGTCGACGGATTTGTGCACGTCAACGATTTCTACAGCTCAGAGCAGATTCAAGATTTTCTGCACACAGCCGGATTGACGACGGTCGATGTCGAGTCCGTGCTCTATCAATCCCGGTATCCGTCGGTATTGGCCTTGATGCATGAGTTGAAAGGCATCGGCGCGCATAACGTCAGTCAAGCTAGGAATCGACGGCCGACAACTCGAGGCCAGTTGCAGCAGATGATTCGACATTACGAAGTCAGCATGGTCGGCCAGGAAATAACGGCTAGTTACGAGATCATTTTCGTGCGGGCACGGGAATGACTGTCGGAATTTTTATTACCGGTACCGATACCGATGTCGGTAAAACCTGGACCACTATTGCCTTGATGCGTCGGTTTCAGCAGGAAGGATTAACGGTGGCAGGCATGAAACCGGTTGCCGCTGGTTGCGAATGGCGGGAAGGCGTACTAAAAAATCCCGATGCGTTGTTGATGCAGCAATATGCGTCTCTGCCTACGCGCTATGAGTTGATCAATCCTTATGCTTTCGAAGCAGCGGTTTCGCCGCATCTGGCTTGTGGCGATGTCGAATTTAACCTGGAAGCTATTCTGGATGCATCCGTTCAATTGCGAAAACAGGCCGATGTGTTGTTGGTGGAAGGGGCGGGCGGCTGGTATTCGCCTTTGAGCGCGTCCTTGGATAATGCCGGTCTGGCGTTAGCGATGGGGTTACCGGTAATTATGGTGGTTGGCATCAGGCTGGGTTGTCTCAATCACGCGCGTTTGACATTGCGGGCCATTCAGCAGGCCGGCTTGCGCTGCGCTGGTTGGGTGGCGGTGCAAATCGATAAGACCATGCCCGGCTTTGATGGCAACGTGGCATTCTTGCACCAAACCCTTGATGCGCCGCTATTGGGCGTGTTGCCAAACTTGCTTGTCGCCGATTTCGACTATTTGGCAGCTAAATTGGATTTGCCAAACTGGCAAAATTTTGATCTACATCAAGATGCGTAATTTGCGGATGACGACAATGACGGCTCCATCACAAAAATAACCAGGAGACGTTTTATGGCTTTAATTACTTGGACTGCAGCTCAGTTTGGAACCAATGTCGGTTTTGCCGACCAAGAGCATCAGGTTTTGTTCGATTTGCTGAATAAGCTGTATGACGAGGCAACCGGCGGTGCTCCGCGTGCCACAATCGGCGCATCTCTGGATGCGTTGATCGCATATGTAGTCGATCATTTTGCACACGAAGAAAGAGAAATGGTGGCAAAAGGCTTTGGCGGTTATGATCGTCACAAAGCCGAGCATGAAGCGTTGATTGGAATTTGCGCGGATTTGCAGAAAAAATTTCACGCCGGTCAAGCGGAAGTGACCGAGGAAGTCGGACAATTGGTGAAAGGTTGGTTGGATAATCACATTCCGAAATTCGACATGGCATATTCGGATGCTTTGAAGTAATGACAGCTTAAAACTGTCTCTACTAGACGGCAAAAGGCTTGTGAGCAGCGATGCTCTCAAGCCTTTTTTATGTCTATTTTGTGTAAATGGGAAAACCTCTTCTGGTTTGTGGGTGAGTCATGGGTTAAAATTGCCCAGTTAATTTATGATAATTATCAGTAAAAGGAATTGTGGCCTGCTTTATGTGGTGCGCAAGATTACGAAGATATAACGCATACAAGTTTATAACTACTAATGGGGAGGCTGCTCCGTGAAGAAAACAAAGCAACTGCTCGCGTGTCTGATCTTGATGGCTTTTGGCCTGGGAACAGCGCATGCGGACTACACACTCAACCTAATGAAGGGCGTGACGCAACTCAGTAACGAGGTTTACGATTTGCACATGCTGATTCTATGGATCTGCGTGTTTATTGGTATTGCAGTGTTCGGTACTATGTTCTATTCGATTTATCATCACCGTAAATCGAAAGGACATCAAGCCGAGCAGTTTCATGAAAATACCACTGTCGAGATCATCTGGACCATCATTCCCACACTGATCTTGGTCGGTATGGCAATTCCTGCCACCAAGGCTGTGATTGATTTGGACAAAGTGCAAGAGTCCGAAATGAGCATCAAGGTCACCGGTAAGCAGTGGTATTGGGATTACGAATATCTGGACAACGGTGTGCACTTCGAAAGCCATTTGGACGAAGCCAGCGAGAAAGTTCACCGGGTCAGCGACAGTGATCCGCGTTCAGTCCCTAATTATTTGTTGAACGTCGATAGACCGCTGGTTGTACCGGTCAAAAAGAAAATTCGCTTCCTGTTTACCGCAGCCGACGTGATTCACTCTTGGTGGGTGCCTGACTTAGGTTGGAAAAAAGACGCTAACCCCGGTTTCATTAACGAAGCTTGGACTTATGTCGACAAACCTGGCACCTATCGCGGCCAATGTACCGAGTTGTGCGGTCGTGACCACGGCTTCATGCCGATCGTCGTGATTGCGATGGAACAAGAGCAATACGATGCTTGGGTGAAATCGACGCTGGACAAACAAAATCAAGCGCCTGATTTGAGCGATCAAACCCGTTCGACATTGATGGTAAAAGGTGAGTCGGTTTATCTGAAAAACTGCGTGGCCTGCCATCAAATCGACGGTAACGGCATTTCCGGTTGGTTCCCTGCTTTGAGAGACAGCGCCAAAGTCACCGGCAATATGGATCAGTTAATCGGTTTCATACAAGCGGGTACCAGCAAAATGCCGGCGTTCCGCAAACTGCCGGATAACGAACTGGCCGAACTGATTACCTATATCAGAAATGCGCCGGAATTAGGTAATAACGTGGGTGATGAAATTCAGCCTAATAAGATCACACCTAAATGGGACGACGATGAATAAGGTATTCGCTCTCTCGTTGAACGCATTTTCTAATTTTTGTTGAGGTATAGAGTATGACTGCTGTCGTAGCCGAACATGATGATCATCACGATCACCACGATCACGGTCCCGCTAAGGGGCTTTTGAGGTGGATTATTACCACCAACCATAAAGATATTGGTACCTTGTATTTGCTGTTTGCGCTGGTGATGTTCTTCGTCGGCGGTACCATGGCGCTTATCATCCGTTCCGAGTTGTTCGAACCGGGTCTGCAATTTGTCGACCCTAACTTCTTCAACTCGATGACCACCATGCATGCCTTGGTGATGGTATTCGGCGCGGTGATGCCGGCTTTCGTCGGCCTGGCCAACTGGATGATTCCGATGATGATCGGCGCGCCGGACATGGCTTTGCCGCGGATGAACAACATGAGCTTCTGGATGCTGGTTGCCGGCGTATTATTGCTGGCCAGTACCTTATTCATGGAAGGCGGAGCGCCTGCTTCCGGCTGGACCTTATATCCGCCGTTGGTGTTGCAAACCGGTAAAGCTTTTCCGTTTGCGGTTTTCTCGGTGCATTTGTTGGGTGTTTCATCCATCATGGGCGCGATCAACATCATCGCCACCATTTTCAATATGCGCGCGCCTGCGATGACGCTGATGAAAATGCCGTTGTTCGTCTGGACTTGGTTGATCACTGCGTTCTTGTTGATTGCGATCATGCCGGTATTCGCCGGTGCGGTCACCATGTTGCTGACCGACCGTTTCTTCGAAACCAGCTTCTTCGATGCGGCTGGCGGCGGCGATCCGGTGTTGTATCAACACATTTTCTGGTTTTTCGGTCACCCTGAAGTGTACGTGATGATTCTGCCGACTTTCGGCGTGGCTTCCACGATTATTCCTGTGTTTGCCCGTAAGCCTTTGTTCGGTTATGCCTCCATGGTGTATGCGACCGGCGCGATTGCGTTCCTGTCGTTCATCGTTTGGGCTCACCACATGTTTACCGTGGGCTTGCCGATTGCCGGCGAGTTGTACTTCATGTACGCCACCATGCTGATCGCGATTCCGACCGGCGTGAAAGTGTTCAACTGGACTGCCACTATGTGGAAAGGCTCGATGACTTTCGAAACACCGATGCTGTTTTCGATTGCCTTCGTGGTGTTGTTTACCATGGGTGGTTTTACCGGTTTGATGATGTCGGTTGCGCCGGTTGACTTCCAGTATCACGACACTTATTTCATCGTGGCTCACTTCCATTACACCTTGGTGCCTGCGTCGGTGTTCATCCTGATGGCGGCCGGTTATTACTGGTTACCTAAATGGACCGGCAATATGTACAACGAAAAAATCGGCAGACTGCATTTCTGGTTGTCGGCGGTTTCGGTCAACATTTTGTTCTTCCCGCAGCATTTCTTAGGGCTAGCAGGCATGCCGCGTCGTATCCCCGATTACGCGATTCAGTTTGCTGATTGGAACATGGTGTCCAGTATCGGTGCGTTCATCTACGGTTTCAGCCAATTGCTGTTCGTGTACATCGTGATCGATACCATCAAGGGCGGCGTTGGTAAAGCGACTGGCGAGGTATGGGAAGATGCCAGAAAACATGGTCTGGAATGGACCTTGCCATCGCCGGCGCCTTATCACACTTTCACCACCCCGCCTGAAATTGTGCCGACCGAGCATTTCTAAAGCTTGGCTGACAATCACATTAACCCACCCCATCATTTAATCTGATGGGGTGTAGGGTGAGGAAATGGATACAAAGAAAAAAAATATTTTGACGGCGGTGGTACTCGTGATAGTTGCGCTGACCATTTACGTGTTCGCCGTACTAAAGGCAATATCGCAATGAGCGAGGATCTCCAGCGGAAGAATGTCAAACTGGTCAAAAGATTGGTTTTGTTGGCCATTCTGATGTTTGGCTTTGGCTATGCTCTGGTACCGCTTTACGATGTGTTGTGCGATCTCACCGGTCAGAATAGAAAGATTGAAGGGGCTGCCGCGGAAACGACCGAATTTGTCGTCGATCAGACAAGAGAAATCACCGTAGAATTTATTACGTCTCTTAACGAATCGACGCCGATGACTTTCCGCGCCGAAACCCGCAGCTTAAAGGTTCACCCTGGTCAGTATTACACGGTTAATTTTTATGCCAAGAACAATACCGACAATAAGATAAAAGCCCAGGCTATACCGAGCATTGCGCCGGGGCTCGCCGAGGAATTTTTTAAAAAAACGCAATGTTTTTGTTTTACGACTCAAACGTTCGAGCCCAAGGAAGAAAAGACCATGCCGGTGCGGTTTGTGGTTAATCCGAAACTGCCCGAACGTTATAAAACCATTACATTGTCATACACTTTTTTTGATAGAACTAACATCGTTGAAAATTAACAGAGGGGAAGGTCATGTCCACAAACGCAGCTTATTACATCCCGCATAAGGCGGTCTGGCCGGTGCTGGCCACTGCCGGCTTAATGCTCATGCTGGCGGGTTTTGCCAATCATTTGAATGGTTCTCCGATCGGTTCCGGCATGATGCTGACCGGTTTTATCGCTTTTATCCTGATGTTGGGCGCCTGGTTTGCGTTGCAATCCACGGAAAGCGAATCCGGTATGTATAGCCATGGCGTCGGCATTTCCTATCGCATGGGCATGATGTGGTTCATTTTTTCCGAAGTCATGTTCTTCGCGGTATTCTTCGGCGCGCTTTGGTATGCGCGTAATATCTCGATTCCGCATCTGGGTGAAGGTGGCATGTCCAGTGGTCCGGGTCGTTCCACGCACGATGTATTATGGCCGGCGTTTCAAGCGATTTGGCCTACCAACGGTCCCGGCAAAGTGGGCGGTGATTTTGAACCGATGGGCGCATTTGGTCTGCCTTTCATCAACACCTTGTTACTGTTGTCTAGCGGCGTGACTTGCACTTGGGCGCATCATGGCTTGTTGGCGAAAAATCGCGACCAATTGATCAAAGGTTTGCTGGCAACCGTCGGTCTGGGCTTTTTGTTCGTGGCTTTCCAAGCGACCGAGTATTACGAAGCCTACCATGAAATGGGTCTGACACTGGGTTCAGGCATTTACGGTTCAACCTTCTTCATGCTGACCGGTTTTCACGGTTTCCACGTTTGCGTCGGTGCAATTATTCTTTCCGTGGTGTTGTTCAGAAGCTGGAAAGGCCATTTCACTCCGGAAAACCATTTCGCGTTTGAAGCGGCTGCCTGGTATTGGCATTTCGTCGACGTGGTCTGGTTGGGTCTGTTCGTGTTCGTTTACCTGCTGTAAAACCAGCTAGCGATAAAATCAAAAGCGCGGTCTGCGGATCGCGCTTTTTTTTTGTCGATTGCTAAGGCGACGGACTAGCCGCCGGCGGATTTTGGTTGGCATGCATGCGGGCGCCGATACCGTGCGGCTCAATCAGGCCGGTCGCATAAGCCAGGAATAGCAAGATAAATAAAGCCAAGGAAAGACCGATCCTGACGGTCAAGGCCCGGGCGGTCTTTTGAGAATCGGCATCTTCCTTGTGTTTGACAATATGAAACAACGCGGAACCCAGGCTGATGACGATGGCTAGAAATGCGACGATAGTGAGTATTTTGATGACCATGACGGTGTCGATAGATAAAACCTGCATTCTCAACGATTCGGTTGCGCTTGCCAATAGTGCGTGTCCCATACCAGGAGTAATGACTTAATGATTAAATTTAACATTTGGGGGCTCGAGTTTCGTTGTTCGCTGTTAGCGTTCGCCGCTTATCTGCTGTTATTGGCCTTATTGTGTAGCTTGGGTCTCTGGCAACTAGGCCGGGGCGATCAGAAAAGGGCCTTACTGGAGAGGCAGCAAGCCGCGGCGACCGCTGAAGCCTTGGATTTGAACCAGCAAACCGAGATCGACAAAGAGTTATTGCGTTATCGGCCGGCGCTGTTGAACGGCCATTACGACGGTGTACATCAGGTTTTGATAGACAATCAGATCTTGGACGGCAAGCCGGGTTATCTGGTGTTAACGCCGTTCTTGCCCGACAGCGGTCAGCCGGCGGTATTGGTCAACCGGGGTTGGGTTGCTTTGGGCACCTCGCGCGAAGCATTGCCAGACATAACTATAAACGCGCCGATTCAACAAGTTCTCGGTCGGATCAATCATTTTCCGGAGCCGGGCATCCGTTTGAAGGGTGCGGAAATCCCCGGCGAGACCTGGCCGGTGCGGGTGCAAGTCGTCGATAGCAAACTGCTGGCGGCCAAGTTGGGTTATACGTTAGCCGATTTTCAAATCGAGCTGGATCCCGCGCAGGCTGAGGGTTACCAACGCCAATGGAAGATTGCCGTCGCAATCCCGCCTGAAAAACATCGGGCCTATGCAGTACAATGGTTCGGATTGGCGCTGACCCTCACAGCCCTGTTTATTTGGAACAGTAGTCGAAAACAACACCGTGGAAAAACAATATAAGAAAAATCGCATCACCATTTTGGTGGTGTTTGCCATGTCTATCGTGCCGTTTGGCATTGCCTGGTATTTGGCGGAAAATCCGGACATAGTTAGGCTGGGCACCAATAACGGCGAGCTGATTATGCCGCCGCAAGTCACCGAAGCCAACGAGTTTTCCGGCTACGATGCCTTCTCCGCGCAGAACATGCAGGAATTGAAAGGCCATTGGGTGCTGGTCAATTCGGTATCGAAGGAATGTTCGGAGATCTGCCGGGATGCCTTGTATAAAACCAATCAACTGACGCTGATGATGGGTAAGGATATTGCCCGGATCCGGCGCCTGGCCATAGTATTCGATCAAGCCCTACAATTGCCGGCCGAATGGCGAGACGACGGCCGATTATTGAAAGCCTTGCCGGCAAGTTCGTTGCAAGAAAAATTAAACAAGCTTGGCCCACAGCCACTGCCGGAAGGCATGCTGTTCATCATGGATCCATTGGGGAATCTGATGATGAAATACCAGCCAGGCTACGATCCTTATAAAGTCAGAAATGACTTAAGCAAGTTACTCAGAATTTCACAAATCGGTTAGAAACATGTTCAGAAAATTAACCTTGTGCTGCGCAATATTGGCGCTGCTTGTTATCGTGGTCGGCGCATACGTCAGATTGACTCACGCCGGTTTGGGCTGCCCGGATTGGCCGGGTTGCTACGGTAAAGCCTTGGTCAGCGACAGTGCCGAATTCAAAGCCGATGCGGCCGCTGAGTTTCCGACATATGCGCTGGATACCGTAAAAGCCTGGAAGGAGATGACCCACCGTTATCTGGCCGGCGGCCTGGCAGTGTTGGTGTTGGTTTGGTTCGGCCTGGCTTGGCGGCAAAGCCGGCGTTCGCAGGCGGTGACGCTGACATCCTTGACCTTGCTGTTGATCGTCTCGCAAGCCGGTCTAGGCATGTGGGCGGTGTCCTCCGGCACTCGGCCGGGCGTGGTGAGCGCTCACTTATTATTGGGGTTCGTGACGTTTTGGATCATCGCATGGAGTTATTGGCGGCTGAATCCGACGGTTTCGCCAAGGCCGGTGAAATCCGGGCCTAGCCTGTTCGCCGGGTTTGGGATGCTGGTGTTGCTGATGCAAATTATCCTGGGCGGCTGGGTCAGCAGCAATTACGCAGGTTTGGCTTGCACTGATTTCCCGCGTTGTAACGGCACTTGGTTGCCGGATGCCGATTATTTAAGCGCACTGGATTTATTCAGGGATAGCGGTTTGTCGGCCGATGCGAAAATGGCGATACAAGCCCTGCATCGGGTATTCGCTGGATTCGTCTTCATCGTGTTAAGCGCATTGATGTTGTCGGCAACTTCCGAGCGCTATCCGAAACCGGTGCGTTTTGCCGGCAACATGTTAAGCCTGTTATTGCTGGTGCAGATCGCACTGGGTATTTTCAGCGTCAAATATGAACTGCCCTTGGCATTGGCGATTGCCCATAACCTGTTTGCCGCCTTGTTGATGCTGCCCTTGCTGGCGATTGTGTTTTATAGCCGCTACCGCGCTGGCGACGAGGCAGAAGAAGCCATCACTGTCGAAGCCGAGGTCTTGGTCGGCGAGATCGGTCCCGCCATCGAAGCGGAACCTGTCAGCCAAGCTTCTTTATATCTGCGGTTAAGCCATCAACTGAAAAAGACCCGTAGCGGTTTGGGTGCGGTGCTGGGCGGTTTGGCGTTCGGACAAAAAGCCGTTACCAAGGAGTTGCTGGCTGATCTCGAAGCCCAATTGCTGATGGCTGATATGGGGATCGAAACCACCACGCAATTGATCAAGCAGCTGACCGACAGTTTGGAGCGCGATCAACTCAGCGACGGCGAAGTACTGAGCCAGACCTTGAAACAGAATTTATTGGCCATGCTGGAACCGTGCAGCTTGCCGCTGCATATTCCGCAACAGGATGGGCCGTTCGTGATTCTGGTGGTGGGCGTCAACGGTGCCGGCAAGACCACCTCGATCGGCAAGCTGGCCAAGCGCCTGCAACAGCAAGGGCATAGCGTGATGTTGGCGGCCGGCGATACCTTCAGGGCTGCGGCGGTCGAGCAGTTGCAAACCTGGGGCGAGCGTAACGACATTCAAGTGGTGGCTCAGCATACTGGTGCCGATTCCGCATCGGTGATTTTCGATGCTCTGCAATCCGCCAAGGCCAAGGGCGTCGATGTGTTGATCGCCGATACCGCCGGCCGATTGCATACCAAATCCAATTTGATGGACGAGTTGAAAAAAATCAAACGTATCATGACTAAATTGGATGAGTCTGCGCCGCACGAAGTGTTGTTGATTCTGGATGCCGGTACCGGCCAGAATGCCTTGTCGCAGGCTAAACTGTTCAACGAGGCAGTCGAATTGACCGGCATCGCGCTGACTAAATTGGATGGCACTGCCAAGGGCGGTATTATTTTCGCATTGGCTAATCAGCTGCGGATTCCGATTCGGTTTATCGGTGTCGGCGAGCAGATAGATGATTTGCAGGATTTCAATGCCCGGAATTTTGTCGATGCTTTATTTGTAAGAGACTGACGCGTGACACCGAAACCATGCTGAAATTTGAACATGTAAGCAAACGCTATCCGGATGCCGGTGAAGCCTTGACCGATGTCAGCTTTCATTTGCAACGCGGCGAAATAGCGTTTTTAACCGGCCGTTCCGGGGCCGGCAAGAGTACTTTGTTGAAGCTGATCGCGATGATGGAGCAGTGTACACGCGGCACGGTGACCTTCGATGGTCAAGATATCAGCCGCATCAGCGAACGCAAGATCCCTTATGTGCGTCGCAACCTGGGTTTGATCTTTCAGGATTACAAATTGCTGCACGATAGAACGGTGTTCGATAACGTGGCTCTGCCTTTGGTGGTGTCCGGATACCATCCTCAGGAAGTGGCGCGGCGGGTGCGAGCATCGCTGGACAAGGTCGGCCTGCTGGGTAAGGAACGCAAACATCCGTTAGCGCTGTCCGGCGGCGAGCAGCAGCGGGTTGGCATTGCTCGGGCTATCGTCAACAAACCCAAGCTAATTCTGGCCGATGAGCCGACCGGTAACTTGGATCCCGAGCTGTCCGCCGAAGTGATGTATATGTTCGAACAATTCAAACAAGTGGGCGTGACGGTACTGATCGCCACGCACGACTTGGAATTGGTGACTCATCTAGGCCATCGGGTGTTGACGCTCGACAAGGGCCATATGATAGCGAGCTGACCATGAGACAGATGCGTCGTAGTCAACATTCCGAAAATCGATTGCTGGAGCTATTCCAGGCTTATTTGTTAAACCATGCCCACGGCCTGTTCTCTAGTCTGGGGCGCTTGAACCGTGCGCCGTTTACCTCGTCGATGACGGTGCTGGTATTGGCGATCGCCATCGCGCTGGCCAGCAGTTTTTATATCGTGGTCGCCAATATCCAGCAAATGACCGGCAATCTGGAGTCCAGCAATCAGATGTCGCTGTTTCTGCATGACAATATCACCGATGCCGCCGGCCAAAAAATGGCCGAGCAGCTACAACAAAATCCCAGTGTCGCCGCGGTTAAATTCATCACTAAAAAGCAGGCGCTGGAGGAGTTCAAGGCCAATAGCGGTTTCAGCGATGCGTTAAACGCGCTGGAACGCAATCCATTGCCAAGCGTGATTCAGGTGATGCCGAAAAACGCGCTGGAAAACAACGAAGACATCGAGAAATTGATGGCCGATTTCAAACAGTTGCCGCAAGTCGATTTCGTGCAGGTCGATATGCAATGGGTGGCCAGGCTGCAAACCATCATGTTGATCGCCAGTCGCGGGGTGACCTTGGTCAGTCTGTTGCTGGGTTTTGCGGTGACCTTTATTACCGGCAATACTATCCGTCTGGAACTACAAAACCGTCAGGACGAAGTGTTTATTTCCAAACTGGTCGGTGCCACCCACTCGTTTATTCAACGGCCTTTTTTATACACCGGTTTTTGGTTGGGATTTATTGCCGGTTTCCTGGGCTGGCTGATCGTCACCATCATGTTGTTGATCCTGGAATCGCCGGTGGAAAAATTGTCGACCTTATATAGCAGTTCTTTTGAACTGCTGTTCCTAAGTTTTTCGGAATTCATCCTGTTGCTGATGATTTCTTCGTTGCTAGCCGTGCTGGGCTCTTGGGCGGTATTGCATTATCAGCTTCGCCAACTTAAACCGCATTAAGCCATGAAATTCTGGGAAACTAAAAGCCTGGCACAGATGAGCACCGAAGAATGGGAATCGTTGTGCGATAACTGCGGCAAATGCTGTTTGAACAAGTTGGAAGACATAGATACCGGCGAAATCGCCTTTACCAGCGTGGCCTGCGATTTGATCGATCTGGAAACCTGCCGTTGTACCCGTTACAGCGAGCGTTGCACGCTAGTACCGGAATGTATCGATCTGAAACAACATGATTTTGCCGAATACAACTGGCTGCCCTCGACTTGTGCCTATCGTTTGTTAACCGACGGCGAACCGTTGCCGGATTGGCATCCGCTGGTTAGCGGCAGCAGCGAATCGGTCAAGGAAGCGGGAGTGTCCATCGGCAGTTATGCGATCAAGGAATCGCAAGTTACCGATCTGGAAGATCATATCATCGAATGGTTACAACCCTGACTAAGAGAGGCTAGGCCGCCGGAAAAGGTGCTTTCCGGCGGCTTTGGGTGTGAGAAATCCGGGACAGCCAGTATCCCTTGGGTACTGCGTTTTAGATCATCCTTTACCGGGCAGCATGCCAACCGTGCCGGGTTTGATGCGTTTGCAGGTCACCACGACATCTTCTTGGCGGCATTTTGATTCTTGCGAGTTGCCACAGCTGTCGCAGACAGTATTGCCGGCGCTTTTCACTTCTTCGACATGCCAGCCATAACCTTGGGATTGGCAGAACTTTTTGCTGAAACGATCAATATTGTAATTCTTGGAGGCATTTTCTTTAGCCTTGGTTTCGATTTGGCAGTGCTCTGGCGCCAGAGTGTTTGCCATAATATCGCGGTAAATATATTCGGTAGCCTGGACAGGGTTGGTCAAAAATAAAGCGGCGAATAGGGTGCCGATAACAGTCATTTTCATCATAATTAATCCTCGCGATTGCCGATGACACGGATATTCATTAAACGGTTTTCTTCGGCAATTTGGTCTTTAATGGGTGCAAATTTTTCGTTCTCACTCATCTTGACCGCCAAAATGGCGCCAACAACTACTGCCGTCGCCAGCACTACATACAACACGAAGTTATCTTTTTCTTGTTTTACTTCTGTCATGGTTTTACCTCTCATGTTTTTTAATCGGCCAGTGCCGCGCCGAATGATATGAAAAACCTGTCCACCCAAAAACTTAGGGCAGGCACTGTTTTGACGCCAAGCTGGCCGATTCTGCAAAGGCACGCTTGTTCGCCTGGATGGACGGTTTCGAATTAATATTTGGATTGGTTGAGAGCATCAACCAACATTTGCTCGGCGACCACGCAAGCGGGGCGGCCGGCGCGATACAAAATAGCTTGGGACATGTTCGACTCTCCACTTTAGTATCGAATCGAAACAATAAAGGAAACCGTAAGGCTTGTCAAAGAAAATATCGTATCAATACTATGCTTTTAGTGTTCTCTAAGCAAGCTGCGGTGAGGGGATGAATCTTGTTCCTTAATTGGCGGGTGTCAGGTAGTCGTTTTTTAAGCGGACATAATGCCAGGCCGAATATTCCAGAAAGGCCTTTTCCTCGTCGGTTAGGGCACGAATTTGCTTGGCCGGTGCACCGACATACAGATAACCGCCTTCTAGCTTTTTGCCGGGCGGCACCAGGGCGCCGGCGCCCAGCATCAGATAATCGCCTAGTTCGGCATCGTCCATCACGATGGCGCCGATGCCGATCAAACAATAATCGCCTATCGTGCAGGCATGCACCACGGCCCGGTGACCGATGGTGACGTGTTTACCTATCGTCAGCGGATGGCCTTGCGGCGAATAGTCGCCGGCGTGCGAGACATGCAATACCGCGCCGTCCTGGACATTGCTGCCCGCGCCAATACGGATGGCTTCCACATCGCCGCGTACCACGCTGGTCGGCCAGATCGATACATCGTCGCCCAGGCTGACGTCGCCGATCACTATGGCAGCTTCGTCGATGAAAACGCTTTTGCCGGTTTTTGGGGATTTGTTTTTATAGGGTCTGATCGCCACAGCAACTCCATATTTTTGCCATAATTGAAAGGCGATGTTACGCAATTAATCGACTCTTCTCTAGTCCAGCGAGGTAGTAATGGCATTTATCGACGGCATCAAACGGCAGCTGCGCTCCGTTATCGAGTGGGAAAATCCCAACCCCGATTTGTTGTTGGAACAATGGACCGAAAACGGCGATGAAATCAAGAATGCCTCCAAGTTAATCGTCGGTCCGGGGCAGGGCTGTATTTTTGTGTATCAAGGCCAGGTTAAAGCGGTAATCGAGGAGCAATGCCTGATTAATCTGGAAACCGACAACGTGCCGTTCTGGACCACTATTAAAAAATTCATGCAGTTGTTCGAGAGCGAACACAAGGTCGGGATTTATTTTTTCAGGAAAACGAAAATCCTCGACCAGAAGTGGGGCACCACCTCGCCGATCAAATATCAGGATCCTAAATATCATTTCCCGGTCGCGTTAAAAGCTTACGGCAACTACAGCTACCAAATCGCCGATGCCAATGATTTTTTTGTGAACATAGTCGGCAGCCACAACCAGATGCGCATCGACGAATTTCGTAACATTTTGTCGGCGCGGATTATCAATCCGATTTCCGATTATCTGGCCGAGTGCCAGTACAGCTTTGCCGACATCGACGCCAACCGCGACGAAATCGCCCGCGGCATTGCGATCAAATTGGCCATCGTGTTCCGCAAGTTGGGTTTCGGCATCAGCGATTTTCGTATCGAAGGTACCGATTTTGATGAAGACACCTTGCGGCGTATCAATCGCATTGCCGATCTGACTGCCGAGGCTCAAGCCGCGCAGGCGGTGGGTTTGGATTATGCCAAGGTACAGCAACTGGATGCCTTGCGAGAGGCGGCCCGCAACGAAGGAGGTGGCGCCGGCCTTGGCATGGGGATAGGAGCAGGCATTGGTCTGGGGCAAAGCATGGCGCAGTCGCTAGGCTCCGCGAACAATCCGGTCGCCGCCGATAACCAGCAAACCGTTGCCAAGCTCACGGAACTGAAGCAGTTGTTCGAAGCTCAGCTGATTACCGAAGCCGAATACGCTGCGAAAAAACAACAGATTCTGGATAAAATTTAACGATGGCTAAATGCACAAGCTGTTCTGCGCCGCTGCCTGCCAATACCCAATATTGCAGCTATTGCGGGGTACGCAACGATATCGATCTGCACGGCAAACACGATTATCAAATTATCGATACGGCCAGCGAGCGGACCTGTCCCGAATGTGAGCAGAAGCTGCAAACGATTGCGTTAGACTCTGCCGGTTCCTTGCACATCGATCGTTGTGCCAGTTGCTTTGGTTTGTTTTTCGATGTCGGTGAAATTGAAACATTGTTAGACAGTGCCGTGGCGCCGGTGGTGACCGTCAACCTGGAATTGCTGGCCAATATCAACCTGGATCGTTATCCCAAGAATGCCACGGTTAAATATTTGAAATGCCCGGTTTGCCAGACCCTGATGAATCGAGTGATATACGGTTATCGCAGTGGTGTGGTGATCGACCAGTGTAAAAGTCACGGCATCTGGCTGGACGGCGGTCAAATCAGCCATCTGCTGGAGTGGAAAAAGGCCGGCGGGCAGATACTCAATCAGCAAAAAATAGCAGCCAAACAAGCACAAGCCAGTTCGGAAAAAGCCAAGCAAGCTTTCCGAAAAGACTACTCAGCGCCGGAGTACCGCTTTGGCGGACAGAATGTTGATGGCGATTTGCTGGAGTCGGTGGCTGGGCTGATTTTCAAGATTTTCGAATAAGCTGGTCGATAGCCTGTTGCTTTCCCCCTCACGACTATGCATTTGGCGACCAGTTTGCCAACAAGGCCTGATGTTGTTCGCAGCTAGGCAGGCCGGGACGAGCGCCCATTTGGGTGCAACAATAAGCGCCGGCGGCGCTGGCGTAACGTAATAACTCACGCCATTCCATTTTAGCCGCCAGTGCGCAGCTAAACGCCCCGTGAAAGGCATCGCCAGCACCGGTGGTATCGATCGCTTTAATCGGCGGAGCGGATAACCGGCCGCTTTCCTGGCCTCTCTGCCAGATCAAACCATGTTCACCCAGGGTAATCACCACGACCGGTGCCAGAGCCGCTAGCTTGGTTAAGGCCAGCATAGGGTCGCCCGCATATTGCACGGCAAATTTTTCCGAACAAACCAGATAGTCGATTTTATCCATTAGTGCCAAGGTGCCGTCATGGACAGAACCGGCATCCAGTACCGTTGGAACAGTATCGCCGGCGATTTGCGCCAATAAGCATAAGGAAACCCGTGGTTCATGGCCGTCGAACAGGATGGCTTTGGCGCTGATGCCGTTAAAGTCGATGCTGTCCGCCGCCAATGCTTTTGTATCGCCCTTGTAGTTGATCAAGGCCCGCTGGCCGTCCGGTTTGACCAGTACCCCCGATAAGGGCGTCGGCGACCCGCCGCGTACCACCAGCCGAGTATCGACACCGTGCGAGTGCAATTCCTGGAGATGGCAATCGCCGTATACATCATTGCCCAAGTAGCCGCAAAAACCGGCGCTAAAGCCAAGCTTAGCGACGGTCACCGCCGCGTTTGCTGCCGGCCCGCCGCCGCAGCCCAGTAAACTGTCGGCGACCATTTTTTCGTCGGCGCCGGGGTGGTGAGGAATGGAAAATACCAGATCGTAACTGGCATGGCCGACGCAGAGGACGTCGAGTGGTGTTGGCGTGGCAGAGGTATTCGGCATGATTGGATTTTATAGTGGTTTAGTCCAAGCCCTTGCTGCGATTTTCCATCCGCCGCAGGAACTCGGCCATGATGGCCCGATACAATTCCTCGCCCAAGTATTTGTCTTCGACGCCGCTGTCGATGCTGGGGTTGTCATTTACTTCGATCACATAGCCCTTGCCGTTGATTTCCTTGACGTCGACGCCGTAAAAGCCGTTGCCGATCGGTTGGGTGGCTTTCAGTGCCGCATCCAGTACGGCTTTCGGCACTTCGAAGGTGGGTAGCGTGGCAAAGTTGCCGCTATCGGTGCGGTTGGCGCCATGCCGATAAATTTGCCAATGATTTTTCACCATGAAGTAGCGGCAGGCATACAAGGCCTTATGGTTAAAGATGCCGATCCGCCAATCGAAATCGGTGTACAAAAATTCCTGGGCCAGCAATAGCGCCGATTGTTCGAACAACTCCGCCACTTTGATTTCCAGCTCCTGGCGGTTATTGACTTTAACGATGCCGCGCGAAAACGAACCGTCGGGAATCTTGATGACCACCGGATAGCCGGCCACCGCTTCCAGTTTGTCCAGATGTTCGGTATTACCTTTATGCAAGATCCAGGTTTTCGGCGACGGTACCTTATGGGTACGAAACAGATCGGCCAGGTAAACTTTATTGGCGCAGCGCAGTATCGAAGTCGGGTCGTCGATGACGACCAAACCTTCCGCTTCGGCTTTCTTGGCAAAACGATAAGTGTGATGGTCGATCGCGGTGGTTTCGCGGATGAACAGGCCGTCGAATTCCGGCAGCCTGCCGTAATGATGCTGGGTGATCAGTTCCACATCGATACCCATCTGCCGGCCGATGTGAATAAATTTTTTCAGCGCGCCACGGTTGCTGGGCGGCAATTGCTCGGCCGGATTGATCAGGATCGCCAGATCGTAACGTGCGGTTTTTCGGATACGGCTCTTGCGCCAGACCTTCTTGCTAAACCGGTCCAACGCTTCGGCAAACAGGGTTTGCATCGCATCGTCCAATTGCCGTGGCGAAATGGCTTTCAGGTCGGTAATCTGCCATTGCTGTTCCAGATTCAACGTGATCTCCAACACCGGGCAGGCGAAGCGTTCGAACAGCAAACGGGTCAGTTCCTGAAAAGCCGGTTCCGGCGTGGTGCCGAAGTAGCTACACAAGGTGAATTCGCCGGTTTGGTTTTGATGTTTAAAGGCGCGGGTCAGTGTTTGGCTCAAATCTTCGAGTTGCAAACGATATAAGGCGTTCTTGCCCAGATCGTTGATAACCCTGACCGAGGGGATGACGTGATGGTTACGTGCCTCGGCCAGCAGGGAACAATAATAGCCGTCGGACAAATAGGTGTAACTACTGCATAGATTGATCACTCGCACCCGTTGGTCGGGATCGGATTGCTCGCTGGCCAGATAGCTTTCGAAGCTGATGACCTGTTCGCTCGGATAATAGGGGTTCCAGTCGGAAAGATTGTCGACAACCAGTAGCGTGCTTGCCATGGTAAAAAATGCTCCGTGGGTTTATGTTTATCAGGAGATTTTGAAACCAGTCGGGTTTTTAGACAAGCTGAAAGTTGCGGCTCACACGGGAACCTTGCACCTGCGGACCTCAAAACCTGGTAGGGATGCCGGTATGTACCACACCATTTACGCTTGGAGGGCCAATGCCCAAACTGTTTATCTGCCATGCCTCGGAAGACAAAAAAGCCATTGCCGGGCCGCTTGCGGAACAATTGCGACAGGCCGGCTATCAGGTTTGGTACGACGAATACGCGTTAAAACTGGGCGACAGCTTGCGGCGCTCTATAGACAAGGGGCTGGCCGAAGCCGATTATGGCATCGTGATTTTGAGTCCGGCGTTTTTTGCCAAAGCCTGGACCAGTCTGGAATTGGGCGGTTTAACGGCGTTGGACGTGCAGTGCAAAAATGCGATTCTGCCGGTCTGGCATCGAGTCAATCGCGCCGATGTCGAGCGGTTTTCGCCGATGCTGGCGGACAAATTGAGTATTTCGACAGACGGTGGCGTGGCGGCAGTGGTCGCCGGCATTCAGCGGGCGGTACAGGGCATGCCGCCGGCACCCAAAAAGCGTAAACGATTTCCGGTTATTTCTGTTCGTGCCATCCTGGTTTCGGTTTTTTTGATGATTCTGGGAGTCGGTGCGGTTCAGCTGTATTCGAAAATGCTGGCGCCACAACTGGCCAAGGCCAAGCTCGATGCGCTGCCTTTGGCATATACGCCCGGAGTCTTTATTGAAAATGCCATTCAAGGGAATCTTGGGGCCGTCAGTTTGTTTCTGCAGGCGGGTATGAATCCGAATATCCATGCGTCTTTGGTCATCATCAATGCGCCCGAAGACGGCACGGCGCTGATGTTTGCCGCCTACAGGGGGCATATTGAAGTCATGCAAGCCCTGTTAAATGCGCATGCCGATGTCAATGAACGCAATGACAACGGTGATAGCGCTCTGGATTGGGCGGCTTATGGTCGACATCCGGAAGCGATTCAGGTTTTGCTGAATGCCGGTATCGATAACAAACTGAAGGACGAAGCCGTTGGTATTGCCGTAAGAAGCGGAAGTATGGAAATATTGCACCTACTTTTGGAGAGCGGGGCTAAGTTGGATCGGGCAAAGGCTCAGGATTTACTCAGCGGTGCGGTGAGTTATAACCATAACCCGGAAATCGTGAAATTCCTGCTCTCCTTCGGTATCGATATAAATGCCAAAATTTCTGACGGCAATAGCGCGTTGCACTATGCGGCCCGAGATGAAAACTCCTTGCCTACTCTTTCTGTGCTATTGGCGCATGGTGCGAATATCAATGCCCGGAATGACAACGGCGAGACGCCGATCATGGACGCGGACTCCCCGACGGTGTTGCGAGTCTTGATTGCCGGCGGCGCGGATGTCAACGCCAAGGACAATCGGGGCAATTCCGTGCTGACAGCGTTTTTCGGCAGAAATATTGCAAAAAACGATCTGGAACAGATCATTAAGACCTTGATCGAGCGTGGCGCCGACGTGAATGCGCTGGTTAAAGAGCCGCCGATCAGTCCTCTGATTGAACTGTTGTCGCGCCAGGACTATGACGATCTATGGCTGCTCAATTTGCTGATCGACAATGGCGCGGACGTGAATTTTAAAGACGATCAGGGCTTTACGCCATTGATGAGTGTGTTGATGTATTTTTCCGACCTATGGGGTGAAGAAGATTATGAATGGCTGATTGCCAAGGTGAGCAAGTTGCTGGAAAAGGGTGCAAAAGTTCAAGACAGGGCCGCGGACGGTAAGACGGCACTGAAGCTCGCCGAAAAATTACCCAAGGGTACCAAAACCCGCGTGTTGAAATTGCTGCAAAACCGAATCTAAACCGGACGGGGGATAAGCCATGTGGGATGTCTTCATCAGTCACGCATCAGAAGATAAGGATGAGATCGCCAGACCCTTGGCCGATGCCTTGGTGGGCGCCGGCTTACGGGTCTGGTACGACGAATTTGCGTTGAAACTGGGTGACAGCCTGAGCGGCACGATCGATCACGGTCTGGCGCAAACTCGTTACGGGATCGTCATTCTCAGCCCGGCATTTTTTGCGAAGGAGTGGCCAAAACGGGAATTGGATGGCTTGAATAGCCGGGAAATCAGCGCCGGGAAAGTCATATTGCCGGTGTGGCACAAGGTTAGCCGGGTTGAAGTGGAACGGTTTTCGCCGATATTGGCCGATAAACTGAGCGTGTCCAGCGACCAGGGGCTGGCTGCCGTCGTGCACGACATTTTGCAGGTGTTTCATGAAGGACCAACACCCGCACAGGCCAAAACCGGCGCCGGACGTATCAAAAAACGCACACTAGTCATCGCTACAATTTCTTGCCTGATGCTTGCGACTGCGGCATGGTTTTATACGGAAGTGGCCGGGCCCGCCTACGCTCGCGCCAGACTGGATGCCTGGCCATTGGAATATTCGGCGAACAACTTCGTCATTCGCGCCGATCAGGGCGATCTGGCGGCCGTCAAATTATTTTTGGCGGCCGGTATCGACCCGAATTTGCCGGCATCACTGCAAGGCGGTATTACGGCGCTGGAGGTTGCCGCCTTTAAAGGCCGAACCGATGTGATGGAAGCCTTGATCAAATGCGGCGCCAAGGTCAACAAATGGGTAGGAGGCAACCATGCGCTGATGTCGGCAGCAAACGGTGGCCAATTGGCGGCCGTGCAACTTCTGTTGGCCAACGGTGCCGAAGCCGATGCTATCGATAAGGCGATACACTCGGCGACAATTGGCGGTAATCCGGAAGTGATGCGGACCTTGTTTGAGCATGGCGCCAAACTCAGTGCGGATGAAGGTGTCGGTGCGTTGCATGACGCAGCCTTCCGCGGTCACACTGCCGTGATTGGCTTGTTGTTGGATCACGGCGTCGATGTCAATGGCAAGGAAAACGATGGCTCGGGATTCTCGGCTTTGGTATACGCCGTTCGCGACGATCATATCCCGACTGCCAAGCTGTTGCTGGAACGAGGTGCCGACATCAATATACGGGACAACGACGGACAGACACCGTTGATGTGGGTTCTCACGCATGAAGAAACGGCACGCTTTCTGATCGACAAAGGCGCAGATATTCATGCCAAAGATAAACAAGGTGTGTCGGTACTGGCTCATGCTGTCAGTCAGGTGCCGTATGGCTCGGAGCCTATCGTCGACCTGTTATTGGCGAGTGGTGCCGACCCAAATTTGCCGGCTGACAACGGCGGGACACCGCTGATGGCGGCTCTGAGTTCATCTAAAAGTGTCGATGTAGTCGAAAAGCTGCTCGAGAAGGGAGTGGAAGTCAATGCCAAGGATCAGCACGGTTACACGCCGTTGATGTATGCGCTGAAATATCAGGATTTTTCTCGCTCGGCCCGACACAAAGAACCGCTGGCGGATGTAGTACGGGCGTTGTTGCGGCGCGGCGCACGGGTTGGCGATAAAGCCGATGACGGCGAAAACGCGTTAAGTCTTGCGAAACAACTGCCCGCCGAAGACCGGAAACGGATTGTCAAATTAATGCAGTCCGGCGCGAAAGCCTGACGATTGATCCTATGCGATTAAATATGCGCGAATTTTGAAACCAGATAGGTTTTTAAACAAGAGATAATGTGGGGCGACCAAGGTTTTCCGGAAAATCCCGGTTGATAGGCAATGTTTTTTCAAGAAAGGCTCGCGATAGCGGATAATGCGCGGCTGACTAAAACGCTCCCTAGGCTTCGACCACAATAACTGCCCATAGGCCGGCAGAATTATGCACCATGACTTTATTACTCAAATACCTCGCTCTTTGCTTCTTTAGAAATAATCCCCTCGATTTAATGCCGCCCAAATCCTTCATGTGGAAGGTGGTGGCTTTCTACCTGATTTCCGGCATCGTCGTCGAAAGTCTGATCGCCGATCCCGCCGACGGTACGCTGGAAGTGTTATTAAGAACCTTTATGGCGTTCACCACCATCGGCGCATTCTTGCTGATGACAAAAAAATGGCGTTTATTCAATCAGGTATACACGGCCATCTTTGTCTGCGAAAACTTTATCATGACGCTAGCTATCGGCGGAGAAATGCTGGATTACGTGATGGTGATGCAACACTGGGAACGTCGGGAGGAAATATCCATTGCCGTCGCGGTGTTGTTGGTGGCTTGGTATATCGCGATCGTCAGTTATATTTTCAGGCAGTTTTTTGCCTATCAAACCAGTCGTAGCGTGATTTCGGCGTTCAGCTATTTCGTGTTGACTTACGGGCTGCCGATGATGTTTATGGATATTTAAATCAGAAATAGGGGATAGCCAGGCTATCCCCTTGAATGCCTGCCAGTTAAACTTTAGGCATTTGCCGCAGCTTTTCGACCACTTTATCGCCGAACTCGACAGTGCTGATCATCGTCACGCCGCTGCCGGGCTTGGACAAATCGGCGGTGGAATAACCGTCGGCAAATACGCCCTGCATCGCTGCCCAGACGTTTTTGGCTTCAGCTTCCATATCGAAGCTGTTTTCCAGCATCATCGCCACCGAACCGATCATCGAATACGGGTTAGCGATGTTTTTGCCGGCGATATCCGGCGCCGAACCGTGCGAGGGCTCGTAATAGGCTTTGTCGGGACCGATGCAGGCCGATGGCATCAAGCCCAAGGAGCCCAAAATACCGCCGCCCTGGTCGCTGAGAATGTCGCCGAACATATTTTCCATCACCATCACGTCGAACTGGGTGGGTTTCAGGCACAGCGCGGTAGCGGCGGCATCGACTAGCATATTCACGACTTGTACATCGGGATATTCTTTCGCCACTTCTTCCATCACTTCATTCCACAACACGCTGGATTTCAGCACGTTACTTTTATGGATGTTGTGCAACAATTTTCGGCGCTTGCGGGCCAGTTTGAACGCTTGCTGCATGATTTGGAAAATTTGCGCTTCGTCGTATTCCAGCGTTTCGCGGACATAGCGCAAACCGGCATCGTTGACGCCCATTTCTTTCTCGCCGAAATACAGGCCGCCGACCAATTCGCGGACGATCATCAAGTCGATGCCTTCGCCGATGATTTCCGGCTTCAAAGGCGAGAAATGCGCCAGGGATTTTGGCAGCGACACCGGCCGGAAGTTGGCGTAGGTGTTGTAACGGCGACGTAGCGGCAACAGCGCGCCGCGTTCCGGCTGCTCGTCGATAGGAATACGCTTGGAGTCTTCGTGACTCAAACCGATCGGGCCTTTCAAAATTGCATCGGCTTCGTCGCAAATGGCTTTGGTTTGATGCGGAAACGCCGAGCCGGATTCGAAATAAGCGCAGGCGCCGAATGCGGCTGGCAACAATTCAAATGTCACATCGTTACGTTCTTCGATGACTTTCAGCACTTTTACGGCTTCCGCGGTGATTTCGGGGCCGATGCCGTCGCCGGCCAGTATTGCGATTTTGTAGTGTTTCATGGTTTCGCTGGTTGTAGGTGAATTAGAAAGGGTTTTAATACTGTTTGTTTCCGATACATCGTTCCCACGCTCCGGGTGGGAATGCCGTTTGAACCGCTCTGCGGTTCGGGACGCTGGAGCGCCCCTACCGGGTTCCCATGCAGAGCGTGGGGACCATAAGCGGAAGTTATCTTTGCCGAGATATTTAACGGCACTCGGTTACGAAGTCGCCGCCATTTCATGCAACTGAATGTTGATGAGTTTAATCGTCGCCAAAATCCCGGCAAACACCTGATTGACATGCACGCCGCGGGTTTTACGCAATTCGCTGCCGCAATCCCAGGTGATCACGCATTCGGTCAGTGCACTGGTGTGACCGCCCTTGGGTATGCGGATTTCATAATCGGCCAGGGTCGGCAAGGTGTAATCGTAATGTTGCAGCACCTTGCCAATCGCATCGATAAACGCATCGAAGCCACCGCTGCCGGCGCCGGTGGTCTGATGTTTCTCGCCTTTTACCTCTACCCGAATACTAACTGTGGATGGCAAATCCAATCCGCTACTAATCGAGCAAGCTAATAATTCGATGTGTTGATAATTCTTGCTTTCCAATACATCGGCGATGATGAATGGCAAGTCGTCGGTCGTGATGGTTTGTTTGGAGTCGCCGATACTGACGATGCGCGCCAGAACTTTTTTCTGGTCTTCTTCCGACAGATCCAGTTCCAGCTGTTCCAGGTTTTTCTTCAGCGAGGCCTTGCCGCTCATCTTGCCCAGCGCATAGCTGCGAATCCGCGAAAAGCGTTCCGGCCCCAGCTTGGTTTTATACAAGCCGCCTTTTTGGTCGCCGTCGGCATGAATGCCGGCGGTTTGCGTGAACACATCGGCGCCGACGATAGGGGCGTTGGCGGCAATGCGCTTGCCGGAGAAGTTCTCGACCATCTCGCTGATCCGCACCAAATGGCTCTCGTCCACGGACAATTCCATCGCCATTTTGTCGCGCAGTACCACCGCTACTTCCGCTATGGAGGCATTGCCGGCACGCTCGCCCAGGCAGTTGACGGTGCAATGTACGGCGCTGACGCCGGCCCGCACCGCGGCCATCACATTGGCTGTGGCCAGACCGTAATCGTTGTGTGGATGGAAATCGAATTGCAGCGCAGGGTAGCGCTGGCACATATCGCTAAAGCTCGCATACACCTCGTCCGGCGACATCACGCCCAAGGTATCGGGCAGCATGAAATGACTGATCGGGCTGTTTTGCAAGCGCTCCATCAAGCCATAGACATAATCGCGGCTGTCTTGATAGCCGTTCGACCAGTCTTCCAGATAGACGTTGATTTTCAAGCCCTGTTCGTGGGCATAAGCAATGGTTAGCAACACATCGGTGCTATGCTGATCCAGCGTCTTGCCAAGTTGTTCGCGGCAATGTTTTTCACTGCCCTTGGCCAGCAGGTTGATCACCTTGCCGCCGGTCGATTTGATCCAGTCTACGCTACGAGTATGGTCGACAAAACCCAGCACTTCGACTCGCTCGGCAAAACCTTCGTGCTGCGCCCATTGATTGATCAGGCTGACGGCTTGTTTTTCGCCTTCCGAAACCCGCGCCGATGCCACCTCGATCCGGTCGACGCGCAAATTTTGCAACAAAGCCTTGGCGATGCTGACTTTTTCCATCGGCGTAAACGCCACGCCCTGGGTTTGCTCGCCGTCGCGGAGCGTGGTATCCATTAGCTGGATGTGTCTTGAATTTGTGAGCATAACTGCTAGCTGTAGTCGATGTGGCTTGTAGTTTTATTTATTGGGCGCACATGCATGAGCGGTCCCAGATTTTTTTTGTACATGGTCTTTTTCATAGCGTATTCCCCAGCGTGCAGTGCCGCTACATAGAGCCTATGGCGAGTTACAAGAGGTAAGCGGCGTCATAGTATGGCTATGCGTAACGGGCCATTTTCCTCTAAAAGCCCTAGAATTTGCAATTTAGCGTCTGTTCATGGCCGAAAATCTAGTGCGAGGGGCGAGAGCGTGGAAAACAATGCAGGTGTAACGAAACGGTGACTATTGGTTGGTTAAGCATAAAGCTATTGCTTGCGCTGTAGCGGTTTGCCACACTGTAACGCTGCCAATATCCGAAATTCCAGGGGACTTTTATGAGTTTGTCTAATTACGGGGCCGAAATCGATACGGGTGTATTCCCAGCCAGTTATGCGCTTGGCCGTACGCAGTGGTTGCTAGAAATAGCCGAGCTGGGGTATTCGTCGCAGCATAAAGCCTATGCTTGTGCAGGTCTTGGGCCGGACGGCGAGGTGCTGGCGACCGACACGCTATGGCTAGGTGCGCCGGAGGCAGACAGTGTGGTCGTAGTCCTCGGTGGCACTCATGGCGTGGAAGGCTTTGCCGGTAGCGCGGTGCAGATCGATCTGTTGCAAGGCCTGAGCAAAGGCCGGTTGTCTATCCTCGAAGATTGCGCTTTATTGCTGGTTCATGCCTTGACGCCTTGGGGCTACGCCTGGTCCCGGCGCTGCGACGGCGACGGCGTGGATTTGAATCGCAATGCGGTGGATTTTTCCCGGCCCTTGCCGACTAATCCGGATTACGATTGCTTGCGGCCGGCGATTTTCGAGGCGGATGTCGAGCAAAGGCGGCGGGCTTTCGCCGAGTTCAGCCAACAACACGGCCGTGCCGCGTTGGAAACCGCCATTAGCGGCGGGCAGTATCGCGATCCCGACGGGCCGTTTTATGGCGGACAGGCGCCGGCTCACGGTCGCCTGGTGTGCGAAGACTTGATCAAACAATACGCCCTGCATCTGCGCCGTTTAGCGGTGGTTGACTTGCATACCGGGCTGGGGCCTTACGGTTACGGCGAGATCATTTGCGATCATGCCCCGGATAGCGCCGGTGCGGCGGTTGCCCAGCGTTGGTACGGCGATTCGGTGACCTTGCCGGCGGCCGGCACTTCCAGTTCGGTGCCTAAACTAGGCTTATTAGATTATTTATGGCATGGCGTGATGGACAGCCACAGTTGCTATGTCACATTGGAATTCGGCACGTACAGCACCGACCAATTATTCGAAACCCTGCTGCGCGATCATCAGTTATGGGCGCATGCGGATAGTGGCGACTCCCGTTTCGCCCATAGTCTGGCGATGCGTCATCATTTTTGTCCCAACGATGGCGCCTGGCAGGAAATGGTGTTGTTTCGCGCCCGGCAGGTGATTCGTCAAGCCTTGCAAGGGGTAGGCTCTTGAGTGCTTTACCCGCGTTCAACGCCAATTTGGCGATTCGTCCGGCGCAACTGCGCGATCTTGGCGGCTTGGTCGCTTTGGAAAACGCCAGTTTTTCCACCGATAAATTGAGCCGGCGCAGTTTTCGGCACTGGTTGACGACCGAGCACCGGGCCTTGTTGGTCGCGGAAATTGAGCAACGCGTGGCCGGCTACATTTTGATCATTTACCACCCCGGCACCCGGCTGGCGCGGATCTATTCGCTGGCGGTATCACCGCAGCAGCGGGGCAGTGGCATTGCCAAGGCGCTGATGACGGCCGGCGAACAAGCCGCCCAGGACGACGGCCGGCTGTATTTGCGGCTGGAAGTCAGTGTCGATAATTTTCCGGCCATTAGACTTTACGAGACGCTGGGCTTTCAGAAATTCGGCGTATACCGGGATTATTATCAGGATCATAAAGATGCCTTGCGTTATCAAAAACGCATCCGCCTTTACCGCGATAAACCCCGGCACCGCTCCGTACATTGGCTCAGGCAAACCACGCCGTTTACCTGCGGGCCGGCGTCGTTGATGATGGCGATGCATGCACTCAATAAAAATTATTTGCCGTCGCGGGAAGAGGAAATCGAACTATGGCGGGAAGCGACCACGATATTCATGACCTCCGGCCATGGCGGCTGTCACCCGCTGGGTTTGGCGTTGGCCGCGAAACGCCGGCAATTTAGCGTTGAAGTCTGGATCAACCAAGCGGGAACCTTGTTCATCGACAGCGTCCGTAGCGAGGACAAAAAACAGGTGGTCGAACTGGTCGACAATTGTTTCAAACGCGATGCGGAGCTGCAGGACATCGCCGTTCATTACGCCAACATTACCCAAGGCGAGCTGATCTCCGCGTTCGAATCCGGGGCGATCCCGCTTATTTTGATCAGCACCTTCGCGATGGATCGCAAGAAGGCGCCGCATTGGGTGGTGATGAGCGGTTTCGACGACGACTGTTTGTACATGCACGATCCCGATCCGGAAGAGGGTAGGCAAAACGAACTGGATTGCCAGTTTATCCCGATTGCTCGCGAGGATTTCGAGCGGATGTGCTGTTTCGGGAAGAGCCGTTTGCGGACGGCGGTGATTATTCGCGGCGACAGGTAATTTGCTAGGCGGGGCTAAGCATTTGGCAGCTTTTCGTTCTCAGGAGGTCTGGCAAACGTTACAATTAACGCCGTTACGATTATTTGCTAAAGAGGTTTAACGATGAGCGCGCAACACCCCGACGACGGCAGTAAAAAAGTTAAAAATATTGCCGCCGTGCTGTATTTGTTAGTGTTGACCTTTTTGGTCGGCGGTTCCTATCTGCATCAGCAACAAACAGACGCTACGTTGGCCGCGTCGGCCGCCGCCAAGCCTTAATAGAAGAGTGGATAGCGGTTTTCTAGTTGATCCGGCCGTCCCGAAATTGACATCGTTCAGCAACAACAGTACCTTAGCCGGTTTTGTTTAGAAGCTGTCTTCAAAACCTGAATCTCAAGAGTCTTTAATGGAAGAATTTCATCGCATCAGCCGCCTGCCGCCTTACGTTTTTAACATCGTCAACGAACTGAAAGCCAAAGCCCGTGCGGAGGGCGAGGACGTGATCGACTTCGGCATGGGTAATCCGGATCAGCCCACGCCCAAGCATATTCTCGACAAGATGCTGGAAGTGGCGCAACGCGATGATACCCATCGTTATTCGGTATCCAAAGGCATTCCGCGTCTGCGCAAAGCCATTTGCGGCTGGTACAAAAAACGTTTCGACGTCGATCTGGATTTCAATACCGAAGCCATCGTCACGATCGGCTCTAAAGAAGGCTTGTCGCATCTGGCCCTGGCGACCTTGGGCCCTGGCGATGTGGTGTTGGTGCCTAATCCGGCTTACCCGATACACCCTTATGGCGTGGTGATCGCCGGTGCGGATATTAGGCATGTGCCGTTGACACCGGGTACCGATTTCTTCGAAGAGCTGCGTAAAGGCATCGCCGAATGCTGGCCCAAACCGAAGATGTTGATCCTGAACTTTCCGGGCAATCCGACCTGCCAATGCGTGGAACTGGATTTCTTCGAGAAAGTGGTGGCGATTTGTAAAGAACACGGTATCTGGATCGTCCACGACATCGCTTACGCGGATATCGTATTCGACGGTTACGTGGCGCCGTCGATTTTGCAGGTAGAAGGCGCGAAAGACATCGCCGTCGAGTTTTTCTCGCTATCCAAAAGTTACAACATGCCGGGCTGGCGGGTTGGATTCATGTGCGGCAACCCGACGCTGGTAGCGGCCTTGACCCGGATTAAATCCTATATGGATTACGGCACTTTTACGCCGATTCAGGTGGCTGCGATCACCGCATTGGAAGGTCCGCAAGATTGCGTGAAGGAAATCTGCGATATGTATAAGGCGCGCCGCGACGTGTTGTGCGACGGCTTGAATGCGATGGGCTGGCATGTCGAGAAACCCAAGGCGACCATGTTTGTTTGGGCCAAGATTCCGGAAGCCTATCGGGAAATGGGTTCGATTGAATTCGCCAAAAAATTGATCATCGACGCCAAGGTGGCGGTGTCGCCAGGCATTGGATTTGGTCAACACGGCGACGATCACATTCGCTTCAGCTTGATCGAAAACGAGCACAGAACCCGGCAGGCCTTGCGCAGCATCCGCAATATGCTGAAAAAAGACAACGTAGTATAATCGCCGCCATTTTTGGGTATAACGCTAGGAGTCAGGTTTGAAGCCGGTAACAGTTGGGGTTTTGGGATTAGGGACCGTCGGTGGCGGTACCGTCAACGTGTTGAAAAGGAATGCCGGGGAAATCGCTCGCCGGGCCGGCCGTGAAATCGTCGTCACCCGTGCGTCGGCGCGCGACCTGAGCCGGGCGCGGATTTGCGACACCGACGGCATTGCCTTGACCAGCGACCCGTTCGAGATCGTCAACGATCCGAACATCGATGTGGTCGTCGAATTGATCGGCGGCTACGATCTGGCCAAACAGCTGGTGCTGACTGCAATCGGCAACGGCAAGCACGTGGTCACAGCCAATAAAGCCTTGATCGCCTTGCACGGCAACGAAATCTTCGCGGAAGCCAGCAAGAAAGGCGTGATGGTCATGTTCGAAGCGGCCGTGGCCGGTGGCATACCCATCATCAAAGCCATCCGCGAAGGTCTGGCCGGCAACCGTATCAAATGGCTGGCCGGCATCATCAACGGCACCGGCAATTTCATCCTCACCGAAATGCGCGACAAGGGCCGCGATTTCGCCGACGTGTTGGCGGAAGCTCAGGCACTGGGTTACGCCGAAGCCGATCCAACTTTTGATGTGGAAGGCATTGATGCCGGTCATAAATTGACCATTTTGGCGTCGATTGCTTTTGGCATTCCGCTGCAATTCGAGAAAGTCTTCACCGAAGGCATTACCAAAATTACCCGCCTCGACGTCGAATACGCCGAAGCGCTGGGTTATCGGATTAAAAATCTGGGTATCGCTCGCAAGACCGACGCTGGCATCGAGCTGCGTGTGCATCCGACTTTGATCCCCAAACGCCGCTTGATCGCCAATGTCGATGGTGTGATGAACGCGGTGTTAGTGTGCGGCGACGCGGTCGGACCCACCTTGTATTACGGCGCCGGCGCCGGCGCGGAGCCGACCGCTTCGGCGGTGGTGGCCGATCTGGTGGATGTGGTCAGGGCAATGACCAGCGACCCGGAAAACCGGGTGCCGCACCTGGCTTTTCAAGCCGACGCTATCGTCGATATTCCGGTATTGCCGGCCGATGAGATCAAAACCGCTTACTACCTGCGCCTGACCGCCGAAGACAAGCCCGGCGTGTTGGCAGACGTCAGCCGGATACTGGCAGCGCACAACATCAGCATCGAAGCGCTGATTCAAAAAGAGCCGCTACAAGGCGAGACTTCCGTACCCATCATCATGCTGACGCAGCTAACGCTGGAAAAAGAAATGAACGCGGCGATTGCGGCCATAGAAGCGCTGGCGACAGTCAGCGGCAAAGTGGCGCGGATTCGCTTGGAAACTTTAGGATAAACAATGGCAAACCAAACACGCTACACAGGCATCATCGAACGTTACCGCGACCGCTTGCCGGTCTCCGCCGCCACCCGGCTGATCAGTCTTTGCGAGGGCAACACCCCGCTGATCCAACTGCAAAATATCCCCAGATTGATCGGCAAGGATGTCGATATATACGTGAAATTCGAAGGCTTGAATCCGACCGGTTCGTTTAAAGATCGTGGCATGACCATGGCTGTCACCAAAGCCGTGGAAGAGGGCAGTCAGGCCATCATTTGTGCGTCCACCGGTAATACTTCCGCCGCTGCCGCCGCTTATGCGGTGCGGGCCGGCATTAAAGCCTTCGTATTGATTCCGGAAGGCAAGATCGCGTTGGGCAAATTGGCGCAAACCTTGATGTATGGCGCGCAGATTATTCAGATTAACGGTAATTTCGACGCCGGCATGGACATCGTCAAGAAAATTACCGACCATGCCCCGGTGACCATCGTTAATTCGATCAATCCGTTTCGATTGGAAGGCCAAAAAACCGCGGCTTTCGAAATCGTCGATGCGCTGGGCGATGCGCCCGATTTCCACTGCTTGCCAGTCGGCAATGCCGGCAATATCAGCGCTTACTGGAAAGGTTACAAGGAATACTCGACCGATAGCGAAACTCATAAAGCCGTTACCAATAAACGCCCGGTAATGTGCGGCTATCAAGCCGCCGGCGCGGCGCCGTTTGTCGGCGGGGCGATGGTCGATCATCCGGAAACCGTGGCCACCGCGATACGCATCGGCCATCCGCAATCCTGGGATTTGGCCTGGAACGCGCAGAAAGAATCCGGCGGCTGGTTTGCCGCATTTGCCGATGAGCAGATTTTGGCGGCGCAAAAAATGCTGTCGCAATTCGAAGGTATTTTCTGCGAACCGGCTTCCGCCACCTCGCTGGCTGGCGCCTTGCATGACATCGCTAACGGTAAAATTCCGGAAGGCAGTAAAATCGTCTGCACGCTGACCGGCAACGGCATCAAGGACCCGGATATCGCGATTAGCCAATGCAAGGATAATCACCCGGTGACCATAGACGCCACGCTGGATGCGGTGAAAAAGGCGATATTGGACAATATGTGAATTTCTCGTTTTAGGTGCTTGACGAAAGCCGGCATTATGTCGGCTTTTTAGTTTGCCTATCCAACCCTTTACCGAAACCACCTTGGCAGGAATAAGTCGACACCAAAGTTAGTGGAGGCTTTTGCGACCGAGTGTGCACTAATAACAGATACCACGCTGGAGATTCTGGATGCATATTGAATCAATCGAGATCAAGAATTACCGGCTGTTCCGGCATGCTAAATTGCAGGATATACCGCGCTTATGTGTGCTGGTGGGGGCAAACGGAACAGGTAAGTCGACATTGTTCGATGTATTTTCATTTCTGAAAGATGCCCTAGCCATGAATGTCGGCAAGGCGGTGGCGAAACGAGGCGGTTATAAGGAACTGGCCAGTCGTGGATTTGCCAGGGAACCCATAGAGTTAACGTTGCAATTTCGCCTGCAAATTAGCGGTTATGAACGTTTGGTGACCTATGCGTTGAAATTTGAACCCGATGCCTCTGGTCGGCCCGTGATCGTCAGGGAAATTTTGCGTTATAAACGCGGCGCGAGCGGTAAACCTTTTCATTTTCTCGATTTCGCTTACGGCAAAGGATACGCCATTAGCAACGAAGAAGATTTTTCCAAGACTGATGAGGCATTGATTCGCGAAGAGCAGGAGTTGGATGCCGTCGATATTTTGGCAATTAAGGGCTTGGGGCAATTCGAGCGCTTTAAGGCGGCCAGTGCCTTCCGTTTGATGATAGAAAATTGGCATATTTCCGACTTCCACGTTTCGGATGCCAGGCCCAGTCAGGAAGATGGCTTTGCCGAACACCTGTCGACTCGCGGCGACAATTTGCCACTCGTTGCCAGCTATTTATTCGAACATCATAAAGATCGTTTCAATCGTGTCATGCAGTCCATGCAGCAGCGCGTACCGGGGGTGACGTTGGTTGAGCCTAAGCAAACCGAAGATGGGCGCTTGGTATTGCGTTTCCAGGACGGCAGCTTTAAAGATCCGTTCATCGCCCGCCATGTGTCTGACGGCACGATCAAAATGTTTGCCTATTTAGTGCTGTTGAACGATCCGAATCCCTACCCGTTACTGGCTGTGGAAGAACCGGAGAACCAGCTTTACCCGGAGTTGTTGCCGGAATTGGCAGAAGAGTTTCGCGACTACGCCCGGAGAGGCGGACAGGTCTTTATTTCTTCGCATTCACCGGATTTTTTGAACGCGCTGTATTTGAATGAAATTTACTGTTTGCGTAAAGCCAGCGGCTTCTCAGACTTCACCAAGGCCAGTGACTCGTCGAATCTGCTAGCACTGTTCGAGGCGGGAGATTTGCCGGGTTACTTGTGGAAACAGGGTCTGTTCGAAGGCTTGAATTGATGCAGGGACGATTGATTTTTTTACTGGAAGAGCCTTCCATGAAGGCTTTACTTGACGGCCTATTGCCGCGTTTGTTTCCTGGTTGGATTGTCGAGCAACATTTCAAATGTATCCCTCATCAAGGCAAGAGTGACCTGGATGCCAGCATTCCGCGTAAGCTGAAGGCATGGCAGATTCCCGGAGATCGTTTCGTGATTGTCAGAGATAACGATAATTTGAACTGCGTGGATTTGAAAGCTCGGTATGTAGCGCTGTGCCAAGTTTGCGGGCGACCGGAAACCCTAATTCGTCTGGTGTGCCAAGAGCTGGAGAGTTGGTATCTCGGCGATTTACAGGCTTTGGGAGAGGCTTTTGCCAATCCCAAACTGGATAACATTAAGTTGCGCAAACGTATTGCTGATCCAGATCAATGGCAAAAGCCATCGCATGAGCTGGCGCGGATCGTTCCTGGCTTTCAGAAAGTCGGCGCGGCCCGTGCGATGTCGCAAACTCTGGTTGAAACCCGAAACTGCTCGCGTAGTTTTCAGGTCTTTATGCAAGGTGTGCGGCGGCTTGCCGGTGAGTGAGTTTGAGCTGATATGTATCTGCAAAGCGTTAAAAAAGCCATCGTACCTCGGCCCGAGCTGATCAAAAATCCGCATTTCGGCGAGATGGACCTGGTGTTGCAACGGATTTTCAACAGCCGAGGCATACAGCATGCCGAGGAACTGGATCGCAGTCTGGCCAGCTTGCCGTCGCCCTGGTTGTTGACCGGCATGAAGGAAATGGTCGAGCATTTGGTCTTGGCGATCAAACAGCAGCAAAAAATTACCGTGGTCGCCGATTTCGATGCCGACGGCGCTACCAGCTGCGCGCTGGCTTTGAAAGGCCTGGCCTTGCTCGGGGCGAAAACAGTGGATTTCGTGGTGCCCAATCGTTTCGAGTATGGCTACGGCCTGACGCCGGAAATCGTCGAACTGGTGAAGCGGCAAAGCCCGGATATCATCGTCACGGTCGATAACGGCATTTCCAGTATCGACGGCGTCAGCGTCGCCAAGGCCGCCGGCATCAAAGTGTTGATCACCGACCATCATTTGCCTGGGTCGGAATTGCCGGATGCCGATGCGATCGTCAATCCCAATCTGCCCGACGATAAGTTTCCCAGCCGGCATATCGCCGGCGTGGGCGTGATGTTTTACATCCTGATGGCATTGCGGATACGCTTACGCGAATTGCATTGGTTCGAAAAACAACAACTTCCGGAGCCGAATCTGGCGCGCTTGCTGGATTATGTGGCGCTGGGCACCGTGGCCGATGTGGTGGCGCTGGACCAAGTCAACCGGATTTTAGTGCATCAAGGTTTGCTGCGGATACGCTCCGGCCAATGCCAGCCCGGCATCAAGGCCTTGGCAGAGGTGGCCGGCAAACAGTTAAACGTTATACACGCCACCGATCTGGGCTTTAGCATCGCGCCGCGCCTGAACGCAGCCGGGCGGATGGACGATATGTCCTTGGGCATCCAATGCCTGCTGACCGAAGACGCCGGATTAGCCAAAGACATTGCCGAGCAGTTGCATGCCTTGAATCAGGACAGAAAAGAAGTCGAAGGCCAGATGAAGACCGAAGCGATGGCCTTGCTGGCGGAAATGAAAGCGCTGGACGAAAAGCACGTGCCGGCCGGCGTGTGTCTGTACGATGGCAATTGGCATCAAGGTGTGATCGGTATCCTGGCTTCGCGGATCAAGGATAGGTTGCACCGGCCGGTAATTGCTTTCGCGCCCACCGACAACGGCGACATCAAGGGTTCGGCGCGTTCTATCAATGGCGTGCATATCCGTGACGTACTCAGCGAAATCGCCGCCAAGCATCCGCAGATTTTGAGCAAATTCGGCGGCCACGCAATGGCGGCCGGATTGACGATCAAATTGCACGATTATCCGCATTTTGCGTTGGCGTTTGCCGAGACGGTGGCCGATAAGCTGTCGCAGGTCGATCTGGAGCAGAAGGTCTATTCCGACGGCGAACTGGACGACCGGCATATGACGCTGGCGTTTGCCGAAATCCTCCAGCAATCGGCGGTATGGGGGCAAGCCTTTCCTGAGCCGGTATTCAACGGCGTGTTCGATGTCATTCAATGCCGGATCGTCGGTCAACAACATTTGAAGATGGTATTGCGCTTGCCGTTTAGCGGCCAGTTGCTGGATGCCATTGCTTTTTTCGTCGATCATCCGGAAAGTTGGCTGGGTTGCCGGAAAATCAACGCGGCTTATAAACTGGATATCAACGAGTTTCGCGGCCAACGCAGCCTGCAATTGCTGTTGCATTATCTGGAGAAATGGGAGTAGACGCCTATGTCTGAGAAATTGTTAGGTTGGATAGCTGATCACAGCTTGGCGCTATTGCTGGCGATTCTGTTCGTGCGCGGTGGATTTTTGCTGATCAACGGTTTTGATTTGATCGGCGACGAGAGCTATTACTGGGATTGGTCGCGGCAACCCGATTGGTGTTATTACAGCAAGCCGCCGATGGTGGCCTGGTTGATCGGCGCTTTCACCTGGTTATTGGGCGACCATACCTTCACGGTGCGTCTGCCGGCGCTGCTGCTAGGCACGGTGTTTCTTTGGTTTTTTCACGCTACGGCGCGGGCATTTTACGGGGCGCGTGGTGGTGCGATGGCCTTATTGCTGGTATTGGCGACGCCGATCAATGTGTTGGCCAACTTCCTGATGACCATCGATCCGCCGCTGTACTGCTTCTGGATGATGAGTATTTATTACTTGCGGCGAGCGCTGTTCGATGCTGACCAGCGCGCCTGGCTCTGGGCCGGTTTGGCTAGCGCGGCGGCGCTGCTCAGCAAACAATCGGCGCTGATTTTGCCTTTAATGTTGCTGGTGTTTCTGTTGCAGGATAGTCAGCGGCGCCACCTGTTGAAAACTCAATTTTGGTTATATTTGCTGCCGATTGTCGTCGCGGCCGTGCCAATCGTGTGGTGGAATCTGCAGCATGACTGGGTGATGTTCGGGCACAGTAAAAGCCACTTCGGCAATCATGAACCGGTCGATTTGGCGAAGCATTTACAGTGGGCCAGGGATTTTCTGCTCTATCAGATTTTGCTGGTGTCGCCAGTGATATTTGTGCTGGTGGTAACGAGCGGTTTGCGGGCTGCCTTTAATTTTAAACGCTTGTCGGCGGAGCAACGGTTTTTACTGTTGATGGGGCCGGCCTTGCTACTGGGTGTTTTGCTTTTAAGTTTTCTGCAAAAAGCTCAGGGCAATTGGCCGATGCCGTTTTATTTTAGCGGCTTGATTTTATTGGCCGGCAATTGGTTGGCCGGTGCCTGGAAAAAATCCCTGAAATTCGGCTTATTACTGGGTTACACAATGGTGGCGATGACCTATGTGTTGCCGATTGTGATACAAGCTTTAAATTTGCAGCATACCGCTTTCGATCCGACCAAGCGCTTCAAAAGCTGGCAGGAGTTGGCGGTGAATATTCATTTCGAACGTCTGATCAGTTTGCCTGACCCGGAGAACACCTTTGTGGTAGCCTTGGGGCATCGTTATTTGGCTAGTCAATTGGCTTTTTATCTACCCGATCATCCGAAAGTGTATCGTTTCGAGCAGAGCGGGCAGGTAGGCTCGCAATATGAAGTGTGGCCGGGGCCGCTGGAATTTGTCGGCAAAAACGGCTTTGTGATTGGTCAATCCAGCGAGGAAAGTTTGCCCACGGAATTGAAAGCGGCGTTTCAAAATTTTCGGTTTCTGGCGCAAATCCCCAACCCGAGTAACCCTAACGCGCCGTATTATCTATATTTAGGCGAAAACTTGAAGTTTTGGCCGGAACCCACCAGGCAAACACTGGACAAGGATGCATATGCCCCATCGGAAAATTAAGCGCGCCCACTGGGAGTTGCTGGCGGTGTCGTCATTAGCGTTGCTAACGACGCTGGTATTTTGGTCGACCGATCTGGATTTACGGCTGGCCGAGCTGTTTTACCGGCCGGAAAGTTTCGGCGATGTCTGGCCGTTTCAACATTGGTGGCCGTGGCAATTGCTATACGACTACGCCTTTCCGTTTACGGTGTGGTCCGGCTTGATTGCACTAGCAGTTTATGTGCTGAGTCATTTTAATGCTTACACCCAGCGCTTTCGGCGGCGCGCATTGTATATCTTATTGGTGATTGCCTTGGGGCCGGGCTTGGTGGTTAATCTGGTGGTCAAGGATCATTGGGGGCGGCCGCGTCCGGTGCATGTCACCCAATTCGGCGGTGAGCACACCTATGTGCCGCCCGGTAAATTGGGTCATACCCCGGATAAGTCTTTCGTCTGCGGTCATTGTTCAGTCGGCTATACGTTTTTTGTGCTGTATTTTCTGTCGCAGAATCACAAGCTGGTTTACTTCTTACTGACGCTGGTATTGGGGTGGACCTTGGGATTTACCCGGATGACCTCGGGCGGACACTTCCTGTCCGATATTTTATGGTCGGGATATCTGGTGTTTCTGGTGGCGTTTGCGCTGTATTACGGCTGGTTTATTCGTGTCAAGCCCGTCGCTAAATCGACCGCCAAGTTGGGCGATACATGACGCCGACCATTTGGGTGGATGGGGACGCCTGCCCCAATTTGATCAAGACCGTATTGTTTCGCGCGGCGCAAAAAAGACAAATCCATTTGTTGCTGGTTGCTAATCACTCGCTGGCGACGCCGTCTTCCCGATATATCAAAGCGATTAGGGTTAATGGCGGCTTCGATGTGGCCGACGATTATATCGTCGAGCATCTGCAGGCCGGCGATCTGGCGATTACCGGCGATATTCCGCTGGCCGCTAAAGTGATCGCTAAGCAAGGCTTTGCGATCAATCCGCGCGGCGAAATATACAGCACCGAGAATATCGGCGAAAAATTGGCGATGCGCGATTTCATGGCAGGACTGCGCGATAACGGCTTAATGTCCGGCGGCGCGGCGGCCATGGCGGCGAAAGACGTGCAAAATTTCGCCAATGCGCTGGACCGATTTCTAACGACCCGACTAAATATAACAGGCTGAGTTTTCAGGGTTAGCTTGATATAATGGCCGGGTTTTATATCACCCGAACGAGAGATTTGCATGATTCAAGGTAGTATCGTTGCGCTGGTAACCCCAATGACGGAAGACGGCGCGGTGGATGAAGCCAGTTTAAAACGGCTGGTCGAATTTCATATTGAGCAAGGCACCGATGCGCTGGTCGCGGTCGGTACCACTGGCGAATCGGCGACTCTCGACGAAGACGAACATTGCGCGGTGATCAAGTTCATCGTCGAATGCGTGGCCGGCCGGATCCCGGTGATTGCCGGCACCGGCGCCAATTGCACTCGGGAGGCGATTCATCTGACGCAAAAAGCCAAGCAAGCCGGCGCGGATGCCTGTTTGCTGGTCACGCCTTACTACAACAAACCGACCCAGGAAGGTTTGTATCTGCATTACAAAGCCATTGCCGAAGCGGTTGACATTCCGCAAATTCTGTATAACGTGCCAGGCCGCACCGCGTGCGATCTGTTGCCGGAAACCGTGGGCCGCCTGGCGAAAATTAAGAATATTGTCGGCGTGAAAGAAGCCACTGGCAAGCTGGAGCGGGTCAAACAAATCCGGGATTTAACCGGCGACGATTTTGCGCTGTATACCGGCGACGATGCCACCAGTTGCGAATTTTGTCTGATGGGTGGCAACGGCAGTATCACTGTGACCGGTAACGTCGCCCCTAAACTGGTTCACGACATGCTGGCGGCGGCGATGAGCGGCGATCGCGCCAGCGCCGAGGCGATCGATGCCAAACTGACCGGTTTGCATGGTAGCTTGTTTATCCAATCCAATCCGATTCCGGTTAAATGGGCCGTCGCCGAAATGGGCTTGATGGGCAAGGGCATTCGTCTGCCGTTGACCTGGCTAACCGAAGACTGTTTCGATGCCGTGCGCGCAGCGATGCATCAGGCCGGCGTCGTATAACTATGAAAAAATGCCCCTGCGGCCGTTTAGCGGTTATCGGTTTGCTGTTGCTCAATGCTTCGGCCTGTAGCACCATCAAGAGTTGGTTCCCGGATAAGGAAAGAGACTATCAATTTACGACCGAAATCCCGGAGTTGATCGTACCCGAGGATCTGAAAGCCAAGACTTTCCCGAGCCGGCCGGAAGCGACTGCCGCTAATGCCGCGCCTATTCCGCAAGCCTCTGCGACGGCCAAGGCGGCCGAGGTTGTCGAGCCCGTTACCAGCAAATCGGAAGCGGAGCCGCTGGAAGCTGCTGCCAGTCCAGGTCATGGCGTACAAACCACCGGCGCCAGCGGCGTCAGTAGCTTGCAAATCGACCAATCCGTCAAGCAGGCCTGGTGGTTGGTGGGTAAAGCACTGAGCCGGCAAAAGCTGGAAGTGGTCGAACGCAATCTGGACAAAGGCTATTTCTTTGTCAAATACGATCCGGAAGCGATTAAGCCGGAGGATGGTTCCATTTGGGATGAAGTAACTTTTTTGTTTGGCGACGATCCTAGCCAGGAACAAGAATACCGGGTGAGCTTGCAGGAACTCGATGCGCAACTCACCGAAGTGACCGTGCAAAATAGCGAAGGCCAAACCATTTCCAACGCCGCCGCCACCTCCTTGCTCAGATTAATAACCGAAGGCATTAACCAGGATTTACCGACGAGCACGAACGATAATCCGGAAAGTGCCGCCGATCAATCCAAAGCGCCATAGGTAAGTAGCCATTGCTGCAACAATTCAGGTTTTACCTCAAATTGCATTATGAATGCCGGAGCTGACCGTGCTGCGGTTTTCTCTATCCAGCTTTAAAAATCGACCCAAACACAGCCCATGTTGACCATTTCCGGAACTTCCGCACTTTCCCGTTTCCGTCTCGAAAAATTACTCGGCGAACTGCAAGCCGTCGATAGCGGCATTACCGCCGTCAGCGCTCGGTTTCAGCATTTCGTCCAGCTAGACGGCGAATTGAACGGCGAGCAGCAGGCGATGCTGCAACGTTTGCTGGATTACGGGTATAGTCACGAAAATATCGAAAATACACTAACGCTAGAAAATAGTAGCGAATTGCCAGCAGCCCAATCCTCCGTATCGCTGTGGGTCGTTCCTCGTTTGGGCACTATTTCGCCCTGGTCCAGCAAGGCCTCGGAAATTGCCGAACGCTGTGGGTTATCCACCGTGAAACGTATCGAGCGTGGCATATCCTATACCTTTGCTAGTGCTACTGAGTTGAGCGATGCTGTCAAACACCAACTGGCTGGTTTGCTGCACGACCGAATGATACAGCAGGTCGTTTATAACGAAACCGAGCTGGATTTGTTTGCCGAACACGAGCCCAAGCCGCTGCAAAGCGTGGCCATCATCGAGCAGGGCAGGGATGCCTTGGTCAGAGCCAATACCGAATTGGGTCTGGCCTTGTCGGCGGACGAAATCGATTATCTGACCGATAGTTTTATTAATTTGGGCCGCAATCCGACCGACGTCGAGCTGATGATGTTCGCCCAGGCCAATTCCGAACACTGCCGGCATAAAATCTTCAACGCCAGCTGGACCATAGATGGCGAAGACCAGGCTAAGTCGCTGTTCGCGATGATACGCAACACCCACACCCTGAATCCGCAAGGCGTGTTGTCGGCGTATAGCGACAACTCTTCTGTTTTGGAAGGCCCGACTGCGCAGGTATTCATCCGCGATGCGGCTAATAACTATGCCTACGGCTATGTCGAAGAGCAGGCGCACCTGCTGATGAAGGTGGAAACCCACAATCATCCGACCGCGATTTCTCCGCATCCCGGCGCGGCGACGGGTTCCGGCGGCGAGATTCGCGACGAAGGCGCCACCGGTCGCGGTTCGGCGACCAAGGCCGGCTTGACCGGTTTCAGCGTTTCGCATCTGAAAATCCCCGGTTTCGAACAGCCCTGGGAAGCCGACTATGGCAAACCGGAGCGTATCGTTTCCGCTTTGGACATCATGCTGGAAGGCCCAATCGGTGGGGCGGCGTTCAACAACGAATTCGGCCGGCCCAACATCGCCGGTTATTTCCGCAGCTTCGAGCAACCCTCGGAAACGGGCGAGCCCAACCAATATCGCGGCTACCACAAACCGATCATGATAGCCGGTGGCATGGGCAATATCCGGCCGATGCTGGTTGACAAGCATCCTATTCCAGCTGGTTCTCTGATCGTCATTCTCGGCGGCCCGGCGATGTTGATCGGTTTGGGCGGCGGCGCGGCATCCTCGCAAACCTCCGGCGAAAGCGCGGCGGAACTGGATTTTGCTTCGGTGCAGCGCGAGAACCCGGAAATGGAGCGCCGTTGCCAGGAAGTCATCAATCACTGCAACTCGCTGGCCGACAACACGCCGATTATTTCCATCCACGACATCGGCGCCGGCGGCCTGTCCAACGCGGTGCCGGAAATCATTCACGACTGCGACCGCGGCGGCCGTTTCGAACTGCGCAAGGTGCAAAACGCCGACAAGGGCATGTCGCCGATGCAGATCTGGTGCAACGAAGCTCAGGAACGCTATGTGGTGGCGATCAAGCCCGAATCGCTGGAACTGTTCGAATCCTTCTGCAAGCGCGAACATTGTTTGTATGCGGTGATCGGCTACGCTACGGATGAAGAACATCTGACCCTGAGCGACGAATGGCTGGGTCGCTCCCAGCATCCTGCTTCTTGCGACACTAGCACATCCATGCGCGTCGGCGCTCACCCGGTCGACCTGCCGATGTCGGTGCTGTTCGGCAAGCCGCCGAAAATGCATAGAAACGTCCAGCGTTTAACCAAGGATTTGCCGGCACTGAAGCTGGATTCCGTCGAACTGGCCGAAGCGGTGAAACGGGTGTTGGCATTCCCTGCCGTGGCCGACAAGAGTTTCTTGATTCACATCGGCGACCGTTCGGTGACCGGTCTGGTAGCGCGAGACCAGATGGTCGGCCCGTGGCAGGTGCCGGTCGCCGATGTCGCGGTGACCGCATCCGGTTTTTATGCCTATACCGGCGAAGCTATGGCGATGGGCGAACGCACCCCGCTGGCGCTGATCGACGGCCCGGCTTCCGGTCGCATGGCGATAGGCGAAGCCTTGACTAATCTGGCGGCGGCGCGCATCGGCAAACTGGGCGATGTGAAATTGTCGGCTAACTGGATGGCGGCTTGCGGCAGTCCCGGCGAAGATGCGGTCTTGTTCGATACCGTCAAGGCGGTGGGTATGGAGCTGTGTCCCGAGCTGGGCATAGCGATTCCGGTCGGCAAGGATTCCTTGTCGATGAAAAGCGTTTGGAAAGACTCTAGCGGAGAGAAGACCATGACTTCGCCTCTGTCGTTAATCATCACCGCCTTCGCGCCGGTGCAGGATGTGCGCAATACGCTGACCCCGGAACTCAAGGGCGAAGACAGCGTATTGCTGTTGATCGATCTGGGGCAGGGCAAAAACCGTCTCGGTGGCTCGGTGCTGGCCCAAGTTTACAACCAGCTTGGCAATCAGGCGCCCGATCTGGACGATGCCGGTCTGTTCAAGCGTTTCTTCGATACCATCCAGTCTCTGAATGAACAAGGCTTGGTTTTGGCTTATCACGACCGCGCCGACGGCGGCTTGCTGGCGACGGTGACCGAAATGCTGCTTGCGAGTCGCAAGGGCGTCGAGCTGGATATTTCCGAGCTCGGTAATGATGTATTGGCGGCCTTGTTTAACGAGGAATTGGGCGCGGTGCTGCAAGTAAAAAAATCCGAACTGGATCATGTCGCACGGTTGCTGGATCAGGCCGGTCTTGACGAGTTTACGCACGTGGTAGGCACGGTGGTTTCGGGTCAACAGCTGCGTATCGTCCAAAACGGCAATGAAATCTACCGTGCCAACCGGGCCGAATTGCAGCAAACCTGGTCGGAAGTCAGCTTTAGGATGCAGGCGCTGCGCGACAATCCCGATTGCGCCGGCCAGCAGTTCGAGCGCATCGCCGACGACAGCGATCCAGGCTTGTCCGCTGTGTTGACTTACGACATCAACGACGACATTACCGCGTGCTTTGCGAATGGAGAAAAACCTAAGGTTGCCATTCTGCGCGAGCAGGGCGTCAACGGCCACGTCGAGATGGCGGCGGCTTTCGATAGGGCCGGTTTCGCGGCCATCGACGTGCACATGACCGACATCATCAGCGGCCGAGTTTCGTTGACCGAATTCACCGGACTGGTGGCTTGCGGCGGATTTTCTTACGGCGACGTATTGGGCGCCGGCGGCGGCTGGGCAAAGTCCATCCTGTTCAATGCCAAAGCCCGCGACGAATTCGCGGCCTTCTTTAATCGCCCCGACACCTTTGGCTTGGGCGTATGTAACGGCTGTCAGATGATGTCCGGCCTGAAAGACATCATTCCCGGCGCCGAATATTGGCCGCAGTTCAAACGCAACCTGTCTGAACAATTCGAGGCGCGGGTGGCGATGGTCAAGGTGCAGGAGTCGCCGTCGATTTTCTTTCAAGGCATGACTGGCTCGATGCTGCCGGTCGTGGTCGCGCATGGCGAAGGCAGGGCCGAATTCGGCGTTCAAGAACCGTCAATAGCGCCAGTCGCGTTGAGTTATATCGATAACTACGGCAACCAGACAGAAGCCTTCCCGGCCAACCCCAATGGTTCGCCGTTAGGCATCACCGGCCTAACCACCACCGACGGCCGATTTACCATCATGATGCCGCATCCCGAGCGCTGCTTCCGCGCCGTGCAAAACTCCTGGCATCCTGCCGATTGGTCGGAAGACGGGGCCTGGCTGCGGATGTTTAGAAATGCGCGGGTTTGGGTGGGGTAAACCTACTGCCGCTTGTACGGCTGGCTCCCTACCTTAGCCGCAGGTTTGTGATGCCCCGCACCCTGCGCGTTTCAGCACTGGCCGGCATACTCGTTTTATGTCTTCAAGCCTGCGCTAGTTGGAGACCGCTTCCGCCGTCACCGATACAGAGCATGGATTGCGACAGCCTGTTCGACGAGATGGACCGACGTGTCGATGAGTACGGCGTGGCGGATGCAACTGCGGCTCGGATATCCGGTTTTCCGGAATTGCGTGTCGATCGATTCCTGGCGTCTTTTGCAAATGAAGGTGTGGCAGGCGAAGCTTACGCTGCATGGCTTGAACGTTTGCGGAAACTGGATGAAACAGCCCGGCTGATCGAATGGCGTAACTTGCCAGCAGAGGCGACAGCTTCGCCGCTGGACGCTTTCGGCTCTAATGTCGAAACAGTAGTGAATGTCTGTGGACACATCCTAGCCGAGCAGGAGCTGATGTATCCGCATCGGCGCGGCCAATTGTTATCAGCTATCGAGCCGCCAGATGCCTATTCGACCTGGCAGCGGTTCTTCGGTCTCTATTTTCTCAGCCGCTGGGTCATCGTCGATGGTGTTTGGCGGGTGCAGCGGGAAATGCGCGAACCCTTCCTCAATCCCGATCAGAATCGGTCCGGCACAGGCCGATTGATTCGCTATGCCCCACCGGCGCCGGATGCGCTAAGTTCGGCCGAGGTTGCCAAGGTTCTTGAGCAGTCGGCGCTTAATCCATTAAGCATTCCTGAGCCTTCCGACGATCAATTCGCCCGATTATTTTCCACTTTTGCGCCGATCTGGGCCGTTGACACGGCGGACGACAATGACCGCATCGGTTCTGCCGACATTGACGATGAGGATGGAAAAAGCTATATCAACACTCAAAAACCCGTCGTTTATCGGCTGCCGTCTTATACACGCCTTGGCGGCCAAGTGCTGCTCCAACTCAATTACCTCGTCTGGTTTCCAGCCCGGCCATCGGTAAGCTGGATGGATATTTATGCAGGCCGCTTCGACGGACTCATCTGGCGCGTTACCTTGGGGATGGATGGCAAGCCGCTGGCCTATGACAGTATTCATCCCTGCGGCTGTTATTACATGGTCTTTCCGGGTGAAGGCGCACGGTTCGTGCAACCCCTGGACGGTTCGGAGCCGATCTTGTCGCCGATGCCGATTCTTGGACCCAAGCCCGGCGAACGCCTGGTGATTCAGGTCGCTTCGGGCAACCATTTCATCCGTGGTATCGGATCGGAAGAACAGGCAGCGGTTTCCGACATTTATGGCTGGCTTGCTTATGACCAACTCCGCTCGCTGCCGATGCCCAACGGCCGACACCGCAGTTTGTTTGATACGGATGGTTTGGTACCGGGCAGCGAGCGTCCGGAGCGATTTCTATTTTGGCCTATGGGAGTGCCGAGCGCGGGGGCCATGCGCCAATGGGGATCGCATGCGATTGCCTTCCTCGGCAAACGGCATTTTGACGATCCGTGGCTGCTGGAAAAATTCATACAACCCCGCCGGGAAGCGTTAGGCGAGAACACTTTACAAGCCGTTCCCGCAGACGATGGCGATAACCCACTAAAACTCGACGCGCACTGAATCTATGTCGGGGGGCTGTCTATTGCTGATCCTGAATCAGCCGCTTGCCGAGGCTGACAACGTCGTCTTGAACGTAGCCTAGCTTGCGGTAAAACTCCAACACTTCCAGATTGCCGGTACGTACCTGTAGATTCAGCTTCGGGCAACCGCGTTCTATCAGCAAGCGTTCCGCTTCATTCATCAATTGCCTGCCCAGGGATAAGCGTCGTTTATCGGGGGCGACGGCCAGATAATTGACCCAGCCGCGATGGCCGTCGAAGCCCGCCATTGCGCTAGCGATGATTTTCTGGTCTCCATTGACGCCTACCAGAAACAATTCCGGCTGTACGCCAAGCTTGCGCTCGATGTCCAGGTA